>CALUUN010000010.1 GCA_944323995.1 Candidatus Gastranaerophilales bacterium | reverse complement strand
ATTCAATCATTCAGCGCCGCCGGGGCGTACAGACCACAAAACGGAACGTAGAATTAAAACGATAAGTTCTTTAATAAAGCGGTATTTGTGACATTCCACAAGTGCCGCTTTTTAACAGCAGCACATCCTCAGGGAATTTCAGGCATATCATTACTGCGGCAATGCGATTACTACGTCGAATATTTCCCGGAAACTTCTCAGGAAAACCTTAAAGTATGAAGAAGCAAAATTAATCGGGGAAATTCTGGGCTATGAATTAAAATTTATCAGAACCCGCCCTTACGTTTAATTTTTTTGACATTTTTTTAATCACATCTTTGAAAGGGATTATAGGCTCCATTTTATACCCGCAGTCGTCTGACAGCGCTCCGCCCATTGAAAAAAGCTCCTCCTGAGGGTAGCGTCTGCAAATTCCGGGTCTGTGGCTGTGGATTTTACATTTGTGCGTCACGGGATCAAGATTTTGGCATTCAAATATCAGACCGATTTCGTCTTTTCCGATTATTTTTAAGTATGTATAAAATTTATGAAGAAGCTGCAGCTTTTCAAACTCTTTTTCGTCCTGAACAACGTGTTTGTAATGTTTGACGTAAATTTGTGTGCAGCATTTGCCGCAGGCTTTGCATTTACCCGTCCGGTAATATTTTTTGCGTAATACCTTCGACAAAAACCATTTTTTTATCCCTGTCCACATATCTCTATTATACAATCTTTAATATTAATTTTTGTAAACTTTTTTTACCCGTCAGGCAATATAAAATCTTGAGGAGAATTTAAAAACATGCAAATACTGACAT
Organism: Candidatus Gastranaerophilales bacterium; assembly: GCA_944323995.1. Taxonomy (GTDB): domain Bacteria; phylum Cyanobacteriota; class Vampirovibrionia; order Gastranaerophilales; family Gastranaerophilaceae; genus SIG32. The sequence goes on along the minus strand of CALUUN010000010.1, from coordinate 43,774 downwards.
AATACTATATAACCTAAAAAATAACCAACCTTGACCTCTGTATTGAGGTCTTTTTTTTTCGTCCGGGCAGAGGCACGAGCGAAGCGAGAGCCGAACAACATCAACGTAAACGTTGAGTTTTCATTGTTTTGTGAGCGTTATCGTTTAATGTGAAGACGATTTTTAGGGTAGTGGTATAGTCTTAACAAAAATTAAAAATGAGAATAATTCTCACTTTACAAATTTGAATTAATATGCTAGAATAACAATGTTAAGAAGAAAGGCGGTTAGATATGAAATATGTATGTACAGTATGCGGTTGGTCAACCGAAGCCGACAAAGCTCCCGAAAAATGTCCTTTGTGCGGTGCAACAACATTTAAAGCAGTAGGCGGCGGCGACAAAGTTTACGCTTGCGAACACAAGGTTGGCGACGGCGTTGTAGAAGATAAAGAGGTAATGGAAGGCTTGAGAGCACACTTTACCGGTGAATGCACCGAAGTCGGCATGTATCTTGCAATGGCAAGAGTTGCCGAAAGAGAAGGCTATCCGGAAGTTGCTGAAGCGTATAAAAGATACGCTTTTGAAGAAGCTGAACATGCCGCAAAATTTGCCGAATTGCTCGGCGAAGTCGTAACAGATTCAACTAAGAAAAACCTTGAACTCCGTGCTGAAGCCGAACACGGTGCCTGCGAAGGCAAACTTGCAATTGCAAGACGCGCTAAAGAATTGGGCTACGATGCAATTCATGACACCGTTCATGAAATGGCAAAAGATGAAGCCCGCCACGGCAAAGGTTTTGACGGACTTTTGAAAAGATATTTTTCATAAATTCAATAACCATAAAAAAATGGCTGAACTTTTGTTCAGCCATTTTTTTTAACTAAATTCTGTTATGCCAAACCCCGCCTTTGCGGTCTACAAAAGCATCGTATGCTGACCAGAATCTGAAAACAACTGTCAAACCTAATATTGCGTGGGTTACGTTTTTGTCAACAGGGTTGTCAAGTATAAGCTGTCCGATACCCGGCCATATTAACAGTGACAAAGCTGCGGCTCCGACACTTTTTCCAGAAACTTCACCGGGCTGGCCCGTTGTTCCGCCGGCCAGTGCAGGAGTGAATGTTCCGGCCATTGCCAATAAAATTACGAGTGTTAAAATCTTTTTCATTTTACTTTCCTTTCTATACATTAACCAACTCTTTAACTTCTTTTCTTTTAATCTTCCGTGTTGTGGTTTTCGGAAGAGGGTCTTTTTTGATAACTATATTCGTCGGACGTTTGAATAACGTCAGCTGCTGGCATAATAATTTAATATCATCGCGTATCAGCTTTTCTATTGTAGCATTATCATATTTTTCGTACAAGTAATCTTTCGGAACCACGACGGCAACGATTTCTTCTGTTCCGTCTTTAGAACCGAAGGTTCTTGAAACACCTAAAACGCATACTTCCGCAATGTATTCGCTTTTTTCTATTACGGATTCAACTTCTTCCGGAAAAACTTTTTTGCCGCCGGACAGAACAATCATATTCTTAATTCTGCCGGTAATATATATATGGCCGTCCGGAGTGATTTTTGCAATATCTCCCGTATGGAGCCAGCCGTCCTGATCAATAACTTCCGCTGTTAATTCGGGCTGGTTGTGGTAGCCTTTCATAACAGACGGGCCTTTTAATAAAAGTTCGCCGGTTTCGGAATCGGTTTTTGCTTCATAGCTCTTTAACGGTTGTCCGACAGATGCAAGATCGCCGCGTTTGTTTGTATTAACCGACACAACAGGGCTTGTTTCCGAAAGTCCGTAGCCTTGATATACTTTTATGCCTATTCTTTCAAAAAAGTGGCCGACCGCAACATCAAGCGGCGCTCCGCCTGATATACATCCCATAAAATGCCCGCCGAATTTGTCATGAATTTTTTTGAACATCGCCTTTTTAATTCCGTATGAAGGAATAAATCCCGCAATTGTATACATTATCTTAAAAGCAATCTGTACATGTTTGGGCGAATTATTCAATTCTGTTTCAATGGCTGTTTTTAAAAGTTTCAAAAATGCCGGAACAACTATCATAAAATCGACTTTTTTCTCAACCATAATGCCCAAAATATCTTTTGGTTTCAAACTCTGTGTATAATAAACCGTAAATCCGAAATTCAAAAAGGTTGAAAATCCCACCGTCAGTTCAAACAAATGATTCATTGGCAGAATTGAAAGCACAGTAACTTTTCTGTTCGGTAAAATCTCATTGAGCGCATATTCAAGGTCATGAAGCTGCGCAAACATGTTTGCAAAAGATATTTCAACACCTTTCGGCGCACCGGTTGTGCCTGATGTGTAAATTATCAGGGCGGTTGATTTTGAACTTCTGTGGCGCCATTTGCATTCATATACATTCGGAAACTCATAGATACTGGTTAATCCTAAATTATATGACGGCTCATCTATTACAAAAATGTTTTTTATTGATTTGATTTCTTTTTGTAAATCAAGCGCAGTTTGTACAAATGATTGCGAGACAAGCATAACCGAAGGTTCGCAGTCGGAAAGAATTGATGTCAATTCATATTCGGTAAGTTTTACATCCAGCGGAACAACCGTCATTCCAGCCATAATTGATGCAAAAACGCATGCTCCGTATTCGGGTTTTGATTCGGACAATATTGCGACCCGCTCACCTTTTTTTACCTGTACGTCCATTATCAAGTGACTCGCAAGTTTTCTTGATAAAAGCCCTATACCCTTATAAGAAAACTCTTTCCACCCCAATTGTGTCCTTATGCCCAGCGCAATTCTGTCACTGAAAGCGTTTGTTCTTTCCTCCAGTAATGATAAAATGTTGTATCTTGTTGACCCCATACTAACTCCAAATTCCATATAACGACTAATTAAAGCATATAATCTATATCTTTAAAAGTCAAGTTATTATTGTTTTTTTGTATTATAATTTTTAATATATTGAAAGGAAATTATGAAAAAAGTATATATAGAAACAATGGGCTGCCAGATGAATAAATCAGATTCGGAAAGAATGCTCGGTATTCTTTCTCATTTTGACTACGAAGAAACCGACAAACCCAAAGAGGCTGATTTGTTGATGGTTAATACCTGCTCAATAAGACAGTTAAGCGAAGATAAAGCATACAGCCAGATAGGTGTCTGGGGAAGATGGAAAAAAGAATTTAATCCGGATTTGAAAATAGGATTCTGCGGATGTGTTGCCCAGCAAAAAGCCGAACAAATTTTTAAACGTGCACCTTATGTTGATTTTGTGCTCGGCACGCATAATATTTATAAATTACCCGAGATTATAAAATCCGTTGAAAACGGAGAAAAAATCTGCGAATGTACTGAAACCCATAAAACTGCCGATACCCGCGGGTTCGGTATTAAACGCGTAAAATCAGTTAATGCATGGGTTAATATAACAGAGGGCTGCAACAATTTCTGCACCTATTGCATTGTTCCTTATACGCGCGGACGCGAACGTTCAAGACTCCCCGAAGTTATTATTAAAGAAGCTGCTGATGCGCTTAGGGAAGGGCATAAAGAAATTACGCTTCTGGGTCAGAATGTCGACAGTTACGGAAAAGATTTTAAAGACAGAAACTACAGACTCGCTGATCTTTTGCGTGATTTGAACTCACTGGAGGGCAAGTTCAGAATACGTTTCGTAACCTCTTACCCGACGGATATTACGGATGAACTCATTAAAACAGCGGCCGAACTTGACAAAGTCTGCGAATACTTTCATATCCCGATGCAGTCAGGTTCAACCGAAGTTTTGAAAAAAATGAACAGACGCTATACAAGAGAAGAATATGCCCAAATTGTTAAAAAAGTACGCGCAATGGTTCCTGATGTTACCATTACGAGTGACTTTATAGCAGGATTCCCCGGTGAAACCGATGAACAGTTTGAAGAAACTCTCTCGGCAATTGATGAGTTTGAATTGGATTATTCCAATGTCGCGGCGTATTCTCCCAGAGAAAAAACAGTCGCCGCAAAATGGGTTGACAAATATATTCCCGAAGATATTAAAAACGAACGCTTTCAGCGGCTTAATAAAAAAGTTCAGGAAAACTGCCTTAAGTCAAATCTTAAATTCGTCGGGTGCGAAATGGAAGTTCTCGTCGAAAGTTTTTATGAACGCAGAGGCAAACTTATTAATACCGGCAAAACCCGCAACAATAAAACAGTTCACATACCTTGCGGCAAAGATTTGACCGGACAATTCGTTAATGTTAAAATCTCGGGCGCAAAAACCTGGTACCTCAACGGCGAAATAATTTCATAATATTTTCCGGCACCGGAGATGCCGGAACTCTTAATCCTGAACAATATGTACTAAATAAAGGATTGAAAGGTTGGCTTTTTCCGGTTGTTTTACACTAAAGACAGAACATTTGTGGGTGTTTTTTGTCCGCGGAGTTTTTGCATTCTCGTTTTTACAAAGTCAGCTTGAGCAGACTCGGGTTTATTAAGCAGAAATTTTCTGTAATATCTTTGCGCGTCGGCTTTTTTACCGAGTTTGTCAAAACAGATACCGATACCTACGTATGCTTTGTGATAGGTCGGATCGAGTTTCATTATCCGGTTCAGGACAAAAGAGGCTTCTTTGTACCGTTCCATTTTCATCAAAAGAGAGGATTTGTGGTCGTATGCTCTTATGTAATCGGGAGAATTTTCAATAAGTTTTTGATAAATCATAAGCGCCATGTCGTATTCTTCACATAGTTCGTGAGAAATTCCTAACTGCAAAATTGCGTCGGGATTTTCCGGATTAATCTGTATTGCGCGGACGAAATTTTTAATGGCACCGCAGGGTATACCTTCCAGAAGATGGCACACTCCGAGTTCAAAAAAAGTTTCATAGCTGTTTTCATCAAGCTCGGCCGCCTTTTCAAGATAGCGGATTGCTTTTGAATAGTTTTCCATGTGTTTGTAACAAATTCCGAGTCCGTAATACGATTTTGCATTATTGCGTTCAATGAGTATTGAATTCAAATAATCCGGTACAGCTTCTTTAAAAGCGCTTTTTGCACGCAGCAAATCAGCCTTTTTGCATAAATCCTCGGAGTCCTTTACAGGATTGCTCATGTATTGTGATTTCTTTGTCATGCTCTCCCACCTGTCTTATTTGATTTTAAAAGTTTTTTTGACTTTGCAGTACCTCCAAAAGATGTAAAACTTAATCAATCATTGGATTTATTATTTTCTTATGTTATAACTTTATTATGAGAAGGGTTTTAGTATCTGTAATTATATTAATGCTGGGATTGCCTTGTCCGGCTGATGAAATCAAGCTGGAGAATGTTGAGGCGCAAAAAATTGAAATTCCGAAAACCGACGTCAAAATGAAAGATTCCATGGTTATAAATGACAAAGCGGTGATGGATGAGATAGTAAAACGCCAGAAAGAAAAAGATCTTGAAGATATAGAAAATTTGTGGAAAGGCACGGTTGAAAACAATCAGGTAATAGGATTTGCGCTGAAAAAACTTTCGACTCCCGAAAGCCAGAGAAGAATACATTCTTCACTTATGGCGAAAACTCTTTCGGCAATTGTTGCGGGCACATCTTTTCTTCCTTATGCGATGGGTTCGGATTATACAATTGCAACAGGTGCTTTTGCGGCGGGAAGAATTGCACAGAACCTTATTAACAGAAAAAATATCCCGCAGGAAATTCCCTTAACAGATACCGAATTAATTGAACTTGCAGGATTGGTTGAAAGTTTGCAGGACAAAATTATTAACGCATATTACAATTACAAAAATTCACTTATCCAGCTGAAAGAAACCCGTTCAAGACAGCTTTTGTACAGCAAAAATTACGCAAAAGCCATGGACGAAGAAGATTTTCTGGAAATAGCGATATCCTCATCACTTTACGATAATGTTGTAATTGAGGAATATTATTATATGCAGGTTGCCAAAAAATATCACCTTGAACTTCAGCGGCTTGCGGGTAAAAAAATTGTGGATAATCTTAATTTGTATCAGTATAATTACAACGCCGCACTTGTGGGCGAAAAGGCGGGAGGTGCTAAAAATGAAAAAAAATAGTATAATTTTAGCGCTTATTCTTGCACTCGGAAACAGTGTATTTGCAATCGGATATAATGATATGAATTTTCCGAAAGATCCCGCATACAGACTCGGAATTTCTGACGAGCCCGAAAAAATTTATGTGGAAGCCGAAGTTCAGCCTGTCGAAAAAGAATACGTGCAAAAAGATAATTCAATTGAACATACACCGGATGATTTGACCTATGCGGATTTAAGCCTCAAACGGATGTCGGCGGAGATTGCATCCGAGCTTGCTCTGGAAGAAAAGGAGATGACATCGGATTTGTCACTTTTGTGGCGCGGTGCCGCAACTCAGAGCGATACAATAAATTTTGCACTCTACAAACTTGCAAATCCGGATGCTGATAAACCAGATGAAAAATCAGTTAAAAAAGTTCTTACAACAATTGCCAGCATGTCAACAATGGTCGGCGCCGGCATGGGGAACCCTTTGCTTGCGGCAAGTTCTTTAATCGGCGGAAATGTCCTCGGGATTATGTCGCAGGATACTAAAGCCCTGAATTACAAGTATACAAAAGTTACCGACGCGGATATGATTATTCTTGTAAGAAAAATTGAAGATTTGCAGCAAAGAGCGGTTAACCTTTATTACGATTACATGACTGCAAGAAAACAGCTTGATATGCTGGATAAACTCGTTCAACAGCGCAAGAAAAATTACGAGCTTGCGCAGGATGCATCAAGAGAAATAATTCTTATAACGGATGCTTACTACAGGTCGGCTATTGATATGCAGTCAAAAGCAAAATCGGATTTTTTTGCAAAACGGGCCGCTCTTGAACAGTTTGTCGGAAATGAAGTTTTCACCGAATTTGAAAAAGAGGTTGCAGCAAGGGAAAAAGCTGAAAAATGAAAATTATCCCCTATGATGTAAAATCAGGTCAGGAAAATATGCGGATTGATTCCGAACTTCTGGACGGTGCAATCCAAAAGCAGCTGAAAACACCCTTGTTCAGACTCTACGGCTGGTCGCCCGCGTGCGTTTCTCTGGGCAGAAACCAGAAAGACGATTTTATTGATTATGAGTATTTAAAATCAAAAAATATTGATGTTGTAAGACGGCTTACGGGAGGCCGCGCCCTGCTGCATGATAATGAAATTACATACAGCTTTGTCTGTCCGGTTGATTACCTCAAAAACGGTGAAAATGTCACGAAATCTTATAAAGAAATTTCGGAAATTTTGATTGATAAGTTTAAAAAACTCAATATAGACCTCACTTTTGGCGGCGAAAAAGGTGTTCATACAAAGTTTGATTACTGCATGCTGATTTCAACCGGCGCGGATTTGTGCTATCACGGCAAAAAACTGATAGGCTCCGCCCAGTGCCGCAAACAAGGCTACATACTTCAGCACGGTTCAATCCTCTATGATTATGATAAAAAACTGCTTGAAGATATTTTTAAAGAAAAAGTCGATACAAATTCAATAACTTCCATAAAAGAAATTAATCCTGAAATTTCCCAAAACGATATTATTAAAATCTTTTCAGATTAATCAAAATTGGTCAGCTGCGAAAATTTTACTCCGAGGATATCCGTAATTAAAAAAAGTTTTTTCAGACTGATATTTTTTTGACCGCGTTCAACCCTTGTAACGTATTCACGCGACAGGTCTGCTTTTTCGGCCAGAAATTCCTGCGACCAACCCTTCTGACGCCGAAAATAAGCTATATTTTGTCCTAATATTTGCAGTCTTGACATGTGACTTATTTTGCCTTAAAGTTAATGTATTGTCTGTGACCTATTTGTCCGAAACAAAAAAGAAAGGAAAAAATTTTATGAAAAAAACATTTTGTTACACACGCGCTGCATTTACACTTGCAGAAGTCTTGATAACTCTTGCGGTTATAGGTATTGTGGCGGCACTTACAATTCCGACATTGATAAGTGATGTATCAAGAAAACAGCATTTAGTAGCATTTAAAAAGAAATATGCCGAATTGACCCACGCAATTAACCTTTCAACGATAGATAACGGTTCAACATCAAACTGGGATTATACTTTGGAAGATGAAGAGTTTTTCGGCGAATATCTGGCTCCATATCTTAAAACCCAAAAATGCGATGAATGTTGGATAAGCCGGCAACCAAAAGGATTGTTCTTTGAAACTCCTGCGTATGGTGCATCATTTGTCCCTGAACCTGGGTCTGGAGATAGCGGTTGCTTTGACAATTTCGCTACGGTAGATCAATATAAAGAAAATCCTGAGTATTTTGAGTCTTGTGCTAATGTTTTTGACCAATGCCTGAATGGTGAACTTGATACTGAAGAATGCAAAAGCTGGCTTGCAACTGCGGAAGCCGATAACACACCACCGGAGGAGCCGGATATTTCATATTTCTTGGTGAATGGCTCAACTCTTGGTTTGGTTAAAAAGGATGCATTTTTCTATTTATACCTTGACGTAAACGGAAGTGCATCACCAAACAAATACGGTGCGGATAAGTTCGTATTAACGGTAACAAATAATAAAGTTCAGCCATTCGGATACGGGCAAAGTGACTTAACATCGGGCGAATATGGGTGTTCGTCAGAGGGTAACGGAATGTATTGCGGTGCGATGATTATGCAGAACAACTGGGAATACCCCGATAATTATCCGAAATTATAGTTTAATAAAGCGGTTGTCATATATGACAACCGCTTTATTAAGAAATGTAAATATAGATTTAATATTCCCTAAATTCTTTTATTATAAGGATTTCAGACATGCAGTAAGCCCAAAAACGCATGCCGGCATGCAATTTTCGGAAACAAATTTTTTTTATATAAGTACGGGGAACAAATCAAGGGGATAAGGATTATGACTTGGGGAACAATTTCTGGAGGACCAATAAATTTCTTTACTTGGAATTCATTATATCCGTATAATTATTCTTCAAATTACGGCGGACAATACCAGTTCAATGTTATGCCGTCATATTTGAATCCGGCTCAGGCATTTGGTATTCAAAATGTTTTTAATCCTTTTTATCATTTTACCCAAATGAACGCTTCGTTATACAGCATGATGAATCCGTTTGCAAATATGCAGCAGATGATGCTCGGTCAGGCTGCTTATGCAAGCGGTGTTAATATCGGTATCACTTTGAGCAATCAAAACAGCGTCAGAATGCTTACGGGCGATATTGCATCTTTGAAAGGCCAGCTTAAACAGGCACTTGAATCCGACAAATTGACCGATGAACAAAAAGATAAACTCAATTCGCTTCTTGCAAAACTTGAAGCACTTGAAAATAAATTAAAAGATTTGACCGTACTTCAGCAGCAAGGTGCGGATCCGCAGTCTGTAAAAGCAGCTTTGAGTGAACTTAACAACGAATTTAAAACTCTGCGTGACGATGTTCAAAAAACAGCTCAGGAAATCAAAACCGAAATAGAGGAAGGTGAAGAAGCTGCAGAAGAAACAACTCCGGGTCATGAAGGAGCCGAAACAACTGAACCGCAGGGCGATACTGATCCGCAGGGTAACGTTGATACGTTGACAAAAAGAAAAGAAGCCAGAATAATCTGTGATGCTTTTGCCGATTCTATTGACGGCTGGGGTACTAAAGATAAAGATTTTGAGGCTGCTTTATCAGCAATAAATTCCGACAACGTAATTGAAGTTATGCAGCAGTGGAACAAAACTTACAAAGAAGAATACAACGAAACATTTATGGAAACATTTATGTGGGATGCAGATCACGGTCAAAAACGCGATTTCGGAAAATACATTCTCGAACAGCTGCAGGAACGTGCCGATGCCGCAGGAATTGACATTGACAGAGAAGCAGTTAAAATCAGACGTGAATTGAACAGCTGGTGGATTAAAAACAATATCAGCAAAGACTTCGACGCAATCTTTGAAAAAATTGTTGCAGCCGAAACCGCTGAAAAATAAGTTTATATCAGATTCCTCATATTAGTAAAAGGTTAGATTGTAGGTGTTTACAAGGCTCTTTATGAGCCTTTTTATTTGAGAAAAATTTTAGCTAGTTCAATATCGCTTTGAGTTGTTATTTTTATATTCTTATAACTTCCGTCGACAATCCGGACGTCGTATCCGAGAGCCTCAAGCATTCCGGCGTCATCGGTAAAATTTTTACCTGCGAGTTTTTCGTGTGCGGATTTTATAAGTTCGTATTTAAAAGCCTGCGGAGTCTGGGTATTATAGAGTTTTGAACGGTCAATCGTTTTTATGATTTTGCCGTCTTGAACTTCTTTTATCGTGTCAATTGTTTTTGTCATCACGCTTACGGCGTTTTTTTCTTTAACCGTTTCAATTGTGCGGTTAATTATTTCCGGTGTTATAATCGGTCTTGCGCCGTCGTGGATAAGAACGTAATCACACATTACGGCTTTCAGTCCGTTGTAAACTGAAGCCTGACGGGTGGGGCCGCCTTCAACTATTTTGTGGCTGAATATTTCGGAAAGCTCCGGTATTATCGCTTTATTTGCACAAATTACGATTTCGTCAATATCTGATTTTTCAAACGCTTCAACCGTATATTTTATAACTTCTTTGCCGTTAATTTTTTCAAGAAGTTTGTTTCTGTTTCCGAACCGGCTGGATGTTCCGCCGGCTGTAATTATTACTGATGTTTTCATTTTTTCTCCTCAAAGTGGTTAAAAAATTTTGTGTCGCTTTCTTTAAGTATTTTCCCGTCAATTTCGACACCGCAGCCGCTTTTGACTTTACCGATTTCAAATGCGCCTTCGACATAAAAATCATCCGGCACGCAGGCCAAAAGTTCATAGTCTTCTCCGCCGTACAGGATTAAGTCTTTGAAATCTTTGAATTTTTCAATATCTTTGTCGTAGGGAATTTTGTCGAAATTAACCGACATCAAAACACCGCTTGCGTTTGCGATTTGCATCAGGGCATCAATGAGTCCGTCGGATGTGTCGGTCATTGCGTAATCAGTTTTGATATTTGCTGCGATTTTTTTTGAAAATTCGATTTTTGCCTCCGGCATGAGATGAATTTTGGTAAATTTATCTTTTTTACCCAGATATAATTCTTTCAAACCTGCCGCACTTGAGCCGTGGTTTCCGGAAACGATTATTTTATATCCTGGTTCGGCGTTTTTTCTTGAGGAAATTTTTCTGCCTCCGGTTTTTCCGATTGCGGTTATTGAAATGAAAATTTTATCGCTGCCTGTTATGTCGCCGCCGGTAATTTTAACACCTTGCGCGGCATCTGTTATTCCCTGATAAAAATCTTTTATAAAATTTTCATCCGTATTTTTAGGCAGTGAAAGCCCGACTGACAGATATGCCGGTTCGGCGCCGCTTGCCGCAATATCCGAAATATTTACCATTGCGGATTTGTATCCGAGTTTGCGGGCATCTGTAAATTTCATTGAAAAATGGACATCTTCAACCAGATTGTCCTGCGTAATAACAATTCCCAAATCTTTTAAATAAGCGCAATCATCACCGATGTATTCAGACTTTACGGTATTTTGGATTAATTTTATAAATTCTTTTTCTTTCATTACACCATATCCGTAAGCGTTACAAATTCCTGAACAAGCGCTTTGTTCCATTTTTTGCCGGCGTCTTTTTTAATAAGCTCCAGTGCATCCTGCGGTGTTAATTTAGCTCTGTACGGTCTGTGTTCAATCAGTGCGAAATAAGCGTCAACAATGAGGATTATCTGGGATGTCAGAGGTATTTCGTCAGCCGAAAGTTTCTGCGGATAACCCGAACCGTCCCAGTTTTCGTGGTGATGTTCAATAATGGGTATAACATCTTGAATATAAGATATCGGCTTTAAGATTTTTTGCGCCGCAATCATCGGGTGTTCTTTTATGTGTTGTTTTTCTTCTTCGGTGAGCGGAGTTGTTTTTTGCAAAAGTTCGGGCGGAAGCATAAGGTTTCCGATATCGTATAAAAGCATTGCAATCCGCAGGTTGTCTATTTCGTTTTTCGGAAGATCAAACCGTTTTGCAAGACTTGTAGCCATAAATACTTTTGATTTCATAATTCCCTGAGTATGCATCGGGTTGTAAGTTGATGTCAGGATATCCGCAACCGTAAACAGGGTATCTTTGGACATTTCTTTTTTGTTTTCGGCATCTTGAAGGCGTTTTTGCAAATCTTCGGAGATATCTTTCGGTACGGGAATTTTGTGTTTTGAAAGAATTTCCAGAAAAGTATTGACCGCAATTTCCTGCCATGAGGTTTCTGTAATCGGTTTTGCAAGAGTAACTCTGTTTCTGCCGTTGCGTTTTGATTGATACATTGCCTGATCGGTAAGTTCAAGGAGTTCTTCTATGTTGTCGGAATGCTCAAGAAAAGTTGCAACTCCGATACTTGCCGTAATATGACCGATAGTGTCAAGTTCTTTGGATTCAATAGCTTTGCGAATTCTTTCCGCGGCGGTCATTGCGCCTTTTGAATCAATACCAGGCAAAAGTACGTTAAATTCTTCCCCGCCCATTCTTGCAGCGACGTCGACCGATCGGGCATTGCTTTTTAAAACATCGGCCACTGTTTTTATGGCCAAATCACCGTAGGCGTGTCCGTGTTCGTCATTAATTTTTTTCAAAAAGTCCAGATCAATTCCTATAATGGAGAACGGCTGGTTTTGACGTTGTGCGCGCGAAACTTCGCGTTTAAGTGTTTCTTCAAAGTGGCGTCTGTTGTATAATCCTGTCAAACTGTCAGTTACGGCCTGTTCTTTTACGGCCAGAAAAAGATCGGTAATTGTTATTGACATTTCAATTTGCTGTGCAAAAAGCGATAGAAAATCCGTTTCGGCTTCGGCGAGTTCATCACGTGATGTAAATACGCAGAACCAGCCAAATTCGGTATTCATCGGGCACAGCGGAATAATAATTATTGATTTGCAGGGTTGGTTTGTAACTGCGGCACGTGCGACTTCATCCGGCAAATCTGGCATAACGTATTTTAATGTGCCGCCGAGGTCGCGTGTCTGCATGATTTTTTTATTTTTTATTGCATCCGCGTAAATGCCGTCAGGGTCATAAGCAAGCCGTCTTGCTTCAATCGGAATGCCGATAATCTTGTTAACTCTTGCGATTGCGGAATCTTTAGACTGGGTTGCAATCTGCATGTAATCGCCTTTTTCGTCATGGAGTTTTCGTATAATTGCACAGTGCAGGTATCCGAGTTCGCCGTGAATACTGTTAACGACTTTTTCCAGAACATTTTCCAGCGGGGTTGATGAATTCATCATATCCCAGATATGCTGCAGGGTAAGCATACGTTTGTTTGCAATGTTCAATTCAAGCGTTCTGGTTTCAATTTCTTTTTCCAGCTGAAGATTGCGTTCGTAAATTTCCAGATAATCCTGTTTTCCGCCGTAGATACTTCTTTCTACCTGCGAAACCATTTTTCGGTATTCTTTTATTTTATCGAAAAAACCCATTTATCACCCTGTTTACTTTTACATTATACACGATTTATCCGATTTGATAACAGTTTGTTAACAATATTTATTATTTCTTCGGGTGAGGGCAGGTTTGTACATGCGCTTGTTTTAAATCTGCATTTACGTTTGAAACACGGCTGGCACGGAAGATTTCCGGTAACTGCAATGTATTTGTTCTCATCTCCCGGAGGTGCCAGATATTTTAAAGGTGTGCAGGTAAAGATGGTAACAACTGCGGGTTTTTGGGTTGCCCAGGCAAGGTGTGCGCTTCCGGAATCCGGTGCCAGAACAACATCCGCACGTGAAAATATTTCCGCAAGTTCAATAACATTAGTTTTTCCTGCAAGGTTTAAAAATTCATCTCCGCCGATGTATTTTATTAATTCATCATCTTTAGGCCCGCCGGTAAAGACTATTGAACATTTGTCTTTCAGGTTTTGGACAACTTTTTTCCAGTGGTCTTTATTCCAGTGTTTGGGAGCCCATGTTGTTGCGGGCGCAATAACAACAAGCGGTTTTTTAATATCTTTTAAAAGCCCGTCGGCTTTTTGTTTAACTTCATTTGAGCGTTCGGGAAGAGTTACGGTTATTTTTTCGGTATCAACTCCGAGGTAATCCGCATATTTCATGTAATTTCTTATAACCGGAGAATTGAGGTTTTCGGTTATTCTCGGGATAACTTCGTTTGCGCCGAGAACGGAAAGTTCTCTTGCCTGTTTTGAAATGATTTTTCTTTTGGCACCGCAAAATGCCATCCAGTAAAGGCTTTTTAGCATCATTTGCGCATCAATTGCAATGTCGAATTTTTCGGCTCTTAATTGTTTTAATATTGATAAATATTCTTTAAAACTTTTCAATGAAGGGCCGCGTTTTTTCCATAGCTGTACCGGTGCAAGGATTACTCTGTCAAGGCAGGGATTTCCTTCAAGAACCTGAATACCCTTTTCGCTCACAAGCCAGGTGATTTCATGGCCGGCGGCTTTCAGTGAATTTGCAAGCGGAATTGTATGAATGACGTCCCCTAATGATGACAACCTGATTAAAAGAATTTTTTTGCCCATTGTTACCTTTCTAAAAATGCGGCGCCCACAACACCTGAAAAATCACCGAGCGCGGCTTTTTTAAATTCAATTTTGGAAGCGGGAACCGGCAGCGATTTTGCTTTTGCTTTTTTAATAACTTTCTGATAGAAATAATCGACAGCTTCAATTAAGCCTCCGCCGAGAACTATAAGCTGCGGATTTATAAAATTAATTACGCTTGCAATCCCGCCTGACAAATATTCCGCCGCCTCATCAACACATTGAGTTACAAGTTCGTCTTTGCGTTCTATTGCGTCATGTATCATGTGAGAAGTTATTGACTTGCCGCTTTCCATGTAATCAAGGATTACGGAATTCCTGCCTTTTTTGAGCGCGCCTTCAATTCTTCTTTCGATAGCGGAGCGCGAAGCGTATGCCTCAAGGCAGCCGTGTGCGCCGCATGCGCATGGCCTGCCGTTCAAATCCACTATTATATGTCCGATTTCGCCGGCAGTGCCGGTTGCACCGCGGATTATTTTACCGTCTTTTACAATTGCGGAGCCTACGCCTGTTCCGACAAAAATGCAGACAACATCTTTGTAACCTTTTGCCGCGCCGAATTTCAGTTCGCCGATTGCGGCTATTTCAACGTCGTTGCCTAAATATACAGGAAGATTGAAGTGTTCTTGAATTTTTTCGCGGATATTAAGGTCGTAGCAGTCAAGGTTTGCCGCTGCAATAAGAATACCGTTTTCTCTGTCGACCTGACCTGCTGCGCCTATACCGATTGAGACAATTTCATCCGCTGAAACTTTGCTTTCTTCAAGCAATTCTTCAATCCCTTCAACCATTTTGCGAATTATGTTTTTCGGGCCTTTGTCTTTTTTTGTTTTTTTCTTGACCGAATAAATGACGCTGCCTGTTTCTTTGTCAACAAGCGCGATGAGAACTTTTGTTCCGCCGAGGTCAATTCCGATTGAATACTTCTTCATATACTATAATTATATATAAAAAATGTTTTCGCGTCCAGAGTGAAAATTTCTAAAAGTTTACAAAGACTTGAATTTAAAAAAATATCGTGCTAGCATTTTATTACAGAACAAATCAAGGGATAGTGAGGTCCGAAATTATGAAAAGCTCAACTCTAAGAAGATCAAATCTTTCCAAAGAAAAAATGGCAGTACTTGAAGCTCTTTCAAAGTACAAACAAGAATCAACTTATGACAATTCGCCGAATGTTTATGTTCGTCCGAATAAAGAAAAAGAATTAGACCTTTTGTGGCAGAATTTTAAAATCAGCCAGAAATCCGAAAAGTCACCGAGTGTTTATCTTGCGACGGGATTTATTGCAGGTGCTGTCACAATGCTTTTGCTCACAACTATCGTAAGTTTTTCGGTAAAAGGCAATGACGTGAAAGTTCCGGCAAATAACGGTAAAGTTCAAGCGGAAAAGGTTAACCTTATACCGGCTGATGAAAGTCCTGCGGCTGTTTCCGAAACTTATACGGTTCAAAGCGGTGATACCGTCGAAAGTATTTTGATAAGATTCTACGGTTCATACAGCCCCGCAAAAGCAAAAGCTATTCAAGAAGCTAATAATCTGCAAAATTTGAACAGATTGCAAATAGGACAAAAATTAACAATTCCGATGGAATAAAAAATTTGATAAAAAGAGCCGTTCGCGGCTCTTTTTTTATAAACGTTTGACATTAATTTAAAAAAATGCTATATTAAAACAGTAGTACGACACAAGAACAACGAAAGGGGCTAAAAGTATGATGAATAGTGGATTTCAGCCTAAATGGGGGGGGGTACTTCTTTAAGCTCTCACCGTGCGGGTTTCGGGGTATTTAGGAGTAAAGCGATAAGCAAAAGCACCGCAGAGAGTGCATTTGCAGACTCGGTAAATTGCAACGATAATGCGATTACTACGTCGAATGCTGCGCATTCTCCTCGTAATGACAATACTGTAAAAGGGAGCGTCTCAATCGCAAAACCGATAAAATATGACAGTAAGCGCAAAAAGGCCGCCTTTACTTTAGCGGAAGTTTTAATCACTCTTGCAATAATCGGAATAGTCGCGGCACTGACAATCCCGACGTTAGTGCAGAACTTCCAATCAAGAGCATGGGATACAGCATCGGAAGTATTCCAAAGAAAACTTGAAGAATCGTTAAAGGTTATGAATGTTCAAGGAACCTTAGCAGGCTATACAACAACGGAAGCATTTGTTAATGAACTTTCTAAACATATTAAGATAACAAGAATATGTGATAACGATGATATTACAACATGTTTTGCGGATAAAGTTACCTGGGGAACAGAGAATGAAGAAGTAGAGATGGCGGATGTAAAAAGAGCATCACACTTCGGACAGGATAGCTGGGGAACAAATACTGTAGGAGTACAGTTTGCAAACGGTGTAAATGCAGTATTAGCATATAACCCCGAGTGCGTACAAAATCAGTTTAGTAATCAAATAACAGGAACAAGCTGCTTAGCAATATTGTATGACGTAGACGGATTTAAGAATCCGAATACCCAGAATAAAGATTTAAGAAGTATAAACGTATCAAGTTTAGGTGGAAGTTCATGTTCATTTGAGGTAGGCGGAATATGTTTTGGAACACCATTTCAACCGACAGCATTAACAGCAGCAGATTGTAATGCAAACAAAGGAAAATACGGTATACAGAACTGCATGACAGGAGATAATGACTATTGGGGCGGCGCAATGAAAACATGCGCAGACCAAGGAAAGCGATTACCAAATGACAGTGAACTATTAGCATTAGCGAATGATTTGTACGGTAAAGACATGTCAGGTGGAGACGGAGAACCTGTCGGTGTCCAGACATTAGACATGAACAAAATGTCACAATATGGCTTACCGGTTGACAATGTAACTACTTATGGCGGCTTTTACCTGTGGTCCGGTCAGGAGACGGACGCTAGCTACGCGCACCAACGCGTATTCGAATCCATGGGCACGTCCTGGGGCTCGAATGGCGGCAGAGGCGGCTCCGGCCCGATCTTATGGGCGGTTTGCGTAGGTGAATAGCAGCAGACTAGCCTCTCCCCTTGTGGGAGAGGCAGAATTTCAACACGAGGAACGAGTGTTAGAAATTCAGGTGAGGGGTAATTTGAGAATTTCATGCGTATTCAGACCCCTCACCCGCATTTGTAGTTCACTGCGTTCACACAACTGCGGCCTCTCCCTCAAGGGGCGAGGCTTTGCTTACGTTGGTTCGCTTTACTCCTCAAGGGGGGAGGCTATTTTGCTGTAAAACTTGTCATGCTGAACTTGTTTCAGCATCTTGCAACCGTTATAGAATTGTAGGTCGGATTTACTAATCCGACAACCCTTCACCAGAGTTTTAAACCTATGAAAATCCGCTATATCAAGGTTAAAGCCCCCCACCCCAGCCCTCCCCCTCAAGGGTGGGAGGGAGTTTCAGGCATATCATTATTTGTCATGCTGAACTTGTTTCAGCATCTTGCAACAGTTATGGAATTGCAGGTCGGATTTACTAATCCGACGATCCCTCATCAGAGTTTTAAACTTGTGGAAAGCCGTTATATCACGGCTAAAGCCCCCCACCCCAGCCCTTCTAGGGGTGGTTTCAGCCAAGTAACGTCTTTAAAATTAATCCTGTACATAAAAAACAGAACCCTTTTCAGGGTTCTGTTTTTTTCTTAAGTTTTGAGTTTTTATTTTGCGGCTTTAGCAGCTTCAAATACAACGTCAAATGCTTCTTTGTCATTAACGGCAAGTTCTGCAAGCATTTTTCTGTTAACAACAATATTAGCTTTTTTGCATGCATTCAAAAATCTTGAATAGCTCATACCGCGTTCTCTTACAGCTGCGTTAATTCTTACGATCCACAGACGGCGCATATTGCGTTTTGTTGTGCGGCGATCTCTGTATGCGTATTTAAGCGCTTTCATAACTGCAGTGTTTGCTACTTTGAAAATTCTGCTTCTTGCGCCTTTAAAGCCTTTAGCAAGTTTTAATATTTTTTTATGTCTTAAACGACTAACATTACCACGTTTTACTCTCATGTTTTGCTCCTATCTTGAATACTTCTTGTATGGTAACTCATGCGATACCAGTTTTACGTGTGACTCAGAAACACCAACCATCTTGAAAATTCTGCGTTTTCTCGATCCTGATTTGTGCTGGAGCAAGTGGCCTATACCTGCTTGTCTTTTTTGGATTTTGCCTGTTGCCGTAACTTTGTAGCGTTTTGCAGCAGACTTGTGTGTTTTCATTTTTGGCATTTTCTTATCTCCTTTTTGGTTTAAAGTAACTAAAAAATTACAGGCATACCAAAGCCTATAACTTTCGGCTGATTATTATATTACTATATAAATCTTTTTTTGCAAGCGGTTTGTTAATTCATGTTAATTTCTATAAGGCTTTTTGCTATTGCGTTTTTGAATTCGTCGGAAATTTCTTCTAAGTCAACTACGTCAACTTCTATGGGTAATTCGGAATTTTCAAAGGCATCTTTTATGAAAAGCAAAGTGTTTTTATCTGTACCTGTAATAAATTTTATTGCCAGATCCAAATCGGAATATTTTTTGTGTTTTTCCCTTGTTCTCGAACCAAAAACATAAACTTTATCTATGCGTTTTTTGTATTCCGATAAAATTTTTTTGACTGTATTTAAATATTTTTCTTCAAGGTATATCATTTCAATTTAGTAATAAGATATTCTATTTCTTCAATAAATTTACCGACAATTGAGATAACTTCTTTTGCTTTTTCTATATTATAAGTGTGAGAAGTTATATTTCTTTTTTGTCTGTATATAATCCATTGTTCAAGGTCATTCAGAAGAATTCCCATTTCATTTGCCTGACGGATTAATTGATTAAATGTTAAAGTGCTCAAATCTTCCTGATTCGGAATATTCAGCTCAATATAACGCTGGATGAATTTTACTGCAAAAGCATAAGTATATTCAAATCTTTGAATAACAGAATCCCGTACATATTCGTTTTGGGTCTTGTTATATTCCGAATATGCATCTTTTAGGCTTTTAAGCGCATTTTGCAGCGCTGAAATATTCATTACGTAATCCATAGTCTAATTATATATTTTTAATGCTGTACTGTCAAATTTACATTTAATTCAAAGTCGTAAAAAGATTATAGTCAAGGAAATAGAAATATAGTAGACGTATGGCTTTGATGACGGATATTTGTTCTGCAAAATTGACGAGTAAGTATTATTCAATAACTTCCAAATTTTTCGTTATAAATGATGATACAAGTCCTGTTACGCTGTCTGAGGCTACGCGGCATTTAACTTTTCCTTCGGGGTATTTTTTGTAATGGTATGCCGATGAAAGCATCATAACTTTCGCTGCGTCAAGAATGTTCAGTCTTGATAAATCAAGTGTCATCTCAGGACATTCAAAGTTATTTATATATTTTTTTATCTGCTCGGCAATTTGTGCCGAACTCCCGCAGTTTAAATCCAAAAACCTGTTTTTTATTGCATTTTGTACCATATTTCCCTCGTAAATTCTTAAACGCGGAATTTGGTTAAAAACTTTAAATTTTTGTTTATTTTTAATATGTTTAATGTATATTTATAGTATAATTCTGTTGAAGGGGGATTATGAACGTAAAATCCATAAACGATCTGGCAAAAGATGTTTTAACCGTTGAAGCAAATTCCATTCTGCGGCTTGTGGAACGTATCGGGAATAATTTTGACAAAGCAATTGAAATTCTCTACAATTGCAAAGGCCGTGTAATCGTTACCGGTATGGGTAAATCCGGTCTTATCGGTAAAAAAATTGCCGCAACTCTGTCATCAACCGGCACTCCGTCTTATTTTTTACATCCGGCTGAAAGCACCCACGGTGATTCCGGACTTATTACAAGAGAAGATGTCGTAATCGCAATTTCAAACAGCGGCGAAACTCAAGAATTGATGAATCTTTTGCCTTTAATCAAAAGATTCGGTGTTCCCATGGTCGGCATGACGGGTAACCTTAATTCCACACTTGCAAAAGCAAGTGACGTTGTCCTTGATATATCTGTCGAACGCGAAGCCTGCCCGTTAAATAAAGCCCCCACGGCAAGCACCACGGCAACTCTTGCCATGGGCGATGCGCTTGCGGTTTGTTTGCTGGAAAAACGCGGTTTTTCGGAAGAAGATTTCTTAATCTTCCACCCCTCAGGCGCTCTCGGAAAAGGTTTTCTTTATCGTGTTAAAGATTTGATGCTTTCCGATAAAGATAAGCTGCCGATTGTTCACGAAAATGATAAGTTTAAAGATGTTATTGAAATAATTTCAAAATTTAAACTCGGTATGGCAATGATTATCACGGATTCGGGAAAACTCTCAGGTGTCCTGACTGACGGTGATATCAGAAGAACTTTAATCAGATACGGCAGCACGGAATCTTTATCCGTAAAAGAAATTATGACTTGTAATCCCAAGAGGATTTCCAAAGATGAATACGCTGCAAGCGCTCTGCATTTGATGGAAAAATATTCAATCACTGCCCTTGCGGTTATTGATGAACATGATCAGCCCATCGGCGTTATTCATATCCACGATATTTTGAAAGCTGGTGTTGCATAATGGATTTGAAAGAAAGAGCAAAAAAAATTAAACTTATGGCATTCGATGTCGACGGAGTTATGACCGACGGAAGCGTTACTTACGATGAAAACGGCGTCGAATACAAAACTTTTAACGCAAAAGACGGCCACGGACTTGTCAGAATGGCTAAATCCGGATTTATAACGGCTATTATTACGGCACGCAACAACGGAACAGTTGCTCATCGCGCCAAAAACCTCAATATAACCGAACTTCATCAGGGTAAAAAATATAAATTGCCTACGCTTGATGAATTGAAAGAAAAATATAATCTTTCTTATGATGAAATTTCTTATATGGGCGATGATCTTCCGGATATTTGCTGTCTGGAAAAAGTCGGTCTTGCCTGCTGTCCGAATGATGCCGTGGAAGAAGTTAAAGGCGTCTGCCACTTTATTTCATCCAAAAACGGCGGCAGAGGCGCTGTCAGGGAACTTTGTGATTTTATACTGGACTGTCAGGGTATAGAAAAAGAATACATTGTCTGCGAAGGAGCGGCAGGGGGAGATACTAATGTACGAAATTAAAACACAGGCATTTTTTTCAGCGGCGCACCATCTGTTGAATTATGAAGGCGAGTGCGAAAATCAGCACGGCCATAACTGGATGGTTGAAGCGTATGTGAGAGGAGATATTCTTGATAAAAGCAATATCTTAATAGATTACAAAGTGTTGAAACGTGAATTGAATGCGGTTCTGGATTTGCTGGATCATAAAGATATAAACGAACTTCCGGAATTTAAAGGCGAAAGTCCGTCAAGTGAAATGATTGCAGCATTTATTTACGGAAAATTAAAAGAAAAAATTGTTCAGTTGAATAAAATTTCCGTCTGGGAAACGCAGACATCTTGTGCATCATATTTTGAAGAGGAATAAAAATGAATTTTATACAGGCTGTATTGATGGGGATAGTGCAGGGCTTGAGTGAGTTTTTACCGATTTCAAGTTCGGCGCATCTTGTGTTTACTTCAAATTTTTACAAAGTTTTTAAAGGTATAGAAATTGTTCAGCACTCAAATGAGGAAATTTTCTTTGATATAATGCTGCATTTCGGGACTTTGATAGCGGTTTTGATTTTTTTCAGAAAAGAGATAGCAGAGATTTTAAAAGCCCTGTGGCAGGGCGTAAAGTCAAAAGACTTTTCTGACAAAAACGCAAAACTCGGGCTTTATATAATCCTCGGCACCGTAATTACGGTTGCGGTTGCGCTTCCTATGGAAAAAGTTGCCGAAAAACTTGTTTATTCCCCCGCTATAGTCGGAATTTTGCTTGTAATAACAGGTTTTGTGCTTTTTTACAGCGAATACCGCTCGAAAAAAACGCCTGTTAAAACTCAGGTTGATTTAAAAACCTCAATATTTGTTGCAATTGCTCAGGGTATTGCGGCGCTGCCGGGGTTTTCACGTTCGGGATGGACAATTGCAACCGGACTTTTTAACGGTTTGGACAGATTGTCCGCCGCAAGATATTCTTTTCTCTTGAGTATTCCTATTATTCTCGGAGCATCCATGGTGTATCCGTTTATAAAAATTGATTTGCATGAAGCACTTATGTACAACTGGAGTGCTATTGCCGCAGGAACGCTCGTTTCCGGACTCGTCGGTTATGCCTGCATAAAATATTTTTTGAAGTTTGTTTCAAAATTTTCACTCGCAATATTCGGTTATTACTGCGTTATAGCCGGCATCTTGACTGCAATATTTTTTACGGTTTTTGCATAGAAATATTGTAAAAAAATGTTAAATAAGAATTTTAGTCATGGCAAAAAATATTTTGACATGACTTATAAACAACATAGTGTGTGCGGAGAAAAAATGATTTTACCGGTAAATAATATCGATAGAAAAATAAATTTTACCAGCGGCAATTCTGAAAAAAAGAAGCTGCCGTACGATAAAGATACGCTGTTGAAAAATAATTTTATAACCCGTACCCGCATAGGTTATGAAAAATTCACCAATGCGCTCACTTTGTATGCCGCAAAAGGTTTGAAAGGCGACAGAAACGCCAATTTTTATGAATTTTTGACTATGGGAACAGTGCCTTATATAGTGGGCAGTTTAATGCTTATGTCGGTGTTTAATTCCGCAAACAAACACTTTGCGCCGTTTGCAAGAACAAAAGCCGGTGCTATAGGAAGAAAGATGGCTTTGGGAGTTTTATTTTACGGGATATTGAAATCCTTTACCAAATCTTTCGTAACCCAGCCGGTAAAATGGCTTACCGGTGTTGATACCGAAGTCCCTTACGCAAAAGTTAATTACGAATTGCCCGATGATGTTTATGATACCGACATTATGAGCATAGAATATCATAAAGCATACGAAAGCAAAGAATTTCCGCGCTGGGATCTTTTCTATAAATCCGAGGCGCACGGGGAAACAAGAAACGAATATTTTGACAAGGTTGCCAAAAAAATCGGACTCGGCGATAACCTGAAAGATTCCGATCAGGAGGTAAAACCTTTGATAAAAGAGATTGCCGTAAAAACTGATATGGCAAAAACGCTTTCTTCATATCTGTGGGCGGCAGCAGGCGTTGCTTACGCTTTTCAATCTCCGTGGGAAAACTATTTTAACGTTGCAACGTTAAAATTCTGGAAAGGCGAAAAATTCCTGCATTCTTTGAAAATATTTAAAGACAGCGCGATAGAAAGCGCAAAAGAGTTGATACACGGGCCAAAAGGTGCAAAAGGGTTTGCAAAACATGCAGGCAAAGCCATGATAGCGGTTGCGGCACTTTCATCTCTGGCCGGAATAGTCAATGCTGTATCTTCGACGAACAAACCTTCAAAACTTGATGCCGGCGATGTGATACAAAAAGACGGAAAGTATGTGGTGAATTAGTATGCGTCCGAATTTGATTCAAACATACATAAGCAATATGCCGGTGTCAACTCCCGATAAAAAGGATCGTAATCTTGATATTGAATACGTTCTTTCAAACAGGACATTTATAAAACCCCTAAAACCTCGCGGACATCTGGTTAATACCGGAATTTTGGAAACTCCGGCCGTTGTGGCAAAAGATTTGCTGTACGATTACAAATCACTGAAAAAATCCGCAAAAGGTACTGCAAATGATCATGAACTCGGCAAAATTAACGATATAGGAATGAAAGTCGGCGGGCTTGCCATCGCTGCATATTTAATGACCAGAAAACAAACCCCGTTAACAAAAGCAATGGAACTTGTGGGTTTGGCTTCATTTTTCGGTGCAATGTCAATATGGCCGAAAGTTGCTCTTCAGTTTCCGGCAAGATTAATTCACGGTTTTGATATAAGACAGCAATATCAGGACAGTTTCGGCAGAAAGAAGATGTTTTTTCAGGATCCGCAGTATATTCCGTGGGATATGGTAAGCGATGAACGTATAAATAAAATCGGAAACTGGATGGGTGTTCCTAAAGATATGCCGAACCGCCGTGAATTTATTCAGGAAAAAATGAAAAAAACGGCAATCCAGAATAATACAATGTGGATGCTTACAGCCGGATTTGCAACCCCGATATTGAGTGCTCTTATATGTAACGCCTGCGAAAAGCCTTTGAAAGGATATTTAGGTAATATCCGCTCGCAGCGTGCTGACAAACTTCTTGCAAACTTCCAGAAAGAATTTCCGAAATTCAAAGATTCTTCCGCTATGGAAAGACTTGAGATTTTGTATTCTTTAAATAAAGATAATATTTTAACTCCGGCTCTGAGAGAAGAAATAAAAGAAAATATAACCTCCGGCATGGATGGGGTTACGGCTTCTGCGATAAGGAAAGATCTGGATAATATTCTGCAGTTAAACGACGAGAAATTCATTATAGATAAAACTGTTCCTGAAAAACTTGTTGCAAATACCAAAAAAGAGCTGCAAAAACTTATTCCGTCGGAAATACTCTCGAAAATTGTTCCTGACGAAAAATCATTCGCAAATCTTTTCAGACAGCATAAACTTTTCGGCAAAAAACTCAGCGAAACCGAATTGAAAAAGGCGGTAGCGCTTACCGGTGCTCATATAAAAGACAGTATTCTTGAATATAACATTAAAAACCCAGAATCTCAGCTTAATGTGAAGTTGATACTTAACAGGCTTATAAACCGCAAAGTATCCGAAGGCCCGATTACGACTGCATTGCATTCAAATTCAACCGGCAGATTTAATTCAAGCGTTATGGCAAATCTCAGAAATATTTCCAAAATTCTCACTGATTTCAAAGCCAAAAACGCTGTTCTGGATCAATATGTATTCTTAAAATCAGCAGCCGCTCCGGAAACTGTTGTTGCAAATGCGTGGAACGAAGTTACGGAAAGTCTGCCGAAATTGTTTAATATTACATCAAGCGAAATTACCAACGCAAGACATGACAGAAAAATGGCAGGCAAATTACTCCGTGACAAGATAGAATTTATTACATCTAACGAAGGGGAATACGACAGAGTAGTAAATTCTCTTGCCGAAAAAATTTCACGCCTTGATGCAAAAATCAAAATGCTTGATACATCGTCCGCCTCAAAAGAAAGTTATATTTCTATTGTAGATTCAGTGTTTGATGATGTGTCATCAACCTTAAAAGATTCAAGGATAAGCATGCCGAATACGGCCGAGCGTCTTACAGGTGCAAAAGGCTCATTGAAAAATGTTCAATTGTCTTACGTATCAAACAGATTATTAGGTGTAAGAAGCTCGCTTTACAGATTGCTGAACACTCTTGATTTTTATAAACGGATTTCCACACTTGAAAACATTCCGGCTTTGCACAGCGGTATGCCGCGCGAAGTCAAAGAAGAACTTGTTGAACTTTGTAAAAAAATGTCGGTTGAGGGAACAACATCCGATTTCATGACTAAATTTTACGAATTAAGAAACCCGAACCCGAATACAACTGATTTTTCACAAATAGTTGTCGAAGCCGGCAAGGTTAAAAATAAATATCTTACAAGAGAAGTCAAAGGCGGAAAGGTCGATTTGCCGAATGACAAAAACTTCTTTACCGAAGCAATAAGATTATTGTTTGAAAACGACCTTCATCCGAAAACTACCGAACTTCTGTCCAACACTGTTTTTGCGGGCGAAGTAAACGAATACAGAAAAGCCTGCGCGTCAGAACTCGGCGATGCATTCTATTTTGCAAAACCGCGCCATCTGGTTCACGGCGTACAAAGCGACGCTTCTTCTTATAAACAGTTCCTGCGGATGGGGATGTCACCGGATCAAATGTTTAATGTAACCATAAAAGAATTGTTTAATACCAAAAAATGGCTCAAAATGTTTGGCGGTCTGGGGCTCGGATTGCTTGGAGTGACGGTGCTTGCACAGTTTACTTTCGGAAAAATGAAAACTCCCGATGAGGTGAAAAAATGATTAATTCAACCAATTTGTTAGTTCAAAAAGTTAATACAATAAAAGCAAATCAGACTCCTGTACCTGTTGAATACAGTAATGTGCTGCCGGTTTCGGGTGAAAATTTGCTGGAAAACTTTTTGAAATCCTCGGCTTCAATGAATATGCCGCTTGTAAACAAGGTTGAAGATACCGTAATTCCTCAAAAACCTTATAAAAACAATTTAAGAACAATGTTTACCAACAATGAGGCAAAAATTCTTGCAATACTTCCGAGAATATTCAACGCAAAAGACGAAAACGGCAATGAATACATAGACGGAAATGAACAGCACGGAACTTTCCTGAATGCAATCGAAAGACTTGACGAAGTCAAAGCGCAAGGGTTTAATACGCTTCACATACTTCCCATTCACCCGCCGGGAAAACTGAAAGCTATGGGAACCGCAGGTTCTGTATATTCGCCGAAGGATTTGCTGGCAATAGATCCGATGCTTATTGACCCCAAAGACCCGAGAAGCGACAGAGAACAGTTCAAAGCCTTTGTAGATGCTTGCCATCAGCGCGGAATAAGGGTAATGCTTGATTTGCCGAGTTGTGCATCGTATGACATGTTCCTTGAAAAACCCGAATTAATGGCAAAAGAGCGTGACGGGCTTGCGAAAACTCCGCAGGGCTGGAATGATATCAGAATGTTTCAACCGTGGGAGGACGAAGGAAAAAGAACTTTGAACCCGAAACTCCTTGAACTTCACAAACAATACATTGACTTTTGCGTTGACATGGGTGTTGACGGGATAAGAGCCGACGTTGCAAGAGCGAAACCGGTTGAATTCTGGGATATAATAATACCTTATTCAAGAAAACTTGATCCTGAATTCGGATGGCTTGCCGAAACTTATACCTATGAAGACGCCTCTCCGCAGGCAAATATGCCCTATGACAGACCGGAAGATTCTTTGAGAGCCGGATTTGATATGATATACGGACAGTACCATATTTTCCATGAAATTCCGACTGCAGGCGAGTTTATGAAATATGTTGAAGATCAGCTTGAAATGTCATACAGACTTGATAAAGGCAAATCAATAATCGGCTCGTTTGCAACTCATGACGATATATCTCCGATGTATCACGGCAAAACCGAATACTGCAACCTGACAAGCGGACTTCAGGCAACTTTGCCGATGCTTAATCCGTATATTGTTGACGGGTTCCAATCGGGTGATTATTACGCATTCCCGTATGAGGACAGCTATAATCCCGTTACAACAACGGATTCTCATGAAATGACGGTTCACCACGGCAAACTTGATTTGTTCAACCTTTCAAGAAAACCCGGAGGAAAAAATCCTGAAATAGGCGAGTTTTTGTCAGAATGTTTCAAACTCAAAGATAATTATGCAAACATAATCAATAAAGGTTCGTTTATTGAACTTGAAAAAATTGACGATAAAAACGATCAGATAATAGCTTATGCAAGACATTACAAAGGCAAGACACTTCTTGTTGTTGCTAACAAAAACATAGACAGAGCTGTTGCCTGTAAGATTAAGGTTCCTACCTTAAAAGCAAATCAGGAGCTTGTCAACCTGCTTCCTTCATACGGGCAGGAAAGCATATTCCAGACAGCTGACAATGAATTGCGCGTTGATCTGGGGCCGGCAAGAATTCATGTGTTTGAGATTGACACACCTTTCATCGAAAGCTATTCAAAGAAAGTATTCAAACAGCATTAAGGCACACATTAAATAAACCGCAAGGTGCAGGTGAAAACTTGCACCGCTTTTTTGTCTGATATATAATCATGTGTGAGGTCAGATTATGTTACTGGAATTTTTACATTCAAAAATACACAGAGCAACCGTAACCGATGCAAATCTGAATTACGTAGGCTCGATTACCATAGACGAAACTTTGTTGAAAGCCGCAAATATAAAAGCAGGCCAAAAAGTTGATATCCTTGACGTTAATAACGGCGAAAGATTTCAAACTTATGTCATAAAAGGCGCCCCCAACTCCGGCTGTATATGCCTTAACGGAGCAGCCGCAAGAAAAGTTCAGCCCGGTGACAAGGTTATTATAGTTTCTTACGCTTATTTTACCCCGGAAGAAGCGGCTGACTTTGAACCGACTGTTGTGATGGTTGATGACAAAAACCGCTTGTTGCATGGTAGTTAAGCAGTTATTTAAGGTCGTTAAGTCTTAACGACTTACACAGTTATTCACCTACGCAAACCGCCCATAAGCTCGGGCCGGAGTAGTCTCTGTTAGCGTTCGAGTACCAGCCCGTGTTCACGGAGTAGAATTCGCGTGCGTACGCGCGGCGAGCGCCCGTCTCCTGACCGGACCACAGGCCGAAGCCGCTAATTCCGTCACCAAAGTCATAGAGAGGGATGCCGTAAGAACTTGCTTTGTCTGTGTTCATGGTTGCATATACTACTTCTCCGTCTCCGCCGCTTACTGTGGTGTTATACAAATCATTTGCTAATGTGTTTAGTTCTGCGAGGGTCGGTAATCGCTTTCCTTGATCTGCACATGCTTTTACTGCACCTGCCCAGTAATCAGCATCGTAGTAACATTCATTTATTTCAAGTTCACCTTTTTGTGCTTCGCATTCTGCAAGTGTTAATGCTGTCGGTTGGAAAAGTGTTCCGAAACATATTCCGCCTACTTCAAATGAACATGAACTTCCGCCTAAACTTGATACGTTTATACTTCTTAAATCTTTATTCTGGGTATTTGGATTCTTAAATCCGTCTACGTCATATAATATTGCCAAGCAGCTTGTTCCTGTTATTTGATTTGAATATGGATCCTGTTTACAAGTCTCTGTTGGATTATATGCTATTACTCCGTTAACACCGTTTGCAAACTGTACTCCTACAGTATTTGTTCCCCAGCTATCCTGTCCGAAGTGTGATGCTCTTTTTACATCCGCCATCTCTACTTCTTCATTCTCTGTTCCCCATGTAACTTTATCTGCAAAGCATGTTGTAATATCATCGTTATCGCATATTCTTGTTATCTTAATATGTTTAGATAATTCATCAACAAACGCTTCCGTTGTTGTATAGCCTGCTAAGGTTCCTTGAACATTCATAACCTTTAACGATTCTTCAAGTTTTCTTTGAAATACTTCTGATGCAGTATCCCATGCTTTTGTTTGATAGTTCTGTACAAGTGTCGGGATTGTCAGTGCTGCAACAATGCCGATAATCGCCAGTGTTATCAATACTTCCGCAAGTGTGAAGGCTGCCTTTTTGACCCTCACCCGGCACTGCGTGCCACCCTCTCCCAGTGGTAGAGGGTTGTATCCCTTGTCATTACGAGGAGAATGCACAGCATTCGACGTAGTAATCGCATTGTCGTTGCAATTTACCAACCTTGCGATTGCGACGTCGCTCCGCTCCTCGCAATGACTGTAAGAATTAGACCAATGTCCGATATGTTGTCGTGCCTCAGGCACTTCTGCTAAAGTGAAAGCTGATTTAACTTTTGGGGTTATTAAACTGCTGTGTTCAGTACGTGAAGCTGATTTACAGCCCCCCCCCCCCACTTAGAGCAATGATGTAGTCTGCGTTTTTGACCATTTGTTTTTTCTCCATTTTATCTATCCTGGTTTTATTATAGATTTTTTGATTTTAAATGTCAATTTGTTTACATTTCTGCAGCCGGTTAATTCTAAATAATTTAAAATATATTTGTATAGGACAAAAAATATTCTCCGATTATATTCAAAAGCATAGGCAGAATCCATACCATTATTGCAGCACCAAGAACCGGTTTAAACAGAAAGCTCAATTGAAAAACGTTTACCTGCGGGGCTGTTTTTGAAATTACACCGAGAATTATATCCTGCCCGAGCGTTGCAAGAAGAACGGGTGCCGCTATCTGCAGCCCCATAAACAAAACGTTTGAGGACATTGTTATAAGATAATTCATATTCACAAGCTGTTCAAGCGGAATACT
Organism: Candidatus Gastranaerophilales bacterium; assembly: GCA_944323995.1. Lineage (GTDB taxonomy): Bacteria > Cyanobacteriota > Vampirovibrionia > Gastranaerophilales > Gastranaerophilaceae > SIG32. The sequence goes on along the minus strand of CALUUN010000010.1, from coordinate 13,371 downwards.
TGTTGCATATATCGGAAATATTTCAAAACTGCGCATCAAAGCCCGTATCAGCCAGTAAACCCCGCCGAGGTTTATAAATATTAAAAGCCCGAAAAGCGCCATTATTTTACTTAAAATAGAAACCTGGCTTGATGTTGTCGGCTCCAATACCATTGCGGAGGACAAACCCATTTGCATATTAATCATATCCGCTCCGGCTTCAACCGCCATCAAAATTAACTGCGCCATATATCCTATCAAGGCTCCGGTTACAATATTCAAAATAATCGACAGCGTAAAAGATTCCATTACAAAAAGACTGTCAGTTTTTACAAACGGGGTTATAATTATTGTTAAAAGTAAACAAAGTGCCAGTTTCACCATTCCGGGAATTTCTTTTCTATTAAATACGGGCGCAAATCTTATGAATCCCATCAGCCGCGAAAATACCATAATACCCGCCGCAAGCATTGTATTAAGCGCCGGAAACATCTTCATCAGTTCTTCAATGATAAGTTCCATTATTCACCGTCCTTTATAACCGGCGGAGGAATAACAGGATTTGCGGGCGGAGCCGGAATTTCAATTTCGGCGGGCGGTTCGTCCATAACAAAATATTCAAACCCGTCAACAGGTTTTATTTTGGTGGATTTTGCAGTAACCTTGACTTCAAGAACTTTTTCCTCTGTTGTGTATTTTACAAAAATTTTAGTCGAACCTTTTTTCTTTGATTTTAACAGAAGAATTTTTTTCTGATTATCAATTGTAAAAACAGGGATTACATCTGCAATTTCAGGGTCTTTAACCGCAACAGATTTGACCGGCGTATTTGAAATTATCATGTAATTTTCAAAAGCTGCCGCCGGCAATATATTCATAAGTATTAAGGCTGTCAAAAACAGTTTTTTCATTGATTATCTTCCGAGTATGGTATTTGTTTCCACAAAATCAGGGCGCGGCATCGGAGTTCTCTGACTCGGCAGGTATTTCATCCTCTGCTGGTTATCTATAAACGGAACTTTGCCCGGATTTTTCATAATTTCATTAATGTCAGGCTGATTTTTGAACCTGTCTTTCATTTCGCCTTCAAACGGCGTCGTATATTTATAATAATCCGACGACAATACATAGGTTTCATTTTTCGGAACAACGTTAAATGCAAGCGCCATGCCGTCGGTGAAAAGGTTTGTCAGAATTCTTATAAACCCGACTCCGCCGATTATTATTACAAGAAATACCGCAAGAATTTTCGGCGCCGCCGCAATTGTTTGTTCCTGAACCTGTGTTACCGCCTGCAATATACCTACCACAAGCCCGATTCCCGCCGCAACAAGTACGCATGGCATTGATATCGCCAGCATTACCATAAATCCTCTTGCTAAATATTCTATTAAAGGTTCCATAATCTCTATCCTTAATTGTAACTTGTAACAAGCCCCTGTACAATGAGCGACCAGCCGTCAACCGCAATAAATATCAACAGTTTAAACGGCAGGGATATGATCGTCGGTGATAACATGAACATACCGAGTGCAAGAAGTATGTTCGCAACTACCAGATCCAGTACGATAAACGGTACAAATATTATAAACCCGATTTCAAAGGCTGTTTTCAATTCGCTTATAATAAACGCCGGCGCAATCTGCCAGATTGTTATTTCTTCCGGTGATTTCGGAGGTTCTTTTTGCGAAAATTCAACAAAAAACGCCAGATCGGATTCGCGTGTTTGTTTCATCATAAATTCTTTTAAAGGTTTTGAACCCTCGTTTATCGCCTCAATCATGTTTTTGTTTTGCTGGTACGGAATTGAGCCGAGTTCATACATTTTGGTAAATGTTGTTCCCATTGTGTAAAACGTAAGAATCATGGCAAGTCCGATAATTACGATTGAGGGCGGAACCTGCTGGGTTCCGAGTGCTGTTTTAAGCATTGAAAATACTATTACAAACCTCAAAAAACTTGTCATACAGCAGAATACAAACGGTATAAGCGAAAATACCGTCATTACTATAAGCATCTGCAATACAGGGTTCATATCTTTTATAATTGTTTCCATTTTATATCCTTACATATCATTAATTTTTTTAAGCATTTCTTTTATAACCGGTTTTTCTTTGACGGGAAAATCAACTATTACCGGCAAATCGTCAATATCTTCCGCCCTGCGTTCGGTTCTTTGCGAAGTCCCGAGTTTTGAAATAAGCGTTGTTTTGTCAACGTCGGAAGCGATAAGAAATTTTTCGCTGCCGGCACGTACTACATACAAATTTTTCCTCGGCGCAAGACTTATGCATTCTTCTACTCCCAAAAAATTTGATTTATTTTTGAAAGAATTTCCGCTTAAAAATTTCTTATAGACAAAAAGCGCAAAGCATATAAGCCCGAGCATTGCCATTGTATAAACAGTAAAATTTGCGATATATCCTCCCATAAGCTCTCCTTAAATATCTTCATCGTCAAGTTCAAAGTCGCTGTAGTCAAATTCTTCATCCTGCTGGTCATTGCCTGCCGGTGCTTCTTCTTCTCCGCCGGCCGGTGTTTCATTAACTTCAGCCTCATCTGCTTCAAAGTCATCCGCTAATTCCTCAGGCTGCGCGGCGGCTTCTTTTTTCTGTGCCGTAACTTCGTTTATCTTAACCCCGTATCTGTCATTTACTATGACAAGTTCACCGCGGGCTATTATTTTATCTTCAACTTTTAAAGTTACTTTATTATCGTAAATTGACGTCAAGTCAACCACCATGCCGTCTTCTATGCTTTTAAGGTCTCCGAGAGTTATTTTCACCGCATCGAATTCAGCGGTCATTTCTACCTCGATGCTGTCCCATAAATTGTTGGCTCCCATATTATCTCCTCCGTTATTTTCTACCGGTGTTATTAATCCGAGGTTCGGATTGAGTTTTATATCTTTTACGTAGTCATCTATGACAAGTGTCATGTGTTTTGTGTTGCTGTTGTCAAAAACTACTATGTCTTCAACGTCAAGATTTTTTAAATCCATCATCGTAAATCTTGTGCTGCCGATTTTAATATTCACGTCAAGCGTACTTGTCTTAAAAGATGTGTTATCAAATTTCGGCCCTTTTGAAACAACAGCGTCAGGCTTTAAAAGGGCTGCGGGCAGTGATACTATAAATTTTCCGAACCTTGGTTCGTCAACATCTCTTATGACAAAAGTCAGATGGATTACGTCAAAGTTTGTTCTTCTTAATTCATTCGGCGGGGGCGGGTTAAGAAGAGCTGATGCAACATTGAACATATAATCGTTAAATGATGTAATAATTTTAGCTTCAAGATCGGTCATTCTGTTAAGGTTGAAAGATCTGTTCGGTTTTCCGAGCACCCTGTCCAAAATTAACGAAATCGCTTTTTCCGAACTCCTGAAAAACATATCGTACTGTTTGTCAATGCGGATTTTTGTTACAAAATAAGAATCTTTATCCATCAAAGGATTAACATTTTTGCTTATCCCTATCATTGAAAATTTAAATCCGGGCAAAAAGAATTCGTCGCAGCACTTTTGAACTACCGGCGGAAAAGTGTTCCTGTACCAGTTATATTCAGCATATAATTCTTTTGAATCTATCGGATTTACGGTCTGAGTACTCATATTCCCTGCCCCATATTTACAATAGAATATTATTTAATACTTCACATCAATCATTTAATGGATATTTGACAGTTGTCAGCCCGTATTGTGTTAATTTTTGTAACGAAAAAGATTAACTTATTTAAAGATTATTATACAAAATGACGTAATACTACATGAAGGAAACTGTCACTAAATTACGAAAGGAAATTAAGCTGAAATGGGTTTAGCAGCATCACAAGCCAGACTATTAACCATCACGGCACGCAAAGCGGACTGTGAATATCAGTCTATGCGCTATTCACATCAAAAAATAGCGCTCTCTCGTGATTTGACAGATTTATCAACCGAATATCAGAATTCATTAGATCAAACAAAATTAGTGTACGATTTTTACGGAACGGGAGATACCACAACACCATTAAGCTACGGTTTATTGATGACACCGTCGCAGATGAACGGATATCTGCCGACATTAATAACCGACACATCAGGCAAAACTGTCTTGAGCAGTGCTTATGCAACTGCAGCCCGTGCAGCGGGTATTCCGCAGGAAGGTTTGGGCTGCCTGCCGTCAAGCACAATGCGTAACAAATTTATTGAAGGGCTTGCAAAAAGCGGTATTATCAGTAATGAGCAGGCTGCAACTTATGTCGGTATTGAATACGCTCAGTCAATGGGTATGGGCACAACAGATCTTGTGACCACAAAAGTTGAAGAAATGACTCTGGCTGAATTGATAGATTATTATACTTCGGGAGATTTTGAAACAACATCTTATATGTATGACAGAGAAGCCTTGAAAGCTGAACTTGCGGCAGAAGATGTACAAATTCGTACCGGCGCAAAATCTAACGGTGATATCGGTAATCAGACACTGACGCTTGATCAGATTTTATCGGATGCAAACGGCCAGAACCCGCATTATCAAATTTTGTGTAAAGTTGATGATGAAAATGACGGACGTCTTAATACTGCAAACGCTATTGCAAATTCGCCGATATGGGATTGGATGTTCAGTGAATTTGCGTCGTTGTTGAATGTTGCAGGCGACCCGGGTGTAAGTTCCGCAATCGCATCAGCCGAAGCACAGACAAGAAAATTATTGCAGTCAGACAACCTTGCATTGCAATTCTCAGGTAAAACCTGGGAAAAGAGCGGATGGAAAGGTGTTATCAGCGCGATGAACGACCAGAACCACCACAGAACATGGTTCGGTAAAATATTCAGAGGAACTGAAGATTCATATAACACTGCCGAATATATAGGTATTACTACATACGATAACGACAGAAACGGATTTTTGGGTATGGGTAATAAGAAAAAATATAAAAAAGACGGTGTTTCTGTCGACGTATCAAACATTGCCTACGCATATTTGACATACTTTATACAGGCGATGGAAGGTATCGGTAAGAGTGAATATACCGTATCTGATACAACCAACAACAGAAAAGTTGAAGACAGTAACCTTATTACGCTTGACAGTGATTATAAATTTAATGTTGTTGTAAATACCGGTGTAAATACGGATCAGGCATTGCAGTCGGGATTCTTTGACGCAATATTCAACCAGATTTGTACAAACGGCTGGGTTGAAAATAACAATGTAACTGACAATGATTATCTTCAGGAAATGCTCAAGACAGGCAAATACTTCTTATCGACCTGTACGGATGACGGATATTATTATCAGGGTAATTATGCAACAAATACTTACATAAAAGAAGTAACAGACGAAGACGCGATAGCAAAAGCTGAAGCAAAATACAATACCGAAAAACAAAAACTTAACCAGAAAGAAGAAATACTTGACCTTAAGATGAAAAATCTGGATACTGAAATTTCTTCACTCACAACCGAATACGATACAATTAAGTCATTAATTTCCAAAAATATAGAAAAATCGTTTAAACGATATGATGCTTAAAAAAATCCCTCTTGAGGGATTTTTTTATACGCTTGAAACATCGGGCAGATCAATACTTTTCAACCTCTGTTCAATTCTTCTGTACCATTTGAGGTGCTGTTTGAAAAGTATTTTGTAATCATTCAAATTCCCGTGAGAAATGTCATTCATCTGGTTGTCACAGACTTGAGTCATGGCATTTTCCAGAGTGTGGGTAAATTCTTTTCTGTCGACATCCGGATCGGAAAGGACGATATTTTTGCCGAATTCCACAAGCACTTCCGGTCTGTTATCGCGCAGGAAACAGTAATCTATAGAAACCGGAATCAAGTTAACCTTGCCGTATTTTCTGGCGGCATTTTGTGCGATATAAGCAAGTCCTGTCTGGAACTTAATCGGTCTGAAATGCGGCGGTCTTATAATTCCCTGCGGAAAAATGAATAAAATATTCCTCAAATCACTCAAAAGTTCAACCGAATATTTAAGCGCTTTCATTGCGGTTTGTGCGGATTTTTTGCACACGGAGAACGCGCCGCCGCGGCGTAAAAGCGGGAACCTGTTCAATTCTTCCACCATAAGCCGGATTTCTTTGTGACAAATTCTGTGAGAAATATTATACAAAACAATTCCGTCCCACCAGTTGCAGTGCGGTGCAAAAATAATTGTAGGATAATTTTCTTCACGCGTAAAATAGTTTTCTGCATTTTTGTATCTGAATGCATAGAACCTGTTTTGCAGCATGTTAAAAAAGAACAAACTTGCAATTGTCAGCCAGAATTTGTTTGTTTTGGCAGGTTTGAATTTTTCGTCTTTGTTCCGCAGCTTTGTCGGCGGTATATCTGAATATAATTGTTCTTCCACAGCTTTCATAAATATTATTGTACTCCGACAAATAAATATATAAAACACTTTAAGCTAAGTTTTTAAGAAAACTTTACCTCATAATACAGCTATTATGAAAATTTTGCAAGTTTGTAAGATTCATATTATAATTATAATATGGAAAGATTATCCGAAAGTCAGGAAGATTATCTGGAAGAAATATACGTACAGGTGTTAAAAAACGGGCATGCCAAGGTTACCGAAATTTCCGCATCATTAAACGTTCGCAAGGCATCCGTGACCTCGGCTTTGAATCTTCTGGCATCCAGAGGATTGATAAACTATGCGCCCTATTCTCCCATAACTTTGACTGAGGAAGGCCGGAATAAAGCAGAAAAAATTTTGAAAAAACATAAACTTTTGAAAGAACTTTTTGAAGAAATATTAAGGCTGGATAATGCGCAGGAGATAGCGTGTTCGGTAGAACACTTGATTTCCGATAAAAATTTTGATAAAATAAATTCGTTCGTAAACAGTTACAAAGGAGAAAAAAATGTTTAAAATTGTTAAGAAATGTAAAGACGGGGGGGGGTAAATTATAACCCTCTCTATGACAGGGTTTCGGGGTATTTTGGAGTAAAGGCGTCAGATGAAAGCACCGCGCAGGGTGTATTTGCAGTGTCGGTAAAATCTGACGGCAATGCGATTACTACGCAGACTACGTCTGCTCGTAATGACAAATTTATTGAGCGAAGCGAATGTAAAGGACTTAACGTCCTAGCGTCTTATCGACTTAACGACTTTAAAAGAAATGCCGCCTTCACACTTGCGGAGGTTTTAATTACCTTGGCAATAATCGGCATTGTTGCAGCACTGACAATTCCGACCCTAATTCAGAATTTTCAGCAAGAAGCATGGGACACTGCGTCACAAGTATTTCAAAGAAAACTTGAAGAATCATTGAAAGTGATGAATGTTCAGGGGACTTTGGCAGGCTATACAACAACAGAAGCGTTTGTTGATGAATTATCCAAACATATAAAAATAACAAAGATATGTAAAAACGACGATATAACATCCTGTTTTGAAGATAAAGTATACTGGGGCAGTGAAAATGAGGAAATTGATACAACCATTTTAAAAACGGCAAAAAATTTTGGATTGGAAGAATGGGATACGGAAATTTTAGGGGTGCAATTTGCAAACGGGACAACCGGTTTGATAGCTTATAATCCCAATTGTTATCAAGATCCTTATTCTAACCAAGTTGATACTCTTAATTGTCTGGCCATTTTATATGATACGTCAGCATATAAATTACCGAATACCAGTTCAAAGGATTTACGTTCAATCAACGTTTCTAAACTGGGTCTCAGTTGTTTTAAAGAATTTGAAGGTATGTGTATTCTGGCAGAGGCCTTTACTCCAGATTCCGGTCCTATAACAGAAGAAGATTGCAATAATCTTATAAGCGAAGGATATTTAAAAGAGTGTTTTGCGGGTAATGATCCCGTTGCAGTGGCTGCAAATACCTGCAGAAGTCTGGGCGGCAGATTAACTAACAGAGAAGAATTAGCTAAAATAGCGAGCTATATCTACGAAACGCCGATATCGGCAGATCGTGATGATACTTCTTGGTCGTTGTATAGAAATATTGAAAAAGCCAGTGAATTTGGCTATGTATTTAGAGGAAACGTACTAGCTTATGCTTACACAAGTGATGAAGTTGAAGGAGAAAGAGCTGACGTTTATGAATTTGCATACGGTCCATTTCAGGCTTATTTCTATCAGGGGGATAGGTTCACCTATGGTCCATATTGGGCAGTATGCGTACATTAGATTTTACCCCTCTCTTGACAGACAAATATTTTTCTGATAAAGTTAGTCATGCCTAACAAATAAGTTAGATGTGACTAACTATTCAGGAGAATAATGAAAATTCAAACACTTGCCAAATATCTGGATCAGCCGCTTTTAATCGGCAGACTGAACAAACAGGTTCCGAAACTGCTTGCGGGCTCGGCTGCGGTAATTTCTTTGCACGACGCTTATGTGCACAGGGAAGAAAAACACAGAATGTTGAAAAATTCAATTATTTCGGCATTTATTATAGGGGCGACTTTAGGCGGGATAAAGAAATTCAAACTTATTGATACAGTTTCTGTTTCAAAGATTATGAAGGAGCAGACAAAAGCAGTGGAGGAATTTATAGAAAAAACTAAACCTTCCGACAATATTTTACTGTCTATACTTAATAAGTCTAAGAGAAACCACCTTTCCTTGGACGAGATTCCGGTTTTGTTTGAAAAGTTGAAAGACGATTCAAACAGAACCGTTTTATTTAAAACATTATTTTCGGAAAACAAAAATTTGACATCAAAGGAAATTTTTTCGGAGATCAAAAGGCTTTCAGTTCTGGGCGCAGTACCGGTATTAAGCGGGATTGCCGGAGGGATTACGGCAGACACGGTGACCGGAACATCTTCATTAAAAAAGACTTCCGATAAAATAAAGGAGGGATTTTACCAGTATTTTGCAAACATATTTTTATGTAACGTCGGGGCGGGTTGTGCATTGTTTGCGGCAGAGGGATTAAACCGAAAAGGTGTTATTAAAAACTTAACACCGGCGAAAAAACTCGCCGTAATCCTCGGCGGGATTACAGCGGCGGGAATAGTCGGCGGAAGTTATATTGCGAATTTTTTGAGCAAAAAAATTATTAATCCGTTATTTTCGCAAAAAAAAGAAAACGGAATATATTCCGAGAGAAAACCGGAAGCTCTGGACATAGCACTTCACAGTGACGATATTGCAACTGCAGGTGTATTGTCAGGAGTCAAATGGATAGAGCCTATGCTGCCTGTAATGTATTTTTTATCAGGTTTCAGAGCCGGCACGGGGTATCGTAATGTTAACAATTGAAAACATTTGTTTGACATGAATTTCGGCTTATTTTAAGATTTTTTTAAAGAGGAAACGGAGTGAATATCTCAGGCTGCAGCCGCAACCGTAAAAGCCGGAATGCTCATAAGATATACTTTTTGCGTGCTGACGGAAGTATACGGGATGTCCTCTTAAAGAGGATTTTTTAATGCATTTAGGGACATTACAAGCTCAAAAAACACGAATAGGCACCTGTCCTCACGGCCTGCCGATGGGCGCCTGTCCTATATGTAACGGAATGTCGGGCGGCGGAGGTTCAAGAAAAGCGGATTTTTCAGCCAAACCCGGCGAAATGAGCTGGAATGAATGCGCTGCAATAGGTGCGTTTTTAAAAGCGCAAAAGGCGGCACAGCAAGCCAAAAACGCTGATTTTCAGGCACATGTACAAGCGCTTGCAAAATTCCAAACCACAATGGCAAATGCCGCGCAAAAAGCCGCACAGTTTGCGGCAGCTGTTCAAAATTCAATGCCTGCGGTTATTGCAAAGCCTCTGGCTTTTGTTATGAATAATATTGTTGCAAACGGTTTGAACGCAATGAAAAATCTTCCGGCCGCAATCGCAAGTTTTTCGCAGAATTTTTCGCAAAAACTTGCTGATATTACGGATAAACTGACCGCTGTTTACGGCGAAATCAAGGCTGCCGTGTCCAAAAAAGTTTCGGAATCTTTCAAAGAGATTAAGAAAAAAATCAAATCAATTTTCGGAATTTTTGAACCCTTGGACACCGATGACGAGGACAAAAAAATCGACGAAGCCAAGCGGACATTTGAACTTAAAACCTTTATACACAAACTTTACAAAAAACTGACAGAAAGTGAAAAAGATGAACGTCAATCAATTTAGGGACGGCGAAACCGCCCGCCAGAACAGGAATTCAACCCAGCTTCAAAAGCGCACCAACGCGTACACAAAAGAAGGTGTTATCGTAAACAGTTTTTATAAAGATCCGTGCAAACAGGTTGACCTGCAGGACACTTACGATACTTTGATAATTTCTGACGACATAAAAATGCCCAAAAAACTTACCGAAACAGAAACTCCCGCAAACAAAAGTCTTTTGCCAATCAGCGGAATAGTACTCGGCGTAATGGGTTCAATCGCGCTTTTGACTGCGTTTGTAAGACGAAACGCCCGAATAAATTTAAGCATTTCCAACATGAAAAAACTTCCCGCAACCACGAGAAACGTTGCATTGAACGAAGAAACCCATCAGGCAATTTATCAGATGATACAGGCGCCCAACCAGAAAACCATTCTTGCGGGCACGGGTGTTTTAACCCTTACGGCAATGGCTTTTATGGGTAAAACTTTCTTTGACGGGTTTAAAGACGTCTGGGTCAAAAAGCGCGAAGCAGATATCCAAAAAAATCTTCAGGAAAACCTGATTGATGTCGAAACTCAGTCATTTGCGGGCAAAATGCAGATTGTGCGCAGTATGCTTGCAAAACACGCAATTGAATTTGAAAAATACCTCTCGGATGACGGTGACAAAATATTGCCTAATTTCGGCAGGAAAAAATTCAATCCGTTAAAGTTTACCGGCACAAAAGAAAACACAGACAATAATAAAAAGAAAAATCCGGCGGGATATATCCTTCTCGGGCTGGGAACTTTTGCCTCAATAATCGCGCTGGGCTTTGTTTCCATGCGAAATCTTGCAAAAGGAAAAACGCATCTTGATAAGTATGTAAAAGATACTAAAGCCGTAATCAGCGAGATTATAGAAAAATCGACTCCCGAAACCCGCGAAACCGACAAAATAAATCTTAAACACATGTTCCGCGCAATCGGTTCCGATCCGGAAGAAATAAAATCATATACAAAAAATTTAAAATGGGAAGATTCCGAAAAATTTGCGCAGGAGGTTATAGAAGAAGTTCAGACCTCGACCACAAAAGTTAACGAGGCAATGGGCGGTGACGGAACCCCGAAACCCTCATTCTATTCGCACGTAGACGATTACAGAGCATTTTTCTATAACTGGCTTTTAGACACTTCAAACCCGCAGTTCAAGCAGTTATTCTTCGGAATTACCGGACTTACGGCAATCGGGTACGGCGGCAAACTTCTCGGCGATGCGATAAAAGAAGTTCAGGTCAAAAAGATTAACGCTCAAACGGAACTTCAACTGCAAAAACGGCTTGTATCAACCGAGTTGAGAAACTTCAAATCCAAAAAAGATGCCGCAATTCAGCCGCTTGTGGAGGAATTTTACCGTCAGGTCGATGCCGGTAAATCAAAACAAGAATTAAAAACAATGGCGGAAAATATTCTGTTTGAGATTAAAAACGGCGCGCCGTTTGTATATTCATAAGGAGGTCAAATTGTACGTTCAGCCGGTTAATAATACTTTTCAGATGCCAAACGCATACCGAAATTATTGCGTTGCCGACAAAAACAAGACAGACTATTTTGTCCGGCAAAAAGAGGCTGCCCTGCCGTATATTGCGGATGTTTTGCAGCATTCAAACAACGAAGAACAGATTACCGAGACCTTGTATATTCTGGACAGAATGATTGACAGCGGCACAAAAAATGTCGATAAAATGTATCCTGTGTTATCAAGGTTTAATAACACAAGATCGCCGAACATCCAGACATTTCTTGCCGGAATTTACAGAAAAATTCAGGTGCCGGATGCATTCGGCCCGCTTGTAAAAATGCTTGTGCAAAATTCCGTAAACCCTGTTCCGTCGCCTTATTTCGACCCTAACGAGGAAATCGGCGGCGCGGTTTTGAGTTATTTGTCAGAAAGATTTCGAAAATAGTTTGTAACGATTTTGTAACATGATGCCCCTAAAAATTAAAGAATAATCCCCGAAGTGCCGACATGACATGTGTAAGCGCCAAAACTTACAGAAAGGAAATCGACACGCTATGGGTATGGCAGCGTCACAAGCCAGATTTTTAGGTCTGACGGCCAGAAAAAACAATGTTGAGTTCGAAGGTCAACAGATTAACCAGCAACGTACAACATTGTCAAACCAGTCAGCAAATTATTACAATGATTTGCTGGGTATGTCAGTGCCGACACCTCCTTCTGTTGACAGTTATACAAAAACTGTTTACACATTTAATGACGGTGCTTTGACAAACACGATTACATCTTTGATTTATGATACACAGGCAAACGACGGAACTTATAAGGTAAGTTATCTGTCGCAGTTTGAAGACGATTTTTCACCGATAGCAGCCGGTACAAGCGTTGTTACCGAAGTCGGCGGTGATTATAAAATCGGCTCGGTAACTTTGAGAAAAATGGGCGATGCAATCCCAAGAGCGGCTGACGGAACATATTCCGGCAACCCGCAGGATGATTATTTGAGCACATTAAGCAAAGAGCAGCTTGATAAACTTGAAGAAGAAGAACAATATTATATAGAATTGCTTGACAATAAATACGGCAAACAAGATAAAGGCTGGATGGTAAGATACGTTGAAAACAGCTCAACAGGCGTATGGTCACCGTATTTCTACAAAAAATCCGACCTTGATGACGGTATAACAGACAAAAACGGCAATATAAATTCATCAGTAGCCTGCTATACAATCGGATCTTCCACAACAACAACCGAAGTAAAAGGTGTTGCCGGATGCCGTATTGAAAAAGATTCAACAGGCAGATACATTGCAATACATATTCCTGTGGCAGAAGGCAGCACAGAAACGGTTACATATACTCTGACTACTTCAACCGTAACCGATCAGGATGCTTATGACGATGCAATGAACCAGTACGAATATGACAAATATTTGTACGATCAGGCAATCCAGGAAATTAACGCACAAATCGAAATTGTTCAGGCTCAAGACAAAAACCTTGAATTGAGATTGAAACAGTTAGACACCGAACAGGATGCAATTTCAACCGAAATGGACGCTGTTCAAAAAGTTATCGAAAAAAATACGGAAAGCTCCTTCAAAACTTTCGGCTAATCCGTAAAAACAAATTTTCCTTTCCCTTTTTTCCTTTTTCCTATTGATTTTCCAACGGCTTTTGTATAAAAAGTCGTTTTTTTTTTAAGTTGTTAAGACATTAAAGCAGCATAGCAGGTCGGATTTACTAATCCGACAACTTCTCACCGGAGTTTTAACCTACGGAAACCAGCTATATCACGATTAAAGCCC
>CALUUN010000009.1 GCA_944323995.1 Candidatus Gastranaerophilales bacterium | reverse complement strand
AGTGTAGAGCGACACAAGAACAACGAAAGGGGCTAAAAGCATGATGAATAGTGGATTTCAGCCTAAATGGGGGGGGGTACTTCTTTAAGCTCTCACCGTGCGGGTTTCGGGGTATTTAGGAGTAAAGCGATAAGCAAAAGCACCGCGCAGAGTGCATTTGCGGGATTAGTAAATTGCAGCGACAATGCGATTACTACGCAGACTGCGTCTGCTCGTAATGACAGCACGTCCTGTCATTGCGAGGAGCGAAGCGACGTCGCAATCGCAAAACCGATAAAATGTGACAGTAAGCGCAAAAAGGCAGCCTTTACTCTTGCGGAAGTATTAATCACTCTTGCAATAATCGGTATTGTTGCAGCACTGACAATCCCGACATTAATTCAGAATTATCAAGAAAGAGCATGGAACACTGCATCACAAGTATTCCAGAGAAAACTCGGTGAAGCATTAAGGGTAATGAATGTCCAAGGAACCTTGGCAGGTTATACAACAACAGAAGCATTTGTAGATGAATTATCTAAACATATTAAGATAACAAGAATATGCGATAACGATGATATCACAACATGCTTTTCTGATACCGTAACCTGGGGTGATGAAGAAGTTGATATGTCTAAAGTTAAAAAAGCTAAAAACTTCGGACAAAACGACTGGGATACAAACACGGTAGCAGTACAGTTTGCAAACGGAGTGAATGGTGTAATAGCATACAATCCCGATTGCAGACAGAACCAATTCAGCAATGATGTAATAACAGTAGGCGAAACCGGCATAGGCACAACCTGTCTTGCAATACTGTATGACGTAGACGGATTCAAGAACCCTAATACCCAGCAAAAAGATTTAAGAGGACTAAACGTAGCAAGTTTAGGGGGCAGCAACTGTGCAATAGAACTATCAGACGGAACATGTTTCACTGCACCTTTTATACCAACACCACATGTTTGGAATGCTTGTGACACAAACGGAACAACAAGTGATCCTGATGACTTAGCATTTATGAGTAAATATGGTCTTCAATATTGCATGTATTCACCCTATGGCAAAAATGACTACTGGGCAGGTGCAGTAAAAACATGTAAAGATATGGGATCATCATTACCGAGTCAGGAACAGTTAACAGCGTTAGCAAACGAATTATATGACGCACCAATATCAGGCGCAACTACGTCCTATGAATATGCAAACAGAGATAATGACCTTGCAGTATCAATGGGATTTATCTCCTCTCCCAGCGACTCGTTATGGCTGTGGTCGAGTGAGGAGGACAGCAAGTACGCCGCGTACGGCCGCCACTTCTACTCCACGACCACGTACTGGTACCACAACTACCGCTACTACAGCCACTTTCAGGCAGTGTGCTTAGCGGAATAGTATGAAAGCCGCAAGGCTGTAAAAGATATATTTAATAAGGCGGTATTTGTGACATTTCACAAGTACCGCTTTTTGTATATCATAGGTGCCAGAGGCATGACATCATATTGGGCATTGGTCAATTGCGTCATGTCATTGCGAGGAGGATTTTCGGCAGTGCACCGTACCGGGTTCACTTTTATCTTTACATATTTTAAAATATTTACACCGAAACGTTGTCGTTGTATTATTATTTTATTAGATAAGAACAGACTTTGAGGAAAGATAATTGGTTGAAAAATTTTATATAAAAGGCGGAACACCTTTAAAGGGTGAGGTTTTAATCGGCGGAGCCAAAAACTCGGTGTTGAAACTTATGGCGGCGTCGCTTCTTGCAAAAGGCGCATCAAAGATTTATAACGTACCTGATTTGACAGATGTTGAAATCATGCTGCAAGTTATCAACAGTTTAGGAGTTAAGACTTCATACGACAAAGAAGAAAAATCTTTAACAATTGATGCAACAGAAATTACGAATATTACCGCAAAATACGAGCTTGTAAGCAAAATGCGTGCATCTTTCAATGTTCTGGGAGCACTCGTTTCAAGATGTAAAGAGGCAATAGTAGCGCTTCCCGGAGGCTGTGCTATCGGCGAAAGACGCGTGGATTTTCACATCAAAGGGCTTGAATCTCTCGGGGCAAAATTAAAGATAGAAAACGGCTATGTTCATGCTAAAGCAAGCAAGTTAACGGGTGCTGAAATCTGCCTTGACCTTCCCTCTGTCGGAGCAACAGAAAACCTTATGCTGGCAGGGGTTCTTGCTGACGGTTCAACCAGAATTCAAAACGCTGCGCAAGAACCCGAAATCGTTGATCTGGCAAACTTTTTGAACGCAATGGGAGCGGATATTATAGGAGCCGGAACATCGGAAATCGTTATTAACGGAGTTAAGCAGGAGGATTTACACCCGATTGAATACACCACGATTCCGGACAGAATTGAAGCAGGTACGTTTATGGCCGCAATTGTCGGAACTAAAGGCAAAGCGGTTATAAGAAATATTTATCCGGCGCATTTGTCTTTCTTTACCGATAAATTGTTAAAAATGGGCGCCAATATAAAACTTGTTGACCCCACATCAATTGAGGTGGCAAACAAAAACAGACTTAATTCAATAAACTTTGTAACCCAGCCTTATCCGGGTTTCCCGACTGATTTGCAGTCAATGGCAATGACACTTTTGACAACCGCAAACGGTGTCGGAATTATTACCGAAAGTCTTTACGAAAACAGATTTATGCAGGTTCCCGAACTCAGAAAAATGGGCGCCGATATTCATCAGGACAGAAACCACGCAATAATTAAAGGGGTTAAAAAACTAACCGGTGCAACACTTACCGCAAGCGATTTGCGCGCGGGCGCCTCTCTGGTTGTTGCAGCATTAATGGCTGAAGGAAATTCCGTTATCGAAAAACTACATCATATAGATAGAGGATACGAAAATTTCGAAAATAAGATAAGATTGTTAGGAGGCAAAATAGAGAGAAAAGATGAAATAATATCTCCTGTTGAGCTTACGGAGGAAATACGAAATGAGTCCTACATATAAACGCTGGTATGATCATGACCCGTTATTATTAGAAGTAATTGAGCTTTTGAGAAACTACCAAACCGAATTGAGAGCTCAGGCGGAGATTTTTCTGCAAAAAATAGAGGAAAAAGTTTCCAAAGAAACGATTGACAAATTTTATGCAATGGTAAAACCCGTAAACGCAAACAACCGCTGGTATGACAAAGATCCCGTTATCTCAAGAACGGTTGAAATTTTGAGAATTGTGCCGCCGGAAGCTCAAAAAATCTGCGCCCAGAATTTTATTAAAACGCTTAAGGAAATGGGCATTGACTATAAGAGCCCCAATGCTCCGCAACAATAATGCTTAATATAGATTGTTTATCAAGTGAAAATTTTTTAGAGTACAGAGATTATGTCAAAAAATCATGGTCTTTTGCCGTAACCGGTCTGACATCCCTTTTGAGGCTTCTGCTTGTCAAAAACGCAAGAGAATATTCAAAAAAGAAAATCCTCCTCGTAACCTCAACCGAACAAAGCGCCCTGAAATTCCAGAATGATTTTAAAAAAGGGTTTGATATTAATGCGGCTCTGCTTCCTTTTCAAAATATTTCAATGTACGAGGGAGTTTCGCCAAACCTTTATGAATATTTTGAGCAGGTAAAAATTCTGCGCTCAAAACCCGATCTTGTTATTTGCCCCGTAAAAACGCTTCTTGAAAAGTTCCCCGATGAAGATTTTTTTGAAAAATACGGGTTTAAAATAAAAGTCGGAGATGAACTGGATTTAAAAGCACTCAGCCAAAAACTTGTAAACCTCGGCTACAAGCGCGCAACTATGGTGAGTGACGCCGGTGAATTCAGTATAAGAGGCGATATCGCGGATATTTTTTCTTTGAACGACAACCCCGTCAGAATTGAGTTGTGGGGCGATGAAGTCGTTGACATAAGATATTTTAACAACGAAACCCAAAAATCAATTGAAAAGACAAAAGAAACCGAAATCCTTCCGGTATATAAATTCGTACTTGACGAAAACAGCCCCCGGCTTAATCCGGAAGATGAAGGGTATTTTGAAGGGATAGAGGTTTATCAAAGTTATTTCAACGACAGGCTCGTCGGAGTTCTTGATTATTTTAAAGACTATATTATTATATTTGACGAAACATCAGAAATCTATTCAAAATATGAATTTGTGTCAGATAATCTGCAAAAACAGCTGGATGAAAATTTAAAACTGGAACTTTTAAAACCGTTAAAAGATAAAAACCACTTTGATTTTGACGATTTTTTAAGAAAAACATCCTATTTTGTAAAAATCGGTCTGAATAATTTCATTGACGGCGAGATGGATGATATTATTGAATTTAACGCACAGCCGCTGCAAAATTTTGAGGCTAACCTTGATTCAATTGCCGATTTTATAAAAGAACGCTCTGATGAATTTAACGAAAGCGGTTACAAAATAATTATCGCAACCGATTACCCTGAACGCGTCAAACAAATCCTTTCGGAACGTGAAATTTTCAATATCGAATATACCGAAAGCCTCGCCTGTCAGGGCTCAATTCTTGAAGATTGCAAAACAATCGTAATGACAGACCGCGAGCTTTTTAACAAACGCTCAAAAGAAATTACCGCCTCAAAACGCACGTATTATAAAGAAAAACCCGAATATATCGAAAATATTAACGATATTCAGGAAGGTGAATACGTAGTCCATACAATCCACGGTGTCGGGATTTACAGAGGCCTTACCCAGCAGGAAATCGACGGCCAGCTGAAAGATTACCTGACAATTGAATACGCCGCAAAAGACAGGCTCCATATTCCGGCCGAACAAATAAATATGCTCGTAAGATACCGCGGCTCAGGCAATATTAAACCAAAACTTTCCAGAATGGGCGGCAAAGATTGGGAAAATACAAAATCACGCGTTAAAAAAGAAGTCGAAGCGGTTGCGTATGACCTTTTGAGGCTTTATGCAAAACGAAAAATGCAAAAGGGTATTCAGTTCCTTCAAGATACAACCTGGCAGGTCGAAATGGAAGAGGCATTTGAGTTTGTGGAAACACCTGATCAAATGCGTGCAATAAATGAAGTCAAAGCCGATATGGAAAGCGATCAGCCTATGGACAGACTTATCTGCGGCGACGTCGGGTTCGGCAAAACAGAAGTTGCAATGCGGGCGATTTTTAAAGCGGTAACCTCCGGCAAGCAGGCAGCGGTTGTTGTTCCGACAACAATTCTTGCACTGCAGCATTTTCAAACAATTTCCGAACGATTTAAGCCCTTCGGAGTTCAGGTGGAATTGATGTCACGCTTTAGAAGTCAAAAAGAACAAAAACAAACAATAAAAAATCTTGCAGCAGGTACGTGTGATGTTGTAATCGGCACCCACAGACTTTTGCAGGACGGAATTGTGTTCAAAGATCTCGGGCTTCTGGTAATTGATGAGGAACACAGATTCGGCGTAAGACATAAAGAAAAACTTAAACAGTTACGTGAAAATATCGACATAATTACAATGTCCGCAACCCCTATTCCGAGAACTCTTTATATGTCGCTTTCCGGGATTAAAGATATGTCCGTAATCAATACTCCCCCGAAAAACAGACTTCCGATTAAAACCTATGTCGGTGAATGGAATGAAAATATGGTCAAAAACGCCATAATCCATGAACTCGACCGCGAAGGTCAGGTTTTTTATCTCTACAACCGCGTAGAAACAATTGAAGAGTTTAAATACCATCTTCAAAAACTTGTTCCCAACGCAAGAATTGCAGTCGGCCACGGCCGGATGGACGAAAAACAGCTTGAAGAAGTCATAATAGCTTTTGCAAACCATGAATACGATGTTCTTCTGGCAACAACAATTATTGAAAACGGTATTGACATCCCGAACGCAAACACAATGATTATTCATGATGCCGACAGATTCGGGCTTGCACAGCTGTATCAATTGAGAGGCCGCGTCGGACGTTCGCAAAGACAGGCATACTGTTACTGTTTTTACCGGAAAAGTAAAGAACTTTCAAAAGATGCCGTCCACAGGTTAAAGGCAATCAAAGAATTTACAACGCTCGGAAGCGGTTACCAGATAGCCCTGAGAGATGTTGAAATCCGCGGCGTCGGAAATATCCTCGGAACAAAGCAGCACGGGCACATGATTAATGTCGGATTTGATACATACTGTCAGCTCCTTGAAGAAACCGTAAAAGAACTTCAAGGCGAACACGTTGAAAAAACAGAACCCGCTATTGTCGATATTAACGTCACCGCGTTTATTCCGGATGACTGGGTCGGTTCCGCCGAACAAAAGATGATAGAATACAAACGTCTGGCGGATGTAAAATCCAGACTTGAATTGGATTATATAACTGAGGAATGGAAAGACCGATTTGCCAAACCTCCCGAAAGCGTTGAAAATTTAATAAAACTTATCAAAATAAGACTTGCGGCTACTGACGTGAAAATATCTTTAATCCGTGAAACTCCCGAAAATATAAGAATTTATACTCCCTATACACAGCCCGAATGGAACCTTATACAAAGAGCTTTGCCGGGGAATATTCTTAAAAAAATCAAATTCACTATCGCTCCAAAGTCTTGCTTAGAAGGTAATTCAATAATTTTGTTAAATAATTCATATATGAACTTTGATGAAGTATTTAACATTTTGACCGATTTGTTTTATTATATGTATAAAGTCAGTCATGAATATTAAATAAGGAGAGACATTATATGAAGGGAAAAAAATTACTGACAACACTTGCGATTTCAGCCGTGTTGTTTGCAGGCTGCGGTCTGAAATCACAGCAGGCAATTATTAAAGTTAACGACAAAGTAATTACACAGGCACAGTTTGATAAAGCCTTTGACAAACAGGCCGACAACTCGGTTTTTGCCAGAATGGGTATTAAAATCAAAGAAAATCCGAACGGATTTATGTATTTAATGATTAAAGAGAGAGTAACTAATGAATTAATTATCAAAGCACTTCTTGACGAAGAACTGGCAAAACGCGGTATCAAAGTTACAAAAGACGATGTAAATCAGGCCGTAAAAGAAATTATTGACAAAGTAGGTTCAAAAGAACAGCTTGATTTGATTTTGAAACAAAACGGCATGACAGCTTCCCAATTCAAAAAAGATTTGGAAGAAGAAGTTAAAATGAAAAAACTTGCCGAACAATTAGGCAGCAGCGATGTATCTGACGCGGAAGCACAGAAATTTTACAAAGATAACATTGACAGATTCAAATATCCGGAAAAAGTCAGAGCTTCTCACATTTTGATTGCGGCAGACCCTGATGAAATTGAAGAAATTATCAGATCCGATGCTGCAAACAAAGACCTTGCAGTAAATGAAATTAACGCAAAGGTAAACGAAGAACTTAACGCAAGAAAAGCAAAAGCCGACAAACTTTATAACGAAGTAAAAAATGATATAGACAGTTTTGCAAGACTTGCAAAAGAAAATTCAGACGATACAACAACAGCGGTCAAAGGCGGAGATTTAGGTTTCTTTGCAAAAGAAGAAATGGTTCCGGAATTTTCAAAAGCAGCATTTGCACAGCGTCCGAACACAGTGTCACCTGTTGTTAAATCGCAGTTCGGCTACCACATTATTCTTGTAACAGACAGAATGGAAGCCGGCCAGCAGCCGTTTGAAAAAGCAAAAGCGGATATCAAAAATTACCTGACAAATCAAAAACAACTTAAACTTCTTGATGATTTGACTGAATCCTTGAAGAAAAACGCTAAAATTGAATACGTAAATTCAGAATACGATCCTAAGACAATTCAAGACAAATTGCAAAAAGAAGTTAAACAGCAGGTGGAAAGTGCTAAAACTAAAACAGAAGCACCCGCAGATAAAAAGTAAAAAGCTGATTAAATAAGAAAAAGCACCCTTTCGGGTGCTTTTTTTAAATTCTTTTTTTTAATAAAACTAACAAATACCTTCACGAAGTCTTACAATAGCTGCGCCCCAGGTCATACCGGCACCGAATCCGCACAGGATAGCTGTTTTATCTCTGCCGAGTATTACGTTCCCCTTTTCGACGCCTTCTGCAAGCGCTATGGGAACCGATGCAGCCGATGTATTGCCGTAGTATTTAATATTTGTGATAACTTTATCATCTGAATATCCCAGTCTTTCCTGAACAGCCTGAATTATTCTCAAATTTGCCTGATGAGGTATCAGATAATCAACTTCCTCTGCTTTAAGTCCTGATTTTTCAATAATTTCTTCAATATAAGGCGGAAGAATTTTTACAACAAATTTGTAAACTTCTTTTCCGTTCATATGAATAAAACCGTCTTTTTCAGTACACGGAGCAACAAGCGGACAATTTTGGCCGACATTGTCTTTATAAATGAGTTCACCGATTGAACCTTTTGCTTTAATATCAATTGAAAGAATATCATCCAGTCCGTCGTCAGACGCGGTCATAACCATTGCACCCGCACCGTCGCCGAAAAGAATTGATGTTCCTCTGTCAGACCAGTCCAGATATCTTGAATTGTTGTCCGTTGCAACAATCAGAACATTTTTATAAATACCTGAATTAATAAAACCTTTTGCAACCTGCATTCCGTAAATAAGCCCCGAGCATGCTGCCGTGATATCAAACGCCGGAATATCGGTTTCAATACCCAATCTTGATTGAATATGGCATGCAATTGCAGGGTAAAGCTGCGGAGGTGCAGACGACGCTGCAATAATCAAATCCAACTCTTCAGGTTTTATACCGGATTTGTCGAGCGCTTTTTTGGCAGCTTCAAGTCCTAAATCAATAGCGTCTTCATCACCGGAAACCAGACGTCTTTCTTTTATTCCTGTTCGTGAATAAATCCATTCGTCCGATGTTTCATACAATTTTGTCAAATCGTCGTTCGTAATAACCGCTTCCGGTAAACTGTATCCTACGCCAGCAATTCTGACGGGTATATAATTATTTGTCATTATTTATTCCTCATAAAACTTAGCAATTTTTTCGTTTACGCCGGTTTCAACAGCTTCTTTAGCAACTCTGACGGCATTTTTAATAGCGTAGGCTTTACTTCTTCCGTGAGAAATAACCGTAATGCCTTTTACTCCGAGAAGAAGTGCTCCGCCGAATTCTTCGTAGTTTATTTTTGTGTAAATTCTCTTCATAAACGGTTTTGCAAGAAGCCCGATAACTTTGCCCAGAAAATCAGCTTTGAATTCCTGCTTAAGCATTCTGAAAAGCATCTGAGATGTGCCTTCGGTAACTTTTAATGCAACATTTCCGACAAAACCGTCACAAACAACAACATCACAAACGCTCAGGAATATTTCTTTGCCTTCAATGTTTCCGACAAAATTTAATTTTTCCTGATGTTCTTCAAGCAGCTTATATGTATGCTGGGCAAGCTCATTACCCTTGCCGGCTTCTTCACCGATATTCAAAACTCCGACACGCGGGTGTTCAATACCGAGAACGTTTTTTGAAAAAGTTGCGCCCATAACCGCAAACTGATAAAGCATTTCAGGGGTACAATTACTGTTAGCACCGGCATCAATAACAACAATAGGTCTTTTAATTGTCGGCAGCGTAACTGCAATTGCAGGCCTGTCAATACCCGGGATTCTTCCGAGTCCGAAAAGACTTGACGCCATGGCAGCTCCGGTAGAACCTGCAGCCACAACGGCATCGGAGCTTCCTGCAGCAACTGCGTCCACGGCAAGAACTATGGAAGATTTTTTCTTCTTTCTGATAGCCTGTCCCGGAGCTTCACCCATTTCTATAATTTCTGACGCGTGGGTAATTTTTATATCCAACTTAGAAGTGTCAATTTTTATACGATGCTGTTTGCCGGCTTTTCCGCAATCCGAATAAAAGCCTTCGTGGGAAATTTTGTCAAGCTCTTGCTCAATGCGATCTTGCTTGCCGACCAATTCAAGTGCCACACCGTATTCCTGTGCCGCCCATACAGCACCGGCTACAATCTCTTGCGGAGCATGATCACCGCCCATTGCATCTATAGCTATTCTTGTCATTTTCCCTCTCCTAAGTTCTACTCCCGGAATATTCCCTGAATATCAGGGAATATTCTCTACTCAGATTCTTTTTCTTCGATTACTTTTTCTTCATCGACAACTTCAGCTTTTGCTTCTTCAGCTTCGACAACTTTTGTTTCTTCAGCTTCCAAAACTTTTTCTTCAGCTTTAGTTTCTTCTTTTACTGCTTTTTTTGATGCTTTTTTAGCAGGTTTTTTCTTTTCGACAACAGTTTCTACGTAATCGGGTGATTTAATACTTACGGCTTTTCCTTTGTAGTAGCCGCATGCCGTACAAACTGTATGTGCTAATTTTGTTTCACCGCAATTCGGGCATTTGGTAGTTTCCGGTTTGGTAGCTTTCCAATTGCTTCTTCTGTGTCCCTGTGCGGAATGTCCTGTTCTTTTCTTTGGTACTGCCATTTTTCTTTCCTTTTTTTATTTTTACTACTTATATTTCTACTTATTATCTTCAATTTTGATATTTTTGAAGACATCCATTCTCGGATCGGACATTTCTTCTTCTTTAGAAAATTTATCCTCTCCATTACAATTTATACCACAAACTTTCTTATTTGGTAAATTTAATATTACAGATTGATACAATAAGTCATAAATATCAATCTCATCTGAGCCGTTCAAATCGGTAACAAACTGTCCGTCTTTGATTTCAAATTCCTGTCCCGATTCGTCCGGAGCCTCTATCAGAGCGTGTTTTGCGTAAAGTTCATCTATGTCGAAATCAAGTTTGTATTCAAATTCTTTCAAACATAAATCGCATTCCAGCTTAACAATTCCCTTAACATTCCCGCTGACTTCTATAAAATCACCCAGCGACCTGAACGTTAAATCCGCCCTGATCGGAGTCAAAGCGTTAATACCGTCGATATTTTCTTCTGTTTTTACAGTGATTGTTTTGTTTTTGGAATTTTCCAGATCTTCGACGGAGATAACATTAGACATATTGCTCCTCTTGCATTGCAAGCGCCGCTATCTGATTTGAGATAAAGCAGACTTTTTTCAACGGGCCTGAGGTTTCTTTTTCAATATAAACCGCCGTTGATGACTTCATTGCCTGCGATAACTCTGCGTACAAATCCTGAGGATTTTCAACGTACAAAACTAAAGGTGCCGCAGAACCTTTAATAAAAACCAGAACCGATGTTCTTGTCTTAACGTTTTGAGGATTAAACTGCTGTGCCATTTTCATTCTCCTTTTCGTTACTCAATTATAAAAGAAAAAAGCGATTTGTGCAAGATATTCAAAAGTAATATAAATTAAACAGGCATTTAGGGATATACAGCTTAATTTATCTTAAAAAATAGTCTTTTTATTTGCATGGAAATATTGTTTGTGATAGAATGTAATCACGT
Source organism: Candidatus Gastranaerophilales bacterium (assembly GCA_944323995.1). GTDB lineage: Bacteria > Cyanobacteriota > Vampirovibrionia > Gastranaerophilales > Gastranaerophilaceae > SIG32. Next base: position 41,952 of record CALUUN010000009.1, on the reverse strand, counting down.
CTTTATAGACCAAGTGAAACAAATTTTTCATACGGGTCATTTTTGACCCGCCTCCTATTTTTTAACATGGAGCCTGATTTACAGGCTCATTTTTATTACAAATGTAAACATTTTTATACAAAACGCAATTTTCACTTAAAAAAACACTTTATATAAATGTGTATAGTGTCAGGTGTGTATAATTATGTCAAATGCAGTTTCATCATTAATATTTGCATGCAGAAACGTTGACAAGACCCAGAACGGCGAAATCGGCAGGGCTCCGGTTGCGGCTGCGCAAAGTATTAATGTAATGAACGAAGTAGCAAAATATAATAAAGCCATTGCAAAAGGTGCCGAAGCAACCGCAAGTATATTCAACAAGTGGGCTGATAAAAACAAAGCGGTAAATTATGCGGTAAAAGGCGTAAACTGGGCGACGAAAAACGTTAACCCTTTGATATGTGTATCGGGCGGGCTTAAGGTTGCAATGGCGGATGATAAAACAACTGCGGCAATAAATGAGGTTGCGGCTTTATCGACAATGTTTGCGGGAGAAGGTATTGCAAAGAAAATACTTCCGAAAATTGTCGAAAAACTTCCGCTTAACAAAAAAATGAGTGCAATTGTAAAAGGACTTCTGTTTGTCGCCGCATCAATGTCGTCATATTCTCTCGGAGAAGTTCTCGGAAAAGACCTTTCAAAGCAGGTAAAGGTAAACTGGGATTTCAGAAACGGAAAAATCGACCAAACAGCCTAAGCATTATATCGCTTAAATATGATATAATGGCTGTATGAAAAAGATTTTGATAATACTTGCGGTATTTATAATAAATCTGTTTGCGCCGTCTTATGCCATAAAAATAGGGCTTCAAACAGCCGTAAAAGAAATAGGCGTCGGCGCAAGTACAAGCGCTGTTATAATTGATGCAAACACAAACAGAAGTGTTTGTGCGCTTGAAGCAATGAAGGGTTATGAAGTCCGGCCTTACAGAAATAAAATTGCAATAAAATATAACGGGAAATATTACAAAATCGACAGCGATAACGTGGTTTTAAAAACCGAACAGCAAGGGTTTGTAAGCGTCAAAAACAAATGGTACCGCGGAAACCTTATGATACAGAACAAAGACGGCAGATTAACCGTAATAAATGACGTTAATATAGAAGATTACATAAAAGGTGTTTTGCCGTCCGAGATGCCGTCGGGATGGGAACCCGAAGCCCTTAAAGCGCAAGCGGTTGCGGCAAGAAGTTTTGCACTGGCAAATCTCGGCAAACGCGCCAAATTCGGATACGATTTAAACGATACAACCGAAGATCAAGTTTACGGCGGAGCCTCGGCAGAAACCGCAAAAACAAACGGTATTGTCGATGAAACAAAAGGAATTGTATTAATATATGATTTAAAAATTATCCCCGCATACTATTCAGCTTCTGCAGGCGGTCAGACAATAAACGCATCCGCAGCATGGGGAAGCGATTTGCCGTTTATACGTTCGGTTCCGTCTTATGACGATAATGTAAAGAAAAACGGACATGGAGTCGGCATGTCACAGCATGGCGCCAATAATCTTGCAAAACAGGGCTATAATGCATACCAAATTTTACAATATTTTTACAAAAATGTTAAGTTTGCCCGTATAAATCCCGAATACTATCATTAAAAGTTTTTGGCGGCAAAAACGCTTGCCCTGTGCGGGTTTTGGCACCATATTAAGGCGCATAAGCACAATATATTTAAAAAAAATTTGAAAAAGGGCTTGCCAAAACCAAAAAAAGTGTTATAATAAGTTTTGTCGAGATACACGAGCATGCGGAGAGAAAATGGTTTCTTTTTACCGTAGGCGAAAAGGAAGAAGGAGGTTCGTAATGAACAAAGAAGAATTAGTAAAAGAAGTATCAAAAAAAGCAAAAGTTTCACAAAAAGCATCTGCTGATGTTATTGCAGCTACTTTAGAAACTATCCAAAAAACAGTTGCTAAAGGCAAAAAAGTAACTTTGGTAGGCTTCGGTACTTTTGAACCGCGCAAAAGAGCTGCCAGAACCGGCAGAAACCCGCAAACTGGTGCAGTATTGAAAATTGCTGCTAAAACAGTTCCTGCATTCTCTGCAGGCAAAAAATTCAAAGAATTAGTAAAATAGTTCTTTTAAGGAATTTTGAAAAACACCTGTCTGACGGCAGGTGTTTTTTTATACGGATAAAAATGTTATGAATTTATCGCCGTATTTTTTCTGTTTAATCGGATTAAAACCGGAAACATCGACTTTTCCGGCATGTTCGAGTATTACAATATTTGACGCGATATTTTTCACTGCATCAAGGCTTTTTTCGTAAATTTCAGAAAAATAAGGCGGATCAATATAAATTACGTCGAATTTTTCATTAAATCTTTGAACAATTTTAAGGCTGTCACCGACGAACAGCGAAGGGGCATCAGGGAATTTTTTGAAATTATTTTTTACGATGGCCGCGGCTTTAGGATTCTTTTCTATGGCAAGAGCGGATTTAAACCCTCTGGAAATTGCCTCAAGCCCCATAATTCCGGAACCTGCGTACATGTCAAGAAAACTTTTCCCCTCAAAATCAATCAAAGCCTGCAAAGTATTAAAAACGCTCATTCTCACTTTAGATAGAGTCGGGCGGGTAATGTTCTCATCCGGTGCGGTAATTTTCTGTCCCTTATATTTTCCTGCGGTTATAATCATATTAACTATTTTACAACGAATAAAATTTAGTGTATAATATTAGAATGGCAGAGAGTAATAAAACAGACGTAATAGTTGTCGGAGCAGGGCCTGCGGGGATTGCCTGCGCAATCACGATTGCAAGAGCCGGCAAAAAGGTTGTATTAATTGAACGCGGAAGTTTTGCGGGCAGTAAAAATGTATTCGGCGGCGCAATTTACACACAGCCGACAAAGGAAATTTTTCCGGATTTTGAAACCGCAGCCCCGCTTGAAAGACGCAATGTTGAACACAAATTCGCAATTCTCGGTGAAAATGATTCAACCGTTATTTCGTATAAAAATAAAACAGAAACCGCCGGAAGCTATACGGTTATCCGCGGCAAATTTGACCGCTGGATGGCGGAACAGGCAAAAAAATCAGGCGTATACCTTGTTGAAAAAACAGTAGTGCGGGAACTTTTGACAGATAACGGCAAAGTTGTCGGAGTCAAAACAGAGCTGGAAGATTATTATGCGGATATTGTGGTTCTGGCGGACGGGGTCAATTCTCTGCTTGCAAAACAAATCGGTCTCAGAGAAGATATTCAGCCGAAAGATGTTGCCCTGAGCGTTAAAGAGGTTATAAAACTTGATAAAGAAAAAATTAACGACAGATTTAATATTTCAGACGATGAAGGCTGTATTTATGAGATTTTCGGCGGGCCTATGCTCGGGATGCTCGGGCTTGCATTTATGTATACAAACCAAAATTCAGTTACAATCGGCCTCGGAATAACCTTGAACGAACTTGTTGAACGCGGTATAAGACCGTATGATTTGTTGGAAAATTTAAAAACTCATCCGACAATCGCGCCTTTAATAAAAGACGGTGTTCTTGAGGAATATTCGGCGCATTTGATTCCGGAGGGCGGCTATAAAAAAATCCCGAAACTTTCATCAAACGGGGTTATGATAGCAGGTGACGCAGCAATGCTTGTGAATAATCTTCACTGGGAAGGCACCAACCTTGCCATGATAAGCGGAAAATTGGCCGGCGAAACCGCAATTGAAGCGTTAAATAAAAATGATTTTTCCGCAAAATCGCTTTACACTTACGAAGAAAAACTTAAAAATTCTTTTGTAATGAAAGATTTGAATACTTACAAAGATTTAATGGACATTGCGCATAAAAAAAGCGATGCATTTCTTGATTATTATTTAAGAACGATTAATGCATTTTTCAAAATGTTTACGTCTGTCGACAGTATTCCGAAGCGCAAAAAATATTACGATTTTGTAAAAACCTTTGTAAAAGAGAGAAAATTTGCTAATATCGTAAGTGATGTTCTGCACGGCATAAAACTTTTATGGAGTATCCTGAAATGGTACTAGAAGACAAATTATTTACGGTAAAATACACACCTGATAAAGTTTCCCATTTGGTTCCGGATAACGAGGCCTGCAAAACCTGCGAAAACAGAACCTGCACATTTGTTTGTCCCGCCAATGTTTATGAGTGGGATGAGGTTCATCAAAAGCTCATTGTAAATTTTGAGAACTGTCTTGAATGCGGTGCCTGCAGAATTGCCTGCACAAAGCATACTCTCAAATGGGAATACCCGAAAGGCACAAAAGGAGTTACGTTCAAATTAGGATAAAGGAGATGCGGAAATGAAAGAAGAGTACAGTAATCAACAAAGACGCTGGTATGACAAAGACCCTGTGTTATCGCAGGCGGTACGCACGCTTGAACACAGCGACGATCAGACACAAATCAGAATTGCTTTGAATTTAATCAAAATTATTATTGAACACAACATTGAAGAAGAAAAATACGAAGCGGTTGAGGACATTATTAACGCGGTAGGTTCAGGTCTTGACGACAACAGAAAAGGCCGCTGGTACGATATTGATACAACCTTAAGAACAGCCATGAACATGCTTCAAAACTGCCCTGAGGCTACCCAGCACCTAATTGCAAAAGAAATGGCCAAAATGGTTGTGGATAAAATTAAAACCGAAGATTCCGACGATGATGAAGAATAAACGATAAAGGCTAAACAACAACGTTTAGCCTTTATTCATCAATCAATTTAAAATTACCGCCGAGTTTTTCTTCAAGTGATTTCGCAAATTTGCACAACTTCATACCGGCGTCCTCTGACAATTTTTATGCCGTAATAAGACTGCAGCTGTTAATACTTCTTTCTATCTTGCTGAAATTACCTATGTCAAATTCATACTAACGGGCAAATACAAAGCCATGAAATAGGAATAATAAATTAATCTTACAAAGAAACCGTTCTGAAGATCATATAGTATCTGTGCGCACCCCAGTATACAACAAGCGACAAAAAGTTATTATCAAGGTCGGTTGCTTCAAGATAAGTTTGCGGGGCGGGTTTGCGTTTTGAATTTTGGAAATGTTTGCCGACAAAATCCAAAAACTTAATATGAACTCTCTGCGACCAGGTTAATTTGGGTTTCGGCAGGTTTTCATCGTAGAAAAATTCCGGTGTAATATCTCTTTCATAGACAGGGATTATGTACTTGATTTTTCCCTGAACCTTAAAGAGCATATACCATTTGCCTTCGTGTTCTCTCGGTGTCAAAAGATAATAACCCGGCTCTATTGTAATTGTTTTGAAAAACAGCGGCCCGGTGAGCCTGAACAGCGGATAAGGCGACCAGGAAGTATCTTTCATGTCATAAAATTCCCCGGGATCTATGCCGTGAACGTATTCATGCGTCGGCAAGGGCAAATCGCGGTATATTTGTTCGTAGTCGACATCTTGGGCCATTACGGCGGAAGCAAATAATATTAAAAATAAGGTTACAAAAATTTTCTTCATAACCTTATTTTAATAGTTTTTCTTTAAAAATCAATCGTATAAATAATAGATTTATTTGCCGTAGATTACAACATATTCTTTTTTAATTTCGTCTTTAAAAGACTCGGGCAACCTGTCAAATTCGTTTATATCAACAAGAAACGGCACATTACTTTCCGATATTAATTCTCTCAACTCAAAAAGTCCTGCATCTTTTGAGTTAAAATCTTTCACTACAAGGTCAAGGTCGCTGCCTTCGTGCGCATCGCCTTTTAGTCTGCTTCCGTAAGCCCAGATTACAGCATTCGGACAATAGGAATCAAATATGTCGGTAAGCATTTTTAAATATTCCGGTTTAATAAACAATTCAGCCATTATTTATAATATCTTTCAGGTGATATACGTCTTGTAAAAAATTATCCATAAGCGATAATGTTTCTTCCGCAAAAGCCTTGCCGTAATCATGTGCGGTGTTGTTACGATTATCCCGGTATTTCATCCAGCGGTTTACTTCATCTTCATTCAAAAGCGAGTGCTTGAGGGCATGTCTGAACAAATCCTTAAACACTAACGTATCAACCGCTTTTTTGCTTGCAAAAAACGGTGCGAGTCTTTTTCTCAACAGTTTTCCGCTCTGTTCCAGAGTTATTTCAAAACCTTTCACAAGCGCGTTTCTGTATATTTCGTAATCAATTGAACCTTCTTCTGATTTTTTTATAAGTTCGTATGATTTTTCAAGAGTTTCAATACACCTTTCAAGATATTCCGTATTGATTGTCATATAAAGACTCCGTTAAATATTTGCCAGTTTTGTATAGTAATTATTTGCACGTTCAAACTTGTGAGCGGCATTGAACAATTTTGCTTCCTGCAATTGAGGTGCAAGGATTTGCAAGCCGATTGGCATGCCGTCTTTGTCGAATCCTGCCGGAACGCTCATACCCGGAATCCCTGCAAGGTTTGCACTGATTGTTGCAATATCGGTCAAATACATTGCCAGCGGGTCGTTGGATTTTGCACCGAGTTCAAATGCGGTGTTCGGGCATGTCGGAGAAATCAGTATATCCGCTTTTTTGAACGCTTCAATAAAATCTTGGGTTACGAGTGCTCTCATTTGCTGGGCTTTTTTGTAATAAGCATCATAATAGCCGGAACTCAATGCATAAGTTCCGAGCATTATACGGCGTTTAACTTCGGGGCCGAAACCTTCGGCACGGGTTCTGGTATACATTTCCATAAGATTTTTTGCATCAGGTGTTCTGTAACCGTATCTTACGCCGTCAAATCTTGCAAGGTTTGAAGAACATTCAGCCGTTGCAAGGATATAATAAATTCCGATAGAGTGTTTCAAATTCGGCAGGGAAATTTCGACAATTTCAGCGCCCAATTTTTTGTAACATTCAACGGCAGCCTGCATAGCCTTTTGAACATCTTCGGACAAACCTTCCGACATAAGTTCTTTTATAACGCCTACTTTTAAACCTTTAATATCATTGTTCAGACTGTCTGCATAATGTTCAACGGGCAGGTTTAATGAAGTTGAATCTTTCGGGTCATGCCCTGCAATAACTTCAAGCAGGTTAGCGGCATCTTCAACCGTTCTTGCAAACGGGCCTATCTGGTCTAAAGACGACGCAAACGCAATCAAACCGTATCTGGAAACACGGCCGTAAGTCGGTTTCATCCCCACAATTCCGCAAAAAGACGCCGGCAGACGGATTGAACCGCCGGTATCCGAACCGAGTGAAAGCGTAACCTCACACGCTGCAACACTTGCTGCAGAACCGCCCGAGGAGCCGCCCGGAACTTTTTTCAAATCCCAGGGGTTATGAACTTTTTTGAATGCGGAGTTTTCGTTTGAAGAACCCATAGCAAATTCATCTAAGTTTGCTTTTCCCAAAATCGGAACCAGATTATGAAGAAGTTTTTCGGTTATTGTTGCGTTGAAAGGCGATACAAAATTCTCAAGAATTTTGCTTGACGCGGTTGTTTTTGAACCTATAAGGTTCATATTATCTTTCAAGGCAAGCGGAACACCTGCCAGAAGGGGTAATTCTTCACCTTTTGCTATTTTTTCATCAACTTTTTTAGCGGTTTCAAGTGCGGTTTCGCGCGTCAATGAATTGAACGCACCGAGTTTGTCGTCAACTTCCGCTATTCTTTCAAACGCCGCATTTGTCAATTCAACGGCGGAAACTTCTTTATTTTTCAATGCTTTGCTTTGTTCGGCTGCCGATTTTTTTAAAAGCTCGTTCATATTTTCTCCTTAAAACTTTATGAGAAAATTGTATGACAAAAATAAGCGCTTGTAAATGCCTATTTCTGTTTCATGTTGCCGAGCGTCTGTGAAATTTGCGAATGGAGCCGGTTTGCCTGATAAAGATAGTCGGTAAGTTTTTCGTAATTGTCATTTTTTTCGCCGTACGGAACCCGCATTTCAACAAGCGCATCCACGCTTTTGTTTATTGCGGAAAGTTTTTCAAGCGAATCTCCCAGAAACACTATTGAATTGAATTTTTTAGAAACTTTTGCAAGCACATTTCGCGACAAAAATGTCTGCGCTTTTCTTATCCACGGAAGTTCAATAACCTCGCCGGTCAAGGTTCTTATGCCTTTTTTTGATTTGGCAAATTCACGGTTAAGTTCAAACAATTCCTGTTCCAGCCGCTGTTTACGAACGCGCAGGCTCAAAACTTCGTTCTGGGTTCCGTAAAGTTCCGCGTTTTTAATTTTTCCGTTAATATCAGTCAGTGCCTTTTGTTTTTCGGAAATTTTGTATTCAAGCTGCAGTTTTTCGGTATCACCCTGCGGAAGCGTTTTGTCGTTCAAGATAGTCGAATCATAACCGTTAAGCCGGTTATGCACCGGATTTGACACGGCGGATTTGGGCTCGTCGGTCAAATTGTTTGCACCCGTAAACGGATTTTGCTTAACCGACTGCACCGGACTTACGTTAAAGAAATTGTCGTTTCTTTCCATATAACCATTTTAAGACAAAAAAAATAAAATTTTCACCTGCAAAAAGAGGAACTTATTCTATGGTGAATACTTTTTTGTAATATAAAATCAATCCCCATATTGTAAGCACGATATTAGGCATCCAGGCAGCCAGAAACGGTTCCAGTTTTCCGCTTTCGCCAAACGAAATTGAAAGTGCTCTTATAAGATAATACACAAAAATTATCAAAATACTAAATAAAAATCCGCGGTTATAACGCACTCTGGGCGGAGTTATCGCAAGCGGAACCCCGATGAGCACAAGTGCAATTGTCGTAACCGGAAGCGCTATTTTGTCAAAAAGTTCTATAATCAAAACTCTTTTTTGCTCGGGCGGGATTACGTTTGTTGCAAGATATTTGACAAGTTTGGGGAAATTCATTTCTTTTGCAACATTTTTATTTAATTCGCGGGTCATATCCAGCCCGAATTTGATTTTTGAATCGTCAAAAAGCGTTGTGTTCAAAACTTTGCCTTCACTGTCTACAGTATAAAGTGCGCCCTTTTCAAAGTTCCACCCCTCAGGAGAAGTTTTGCCCTGTCTTGCCTGTAAAACCTGAATTGTTCCGGATTTTGAAGTGTCAAGTACGGTAATATTATAAAGCGTTTTGTCTTCACAATAACCGACGTAAAACAATCGTTTCAAAAATCCGTTTTCGCCAAGTTCTTTAAAAACAAAATTCTGTTTGCCGTCCGGAATATTTTTTTGCCCGAGTGCCCACAGAGCAAGGTCTTTTGACTGTTTTGTCATAACAGGAACAAGGCTTTCGTTGATTATAAAACTGAACACTGACATTACAATTGCAAAAATAAAAATAGGTCTGGCAATTCTGTTCAACCCGATTCCGCAGGCTCTCATGACGGTAATTTCAGATTTCAGACTCAATCCGTTCAACGTCATAACCGTCGCAAGCAAAACCCCCATAGGAATTGTCATAACAACAACCGACGGCAGATTGAGAATAATTATCATCAATGCAACTTTAAACGGAATCCCGAACAGCGAAATCTGTTTGATAAGAGTGATAAACGTATCTGAGGCAAAAATAATTGAGGTGAATACGCACACACCCATCAAAAACATTTCAATAACCTGCTTCAAGATATATTTATCCAGCAAGGTTATGTTCTTAACTTTATTTATCAAACCGTCCAACATATTTTTATTCTATTCTAAAAACTCAATTTAAGCAAATCAGAATTTCAAAAGAATTTTCAAAGTATCTTTTTCCTTATTTTTTTCAAACGCTTCAATTGCGTCGTCGACCTTATATGTTGCGGAAATCAACGGAGAAAAGTCGATTTTTTCGGATTTTAAAAGTCTTAGCGCAGGGCCGAACTGACCGCAGCGGGAGCCAAGAACGGTAATTTCATCAATTACCACAGGCGCCAGATTGAATTCTTTTGAAGCTGCAACCGTGCTTTTCAAAACAAGTGTTCCGCGGGGTTTTGTAAGAGCAAGCGCGGTTTCAAAACCTGAAATTGAACCCGTTGCCTCGACAACAACATCGTATTTTTTTTCTGTTGCAAAATCCTGCAGCAGGTAAGTTTCAACACCTTGAGCTTTTGCTATATCAAGTTTATTATTGTGTTTTCCGACCAGAATCACGTCGATATTCTGAGCATTTAAAGCCAGAGCTGTAATAAGCCCGAGCTTGCCGTCGCCTAATACAACAACTTTTTCAAACGGTTTTATATGAAGCTGTTCGGTAATCTCGCATGCCGCAGCCAGAGGTTCCACAAACACAGCCTGCTCATCAGGCACGTTGTTTGGAACTTCAAACAAAACCTCCAAAGGCATGGTGAAATATTCCGCAAAACACCCGTCTTTCCGCCAGATGCCGAGAGTGTGCCTGTCAGGACAATGACGGTAAAGTTTTTCCGCACAATAAGGACAATCCGGCTTTTGGCACCCGTAGCTTATCTCGGATACAACACGCTTGCCCAGAAGCGATTGGTCCGGATCGTTAATCTCTTCCACAACCCCTACTGCCTCATGCCCAAGAATACCGGCATATCCCATATATCCTTTTGTAATCTCATAATCCGTGTTGCAAATTCCGCCTAAAGTCACCCGGATAAGTGCTTCTCCCTTTTGCGGAACAGGTTTTTTATAATCGTTTACTAACTTTAATCCGTTATCAAATACTACTGCCTTCATTTTTTATACTCCTTACCTGTTTGATTATATCACAAAGGTGAGTGAAACGGGTAAAGAAATCGCTTTGCTCAAAAATTAGTTACTTGCCTGAAATCCCCTCCCTTTGAGGGGATAGGGCTGGGGTGGGGGGCTTAAGCTGTAATATGGCGGGTTTCCATAGGTTAGAAATTCCGGTGAGAAGTTGTCGGATTAGTAAATCCGACCTACAATTCTATAACGGTTGCAAGATGCTGAAACAAGTTCAGCATGACAAATTTTACGGCAGAATAGCCTCTCCCCTTGAGGAGCAAAGCGAACCAACGAGGAACGAGTTGTGTGAGCCTGCTTCCGTAACAAAGTGAAGGTGAGAGGCCGCAGTTGTGTGAACGCAGTGAACTACAAATGCGGGTGAGGGGTCTAAATATGCATAAAATTCTCAAATTACCCCTCACCTGAATTTCTAACACTCGTTCCTCGTGTTGAAATTCTGCCTCTCCCACAAGGGGAGAGGCTGTGCTATTATTAAAAAGCGGTACTTGTGAAATGCCACAAATACCGCTTTTTAAATATATCTTCTCGAGCCTTGCGGCACACATGCTATTCCGCTAAGCACACCGCCTGACTGATGCTGCGGTTGCGGGGGTAGTAGCTCTGGCCCGGGTTCGTGGAGTAGAAGTAGCGGTTGTACGCGTAGTGCTTGCTGTACTCCTCACTGGACCAAACCCAAAACGATGAGCCGGGAGAGGTGATGAATCCCATTGATACTGCAAGGTCGTTATCTCTATTGCCAGAGAAGGGTCTGCTTGTGTCTTGATATAACTCTTCTGCAAGTTTCATCAGTTCTGTATCACTCGGTAAACTTGAGCCCATATCATGGCATGCTTTTACTGCACCTGCCCAGTAATCATTTGTTCCATAGCTTGATGTCATGCAATATTGAATATTGTGCTCACTCATAAATGCTAAGTCATCAGGATCACTTGTTGTTCCGTTTGCATCACAACCGTTCCATACATGTGCTGTTGGATAGAACGGTGCGGTGAAACATGTTCCGTCACTTAACTCTATTGCACAGTTGCTGCCCCCTAAACTTGTTACATTTAGATTCTTTAAATCTTTATCTTTGGTATTAGGGTTCTTAAATCCGTCTACATCATATAATATTGCAAGACAGTTTGTACCTATTCCGGTTTCTCCTATTGTTATTACATCATTACTGAACTGGTTCTGCGTACAACTTGGGTTGTATGCTATTACACCGTTCACACCGTTTGCAAATTGTACTGCTACTGTATTTGTATCCCAGTCGTTTTGTCCGAAGTTTTTAGCTTTTTTAACTTTAGACATGTCAACTTCTTCATCACCCCAGGTTACGGTATCTGAAAAGCATGTTGTGATATCATCGTTATCGCATATTCTTGTTATCTTAATATGTTTAGATAATTCATCAACAAACGCTTCTGTTGTTGTATAGCCTGCTAAGGTTCCTTGAACATTCATTACTCTTAATGCTTCACCGAGTTTTCTCTGGAACACCTGTGATGCAGTGTTCCATGCTCTTTCCTGATAATTCTGAATTAATGTCGGTATAGTCAGCGCTGCGACAATTCCTATAATTGCAAGAGTTATCAGCACCTCTGCCAACGTAAATGCTTTTTTGTTCATATTTTCTCTCCTTTATCTCATATATGGGATACATCCGAAATGATTATATCATTATAATCCCATATATGGAATATTTATGTTAAGCGAAAGGTATATTTCTTTACATGAATGAACGGGAACAAAATTATTGTAAAATTGTAGGCAATGCCATCAGGCAACTGCGCAAAGAATTTACACAAAAAAGTCTTTGTTTATTTGCTTATGAAAATGATGTTCCGCGTTCCACACTTTCGCGCATTGAAAAGGGCGACAACGAGGCTCAGCTTGTTACCCTAAAAAAGATAGCGGAAGGGTTCGGGTGGTCGATGTCGGAATTATTTTCGCATATTGAAAAAATCATCCCCGAGGATTTTAAAATATTTGAAGAAGAACACTACTAAAAAGGCCCTCGTCGGGCCTTTCTATCTTATGTAGACTATATTAAAAATGCATATCAAACGACGGCGGCATTCCGTTCATCTTTTCGTCTTCCATACGCATTGCCGAACCTATGGTAAAACTCTGGGCGCTTATGCGGTTTATCTGGAAGTTCAAATCGCCGTTGAACACCTGTTCGTTTTCTTCCAAAAATTTGAAAAGCGGGTCAGCCGGCCCTTTTGCAAGGTTGCCTAACGTTTCTCCGGCCTGTTTTAGTGTTCTTTCCGGTACTTTTACGTTCAATCCGAACGGTTTATATGGTCTGTTAAATGAAAATCCTGCTTCTGCCATGAGACTATTCCCTATTCTGTGTACACATGAATAATCGGAAACCTTCCTGTAAAAATTTAATGATTTTTATAAAAAAGCAAGAAAAATTTACATTTGTTAATCTTTAGGCTTTTACCATGAATTTCTCTTTTAATTTTTCCATAAGCGGATCTTCGACTTTGCGGAGTTTTGATTTGTCGAGTTTTATATGGCCTTCTCTTTCTATTGTCAAAATCTGTGCAAGCGCGTCTTCGTAGTGGATTTTGTGCCTTTCAACGAGTTTGATAAGGTTGTTGACGTATTTTTGCTGGTTTCTGAGTGGATAATCCAAAAGCACAAGCCAGAGCGGTTTGCTTAGTCTGTCCGAATTTATCTGTCTTTTGGCTAATGCACAGTTGGCAATTGTTGTGGTGCCGCCTTCGGATTGCGGGCGCAAATGCTCAAGTGACACAAGCGACGGGTTAAACAATCTGTCACCGATAATGTTCGGATCCGAATCCCTGAATTTCAATATTAACGCGTCTGCGCTTCTGGATGATGTCGGAAGGTTCATCGCTACATCAAGCATTTTTTGTTTGAGTTCTTTATCGGGCATGTTTTCCAGCAATTTGTCCAGATCGTACACAAATGCTTTGTTACTGAACGGCACGTGAACCGGAATACCTTCTATCATGCCTATGTTTTCACGGCATAATTTTTCCAGCTTTTTATACCCTTTCATGCCGGCAATAGTTCGCATTTTATCAATTATTGCAATGCGCACCGCGTCTTTTTCGGTTTCGTAGTGTTTGTAATTCTTTTCGTAGTATGCTGATTTTCTGCCCGGTACTTTGACGTTTTTAAAATCAAAAACCTGTTTGACAAAAGATGAAGTGAGCGGTTTTTTGCCTGAAACCAGATTTTCGTTATGCAAAAGTTCAAGCAGTTTTTGCATGCGGTTTTTCAGGTTGTTATCGGACATTCTGTCGGTAATTTTGGTTATTTTATATGTAAATTCTTTGAGGCTGAACTCCTGTTTGACGGGTTCATCATAAAGTTTTTTGTCAACTGTTTCCATGAATTTGAAAAACGGCTGGATATATTCTTCCGGAAGCTGTGCGCCGAGTGTTTTTATCGCATCAAATTTCGGTTTTTGAGTTTTTCTGAAGTTTGATCGCGTCATTGTGTACCATGTTTTGAAAAGCTGGGGAAGATCAATATCGGGAGTTACTTTTGAGGCTCTTTCTATTCGTTCAAAAACTTCTTTTTCGACAGGTTCAAGGTATTTGTTTTTGTAAGGCTGCAGCTTTCTTACAACTTCGCTTATCGGGCCTTGAAAAAATCCCCGCTTTTTCATTTTTGTCAGCTGGTCGCTTGAGAGCATTTTTTCACCGGAATAAAGACAGGTCATGTATCTGCCGAGTTTTTTGAAATCTTTTACGGTCATGGCGGATTTTCCGCTGAAACTTACCGTGTCAAAAGAAGGCTTCCTAATAAGATACTTATTAGGAGAATAATCATACTGATTATTCTCTGTCCTTTGTATGCTAAATAAATTTACCGGTAAAATTCTCATATTCTTTTAACTCCCCTGAATAAAAAAATTGCCAGTCCCGTAACAAAACGTAACTGACAACATCATTTTTGACAAACCGGCGGAGGCTGGATGTACAGAGGCATCAATTCCGCCCAGTTTCCGCTTTTGTTCTTTAACTTTTCCAGCACAAGATCCGACAAAATCTCTCCGAGAGGATAATCTCCCGCCTGATATGATTTGCCGCCCAGAACCGGTTGTAATCTGTCATCAGTAATTACGTCATAATTCCCTTTTGAAATGATTTCTTTTACTTCCTCCAGATCAACAGCGCCTTTTATTTCATTATCATAATAAAGGTAGGCTTTATTTTTTCTGGCATCAAGCGCCACCAGCGGATTTTCACCGCCTGTTTTTGAAAGGATTTCCAGTGAAGATACACCGGCCGCTTTTAAATTCAGCTGCTGCGCCATAACTCTGGCAACCGTTGTGCAGGCTCTTATTCCGGTGAAACTTCCGGGGCCGATATTTATTCCGATTGCATCAAGATCTTCGGGTCTTGTATCGTTATTTGTCAGAACCTCTCTTATTGTAGAAATTAAAAATGCCGAATGATATTTGCTTTCAGTATTTTCAACAACTTTTGACGACAAAATCTTATCTTCAGTTCTTAAAACAACATACATTTTGTCTAAACAGGTATCAAATACTAAAAGTTTCACTTACTCAAATCCCCTAACAATTCTATATTATCATGACCGAAGGCTTCAAAGGAATATTTTCTCGATTCATCTTCATCATATGTTACATTTATTTTTATATGGTTGAACGGAATTTCATCCTGTGAAAACTCCGCCCATTCAACAAAAGTTGCCTGACGGCCTTCCGAATACTCTCTTAATTCGTCGAGAATTGTTCTGACGCCTTCATTTTCCAGCCTGTATAAATCAAAATGATACACCGGAATTTTTGCCGTATGGTATTCATTTAAGATAACAAAACTCGGACTTGTTACTTTTTCTCTCACTCCGAGTGCATCTGCCGCAAGTTTTACAAATGCGGTTTTGCCGGCACCGATTTCACCGTAAAGACTCACAAAGCACCCTTTTTTTTCTATTAATTTTGCAAATTTTTGCGCCAGTTCTTTTGTTTCGTCAAGATTATGACAAATTTTTTCGTATCTGTTATTCATATATAACCACCCTGTTTCTTCCTGTTTCTTTTGCTTTGTATAACGCTTTATCCGCGTTTTTCAATAAATCTTCTTCGCTGTCAGTGTGTTTAAATTCATACACGCCCAAACTTACCGTAACATGAATTTCTTTTTTGTCAGAATCGTTTTTTGAAATATTAACAGCTTTATTTTCAACGGCATGCCGCAAACGTTCCGCAACCATCTGCGCTTCTGCTGCTTTTGTGAAAGGAAGAAGGATTGCAAACTCTTCTCCGCCGTAACGTCCTGCGATATCGTATTCCCTGAGCTGTGAACGCATAACCTTTGAAACCGCTTTCAATACATTATCTCCCGCGGCATGCCCGTATGTGTCGTTAACGTTTTTGAAAAAATCTATATCGGTCATAATCGCACAAAGCGGCGTCTTTTGACGTTTTGAACTTGCAATTTCCTGTTTTATACGTTCTTCCAGCTGCCTTCTGTTATAAAAACCCGTGAGAGCATCAAGCGTTGCGTGTTTTAAAATTTCCGCGTAAACGTTTGCTCTGTTTATCGTTGTTGCGGACTGATGAGTAAGCTCGTCAAGATATTCAATTTCTTTAAGATTTAATTTTGTATCAAGATTTTTTGTAACAATATATCCAAGCAGTTT
This sequence comes from Candidatus Gastranaerophilales bacterium, assembly GCA_944323995.1. Taxonomy (GTDB): domain Bacteria; phylum Cyanobacteriota; class Vampirovibrionia; order Gastranaerophilales; family Gastranaerophilaceae; genus SIG32. Next base: position 25,645 of record CALUUN010000009.1, on the reverse strand, counting down.
GTTTTCACTGATGAGCGGAAAAACTCCGGTGTCTTCCGTGGTAACTCTTTTTAACGGTTCCGCGTTTATTATGTCGAAAACTTTTGAATCGCTGCATGCCGAAGGCCACATAAGTTTATATTTATTATTTACTTTTATAAATATATATATAAGATGGTTCTGAATAAATTTATCAATCATTTCACCCATCAAAGGGATTATATAATTTAATTCGTACTGGGTTTCAATGATTTTTGCAATATTTTTCATTGCGTTTTGAAAATCAATGCTTTTTTGCATTTTTTCGGAAAGCACAATGTTTTGAATTTTTAAAGATATCAGATAAATCGCGGTATCAAGGAATTTTTCAAGTTCCGGAGAAGTGTTTGAAAATTCGATATACCCGATAATTTTATTATGTTTATACAGCGGAAAATGCGGCTTTTCACCCGCGTAATCTTCTTTTAAGATTACATTAAACTCTTTTGCGCCGAAGTTTTCGTCAAAAAACTCCCCGACAGACGCCACAACGGATTTTTCGCTGTAACTTTCATTCAAAAGTCTGGAAAGTTTTTTGATTTTTTCTAACATTTATCCTTCAATTTTTTGCAGAATTTCATCCGGAATGTCAAAGTTTGCGTAGACATTTTGGACATCGTCATGTTCTTCAATCCGCTCAAGAAGTTTCATAATCTGTGATGCCGTATTTTCATCGGTTACTTCGACGGTATTCTGCGGTATTCTTGTAAGTTCCGCAGTTGTGCTTTTAAAGCCTTCCGCTTCAAGTCCTTCAACTATTTTTTGAAAGTTTTCAACCGGAGTTATAACTTTATACTCATCTTCTTCATCCAGAATATCTTCCGCATCAAGCGAAATTGCGGCTTCAAAAAGTTTTTCATAGTCAACCGATTTGTCGAAAGAAATTGATCCTTTCTGGTCGAACATCCAGCCGACGCAACCGGTTGCGCCCAAACTTCCTCCGAATTTTGTAAAATAGCTTCTGATATCACCGGCTGTTCTGTTGCGGTTATCTGTCATTGCCTCAATTACAACTGCAACACCGCCCGGTGCGTATCCTTCATAAGTTAATTCTTCATAGTTTTCGGCACCCGAGGTTCCGGCACCTTTTTCAATCGCGCGTTTAATATTGTCATTCGGCAAACCCGCCGCTTTGGCTTTTTCTATCGCTGTCCTTAACCGGAAATTTCCGGCAGGATCCGGGCCGCCGAGTCTTGCAGATACTATAAGTTCTCTTGAATATTTTTGAAACACAACTGCGCGCTGCGAATCCACTTTTGCTTTTTTATGTTTAATGGTTGACCATTTTGAGTGTCCTGACATGTTTTTCCTCCTCCCTGATACTAGCAGAAATATGCGGAATAATCAAATTTATCCCTCACAAAATTCCTGAACGGACACGGATTCAATCCCTTCAAACTTTTGAAACTCTTTATACAGTGTCTGTATCGGTTTTCTGCATGTAACATCGGTTATTACAACAATTTTTGTCATATTTTCTTCCGATTTATTCTGTTTTTTGCTTATCTCTTTCAAATTCGGGAATTTATCCACGATGTGATCATAAATTTCGTTAGAATTTGAGTTAAGGCAGTTCAAAGAAATTTTTAATCTTTTAAAATTCTTTGTGCTTGATGTGAGTACATTTTTTTCGAAAAATCTCACCGACACAAGCGTAATAATTGAAACAATTGTTGCAACAATTGCCAGATCATACATTCCGGCACCGCACGCCATACCGATTGCGGCAGACATAAATAAAGTTGCGGCAGTTGTCAGCCCGAAAACGGTTGCCCCGTGTCTTAAAACGGTTCCGCCGCCGATAAAACCTATACCCGTTACAACCTGTGCCGCAACACGCGCCGTATCACGGGTTCCAAGCTCAACGGAAGTTACCGTGATTGCAGGAAATCCGTAAATTGAGATTATAGTAAATACGCACGCGCCGAGGCATACTAAAATATTTGTTCTCAAGCCTGCGTATTTGTTTGTCATTTCACGTTCAAGCCCGACTGCGAACCCTAATAAAAGTGCCGAAATTACTCTTATAATTATTGTTAAATCAAAAATTCCTGATGCTTCCATTTATCTTACCCTGCTTTTCGGATCCAATACGTCCCTTATTGTATCACCTATAAGGTTAAATGCCAATACCGCAACAAAAATTAAAAATCCCGGTGTCAAAAGCCACGGTCTGTAAATTATATTCGTAAACTCCTGTGCTTCTTTTAGCATATTCCCCCAGCTTGCATCGGGCTGCTGAATTCCCAATCCCAAAAAACTCAAGCCGGATTCCGACAGAATATATGAAGGAACCGACAAAGTCATCGCAACAATTACAAAACTTGTTGTCTGCGGCAGTATGTGTTTTATTATTATTCCCGCCCGCGACTGCCCGATTGATTTTGCCGCCTGAACAAATTCTCTGTTCTTTATTGACAAAACCATGCCGCGTACAACACGCGCAAAACCGGCCCAGCCGATAAGCGCAAGAATTACTACAATCAATATAAATCTTTGTATGCTTGTCATACCCGAAGGCAGAATTGACGCCAGAATTATCAGCAGATAAAAACTCGGAATTGACATAACCGCTTCGGCAAATCTCATCATAACAGTGTCGATTTTTCCGCCGAAATATCCCGAAATTCCTCCGTACAAAAGCCCTATCGGGAAAAGCACAAACAATGCCAGAAACCCTATTGTCATAGAAATTCTTCCGCCGAAAAGCAGTCTTGAAAATACATCGCGTCCGTTGATGTCAGTACCGAGCAAAAACAGCCTTCCTTCAGGCTCCACGGTAACCAGATGACGCTTCATCGGAATTATTCCGAGAAATTTGTACGGCTGTCCTTTTGAGAAAAATTTCAGGTAATATTTCTGCGACCTGTCAAGTTTATACGTCATCTCAAGCGTGTTTTGATTAAATTCTCTCACATAATTGTATGTATACGGCCTTGAAAACTTGCCGTTTTCATCTATGGTAAAAATTTTAGACGGGGGAACATAAGCCATTGATCTGTCGGAAAAATCTTTTGTATAAGGTGCCAAAAAATCAGCAAAGAAAAGCGAAAGATAAATTATCCCGAGAACAATCAGGGCAACTTTTGCGAATTTGTCTTTTAACAGTTCTTTTATTACTTCTTTCATGATTTCACCCTAATCCTCGGATCGGTAATGATAAGCAAAATATCAGCAATTAAATTGCCTGCAACAAGCATAATTGCCCCCATCATTAACGAAGCCATAACAAGATTTATATCTGATTTCAAAACCGCTTCCAGAATAAGTCTGCCCAGTCCCGGATACTGGAAAACATATTCGGTCAGAGCCGCTCCGCTCAACAAACCTGCAAATTCAAATCCCAGAAGGGTAATCAAAGGATTAACCGCATTTCTCAATGCATGTTTATATATAACCTGATTTTCACTCAAACCCTTGGCACGCGCAAATTTCACATAATCGCTGTCCAGAACGTCAAGCATATTTGCCCGCATCTGGCGCTGCAAACCCGCAAGCGAAAGCGTAAATAAAACAACCACAGGCAAAAATAAATGATGCGCTATATCTTTGATTTGAGAAAATAACCCCATATCGGCAAAGTTTGCACCTGTCAGACCGCCGACCGGAAACCAGCCGGTTCTCACCGCAAAAATCAAAAGCAAAACCGCAAAGAAAAATGACGGTATCGCCATTCCGATACTTGTCAAAACCGTTAAAATTCTGTCAAACGGTGTTTTCCATTTTAAAGCGGCCAAAATTCCCAGCGGAATTCCGCAAACCCATGTTAAAAATATAACCACAACTGTCAACAAAAGCGTATTCGGAATTCTTTCCTTTAATTTGGCGCTTACCTGCTCGCCGTTTGAAGTTATCCCTAAATCACCTTTTATAAATGATTTTGCCCATTTGCCGTATTGAACTATAACCGGTTTATCCAGCCCGAGCCTTTGAGCTTCTCTTTCAAGAGTCTCCTGTGATACTGAAGGATTAAGCCGCAATTCGGCCAGCGGGTCAACCGGCGACAGCCTTATTATAAAAAAGCTGATTAACGACACTATTATCAAAAGCGGTATGGTTTGGATTATTCTTTTCAATATGTATTTTATGATATCCACTTACTCTCCCGTATAAATTTCTTCTATATTGTACGTTGCGCCTCCGAGAGATGTCGGAAACACGTTTTTGAACTTGTTGCGGATTGCAACGATTACTGTCGGCGAATAAATGTAAATAAACGGCTTTTCATCATAAATTATTTTCTGATATTCGTCGTAGTATTTTTTTCTGTCCTCAAACTTTGTTGCAAGCGCGCCTTTTATGAACAATTCATCAATCTTTTTTTCAAAGTCATAACGCGGTGAATTTTTATCTTTTTCCGGCCTCATATTGTAAACGTGAAGCGTTCCGTCCGACATCATAACGTTTTTTCCGCCGTTAGGTTCAAGAGGCGAGCCTGTAAATCCCATCAGAACCATATCCCAATCAAGTGTATTTACAAGTTTATTAACAAGCGAATTAAACTCAATCGGTTTAAAATTTACTTTCATTCCCAAATCTTCCAGATCCTGTTTAATCATTACCCCGATGGCTTCACGCTCCGTGTTTCCGGCATTTGTAAGCAGGTCAAATTCAACGCGGTTATTGAATTTGTCGTATAATTTGCCCTGCTTATCCAAATGAAAACCCGATTTTTTTAAAAGCTCACGCGACTTATTTAAATCTTTGTCATAAGGCTTCAAATTTTTATTCAAAAAAATCGAATTAAGGCTTTCAGCGGTAAAAAGCGGCTCGCCGATTCCGTTTGCGATATTCAAAACAATATTTTTGCGGTCAATTGCATAATCAACGGCTTTGCGAAAATTCACATCATTAAACCAGGCCTGTTTTTTCGGATCGACATAAAAATTTCCTTTATCGTTTTTGCGGTTGTTGAGATTCATCGAAAGATATATGGTGCCGGTATTTGGCCCGAGATTATAAATCGTAAAATCAGAATGCGGCTCCATAGCTTTGTAGCGTGCAACTTTTGAACCTTGAAGATTTATTATGTCAAGCTCTTTTGCCTCGAATTTCAAAACTTCGTTATTAAGATCGCCCACAATCAGATATACAAGTTTGTCAAGATAAGGAAGTTTTTCACCGTTTTTATTTATCATGTAGTAATTGGGATTACGTTCATAAACCACCCTTTGAGCCGGAACGTATTCTTTTATTTTGAACGCTCCGGAAATTACAAAGTCCTGCGGTTTTGTGTTTGTTGAAAGGAAGGTGTCAAAGTAGCGGCTGCCTTTTTTTACCGCCGGTTCAAAAACATGTTTCGGCGCAATCGGAGATGAAAGCATTCTTATAAACGGTGCAAAAGGCTCGGGCGTAACAAATTTAACCGTATAATCATCAATTTTATGAACGGTCGGGAGCTTGCCGTCAACAATTATTGAATCTCTTATTGATGTATTGCCCAGTCCGGCAAGAATTATATCACGCCAGGTAAAAACAACATCGTCAGCGGTAATCGGTTTGCCGTCAGACCATTTGACGCCGTGACGGAGGTTTATTGTGTATTCTTTTCCGTCATCGGAAACAGAAAAAGATTTTGCAAGTTTGGGGATTGGCTGACCTGTCACAGGATGTGTTGTCAAAAGTCCGTCATACATAATTTCTGACAGCGCGGTTGAAATATTGTCTTTGGAATTAAACGGATTAAAAGTTTTAGGGCCTTCGCCGATTGTTGAAGCGGTAAAGGTTCCGCCGAATGTTCCTATGGGAGCCTGCGATTCAAGATAATCAATTCCGTTTACGGTAACATTTTTTCTGTCAGCCGGAAATGTAATTTCTTTTTCGGCCCGAATATTGTTCCGCACTGCTGCCGATTCCGGAATATCACGTCTTATACAGGCTTTTGCAAGACCCAGAATCAGTACCGAAATTAAGATAACATATATAACCCTTCGCATATTTTCAGAATAACATAAAAAGGTTATATGTGAATAAGTTAATAAGGCAAAAATAATCTTACTTATTTATAACTTTGTGCTACAATAAAAATATGTTTACCGGCATAGTAGAAGAAACAGGGATATTAAAAAGTATTAACGGTTCGGTCATAACGGTTCAATGCAAAAAAGTTCTGGAAAATACCAAACCCGGCGACAGCATTGCGATTAACGGCTGCTGCCAGACTGTTACAAAACTGTTTCAGGACAGCTTTTCGGCAGATGTTAGTGCGGAAACTTTTGCAGTGACAAACTTCAAATCCATGAAAACAGGTGATGCGGTTAATCTTGAACGCGCCCTTACACCTTCAACACGTATGGGCGGACATATTGTTCAGGGGCATATTGATATGACCGCGAAATATCTGGGAGATATGAGATTTGAAGTTCCTGACAGCAAATATATAGTATATAAAGGTTCAATTACCGTAAACGGTGTGAGTCTGACAGTTTCCAAACTCGACGGAAATATTTTTTCAGCCGCAGTTATCCCTCATACACTTGAAAATACCAATCTTAAATATTTACGTACAGGCGACAGCGTGAATATTGAAACCGATATTCTTGGCAGATATGTTGAAAAATTTTTATCAACGGAACATAATAAGATTGATGAAAATTTTCTTTTAGAAAACGGGTTTATGTAATATGGATAATTTTAAATTCGACGGTATAGAAGAAGCAATAAAAGATTTCAAAGCAGGCAGAATGCTTATTGTGGCCGATGATGAGGATCGCGAAAACGAAGGCGATTTGATATGTTCGGGGCAAATGGTTACACCCGAAATCATAAACTTTATGGCAAATGAAGCAAGAGGGCTTATTTGTCTTGCAATTTCGCCCGAGATTGCGGACAAACTTGATTTGCCGCAAATGGTCGAACAAAACAGCGAACGGATGAAAACCGCCTTTACGGTAAGTATTGACGCAGCCGAAAAATACGGCGTCACAACCGGAATTTCGGCATTTGACAGAGCAAAAACAATAGAAGTAGCGCTTGCGCCTGATGCTGTTCCGTCGGATTTAAGACGTCCGGGGCATTTGTTCCCGTGTGTTGCGCGCTGCGGCGGAGTTCTGGAAAGAACCGGGCACACCGAAGCCGTTGTTGACCTTGCAAGGCTCTGCGGACATACTCTTGCAGGCCCCATGTGCGAAATTATGGACTCAGACGGACATATGATGCGCCGTGATGATTTGAGAAAATTCGCCGATAAACACGGAATTAAATTTATATCTGTTGCGGAACTTATTGCATACAGATTAAAAACAGAAAGGATAGTAACCCGCGAAGCCGAGGCCTTTTTGCCCACACAGTACGGCGAATTTATGATTTACGGCTACAGAAATAATCTTACAGGCATGGAATATGCCGCACTCGTGAAAGATGACGGCAGCGATAAAATTCCGGCAATAAGAGTTCACAGCGAATGCCTGACGGGCGATATTTTCCACAGCCTGAAATGCGACTGCAATTCGCAATTACACGGCGCAATGAGTTATATCAACGATTACGGCAAAGGTGCTGTAATCTATATGAGAGGCCACGAAGGCAGGGGTATAGGACTTGTAAATAAGATTAAAGCATACAAGCTGCAGGAATGCGGTCAGGATACAGTCGAGGCAAACCATTCCCTCGGGTTTAAGTCCGATTTGCGCAACTACGGCGACGGGGCGCAAATTATTCTCGATCTCGGCTTCAATACTTTTAACCTTATAACCAACAACCCGAAAAAAATTATAGCTCTCAAGGGCTATGGACTTAATGTCAATGAAATTATAAAATTGACACCGGAAATAAACAAATATAACAAACGCTATATGGAAACCAAAAAAGATAAAATGCATCATATGCTGTAGAGGAAGAGTATGACCGAGTTTTTTGCAAAACTGTTATCCGAAGAAGATTACAAAGGGTTTGAACCTGTTTACGAAGATTTTAGAACCCGTGCGACAACCGATTATAATTTTGAATTGGAGCCGTTGACTTTTGAAGATTTTATTGATTCGGTTAAAAAAGAGCTTATAAAATGCATAATTTTACGCGAAGACGGGATTCCGACAGCATTTCTGGTTTATACGACAATGATTTCGGAAGCTGTTGAACTTAATATTATACATTCGCTCAATATGGAAAATTTCCTTGTCCGGAGCAAATATCTGCTTGAAGAATTTTTGAACGAAACGCAAAAAGAACGCAGAGATAAAGTTGTCTGCTACCCTATGCTCGGCGCACAAAAAACTTTAATCGGCGAAATTGCACGTTTCGGATTCAAATTTATCGGGATTGCGGTTTTGCGGTTTTTGATGAGCGGAACAAATTCAATAGAAATTTTGAAAATGACTCAGTTGAGAAATCTTCCGTCATGTTACAGTGTTATTCCGTGGAACGAAAAATATTTTGACGAGGCAATACACATTGTTCAAGAAGCCTTTGAAACCAGTGCGGATGCGCTGTTTGACCCGAGATTTCAAACTCTTGAAGGTACTTATGATATTCTTACAAAAATTATCAAAAATGTTTATGCCGAATTTTTGCCCGAAGCAACGAGCATTCTGATGTGCGACAACAATCCGGTGGGATTTTGTTTTATGAACCTGACCGGCGGACAGATAGTTAATATTCCGATTGTAGCCATTAAAAAAGAACATCAGGGCAGAGGGCTTTCAAAAATGATGCTCAAACATTCAATGGACAAAATTATCAGCTGGGTTGAAAATGCGGAACGTCCGATAACCGAAATTAACACCTGTACCGAAACAAACAATTTTCAGGCGCTTAAGATGTACAGACATCTGGGGTTTAAAGAAGATTACTCATATCCGCAGTCTTATCTGCCGATTAAAAAGTAATATTGATATTTTTAAAAAAAATGTTATAATTAAAATTATGAAAAAACTCCTTGCGACCGTATTTTTATTATTGATGACAGCCTTGTTTACTTATGGCGAGGAGCTGGACAATATTCAACTGCCCATGAGAGATTACGACGGGATTGAACTTCCGACCGGAACTTTTATCCCTATTTTGAACACGCAGGATATCTCAACGGAATACTGTCCGGAAGGTTATAAAGTAAAATTTATCTCTACAAACGACCTTTTTCTGCACGAAACAAATATAATTCCGAAGGGTACGGAATTTTTCGGCTATGTTGAAGATATTCACGAACCTGTTGTCGGCACACATTCTTCAATGAAAATAAGAATTAACAAAATGATTTTGTCTGATACGTTTGAAATCCCGATAAAAGGCTACATCTATACCTCAAATGATAATATAATAGGCGGCGGGCTTACACCGCCTGCGGAATACGTAAAAGTCCCGCATTTTCAGCAAAAATTCCAAGGAAGATTCTGGACAAGACGCGGCCCGACACTTCAAATAAGACCCGGTGCAAAACGTATGATGGGACAGCATACAAAAGTTAATGCCGGTGAAGAAGGCTTAATAATCCTGACCGCTCCGGCATGGATTACACATACCTTAACAAATTGACAATATTGATATATTAAAATAAAATGTTTAAATAAAGAAAGGGGAAGAATATGTTTAAAAAAATGAATCTATTGTTAGCAACTTTGCTTATAACCGGAGCTGCAGCCTTTGCCGACAGCAACTATAACTATACGCAAAATACGCCTGCACCTCTTTATCAACCGAATTACTATCAGCAAAATAACTATAACTACAACAACGGAACCTTAAGAGGCAGCGTTGTAACCGTTCCTGCGGGACAGCAGTTTAAAACCGTTGTTACAACACCGTTAAGTTCGCAGAATTTAACGCTGGGTCAGAATGTAACCGTAGCACTGGGTTCTGATTTTTATTACGGAAATAATTTAATCGCGCCTGCGGGAAGCTCTGTTTCAGGCACCGTTCTTGAAGTATCTAAAGCAAAACACGGAAGTATGAACGGCAAACTTTTAGTCAGATTTACCCAAATCACAACACCTTACGGAATTCAGATTCCTATTTCCGCAGTTATAAAAACCGAAGATAACACAGGTGTCTTGATAGGCGGAACAAAACTTGACGTAACAAAAGAATATACAAAAGATTTAGTAGTCGGCTCAGCCGGCGGAGCCTTGTCAGGTGTTGTATTCGGCGCACTTGCAGGCGGCAGTGTGGGTAAAGGTGCCGCTCTCGGTACGGCTGTAGGTGCAGGCGGCGGACTTATCAAGTCTATCTGGGATAAAGGAAACGACGTTGAAATCCCAGCTAACGCGTCCATAGATCTTGTTCTTACACAACCGATTACCGTAAACCCTGCTTTAAATCAATCAAATTATTAGTAAATCAGGCAATAATTTTATTATGGATTCGGAATAAAATTATTTGAAAGTCAAAAGGAAAAAATGTCTATCTTAGGAAAGTACACGGACAATTTAATAGAGGAAGAAGAGCAAAACGATAACGCATACACGACGCCGGCAGTTTTGAGAGAGGACAAGGATGAACTTACACTTAAAAAATCCATTCTTATCTCTACACTGCTGCACCCGTCAGCACTGCTTGCCGGATGGCTTGTGTTTGTTATTCTTGCATTATTCGGGATACATTTAGCTCTGTTTGAACGTCCGAAACCAAAGATGAACGACATTGAATTTGTACTTGTAGATAAAGAAGCCGAACCTTTGAATAAAAACACACCCTATCGTGCGGACATAAATTCAAGAACAGGCGGAATAAACGATCCGACGCGTAAAGTTTCGATGCCGTCGCCGTCACCTTCAAAGTCACAGCCGGCACAGGCCGCAAGCACTCCTGCCCGAAAACCGGTTCAAAAACCGGCCCGGCAGCCAAAGGCCGTGCAGCAGCCGGTGGAAAAACCTGTTCAAACAGCCCAGCCGGCACCAAAACCGGCGCCCCAGCAGGCAAAACCTCAGCCGCCTACGGCTCGTCCGTCTATAAAACCGCCGATGACCCCGAAAGTTGCACAAAAACCGTCATCAGCATTTAAAGTTCCTGTTCCGTCAGGCGGAACAAAATCAGGCAGCTATGCAACAGGCCCGATAAGCAGTACCGGAAAATCGAGTTCAGGCGGCGGCGGAAGCTACGCTCCGGCACCTTCACTTGCACCTACCGGCGGAGGCTCCGGAACACGTCTTGCTAAAGGCGGCGGAGGAAGTTCAGGTACGGGCAATATCGGCAACCCCGGCGGCGGAGGCGGTGCACCGGGTATTGATGCAATAAGAGAACCGGATTTCGGCCCTTATATGAGAGAATTACAGAGAAGAATTAAAATGAACTGGGATCCGCCAAAAGGTAATGAAAGCAAACGCGTGGTTCTGTTGTTTAAAATTGCAAAAGACGGAAGACTGCTTTCCTGCCGTGTTTTCAAATCATCAGGATTACCTAACGCCGACAAAGCGGCAATCAATGCGGTTCAGCTGACCGCGCCTTTCAGACCGCTTCCGGCAGAATATAAAGCGTCAAGTATTGATATTCAGTTTACGTTTGACTACAACGTATTCGGAGCATCAGGATATAACTAAGAAGAAAAAGAGGATAAAACTATGGACTTACTATTACACTCAATCAAACTCGACTGGCCGGTATTACTGCCGATTTTAATCTGCTCAATACTGGTTGTGGCAGTTGTTATCAACAGATTTTCTTTTTACAAAAGAAACAAAAGGGACGTTGTTCTTTTCATCCCTAAATTACAAAAAGAACTTGCAAAAGAAAACCTTCAGGGCGCACAGAGCCTTGCAATTCAATGCGGAGGCATAATCGGTGAAGTTACCGAAGAGGCTGTGAGAATTTTCTCAGAACAGAGAAACGGTTTTTCAAGATCATTTGATATTGCTGCGGCTCTTGCAACAAGAAAACTTGAAAGCCACCTTACAATTCTCGGTACAATCGGCGGTGTTGCTCCGTTTTTAGGTTTGTTCGGAACGGTTGTAAGAATCCTTTACACGTTTCAGGATTTAGCGGTACAGGGCAACCAGTCGGCAGCCGTTGCAATGGGTATCGGTTCGGCATTGATTGCTACAGCCTTCGGTCTTGGCGTTGCGATTGTTGCGGTTATTTTCTACAACTCTTTCCAATCAATCGTTAAACGCTATGAAGATGACTTCCAGTTAATCAAACTTCTCTTCTTGAGTTTTGTTGATTCTGAAGATGAAACAACGATTACATCACCGACTTCTAACGCTGTGTAATGAGGAATTTTTAAAATGGCAATGAATACAAAAAAAGGTAAACTTTTTACTGAAATAAATATAACACCGCTTACGGATATCTTTCTGGTGCTTTTAATCATTATGATGGTAATAGCGCCGACCTTCCAATCGGTAGACAATAATATTACGGTGCCGGAAATCAACAGCGGCATTGCCATTGAGCAAAATAAAGCTGAAATTGCAATTACAAAAGAAGGTTTGATGTTCATAAACGGTAAACAAATCACATCTGACGAACTTGTTCCGGAACTGGTTGCAATACGCGATATGCTTGAAAAACCGGAAGTTGTCGTAAAAGCCGATTCCAAGGTAAAAAGTTCGGAGATTATGAAAGTTATGAACGCTGCACAGGACGCGGAATATAAAAAACTCATAGTCGCAGGCGAACCGTTAAGCAAAAAAGAACAAAAACAACTTAAAGAAGAAAATGAAATCAGAGGGTAATAAATGTCCAGAAATCGCGATACATTCAATGAAATAAACATAACACCGCTTACGGATATCTTTCTGGTGCTTTTAATCATTATGATGGTTGTGGCGCCGTTACTGGATCAACAGGGTTTGAACCTTACCGTTCCTGAGATGGTTGATCAAGAACAAATAAAAGATGATGAAACCAAAATTTTAACCGTTGCCGTAAGTGCTGATGACAGGTATTATATTGACGGAGAAGAAATATCTTCCGACAGCCTTGAAACAACATTGAAACAGCTTGCAAAGGATTATCCTGACGGTTTGATGATAGAGTCAGACGGCAATGCCACCCACGGCGCGGTCGTAAAATTGATGGATAACGCAAGAAATTCCGGTATAACGAGTATTTCGGTTTCGCAAGTTTAAAAAGTCGGGCGTTTACCCGACTTTTTTCTATACATTTTAAGTTTTTTGCGCTATAATAAAAAAGGATTTTATTATTGAGAGGTTAATTAAATGAATAAAAATCAATCTGCAGGTATGTATATAGTATTGGCAATTGTCGTACTGGTGTTTGTTTCGTCCGTATTTATGGCGGGGCCTGCGACAAGCACGACCGAGCTTTCTTATTCAAACTTTGTTGAAAAACTTGCAAACAAAGAGTTCAAAAAAGTTGAAAAAGCTGACGATTATTTGATTGCGATACCGGTGCAGCAGCCGTCTGCGGATAAAACAATAACCGAGCAAAGTCCTTTCGGAATGGTTGAAAAGAAGGTTCCGCAGGTACAGTATAAAGTTTTGACGCCTAACGATCCGGATTTGATGAAAAAACTTGAGGCTGCGGATGTTGAAATAGAAGTCAAAAAACCCGCTGAATCCTCGCAGCTTTTCGGAATTTTGGGTACATTGCTTTTACCGCTTTTGTTTATAGTATTTCTTGTTGTTATGGCAAAAAGTATTCAGGCAGGCGGTTCACAGGCAATGTCTTTTGGCAAAAGCAAAGCAAAAATGATGCTTGACAGCAAAGTAAAAACAACTTTCAAAGATGTTGCGGGCATTGACGAAGAAAAGAAAGAACTTGAAGAAATCGTGGACTTTTTAAAACACGGCGAAAAATATATTAAATTAGGGGCAAAGATTCCGAAAGGCGTTCTTTTAGTCGGCGCACCCGGAACAGGTAAAACCTTAATGGCAAAAGCAGTTGCGGGTGAAGCGGGCGTTCCGTTTTTCTCAATCAGCGGTTCCGATTTCGTGGAAATGTTTGTCGGTGTCGGTGCAAGCCGTGTGAGAGACCTTTTTGAACAGGCCAAAAAACACCAGCCCTGCATAATCTTTATTGATGAAATTGATGCTGTCGGACGCCAGCGCGGTGCAGGATTGGGCGGCGGACACGATGAACGCGAACAGACTCTGAACCAGCTGCTTGTTGAAATGGACGGGTTTGATGAAAATGTAAATATCATTGTAATTGCCGCAACAAACAGACCGGACATTCTTGATAACGCGCTTTTAAGACCGGGACGTTTTGACAGACAAATTGTAATAAACAGACCGGATATTTTGGGCAGAGAACAGATTTTGCAGGTTCATGCAAAAAACAAACCGCTAGCTCATGACGTTGAATTAAAAGTTCTTGCAAAACGCACCCCGGGCTTTACCGGAGCTGATTTGCAGAACCTTTTAAACGAAGCTGCACTTCTTGCGGCGCGTCATGATCAAAAAGAAATCAATATGGAAAATCTTGAAGAAGCAATTGACAAAGTTATGGCAGGCCCTGAAAAGAAAAGCCGCATAATTTCGGATGAAGAAAAAGAAAACACGGCCTACCACGAAGTCGGCCATGCTCTGCTTGCAAAATTGCTGAAAAATACCGATCCTTTGCATAAAGTTTCAATAATTCCGCGCGGAATGGCGCTCGGGGTTACAATGACTTTGCCGGAAAAAGATCATTTAACAATGAAAAAATCCCAGCTGCTTGACCGTATTACAATGACATTAGGCGGCAGAGTGGCCGAAGAAATAGTTTACGGAAAAGATTCCATCACAACAGGTGCTTCAAATGATCTTGAAAAAGTGACTTCACTTGCGCGTAATATGGTAACGACTTACGGTATGTCCGAAAAAATGGGCAACCTGCAATACGGAAAAAGTGAAGAACACGTGTTTATGGGACGTGATTTCGGGCATACCAGAGATTTCTCGGAAGAAATCGCAGCAGAAATTGATAAAGAAGTCAAAAAGATTGTTGACGAACGTTATGAAATCGCCAAAAAACTTCTCTGTGAAAACAGAGATATGCTTGAATACATTTCAAGGACACTGTTGGAAGAAGAAACTATTGACGAAAAACGTTTTGTTGAATTAATGGAAAAAGTGGAAAGTGACAGACAAAATTCATAAAAGCCTTTATGCGCTTGAAATACCGGTATTTAGTAATTCAAAACCTGATTTTCAAAAGCAGCAGGGTTATGATATTTTAAGCCTGAAGTTTAATGCTCAAGATACGGCAGAAATTCCGGAGGCAAAAAATATTTTGAAATCGCTTTTGCCCCGGATAACCGCCCCGCTTATGATAAACGGAGCAAATAATGACAATATTGACAGAGAACTTCTGCCGGAACTTATGAGTGTTTTGGACAGAGAATGCATTATTTCTCCGGCAAACGAAAACACCTACAAAGACATTGTTCCTGCCGTAATAAAAGGCGGACACCGACTTGTTTTAAAAAGTCCGATTGACATAAACCTTTGCAAAGAATTAAACATTCTGGCGTCGGATATGGGGCTTCCGCTTGACAAAATAATAATTGATACCGATATCGGAGGGCTCGGTTACGGGTTTGAATACGGTTACAGCATAATGGAAAAAATCAAACTCGAGGATGATGAGTATCTTAATATGCCCTTAATCAGCTTTGTTGCATACGAAAGTCTTAAAACAAAAGAAGCAAAATCGGATACTTTTTCAAAAAGCTGGGGAGATTTAAAAACCCGCGCAAGAATGTTTGAACTTGCCTCCGCGGCCGCCGTAAAGGCTGCCGGAGCGGATATAATCGTTTTGTACAATCCGGAAAATATAAAAATAATGAAAGGGCTTGAACAATGAATTTGTCCGGTCTGCAGATTTTTAAATATCTTCCTGGTGCAAAAAAAGCCGAGCATACCAACTGTAAAGAGTGCGGATGTCCGACGTGTATGGCTTTTGCAATAAAACTTGCCCAGAAACAGGTAAGCTATGACCGCTGCAAGTACATGCCCGAAGATTTAAAAAAGTTATGCGTCCGGAATATGAAAGCTCCGCAAAAAACGGTTAAAATAGACGGACTGAAAATCGGCGGTGAAAATGTCCTCTACCGCCACCAGAAAACTTTTATAAACAGAACTGTAATGGCCGTAATTCTTGACTGTGAAGCACCTGACTTTCAGCAAAAATTAAAGCGGATAAAAGACTTTGAAATCAACCGTGTTAATGAAAAAATGAGAGTCGACCTTGTAATAATCAGAAACGGCGGGAAACAAAAAATCAAAAACCTTTGCGACGAAACGGTTTATATCGACGAAAAAGATTTCCAAAAACTCTCACTTAAAATAATCAATGACGAAAATTTCGGAAAAACGTCAAAAAAACTTATTGAAACAAGAACAAAAGCGATAATCGACCGCGACGAAAAATATTCAGATCCGGTCTGCGTATATTTCAAATCCGGAATTGATAAATTTGAACTGTGCGCGCGTGCGGGATATTATCTGTGCAAATATGCAAACATGCTTATTTTTGAAGATTTTGACGAAAGTCTTTTTGCAACGCTTATGACACTTCGCCAGAATATTTTTACTGACCCGGAAAAACCGCTGCAGGTTGAGGCAAAGATTTATGAATTTAACAACCCTGATGAAAATTCAATTGTTTTTATGACAACGAATTTTGCTCTGACATTTTTTGCGGTTGCAAACGAGCTGGAAAACTTGAGCGTACCGTCTTATCTGATTGTAACGCCGGCTGACGGTATGAGTGTTTTAACCGCCTGGTCAGCCGAAAAATTCACGGCGCAAATGGTTGCCAAAACTCTGAAAAAATTTGATTTTACAAACAGAGTTAAAACCCGAAGGATAATAATTCCCGGCCTTCTTGCCCACATGAAAGAGGAACTTGAAGATGTTCTTCCCGAATTTGAAATAGTTGTGGGAACGATTGAGGCTTACGCTATTGCCGATTTTGTCAATAATCTTAAAGCTCAAAATCATTAACAAGCAAAACTTGAACTTCTCCCGGATAAAGGTTTACTTTAAAGTTTCCGTTTTCGGAAACCGGCGCTTTGTCTATCTGGATTGGAATAGTCAGCAGATTACTGTCATAACGCGGAACTTTAACCGACGCTTCGCTGAAACTTTTGAAGTTCATATTGCCGAAAACAAGCACTGTTGTCTTGTTATAACTTAAACCGTAGGCAAAAACGTACGGATTTGAAGTTTTTAATTGTTTATATTTTCCGTTTGCAAGGATAGGCGCAATAAAAGCCCTGAATCCGTTTGCGCGGGCAAAATCATTCTTTAGGAACAAATCTCTTCCGCCGGGCTGGCGTGAAAAATTAAAAATATCAATCTGGCCTCTGTGAACAAAATAATAGTCATCATCGGTTGATGTTTTTCTTGCCTTTTTGTTCGCCCACAGATAAATGTAATTATCACCGGTCGGGAAGCCGTCTACGTAGTAAGCGTTGACCGGAAGTGTTGAATTAAGCCACAAAATGGTATCACTGTATTGTTCACCGTTAATCAAAACCGGACTCAATTCGTCATGTGTCGTAAAACTTCCTATAACTGCTTTAGGTTCTGAAAAAGCGGTTTTTAAAGAATTTGTAAACTTAACATGTTCCATAAGTTCAGAAGCCTTGCGCCAGTCTTTCATTTTAAAATAACTTGCGTAAAAGCCGTCAAAACCGGCCTCCAGAAGTTTGTCATAGGGCGTAAACACAGCCTGAGGCGAAACCGCTTCAGTCCAGGAATCCGATGCCTCCGCAAGCCACATAAATTCCGGATCTTTTTTCCTTGAATAAGAAATTAATTCTTTCCAGAAACTTGCCGGTTTGGAAGTTGCCACATCGGCTCTTATACCGTCCGCACCGAGTTTCATTACATAGTCCACAAATTCGCGGTACAAATTGTAAACATCGGGGTTTATTTTGTCTTCGGTTCCCGCATTCAAAAGTCTTACATCAGTCCAATCAGCAGGCATAACAGGCTGGCCTGATGAATCTTTTATAAACAGTTCCGGACGTTTTAAATATAAATCGTAAGCGCCGCATGCAGGCAAATCTATCATAATTCTTATCCCGCGTTTGTGCGCTTCGTTGATAAATTTTATTGCCTGTTCTTCAACGCTGAGTGCAGAACGCTCGCTTTTAAGCTGTGGGTTTAATTCATTAAAACTTGCGGCAGCATACAAAGACCCTGCTGTCCCGAGGGCTTTTGTTTTACCTGTTGCCATAACAGGCATGATATGAAGGGTGTTTATGCCGAGTCCGCGGATTTCATCCAATCTGGAAACAGCATTTAAAAAATTGCCGCTTTCTTCACCGTCAGACGGATCAATAATACCGTCTTTATTAACATCCTGTGCGGCAAAAGTTCTGAGATTTATTTCATAA
Source organism: Candidatus Gastranaerophilales bacterium (assembly GCA_944323995.1). Classification (GTDB taxonomy): domain Bacteria; phylum Cyanobacteriota; class Vampirovibrionia; order Gastranaerophilales; family Gastranaerophilaceae; genus SIG32. The sequence goes on along the minus strand of CALUUN010000009.1, from coordinate 7,404 downwards.
ATTATCGCACCGTTTGACAAAAACAGTGTTCTTAAATCATTCACCCAGGCATCCTGCGCAAATGTTTGAGAAAAACTTAACAATAAAGCTGAAACTGCTATAAAAATTTTTTTAATCATAATACACCCCTTATGAATATCTTAGCAGATAGTCAGTCTTTTGGCAAATAGTTACCGCGTGTATTTTCTGTCTTTTAATTCATCAGGCAAAAACTGTTGATAAACATCGGGCGCGTCGTGCGAATAAATATAACCGACTCCGAAACCGTATTTTTGGGCATCTTTGTAATGAGCATCTCTCAAATGCATCGGGGGCGGAAAATCTTTTCCGCTTTCAATATCCTGAAGCGCATAATCAATTGCGCAGGCAGCTTCATTGGATTTTTTGGCGCGCGCTACGTAAATAACCGCTTCAGCAAGCGGAATCCTCCCCTCGGGCAGCCCGAGAAGCTCAACCGCTTTGTAAGCGCTTACGGCAACATTAAGCGCCGCAGGGTCTGCAAGTCCGACATCTTCTGCCGCACAGACAATTAATCTTCTTGCAATAAATCTTGGATCTTCGCCTGCCGCAATCATTTTGGCAAGGTAATAAACCGCAGCGTCAGGGTCGCTTCCGCGCAAACTCTTTTGAAAAGCCGATGCGCAGTCATAATGTTCCTGCTGCGAATACCTTGTGTTGCGTTTCTGGCAGATACTTTCAATAATTTTAACCGTAAGATTTCTGCGTCCGTCTTTCAAATCGCTTGCAAAATATGCGTTTTCAACCACATTGAGTGCATACCTCGCGTCCCCGCGGGCAAGATTTACAATAAAATCAATGGCACCGGATTCGCAATCCATAGGAAGATAATTCTTTGCAAGATATGCAAAACCGCGTTTTATAATGCTTTCCATGCTCTTATCATCAATTGAGTTTAACCTTATTACCTGAACTCTTGACAAAAGTGCCGGAATAACCTGAAACGAAGGGTTTTCGGTTGTAGAACCAATCAAAAAAAGCGTACCGTTTTCAAGATGCGGCAATAGAGCATCCTGCTGGGTTTTTGAATATCTGTGGATTTCGTCAATAAAAAGAATTGTCTTAACTCCGGCTCTTAAAGACTGTTTTGCGCTTTCCACGGCATCTTTAATATCTTTGACGCCTGATGTTACGGCCGAAATTTCAATAAAATTTGCGTTTGTTTTTGTTGCAATAAGCCTTGCAAGAGTGGTCTTTCCGCACCCCGGAGTTCCCCAGAAAATCAAAGAAAACAGCCTGTTTGTTTTTAATAAATTCAAAATAGGACTGTTTGGCGCAACAACATTACTCTGCCCCAAAAAGTCTTCAAGAGTTTTCGGCCGCAAAATTTCTGCCAGCGGCACCTGCTTATTTTGGTTTTCAAGTTCGGTAAACAAATCCATAACCAGATTATAACATGTAAACCGAATAGTTGCGAAAAACTCTTAAAAAACTCATATATCTCTTTAGCCGTCCGGATTTATTGAAATGAGTCATATCCTGCGAAGTTTGTCAGGTCTTTGACATAACTTGAAACAAGTTTGATTTTAAAGTATAATTAAGAAAATGGTTAAAAAATTTTTAGTTTTATTATTAATAATTTTTGTACCGGTTTTATGCTGGAAATTTATACTTTCAGATTCACACGGCAATTCTGACCGGGTTGTTTTCTGGACATTGCAGATGAGCGACTTTTCGGATTATATGACGGGTGTAATAGAAGAATTTGAGGCACAAAATCCCGGAATCAAAATACACTGGATTGACGTACCTTTTTCGGAAGGCGAAAAAAGAACGCTGGCCTCTGTTTTAAGCGATACCCCGCCGGATTTAATAAACCTGAATCCCGATTTTTCGGCACTTTTAGCGCAAAAAGGCGCACTTTATGAAATTTCAAACGAAAACACCTCTCAATTTCTGCCTGAAATAATTGAATCTTTAAAATACAACGGAAAAATTTATTCGCTGCCGTGGTATGCAACATCTGCAGTCACAATTTATAACAAAGATTTGATTGAAAAATCCGGTGTAAAAGTTCCTGCGACATACTCTCAGATGGGAGAAACCGCGCCGCAAATTAAAGCAAAAACAAATGCTTACATCTGGCTTCCGAATATTTCGGAAAATGATACAATGCTTAAAATCCTGAATAAGTACGGCGTAAATTCGGCAGATACCGTAAATTCACAAAAATCCGCCGGAGTTTTCAATTTTTTCAAAAATTTATACACAAACGATTTGATTCCGAAAGAATCAATCACACAGACACACAGAGAAGCGCTTGAAAAATACATGTCTGAAAATATAGTTCTGTTTCAAGCCGGTGCAAACTTTTTGAATATGATTAAGGAAAATGCACCGTCAACTTACGCAAAAACTGATGTAGCTCCGCAATTAACCGGAGATTTGGGACAATATGATTTTTCTTTAATGAATTTTGTAATCCCGCTCAGAGCAAAACATAAAGAATCAGCCTTGAAATTTGCTCTTTTCCTCACTAACGAAAAAAATCAGCTTGAACTTGCAAGACTTACCAACGTAATCGCAGTAAACAAAACCGCGCTTAAAAACGATTTTTATACAAAATATACACAAGATGATCTTATGTCAAAAGCCCGTGTGATAAGTGCAAAACAGCTTAATAAAATAGAGCCCGCACTCAAGTTTGAGCGTAATCAAAAAGAAATAAACACCCTGATAAATTCAGCGGTTCAGGAAATTTTGCTTGATAAAGACGAAACCCCGCCAATACTTGACAGGGTTTCGAAAGATTGGAAACTTCTTAACACCGGCAGCAGAACCCGCCAAAAGCAGGCATTCCCATCATCATAGGTGAGGTAAACATCATTGGTGACGACCAGGCCGAATAAAATCCGAAAGGCCCGAACACAGGAACAGCCGGCATAAACATAGAAGATGTTGCAAGTGCTGCGCCTGTCATTCCGATTGATGCCGCAAACGGATTTCCGCCGGTAAATGTATTCATAACGCTGTTCATTGTTGAACCGAGATATGTATGCGTGGTTTTATCAATGGCATTGCCTATCAATGCATTGGTAACGCCTGCAGCGGTCGAACTTACACCGTAAGAAACTGCCTGCCCGACATTTGCACCGTTATTTCTTGCGTTAAGATAGTCCACAATACCGTTAAGGCCTGCAAGTCCCGCCTGTATTCCGGTAACCGTATTCGTAAATCCCGGATTATATCCGCACCAATATGACATAAATACCTCGCGTTTTGTTCTTATATATATAAACACAAGTTAAAGTGCAATTATTGCCATGATTTCAGCCTTTGTTAAGTATTGTAACAAAACTCTTTTAAATCCTAAAGTTTATACCGGAATATGCCGATTTAACAGATATAAGGGAACAAAAGGGATAAAACTGATGGGTCTTAACGTAACACAAAATTTCAGAACCGGCATTGATACTTCTATTTTGAAGGAAGTATCCGCTGAGATTTTAAAAAGAGCACAGGCAAAAGCAATGAATGCTCAAACCGGTTCTGTACGCACAGCTTTCAAAGCTGCGGATTTAGGTTTGGACTTATATCAGGGCAGAGTTGATTCAGCAACTGCACGTCAGGTTGCAATGAACAATTCAGGTATGCAGATTCAGCTCAATCAGAATGTTTTAGACTCAATCAAATTTTTAAATTCACAGGCGGCACAAAACGTACAGAAAAATGTTGAAGGCAAAATCGCATTTTCAGTATACGAAGGCGCGGATGTACAAAAAGCTGCCGAAGCACCGAAATTCAATTCTATTGTAAGTTTCAGCACCGCAAAAGACAAAAAAGGTTCAAATCCTTTCTATCACGGTGAACTTTTAGCTAACGGACACAAAAAAGAAGAAAAACGCGAAGACATTAACATTTTCGGTTAATAAAAATCTTCGTCATCTTCGTTAGCGTTAATTGTTAAAGATTCCTCAATTTTTTTCATTTTTTCATCAATATCCTCTTTGGACTTATCATTGAGGGTAATCTTTTTTTTCTTTGCATTAATAACGTTTGCAACATTCATCATTGCAAGCGAATTGAGGGTAGCGCGCAACACAGCGCTTTGATCCATATATTTGTTTTCCTGAGCGGGTTCATCATCTTCGCGTTTTTGCTGTGCGAAATATTCACCGCCCTGGCCCATTTTATCATCCTGTGTTCGGGCAGCAGTACCGGAAATATCGCCGCTTTTAAAATTAAACGCGCCGCCGATTCCGAAAAATCCTGCTGATCTGTTATCGACCATAATTTTATACCCTTTGTGTTTATTAGATTATAGCTAATCTGATATGATTTTAACTCCACTAAATAAACTAATTTGCTATTATGTAAAAAAATTTTTACATAGCTCTCACAAGAATTATATCACTTTTCTTGAAAAAGACAACCGGATATGTTATTATAGAAATAGAGAAAGGCGATTAGATGAAAAGATTCAAAGGCTTTACCTTATCGGAACTTCTTATAGCCATCGGGGTTTTGGGGATATTATGCGCTCTTATTTTGCCTATGATAGCGGGTACAACACCTAATCAGAACAAACTGATGATGAAAAAGGCGTATAATATTTTCACGAATGTGACAAAAGAGTTGATAAACGATTCGGAGCATTACCCCGTGTATTACGGAATTTGTCCCGATAATAATACTGACGGCTATCTGGGCTTTGACTGCGGGACATCAAACTCAAAACTTCCGTATCTTTTCTCGGCGCAATTAACGCTTGCAAAAGGCAGAATCCCTGACGAAAATACTTTAAAAACAAACAGCGACTATTCAAAATCCGGTACCGCAAACTGTCTGGGTACGGGAAGTTCGTGTTTTGTATTTGAAACAAACGACGGAATTGTCTGGGTTTTTCCGAAAGACACCTTTACCAAAGGCAGTTACACCGACAGCATATTAATCGGGGTTGACGTAAACGGTGACAGAGATCCGAACTGTTATCAGGGAAGCAATACAACAGAATGCAAAGACAAAGACGATAACTTTGATCAATTCAGAATAGAACTTTTTGCGGACGGAACAGTAAAAATAAATTCACAGGATGAGTGGGCGAAAGACGCAATACAGGCAAATTCGTCATTAAAATAAGGGGACAGAAATGAAAAAAGGATTCACATTATCAGAAGTAATGATAGCATTGACGGTACTCGGAGTGTTGTGTGTAACCGTACTTCCGGCGATAGTATCAACAATGCCCAGTCAGAAAAAAATAATGATAAAACGTGCATACTATACGACGGCAAATCTTGTGAGCGATTTGATTAATGATCCTGACCTTTATCCTTCGGTAAACACAGCCGGTGTGGAAACCGTCGGTTTTGACAACACGGATACGGTAACCTTCCGCGGCGAAACATACGGCGGAACGACAAAATTTCAGGAGCTTTTTGCCGCACAATTGAATATAGACGGAGATATTACAACCGGCTGTAACGGCGAAAGTTTAACTAATTGCAGAACATTTAAAACAGCCGACGGAATTTTGTGGACAATCGGCACATCAGGAACGGATTACGTGATATATGTAGACGTAAACGCTGATAAAGAGCCCAACTGCCGGCAGGGAGATACCACTGCCGATGATGACTGCAAAAACAGAGAAAAAGACTTTGATAAATTCAGCATGACCGTAAAAACCGACGGCGGAATTGAAATCCCCGACGAACAGCCATGGGTAAAAGAAGCACTGCAGGTAAGTTCATCACTGGTTGACCGCGATTAGGATTTTTGTATTATAATATGGTTTATAAAGCAGCCGGATAATCGCGCAGAAATGTGAGGAAAGTCCGTGCATTCAAGGACAGGCCGCCGGAGAAAGTCCGGACGGTGTGAACCGGTGGAAAGGACCACAGAAATGCAGACGTGAACCGTTGTGAGCGCAAGCGAACAGTCATTAATTTGGCAGACGGAGTCACGCAAGACTGCCGATGGATTTGAAAAAATCACAGGCGATGGTGCAACGGTGAGTTAAGAGCATCACCAGCAATACCGGAAGGTATTGGCTAGGCAACCCCCGGCCGAATGCAAGATAGACACGAAGGTTATAAAGGCTGTCCGCCCACTTCGGAAATATCGCTAGAGTTTGCGGGTAACCGCAATCCCAGACAGATGATTATCTAGAAACAGAACACGGCTTATGAACTGCTTTATTTTAAAAAAGAGTGCCCGAAAAAGGTGCTCTTTTTGGTGTATAGCACAAAAATATTACATAATCGCGTATATTTATTTCCGTGTAAATTTAGGAATCCACCGCGGAACTTTTTTCATATACTCCAGATATTCTTCCCCGAAGCGTTCTTTCAATTGTTTTTCTTCAAACAAAGGAAAATAAATGGAATTTATAACAAAAAACAAAACAAACCAACAGAAAATTTCCGGTGAATTAAGCAAAAGACTTTCGGCCAGCAAAACTGACAAAACCGCTGTTATCATGGGATTTCGCACATATTTATAGGGACCTTTGATAACAAGATATTCCGGAGGTGCCCATGGTGCCGCCGTGCCTTTGCCGGTATTGTTGAATAAAATCATTGTTAATACCCCGAGCCGCAGCCCGAAAATTAAAAGCAGACACCCTAAAATAATTAAGTATAAATTGTTGTAAACATATCTGTATCCCGAAAAATACAATATTAAAACCGGTATTGTCACCAGAACATTAAACGGAAGAATAATTATCGCCTTAATCCATTCTTTTTTCATAAAACCATTATAGCATAATATTTAAGAATGCTTGTTATACTAAATTGCCGTTTGTTGTCATTACAAAGAGAATGCACAGCATTCGACGTAGTAATCGCATTGTTGTTGCAATGATGTGCATGAAATCCTCTCCCACAAGGGGAGAGGCTATTGTTGCGTCTTGACAACAACTGTTCTATTCCGCTAAGCACACCGCCTGAGTGTTGCTGCTGTAGCGGTAGTAGCTGGACCGGTACGTGCTCATGGAGAAGAAGTAGCGGTTGTACGCGTCGTTCTTGCTGTACTCCTCACTCGACCACAGCCAAAACGCATTGCCGGGAGAGGAGATAAAGCCCATTGATACTGCAAGGTCGTTAGCTCTTTGTCCTTTGCTTGTTCCTGTTGTTATTTCTGTGCCCGGGTACAAGTCTCTCGCTAGTTGGTCTAACTGTTCCTGACTGGGTAGTGATGAACCCATATCTTTACATGCTTTTACTGCACCTGCCCAGTAGTCATTTGGTCCATCGCTTGATGCCAAGCAATATTGAAGGCTATATTTACTCATAAATGCTAAGTCATCAGGGTCACTTGTTGTTCCGTTTGTGTCACAACCATTCCAAACATGTGCTGTTGGTATGAACGGTGCTGTGAAGCATGTTCCGTCACTTAGTTCTATTGCACAGTTGCTGCCGCCTAAACTTGCTACGTTTAGAT
>CALUUN010000008.1 GCA_944323995.1 Candidatus Gastranaerophilales bacterium | reverse complement strand
GAATAATCAATCATTTAATTATTCAATCATTCAGCGCCGCCGGGGCGTACAGACCACAAAACGGAACGTAGAATTCACAATTATTTAATTATTTAAAAAACTTGTACTTTGAAAAAATAACACCTCCCAAACGGTTATTATTACTATCTTTTACACATAAAATTGTACCACAAAAGCAGTAATAATGCAAGATTTGGGCAAAAAAACTTCATGAATCGTTACAATTCGCGGAAAGTCCGGAAACAAGGCCGCGCCATGGCGCGGCCGGCGCGATTTTTGACAGGATAAAATGTCAAAAATCCGCATGCGAGAACAGTAAATGCAACGACAATGCGATTACTACGTCGAATGCTTCGCATTCTCCTCGTAATGACAGCGTGTATTGTAACGATATCATAAAGACTTTTTATCCTCACAGAGTTGAACGGGTCAGCGCCTGCTTTTGCTACGGCATGGCAGGGAGTACCTTTTCATCACGTCGGCGGTGGTTCGCCTTGAGTGAACCAAAGTTCGCATCCAGAAGGATGCGAGTCGCACTTACGAAAAATTTTGTATGTTGTGATTTAAAACCCGTCGTTTCGCGGCTTCAACCTGTGGTCCGGTCAGGAGACGGACGCTCGCAACGCGCACGAACGCGAATTCAACTCCGTGAACACGAACTGGAACTCGAATGGCAACAGAGACAACTCCAACCCGAACTTATGGGCGGTTTGCGTAGGCGATGAAAGTTGTTCGGCTCTTTTGAGGATTTATAAACCGCAGCGGTAATGCGATTACTACAAAAACTTTTAAAATTATGGCACAGTATACTCATTTACAACTTTACAGAACTTCTTATAATTTGCTCTTGGAAGTTATGCATGTAACAAAAAATTTCCCCAGAGAGTTTAAATACTCGCTTGGTGAGAAAATCCAGAATGCAATTGTTGAGCTGCTTATTTGTATTTATAAAGCTAACAGTGCGCGCGACAGGGCAGGTTTTATTCTGCAAATCATTGAATATGCTCAGTTTCTTGGTGTGTATTTCAGAATATCTTTTGACCTTAAAATTATTACTGAAATTAAATATACCCATTTTACGCAAGAATTGGCCTCGGTTTCCAAGCAGGCGCAGGGCTGGCTTCAAGCCTCTCTAAAATCAGCGGCTGATGATTCACAAAATGCACCGCAGATATAGTTTGGTAAATTCTTCGTCGCATCCTATAAACAAATCTATTGACTGCAAGCAAATCTCGCGGCGCATTTTGTATCCGTTTATATTTCTTAACATCCCAAGATAGCTGTTTACGCTCGCTATAAAGCTCTTTATTTCGTCCGGGTCATAAGGTGCCTTCTTGTGTATTCTGATGAGCTTAAAAACGCGTTTAATGGTCTTCTGGCGAAGATATGTCCTGAACGTTTTGGTTTGAAATCCGACAAAATCTATCCCTTTCGAAATTTTGTTTATCTCGCGTTTATCCGTGTGAAGTTCCAGTTTCAGTTCCTTAAATAAAAATTCCGTGAGTTCCTTGTGTATCCTGTGGAGTTTGTGCGGGTCTTTGTCTAAAATTATAAAATCATCCACATATCTGCAGTAATATTTGCAGCGCAGTTTGTGTTTTACATACTGGTCAAGTTTGTTCAAATATACATTGCTGAAAAACTGGCTCGTAAGGTTTCCTATGGGCAGCCCTTTGTCGTTCGGTGTGTACCAGAGGCTTTTGTGCTTCGGCAGCATCTCAAATTTGTATTCGGGCGACTGTATGCGCGCGTTTTCCCGCGGGTCGTTGTATATTACTTTCCTGCATAAATCAAGAACCCATTCTTCGCTTACGTGTTCTTCTATTTGCTTCATAAGAATATCTTTTCGTATGCTGACAAAAAAGTTCTTTATGTCGGCTTTTAAATAGTATGCATCCTGTTTGAATCCGCAGGTGATTTCGCGCGCGTATTTTTCCAGCCGTTTTTGCGCCGTGCCGGTGCCGCGTTTTGGAATACAGCTGAATGTGTCTATTGTAAAACGATTGTAAAACCTGTCTTTTATTTCGTTATAAATTAAATGATGTACAATTCTGTCGCGAAAATTCGCAGCCCAAACTTCTCTCACTTTAGGAAAAATTACTATGAAACATATACTGTAATCCGGTATGTATCTTCCTTCTGTTAATTCCGCATAAAGTTCAACCAGATTCCGCTCCTGATTGAATTCAAAAGTTATCTGGCTGTTTTTGCCCCGTTTGTGTTTACAGCAATCCCTGTATGCTTTGAATAGTTTTTCAAATGTTATCATTTGTTCAAGAGTTTATTATATCATAACGCATACTGGCAGAAGCACTGTGCGCCGCCTCGTAATGACATATTATTGGGCGGAGCAAAAGTAAAGAACTTGACGACTTTTAAATAACGACTTCTTTACTTATTCCCTTTTTCTGCTATCATTAATGTATGGATGAAAAATATCAGGCGGTTTTGGATGTCGTAAAAGCCGACATTGAGAGGGTTAATAAGAATTTAGAGATTGAAACGGAGTTGAATCCCGCGCTGGCAAAAGAAATAGAAGAATTTTTGCAGGCGCCTTCAAAGCGTATCAGGTCGCTTTTTTCAATACTTTATATGCGTGCTTCAAAAATGTATCTTCTGCCGGTTCATTATGAACTTTTTGCGGCGGTTGAACTTATTCACAACGCTTCCTTAATCCACGACGATGTTATTGACGAAAGCAAGCTGCGCAGAAATAAAAAAACGCTCAATGATACGTTCGATAACCGGCTTGCGGTGATTTCGGGCGATTATCTTCTGGGTGCGGCTTTGAAAAAACTTGTTAAAATCGCATCGCTAAAGGTTATTGATATTTTCGCAGACGCTTTGAAAACTATGTGCAAAGGTGAAGTCTGCCAGTATTTTAACCGGTTTAAAAAAACCGATATTGAAACTTATATTGAAAAATCAACCCAAAAAACAGCCTCCCTGTTCGTAAGCACGCTTCATGCTGCAATAGTTCTCGCTGACGGCGGGTTTGACGAAAAATCAAGAGAGTTTGCCGAAACTTTCGGACTCGCGTTTCAGATAAGAGATGATCTGCTTAATGTTATTGACAAAGACAAATCCAAGTCCGCAAGCGATGTCGACGAGGGGATTTATACCGCGCCATTGATTTTGTCCGATAATCTTCCGGACGGTATTGAAAAAACAAGAGATTTGTTGAATAATTATGTTAATTGTGCAAAGCACTGTATTTCCGATTTGGAAGACAGTGTGTATAAAACCGCACTGTATGAGCTTTTGGAGCTGTTGAATGATGTTTAAAGAACAACTTAAAATATGGTATAAAAATAATCAGCCCGCTATAAAAGAAACCGTCGACACTATTGTTTTTGTCGTGGTTATGGTTATTATTATAAGATTTTTTATAGGCGAAATCCGCTGGATTCCGTCGGGTTCCATGAAACCTACGCTTATTGAAGGCGACAGAATTTTCGTGGAAAGATTCTCAAGGTTTTACAAAACCCCTGAACGCGGCGATATTATGGTTTTTTACCCGCCGTTTACCGAATTGAAAAATACACCGTGGAAGTTGTTTTCAAGACTTACGGGATTTTTCTGCAAAGATATTGCCTACATCAAGCGCGTGGTCGGAATGCCCGGCGATAAGTTGGAAGTCAAAATAGATAAAGAGGGTAAAGGTACGGTTTACATAAACGACAAACCGCTTAATGAACCTTATGTGAGAAGCGTTTACGATTATTCACCCTGCACGCAGGCTATGTATTGCGGGCCATTTATTATCCCTCAGGGCGAGTATTTTATGATGGGCGATAACCGCGGAAATTCTCAAGACAGCAGATACTGGGGTACTCTGCCGCAGGATAGGTTCGTAGGTAAAGCGGTGTTTTTGTTCTGGCCCTTTACCAGAATGAAAACGCTACATTAACATGTGATAATACTTCATGTAATCCGCCATTATGGTTGAACTCGTTGCGTTCGCCATTGTAGCTTTCAAAGCCTGTTCATTGTCGGTTTGTGAAATGTTTTGCGGCTGTTCCTGCTGCATTTGCTGTTGCTGCTGTGCCTGTTCAACTTTTGTCTGCTCTATATATTGTTCCACCGTTCTTTGAATTTCGTCACGCAAAGCCTTATCGCCCGAAAACGATCCGGTCGACTGCACTCCGGCTTCCTCCAGATCCGAAAGTATCTGACTCCATTCGTTATAGTTCGGAATAGTAGTCCCTTGTGCCGCCGCCGCAGCCCTCATTTGTTCCAAATCCTCTATGCTGGTTATCTTTTCAGCCATAATTTCGCTCCGGTTTTTTATACTCTTCTATAGTATATAAGTATTTTATTCCCGTACGATTTCAAAAAATATTGATTTTGTAAAAAAAGTTAATATTTACAGCTTAAAATCCAAAAGCTCGGATATTGTAACATGTTCACAAGTTAATTGTTTAAATAAAAATAAAATAATTAAAATTATTAAGAAAAATTTACAAAAAGTCGGAAAGTTCTATAAAATCCGACTTTTTCATATACTTAATTTTATTGAAAGAATGCCATTATTAAAAAAACAATCTTAAATTTGTGATTAAAATTATCATGCAAATTCAATAATACTGCTTGCAAACAAATATTTTGCAAATATAATTTTTTATATGGGTTATTGTGCCCTTAATTCACAGTCGAAATAATGAGGAAAATATGTCAAAAGACGTAATAGAACTAGAAGGTACTATACTTGAGGCGATGCCGAATGCCATGTTCAGGGTAAAACTCGAAAACGACCATGAAATTCTGGCTCACATCTCGGGTAAAATCAGAAAGAATTTTATAAGAATTCTTCCCGGTGACAGAGTAAAGGTCGAAATGACCCCTTATGATTTATCCCGTGGCCGTATAACCTTCAGATTAAAGTAAAACATCTCACATAAACTATATAAAGGAAAACAAAATGAAAGTAAGATCATCAGTAAAAAAGATTTGCGACAAATGCAAATGTATTAAAAGAAAAGGAAGAATCGCAGTAATTTGCGAAAACCCGAAACACAAACAGCGTCAGGGTTAAGGCTTTCCTGAGCGAGTACAGCTCCGGAGCAATAACCTGATATGCAGCCGAACCTGCGGGTATCAGCAGGTGGAGAGGAAGTATTTAAGCCTCTTACCCAAAAAAATCTAACAACAGGGGCGGACAAAATAAAGTGCCGGTTTTATCAGAATTAAGCCCGCAATGAAATTTCAATTCCGCCAAAAGCCAAGAAAAGGAGAAAATTAAATGGCAAGACTAGCAGGGGTAGATTTACCTCGTAACAAAAGAATGATAGTAGCATTAACCTATATCTACGGTATAGGCCCCACAAGAAGTGCAAAAATTCTTGAAGCTACAAAAATATCACCTGATTTAAGAACAGATGATTTGACAGAAGAAGATATCAAAAATCTTCGTAACGAATTAGCAAACTACCACATTGAAGGTGACTTAAGACGTGAAGTTACAATGCACATCAAACGCCTTCAGGAAATCGGTTCGTACAGAGGTTTGCGCCACAAACGCAATCTTCCCGTAAGAGGCCAGAGAACCAAAACCAACGCAAGAACACGCCGCGGCAAGAAAAACGGCGCAGTTGCCAAGAAAAAATAACGGATTTTAAGTGAGTGTATGCTAACAAAGGCCGGCAAAAACAAAAGCAGTAATGTTTGTTTTTGAAAAACTATAATCCGGAAAAACTTAAATAAGTAAAGTAACAAAGTAAAGGATAATTAAAATGGCAAGACCAGTAAAAACAAAGAAAAAAGAAAAGAAAAATGTATTGCAAGGGGTTGTTCATATTCAATCAACCTTCAACAATACAATCGTAACTTCTACTGATACTCAGGGTAATGCTATTGCCTGGGCAACAGCAGGTGCCACAGGTTTTAAAGGCGCAAGAAAAGGAACTCCTTTTGCAGCTCAATCAGCAGCTGAACTTGTAGCTAAAAAATCTATTGACCAGGGTATGAAAAAAGTTGAAGTACACATCAAAGGACCGGGCTCAGGCCGTGAAACCGCAATCAGAGCGATTCAGGCTGCAGGTTTGGAAATTACGTTGATTAAAGACGTAACACCTATCCCGCACAACGGCTGCAGACCGCCTAAAAAACGCAGAGTATAATATTCTGCCAAGATGCGTGTGAACGCATTATAAACGCTGATAAAATGTACAATCGCGGGGGCTTGCTTAAAGCCAAAAAGCAAACCATAGATGCCCCGCAAAAGAAAAGGAGAAAAAATGGCAAGATACACAGGACCTACAAACAAATTATTCCGTAACTACGGTGTAAAAGATTTGTCTAACAGAAAATTAACATCTTCTATGAGACAAAGTGCTTCAGGTCAGCACGGCGCAGTCAGAAAAAAACTTTCTGAATATGCAATTCACTTGAACGAAAAACAAAAAATCAGACTTACATATCTGGTAAGCGAAAAACAATTTGCAAAATACTATAACGAAGCCGCAAGAAGAAAAGGCGTAACAGGTACTATTTTGTTACAGCTTCTTGAATCAAGATTGGACAACGTATTGTTCAGAGCAGGTTTCGGCATTACACGCAAACAAACAAGACAAATCGTTAACCACGGTCATGTTCTTGTAAACGGCAAAAAAGTTGATATTCCGTCATATCTGGTAAAACCGGGTGACGTTGTTACCGTTAAGGCAAGAAGCTCACAATATTTGAAAAATGTATTGGCGATGATTGATATGGCTTGTGCTCCGGCATGGATGACCATTGATAAAGATGCCTTAAAAGTAACGTTCGACAGAATTCCGGAAAGAGAAGAACTTGATCCCGAAATTAAAGAACATCTTGTAATTGAATACTATTCTAAGTAGTAGAGCTCGCACGCGGGCAAAAATCCACTTACGGAGAAATCCGAAAATAGTTATTATAAAACTAGGAGAAAACAAATGGAATTAAAAATTAAATGCGTTAATACAACAACAAGTTCAGACGGTTCACAGTACGGTAAATTTGTAATTGAGCCGTTGGAAAGAGGCTTTGGTACTACAATCGGTAACTCTTTAAGACGTGTATTATTATCAAGTCTTGAAGGTACGGCAGTTACATCTGCAAGAATTGAAGGTATTACTCACGAATATACCGCAATTCCGGGTGTTCTGGAAGATGTTATCGACGTAATGCTTAACCTCAAAGGTCTGGTTGTTAAAACTGATTCTAAAGAAGCTCAACACTTAAGAATAGATGTTGACCGTCCGGGACCGGTTCTTGCAAGCGATATTCAGTTGCCTGCAGGAGTCAAGGTTGTTAACCCTGACTGGTTAATTTGTACCGTAGCAGACGGTGGTTCTTTCCACGCCGATGTAATCGTGGAAACCGGCAAAGGCTATGTTGCAAATGATGTTCCCAGAGATTCAAAGGGCGTTTCAATCGACGTATTGCCTATTGATGCAACATTTATGCCTATCAAACGCGTAAGCTACAATGTTGAAAATACACGTGTAGGCGATATGATTGACTTTGACAAATTGACTATCGAAATCTGGTCAAACGGATCAATCGACGTTACAACCGCATTAAGTCAGGCATCAAATCTTTTGATTGACCACTTTATGCAAATCGCTTCAATTACGGGTCAGCCGGTAATTACACCTGCTGCTCAAATTGAAGAAGCCGAAGAAGAAGATTCTAATGTTCCTTCAATGACTATTGAAGAATTGGAATTGTCTGTCAGAGCATATAACTGCCTCAAAAGAGCAAGCATCAATTCTATGGCTGAATTGTTGAAAAAATCTGAACATGACCTGTTGAACATTAAAAACTTCGGTAAAAAATCTTCTGACGAAGTAATCGAAAGACTTCACCACTTCGGTTTGGAATTAGCTCCGAACCCCGAGTTTGAAGAAGAAATCGGATAATTTTAGTATTAATATAAAGGAAAATAAAAATGAGACACCAAACAAAAAAACATACGCTATCAAAAGCACAAGACCAGAGAGATGCCTTGTTGCGTTCTTTAGCGACCGAGCTTTTTATGCATGGTGAAATCAAAACAACTATGGCAAGAGCAAAGGCTCTGAGACCCTACGCTGAAGAGATTATCACTTTTGCTAAAAAAGGTGACTTAAACAGCCGTCGTCAGGCAGCAAAATATATTTTCGACAAAGAAACGGGAAAATATATGGATCTTGCAACCGGCGAAGTTTTTGACGCACCTCAGGCAGATAAAAAGCTGGCAGCGGAAACAGTTTTGAGAAAACTGTTCGTAGTAATCGGTAAAAAATATTCTAACCGTGAAGGCGGTTATACAAGAATTTACCGCTTGCCGCCCAGACGCGGAGATGCTTCTGAAATGGCATTAATCCAACTGGTATAACCTATGCGTTATGCCCTTCAGGTTCAGTATATCGGTAAAAATTATGCCGGAAGCCAGCTTCAGGCCGATAAGCCGACTATACAGGGCGAACTTGAAAAAGCACTCGGTACATTGATAAAATGCAGTAACCCATGTGAAGCTCAAAGCGGAAAAAGCGGCGGCTTCACGGGTTATTCAAATAATAACCGGCCGGTTAAAACATTCTTCTCCGGAAGAACTGACAGAGGCGTAAATTCCGTCGGGCAAGTGGTTCATTTTGATTGCGATAAACCTGTTGTTGCTTCAAAGTTTATCTACTCATTAAATGAAATTTTGCCGCCTGACATTTCTGTTAGTAACCTGAAAGAAGTTGACCCGAAATTTCATGCTCAAAAATCGGCAAAAAAACGTCATTATGTTTACGAATTTGTTAACCGCAAATGTAAAAACGCTTTTGACGGAGATTTAATGAGGATTAAGTATGATATTGATATGGAAAGAATGCAAAAAGCATTGGACTATATTAAAGGTGAACATGATTTTTCAAGTTTCAAAAGTTCCGGAACGCTGAACCCGAGCAAAGTTTGTTTTATCTATGAGGCAAAATGCCGCAAGGCCGGCGACAGGGTGATTATTGATATTACGGGAAACAGATTCCTTTACAATATGGTAAGAGCCATTGTCGGAACCCTTTTAGAAATAGAAGGGCACAACCTGCCTCCGGAGCACATGAAATATGTTCTGGAAGCAAAAGACCGCTCAAAAGCCGGTCAAAACGTCAGTCCGTACGGATTGACACTAAAAGAAGTAACGTATTAAAAATGGAGATAAAGCATGAAAACATATTCAGCAAAACCTCTTGAAGTTGAAAGAAAATGGTATTTGATTGATGCCGAAGGCGAAATCCTCGGCAGATTAGCTACCAGAATTGCTAACATCCTCAGAGGCAAAAACAAACCTGAATACACTCCCAATGTTGATACAGGCGATTTTGTAATCGTTATTAACGCTGACAAGGTTGTTGTTTCAGGAAATAAAGAAACCGATAAAATTTATTATCATCACACCGGTTATCCGGGCGGCTTGAAGGCTGCAAGCGTTAAAGAAGTACGCGAAAAAGATGCAAGAAAATTGATTGAAAAAGCAGTAAAAGGTATGCTTCAGCATAACACTCTGGGCGATACTCAATTTACAAAATTGAAAGTATACAACGGCCCTGAACATCCGCACGCTGCTCAAAAACCAATTGTATTAGAAAAGGAGGTTAAATAATGGCTGATAAAGAAATTATGGCTACAGGACGCAGAAAGACCTCTATCGCAGTTGTAAAATTGGTTAAAGGCAAAGGCAGAATATTTGTTAACGGTAAAAAATTAACGGATTATATCGGAAACAGACCTGCCATTGAAATGTTAGTTTACAGACCGCTTGTTTTGACTGACAATCAGGATAAATATGATGTCAGAGTAAAAGCAGTAGGCGGCGGCGTTGTTGCACAATGCGGTGCAATCAGACACGGTATTGCAAGAGCGCTCGTAAAATCTAACGAAGAATACAGAAACGTATTAAGACTTGAAGGTTTGCTGACACGTGACCCGCGTGTTAAAGAACGTAAAAAATACGGCCGTAAACGCGCAAGAAAACGTTTCCAATTCTCAAAACGTTAATATTTCAAAAAGCCGGTTTCAATACCGGCTTTTTTGTTGATCTTATATGCTCTTGCAATAAAAGTATTATATCAACGGCAATAGTCAACACAGCCTGCCCAATTCCATGTGTAACAACCTCCTGGCCCGCCATGAGGAGTTCCCGGTACATATTTCTCGGCAGCCATACATTGTTCCTCCGTAAGGCATTTACGGCTGTCATTGATACAATCTATAAGTTCTTCAGGTGGAGGTTCAGGTATCGCCATGCTTGTCATGTCTGTAAAGACTCCGTTACCTGATACCGAAAATATAAAGAAATCTTCACCTGCTGTATTTGGTTTGTTTTTGCCGTTCAAGTCCGCATAAAGTATCATTGAACCGTCTTGTTGAGGCATTCCCATGTAAGACATACCGTCAGTTGTTTGGAATGTAGGCATTTGTGACGCCATACTTGAAAAGTCTTGTTTTTCCGGCTCTCCGGGTATTGTATAATCACTCGCAAATGCTTCCGATATATCAGGGCTTGATGAGTCACGCATCATTTTAAATACTTCTTTATGAGCATTTATTATACAATCAATATCCTGCCCGCATTTCATTACTGACAAATCTTTCATGTCAAAGACCTGCTCTTTTGACATCATTAACTTGTAGCCGTTGATGAGTATATTTTTTGAGCGCTGATATCTGGTTTCAAGCACCTTGTCGTTATAATGATTAATCAACGACGGAATAGCAATTGCAGCGACAATACCGATTACGCCGATTGTTATCAATACTTCGGCGAGAGTAAAAGCGTAGGCTGCGGATGCGTAATAATTTGCGAGATTTAATTTGTCAAAATCTTTGAAATTTTGTCCGGAAAAGTGCGGCGAATGTTTAACGGGGGAATTATTCAGATAAGACGCTGATTTACAGCCCCCCCCCCCCACTCAAAGTAATGTCATAGCTTGAATTTTTAACCATTTTATATTCCTCCGAAATTTTGTTTACGCGTTTATTATAGCATACCATTTGCGACGGAGCAATACGTTTTGTATTTTTAATTGTAAATAAATGTTACAAAAACAGCCAACCCTGAAATCAGCCAAAATAAAAATACTTTATATATGTAAGAGAGAGTACACAAACATAAGGAGAGCTAATATGTCATTTTTAGCGGTAGATGCACAAAAAAGTTTATTTGTTTTACAAAGAAACCAGCTTCAATATGAACAAACTCTTGTTATGAATGAAGCTAACTGGGTTTCAAAAGAAATGGGTTATTATGCAAACGAATTAGGCGACGATGCCGATCTTGACAATGATCCGTATTACATTGAACTGCAGAAAACGGAAGAGTACCTTGAATCAAGACAGGACACTCTGGATTCTCAAATTCAATTGCTTGATAACGAAATTTCAAGTTTGAAAACAATGGTTAACAACAACATTAAGAACAGCTGCGGCTTGAACCTTATCGGCGGATAGTTGAGTTAAATAACTCTACGGTGTTGAGCATTAATGACGCTATTGTCATCGGCCCGACTCCGCCCGGAACGGGTGTTATGTATGATGCAATTTTTGAAACGTTTTCAAAGTCAACATCTCCGCGTGTTCTGCCTGTTGAATCTTTGAAAATACCGACATCAACCACCACGCAGCCGGATTTCAACATTTTTTCTTCTATTATATTTTCCCCTACTGCAGAAACAAGTATATCTGCAGTTTTTGTTATTTCTGCAAGATTTTTTGTACGGCTGTGACAGACAGTTACTGTTGCATTACGGTCAAGCATCATTTGCGCAATCGGTTTACCGACAAGGTTTGAACGTCCGACAACAACGACATGTTTTCCTTCAAGTTCTATATTGTATTCATCAAGCAATAACAGAACCCCCTTGGGCGTGCACGGGTAAACGTATGGTTTTGCGCCGGAAAAAAGTTTGCCGAAATTATACGGTGACAGTCCGTCAACATCTTTTTTGGGGTCAATCATCCCGAGAATTCTTTCTTTTGAAATATGAGCAGGCAGCGGCAATTGAACAAGTATTGCATTAACATTCGGGTCAATATTCAGAGAATGAATTTTTTGTATAAGTTCATCTTCGGTAACATTTTCATCCAATTTAATAACTGTTGAATTTATACCGATTTGTTCCGCAATTTTTTTCTTATTGTTTACGTAAATTTTGCTTGCCGGGTTATCTCCGGCAAGGATTACGGCAAGAGATGGTTTAACCTCAAGTTTGTCAAGTTCGGCTTTGAGGTTTGTAAGAATTTTTTCTCTCAATTTTTTACCGTCAAGGATAATTGTCATAATTCACCTATACTTTGCGGCAGATTAAGCCTGAAATAAAACTGTTTTATTGCATCGCGTACGACTTTTGATTCTTTTTGCACCGGATTTTCTTTCAACCCTGCATCATAAGGTATTACTCCGAGAACGTCAAGGTCATATTTTTTCAGCAGGGTATAAACTTTTTCGATATCGTCTTCAACTTTGTTAATTACAACACCGAGCTGGCCTCCTGCGGCGTATTTTGCGCTGAATTCTTCAATACGTTTTGCAAGATGTGCCGAATCCTCGCTGGGGTTTGCGACGATTATTGTTGTATCAATGTCGGTATCGACAAGCTGATTGAGGTATTTTAAATCAAATTCGCAGTCAAAGATTACAATATCGTACCTTTCAATAAGTTTCAAAACAGCATCGTTAATTTGTCCCGTAATCGGGCATCTGCAGTCTTTTGAACCTACAAACCACGAAACTATTATGTCGATATTTTCATCAAGCTGCACAACTATATCTTCCATTGCCCATTCAATGAATTCCTGCTTTGTCATATTCTCAGGAATTCCTGTTTTGTATTCGTGTTTGCCGCTTCTTATCCCGTAAATCGTGTTTCTTATATCAAGTCCGAAACTGTGTCCCAGCTCGCTTGTCAGGTCATTATCAAACAAGAGTATTGATTTTTCCGGAAACATTTCTTTCATAATATTCAGAAACGCTTTTGTAACAGTAGTTTTTCCGCTTCCGCTTTTTCCGGTAATAGCAAGTTTAGTTGTCATTATACCTCTCTTTTAAACTTTCGCACAAATCTTTTGTCAATTTCATTGCTTTTTCGGCGAGCTTTTCCGGTAAAGCTCCCGCACCGCATGAAGGTGTCACATAAGAATTTTCTATAATAAGTTTCTCATTAATTCCTTTTTTAGTCAAATAATTAACAGCTTTGTCAAATTTTGAAATCATAAGGTTTAAATCCGCTTTTTCAAGCGCATCTCTGTCCAGAGTCGGAACCACACCCCATGCAATTTTTCCGCTGTTTTCAAGAAATTTTTTAACATCTTTATGGAACAAACTCAAATTCTGTGCAAAAGCGTAAGCGTCCAGACTTATAATATCAATACCTGTTTTTATGGGAACGCTCCAGTCGCATTTGCCGCAGCAATGGATTGCGGCAAGTCCGCCGTTTGATTTGATTATGTCAACAATTTCTTTCATCATTGAAACCACGTCGTTCTGCGAAATTGTCAGATAAGCTGATGTTCCGAGCTGTGAAATTGAAGGTTCGTCCATAAAGATTATGGGAACTGCACCGGTTTCTTTTATTTTTTCAATCTGCCATAATGCTTTTAAAGAAAGTGTTTTGACGATAATTTCGCGCAGCGTGTCGTCATAGATTGCGCACCTGCCGCGGTTATCGGTCAGTGTGGTTGAAAGAGTAAAAGGCCCGACAATTTGGCCTTTTGCAAATTTTGCATTGCATTTTTTCACAAGTTCAAGGAAAGGTCTGAACGCAGAGGAAAAATCAGCGCTTATGGCGTATTTTTCAAGCAGTTCACGGTTATTGTTGAGAATAATTTCTTCATAGTCAACGAAAAACTGTTCAAGTTCTTCAAAGAATTTTTCGTTTTCGGTGTTGAATTTAAAGCCGTCATCTTCCGAAACAAAAAATGAAGGCATTCCTTCCAGAAACTGAAAAGTCATGTCTTCATTTTTACTTACTTTAGCAAGCTGCGGCCAGAACGGAATGTTCGGGAAATAAGTTTTGACGATATTAAGTGCATCTTCGGGGTTGTTGTATGGTAGTGAACCTATCGCCAAACACTCCAAAACAATTCTCCTTATTCTTCTGTTTCTGCAGCTTCTTCGATTTCTTCTTCAATAGATTCTTTAACAACTTCGGAAGCGGTTACGGAAACTGCCAGTTCGCATTTAACTTTAGAAGTTAATTTGATAAGCATTTTGTATTCGCCGATTTTGTTAATAGGAGCGTTGAGAGAAACATTTTTTCTGTCAACTTCAATACCTGATTTTTCTTTCAATTCTTCGGTCAATTTTTTAGTAGTGATAGTACCGAACAATTTTCCTGATTCACCGGCTTTTGCAGACAATTCAAGTTTGCCGAATTTTTCGATTTGTTCAGCTTTAGCAAGTGCTTCAGCGTGCAATTTTTCTTGTTTAGCTTTAATTCTTGCGAGATTTTTTTCACGGTTTTCCAGAGCGCCTTGAGTTGCAACTTCAGCAACGGATTGCGGAAGTAAGAAGTTTCTTGCATAACCGTCTTTTACGTTAACGATGTCGCCTGCTTCGCCGAGGTTTTGAACATCTTTTTTTAATATAACTTGCATAATAAAATTTCTCCTTTACTATTTATATTCTGCATGTGAACATATCCTATAATAAACAAACTCGATTGTCGAGAGTTTTTTGCAGAATGTAACAAGCCGGATTATTTTATATCCGGGAACAGGTATCTAATACCGTCGTCGCCTCGCCAGCGGATGTAACCTGTTTTTGGTTCTCTGTCAAAATCCAGTACGCTTATGAGCGCCCAGTTTCCGCGGATTGCGTTCAGCTTAATTTTTGTGGGCATATTTATTTCAGACAGAAGCTGCGACATTTCGTCGTTTCCGCTGCGGATGTTTTTGACCTCATCGGGTGCACCTTTTAGAATATACAGACCGTATTTCCGGCCGTATGTGTTGTAGAAATTAAGCCAGGTCAAGAATTTATACGGATCATCTTTTTTAATCCATCCGGTTTCGCCGGTTCTGTTGTTGTAAATAATTTCAATCCATCCGTCGGTTTCGTCAGTTACTGCGGCATAGCCGAGTTCTTTAGAGGGAATAAACACCACAAAAAGGTCGCTGAACTTGACGCCTGCGGGATATATATCCACGGCAGACCATTTTATATTATTGATTACACCGGATGTTTCGTCGGGTTTTTCGTAGATGGTTATATCTTTGGGAATCTGGTACAGCCCGAGGGTTCTTATATCGTTAAAGTCAACACTTGACGGCATAATATTATCGGCTTGTACCGGTAACATCAGCCCGAGACACATTACTAATAACAGCAGAAATTTTTTCACTATGACCTCCTTATTCTCTAAAGGTTATGTCAGCATAAGTTTTTTGAAGTTTTTCTCTGACCGATTGCATTTGTTTTGCAATAATTTCATCGGTAAGAGTTGCGTTTTCGTCCTGCATTTTTATACGGAATGCAAGGCTTTTGTACCCCTTGTCAACATGTTCGCCCTGATAAACGTCAAACACTTCGCTGCCTTTAAATATATTTTGTTGCACTGCACTTTTAATGACCTTTTGAATTTCATCAAACGATACTTTTTCATTTATAATAAACGCCAGATCTCTGCGGACTTCCGGAAACTGCGGCAGTTTTTTAAAACGCGGAACAGTTTCTTTTACTGCAGATATCAAGGCATCCAGATTAATTTCAAACAAAAACGCCTGCTGATTCAGTTTTAATTTATCTTTCAAAAGCGGGTGAAGTTCGCCGAAATATCCGACGAATTCGGGTTTTTTCCCGAGAAGCAGAACTTCAGCGGTTCTATAGGGGTGCATGTAATCAATTTTGTCACAGGGGTTTATTTTAATGCGTCTTTCAACCCCGAGTTCGGCAAACAGCGCGTCCAGAAGCCCTTTCACCGTATAGAAATCAACTGAACCCGTGTTTTGCCATTTGGAATTTTCGATTTCGCCTGTCAAAACACCGGCGATGATTTTTGTTTCTTTAACTCCGGAGGATTTTTCATCGGCGGGAGCTGTCAATTCGTAAGTTTTGCCGATTTCGTATCCCCAGAAAGTTTTTTGTCCGTTGTCGAAGTTGCTTTTCATAACGTTCAAAACGCTTGCCGCAAGGCTTTGGCGGAGCATTGAATATTCTTCGCTTGCCGCATTTTCGACATAGACGGCTTTATCCGCTTCAAACGGAACCATGAATTTGTCAAGCAGAGATTTTCCGATAAGTGAGCTTGTAATAATCTCGTTTAAGCCAAAAGCTCTCATAAGCCCGCTGACTTTGGCCTGAACTTTTTCGGCAAGGGAAATTTCCGGCATGCTGTTTTTTGCGGGCAGAGTGGGCGCGATTTTGTCGTAGCCGTTGATGCGGGCAATTTCTTCTATAAGATCAATTTCTCTTGTTGCGTCATAAGCCCGCCAAGAAGGTACCAAAAATTTTGCTGCGCTTTCGTTTCCGCCGAGTTTTTTAAATCCGAGGTGTTCAAGGATTGTTGTGCAGCGTTCAGGTTCAATTGTGCAGCCGAGCATTCTTTTTACCTGCGGAAATCTTAATGTGATTTCAATCGGGTCAAGTTTGTTTTCGCCTGTTTCTACAACACCGGTTACTTTAGCACCTGCATATTCGGTCAACAACTGCATTGCACGCATAAGCGCGGGTCTTACGGCTTCGATGTCAATTCCGCGTTCAAATCTTGCACATGCATCGCTTCTGTATCCGACGCTGTGTGCGGATTTTCTGTTGCTTGCCGGTGTAAAATAAGCGGCTTCAAGCGCAATATTTTTTGTATTGTCGTCGATTTCGGAATTTTCGCCGCCGAACACGCCGCCGAGGCAGACTCCGCATTCTTTTGTTGCGATTAAAACACTGTCGGTTGTAAGCGTTCTTTCAACGCTGTCGAGGGTGACGAGTTTTTCGCCTTCTTTAGCGCGTCTTACGCACAAATATCCGTTAAGTTTGTCAAAATCAAACGCGTGCAGCGGAGTTCCGTATTCAAGCATGACGTAGTTTGTGATGTCGACGACGTTATTTATTGCTCGTACGCCTGATGATAAAAGTCTTTTTTGCATCCAATCGGGTGAAGGTTTAATTTCAATCTCTTTTAAAACTCCGATTGAATAGTATTTGCAGACATCTTTGTCTATAATTTCGACTTCAAACTCATTTGTGGACAAATCTTTTGTGCATTCAATTCTGTTGAATTTAAGGGGTTTGTCGAAGATAGCGCTTAATTCTCTTGCGACACCGAGAACAGACATTTCATCGCCTCTGTTTGCGGTGGGCGCGACATCGAGTATGTAATCTTTTTCAAACCCGAGGACATCTTCGGCGTTTTGGCCGATTTGAACATCTGGGAATATTCTGTTAAGTATTAAGATGCCGTCTTCCTGCTGGTAATTTCTTTCGGCGACTCCGAGTTCATCAGCTGAGCAGAGCATGCCTTGCGATTCAACCCCGCGGATTACTGCGGGAGTGAGGGTGAACATTTCGCCTGTTTTTCTGTCAAGAACCTGACTGCCGACGCTTGCGTAGGGCACAATTTGGCCTTCCGCAATATTTTGCGCGCCGCAGACTACGGTTTTCAGTCCTGAACCCGTGTTGACCGTTACAAGATGAAGTCTGTCGGAGTTCGGGTGGTTGTCTATTTTTTCAATTTTAACTGTTTTAATATTTGTAAATTTTGGTTTAACTTCTTCAACGGCTTCAACTTCCAGCCCGCTCATGGTTAGTTCGTGTGCTATTTGTTCCGGCTCTTTGTCGGATAAGTCTACAAATTCGTTTAGCCAATTCAGTGATATTTGCATGTTTTCCCCTCTTAAATCTATGATTTAATTCTATTACAAAAAGAAAAGATTGTAAAATGTTGTTGCATTTTTTAAAATTATACTGAAATTTCGCTTGGCTTAAGGTGAGATGTTTTTAAAGTTTTTAAGATGCTAAAGCAGCATAGTAGGCCGGATTTACTAATCCGACAACACTTCACCGGAGTTTTAACCTATGAAAACCCGCTATATCACGATTAAAGCCCCCCACCCCAGCCCTCCCCCTCAAGGGGTGAGGGAGTTTCAGGTATATCATTATTTGTCATGCTGAACTTGTTTCAGCATCTTGCAACAGTTATAGAATTGTAGGTCGGATTTACTAATCCGACAACCCTTACAGGAATTTTTAACCTGTGGAAACCCGCTATATAATCCTTAAAGCCCCCCACCCTGCCCTCCCCCTCAAGGGTGGAGAGAGTTTTAGGCACATTATTGCTACGGCAATGCGATTACTACGTCGGACTTGCGTCCTCCTCGTAATGACAGCGCGTCTTGTCATTGCGAAGTGCCTGAGGCACGACATATTTATTGAGCGAAGCAAAATTAAAATTTTTCCTTCTGTAAACAAAATTTGCGTAGAGTGTACACTTGTTCTTGATAAAAAATATTTTTATGGGATAATTTTTATGTAGCTTATAAATAGCAGAAGTACACAACTAATAAATAAAAAGGAAAAAACAAAATGGCTAGAAAAACTCCGTTAGAGAAAATCAGAAACATCGGTATTGCCGCTCACATTGATGCCGGCAAAACCACTACTACAGAGCGTATTTTGTTCTATACCGGTAAAACTCACAAAATCGGCGAAGTTCACGACGGCGCTGCGGTTACCGACTTTATGGAACAGGAACGCGAAAGAGGTATTACAATCCAGTCAGCAGCCGTAACGGCTTCCTGGAAAGGCCACCAGATTAACATTATCGACACACCGGGCCACGTTGACTTTACTATTGAAGTTGAACGCTCACTGCGTGTTTTGGACGGCGTTGTTGCCGTGTTCTGTGCGGTCGGCGGTGTTCAATCTCAATCTGAAACAGTTTGGCGTCAGGCTAACAGATATGAAGTTCCGCGTATGGTTTTTGTTAACAAAATGGACAGAACCGGCGCTAACTTCTACCGCGTTGTCGATCAAATCAAAAACCGCCTCGGTGCTAACGCTCATCCCATAAGACTTCCTATCGGCGCTGAAGATCAGTTCAAAGGGCTTATTGACCTGTTTGAAATGAAAGCATACATCTATACAAACGACCTCGGTACCGATATTAAGGTTGAAGATATTCCGGCTGATATGGCGGAAAAAGCTCAACAGTACAGAGATGCGCTTATTGAAGCTATCGCCGAATGCGATGACGATATTATGATGAAATACCTCGAAGGCGAAGAAATTTCAATTGATGAATTGAAAAAAGGCTTGAGAAAAGGTGTTTGCGATAACAAAATCGTTCCGGTTACCTGCGGTACTGCGTTCAAAAACAAAGGCGTTCAGTTGCTTTTGGATTCAATTGTTGAACTTATGCCCTCTCCGGTTGACGTTAAAGCTATTGAAGGCGAACTTGAAGACGGTACTAAAGTCGAAAGACATTCTTCTGACGATGAACCCTTCTCCGCTCTCGCTTTCAAAGTTATGACAGACCCCTATGTCGGCCGTTTGACTTTCTTGAGAATATATTCAGGAAAATTAACTTCAGGTTCCTATGTTCTTAACGCCACCAACGGCAAAAAAGAACGTATCTCAAGATTGGTTCAAATGTACGCCGATCAAAGAATTGAAGAAAGCGAAGTCTACGCAGGCGATATCTGCGCCGCTGTAGGTTTGAAAGACACCACTACAGGTGATACTCTGTGCGATGAAAAAGCACCTATCATCCTTGAAAGAATGACTTTCCCCGAACCTGTTATTTCAGTCGCTATTGAGCCGAAAACAAAAGCCGATCAGGATAAAATGGGTATCGCTCTTCAAAAACTCGCTGAAGAAGATCCGTCATTCAAGGTTAAAACCGATAACGAAACAGGCCAGACAATTATTTCAGGTATGGGCGAACTCCACCTTGATATTATTGTTGACCGTTTGCTCAGAGAATTTAAAGTAGACGCTAATGTCGGCAAACCTCAGGTTGCTTACCGTGAAACTATCCGCGGAAACGCTGATCAGGATTCTAAATTCATCCGTCAGTCAGGTGGTAAAGGTCAATATGGCCACGTTAAAATTAAAATCTCTCCTGCTGAAGAAAATGCCGGTTTTGTATTTGAAAACAAAATCGTCGGCGGTGCTATTCCTAAAGAATATATTGAACCTGCAAGAAAAGGTATGGAAGAAGCCCTTGAAGGCGGTATTCTGGCAGGATATCCGATGATTGACGTTAAAGTTGAACTTTACGACGGTTCTTACCACGAAGTCGACTCTTCTGAAATGGCGTTCAAAATCGCAGGTTCTATGGCAATCAAAGAAGGCTGCCGCAAAGCTAAACCGTGTATTCTTGAACCTATGATGAAAGTCGAAATCGAAGTTCCCGAAGAAAATACCGGCGATATTATCGGCGATATTTCATCACGCCGCGGCCGTGTCGAAGGTATGGAAATTATCGAAGGCACAGGTATTCAAAAAATCAATGCGATTGTACCTCTCGGCGAAATGTTCGGTTATGCAACAGATATCCGTTCAAAAACTCAAGGACGCGGTACTTTCTCAATGGAATTTAAATGCTACGAGCAGGTTCCTGCTAATATCGAAAAAGAAATTATCGAAAAATCAGGCGCCGCTAAAGCGTAATGAAAAATACATAACAAAAAAGAGCCCGTACGGGCTCTTTTTTATGTGTAAAATTTAAAAACAAAATCAATTCGGCAAGCATTCCCAGTAAGTTTTTGTTTCATCATCAGGACACTTGTTTTTCAATGCCCAGTAAGTACAGCCTAAACCGTTTAAATCATTGTCTGAATCTTTTGAACAATATGTACTGTAATCCGCAAAATTCCAAAAACCATACGAACTCCCGCCAAGCGGTTTTAATTGTTTGGTTGTATTATCTATCCCAAAATAGAATATATCATGGCCGAAGGCATTCGGGCCTTTTTTACCGTTTGAATCTATAACAATCCAGTTAGCATAACAATTATACATGCCGCCTACTGCACTCCCGTCAGGTAAAAGTAAATGAGGGAGCTGTGGACAACCCGGGTTAGGGACTGATTTATTATTGTATGATTTGATTAGTGAATTTTTTCCGTCCGAATACCCCATTTCGATTACAGTGCCAAAGCCGCCGGAAGTTGCCTCGGTATTTCGCAAAACCTTATAACTTTCCCATAAAGCATTAAAAAACGCTGTATCCCTTATGGTTTGGTCGCTTGTCATGTTGCCGTTAAATTCAAATTGTACAGGCACAAAAGCCTTTGTCAGTGCAGAATATGATTTTTTAAAGCCGATTTCAAGAGATAAATGTTTATAGTTCTGAATAATCGTCGGAATTGTCAGTGCTGCAACTATCCCGATGATTGCCAGCGTAATTAATACTTCTGCAAGTGTGAAGGCGGATGTTTGTTTTGTATTTTTTGCCTTAATATTCATATTATTACCTCGTTATTCATTATAATTATTTTAAATTCATTATAATGAATTTATTTAACT
Organism: Candidatus Gastranaerophilales bacterium; assembly: GCA_944323995.1. GTDB lineage: Bacteria > Cyanobacteriota > Vampirovibrionia > Gastranaerophilales > Gastranaerophilaceae > SIG32. The sequence goes on along the minus strand of CALUUN010000008.1, from coordinate 37,323 downwards.
TTGTCAAGCAGATAGAATATTAATAATATGGATATTGAGTTAGTAAAATTAGGTCAGAAAATAAAATTTGAGCGCATAACACGCGGGTTGAGCCAGGAACAGCTTGCCGAGCTTGCAAATCTTTCGGTACACGGGCTCAGTAATATTGAAACCGGTAAAACCGATGTCCGTTACACTAACCTGCTGCAGATTGCCGGTGCGTTTGGGATGCGGCTTTGCGAACTTTTGGATTTTAATTTGTAAAATAAAAAACCGCTTTGCGGGCGGTTGTTACGAAAATTTGTAGGAAAAAGGGGAAATAATTTTTTAGCTGAACATACTGAACGATTTTTCGACGTTTTTGTCGACTACGCTCTTGACTGATTCGTATTCTGTTTGCAGTGCGTTATGTTCGGTGTCGAGTTTCTTCAATTCAAGGTCAATCTGCTGGTCTTTCTTTTCCAGTGCTGCCAGCTGTTGATTGTATTGTGATTCAACAAGTGCAATTTCGCGTTCGTCCTCTACTTCCTGAATGGAATCGTCGTCGCTGATTGTTGTTGATACAAAATCTTTTTCAGTCGCAGAATAGTATTGAAGGAATAATTTGCCTTCTTTTAACTGTTGTTCAAACCATTGATCGTCTTTTATGGTGTCGTTTTCGTTTTCTTCAGTGTAATATCCGCATGAGGACATTTTGTTGAAAATGTTTTTCAAATAATCTATATAGCCGGATTCAACATCGTTTGCGGTTTGCAATGCTATGTTTGCGGTTGAACCTGCAGGATTGTAATTGCCGTTGCAGTAGAATTGCGTTGTTATTGCAACTGCATAGTCATACAATTCGCGCTGTTCTTTTGTTGAACCTTCATAGTTTATGGCTTGCGTTTTGCCGTTATATGTGTATGTTGCATAACCGCTGTAGAGAGTATTGTTGCCGAATGATGTGTATCCGTATTCTATTGCCGGATTGCCTTCTTCGTGTTCAACATCGTCAAATGTTTTGCCGATTGAGGTGAAATATTTGTCCCATGCTTCGTGAATTTTTACTTTGGCTTCATCATCAGTGCAGTTGTCTATGTCTGCCTGCGTATATCCTAATTCCGCAAGGAAAATATTCAAATCGCCGTTGCCGGCTTCAAAAGCATTTGCCTGATCTTTTGTAACCAGAATTTCGCCTTTTGCGTTTGTGATTACGTATTGTCTGCCGCAGGCAACCGTTTCAAATCCGGTCATTAATCTGTATGAAATGTCGGAATAATTCGCAACCGAACCGTTAAAACCCGTAAGCACGGTTAGTTTCGTTGCGCTTAAGGCAGCAAGATAGTCATTGTTTACTTGCTCTGTTTCATCCGCAAGACGTTGTTTGGAATATGAAAGTGCTTGTCCGTTATGTTCATTGTCGCTTAGTCTGGCGGTAATGCTGAGCAAACGTGCCTGTCCTGCTGCCATTCCCATATAAACGTTCCTTTCAAAATCGTAACTCTGTATTTATGTTTACGGTGCTTTTTTATCAAAACTTTAGAAAATGTGTTTTTATATTAACAAAATGTTACATAATTATTTACGATTTCCAGTGAGGTTTAAATTTGAGAATTTTTTCGTATGCTTTATTAAAATTTCCGTCAAAATTTAAGGCTCTGTCATCCAGTATAATGCTTGCAAAACGGGGCTTTACGTCAGTTACGTCTGTTATAAATTGCATAAGATTATTTCGGACAAGCCAATTTTTTGCGGAATTCCGGCTGCGGGTTGTGAAAATCACTATTCTGTACTCTTTTGAAAGGTTTGCCAGAAACTCAAACGCACCTTCTCTCAAAGACGGAATTTCATTTTCTTCGTAATTCCCGCAGTATGTGTTCAAAACCCCGTCCAAATCTATGCAAATTAATTTTTTCATAAATATGCGTCCAATATAAGTACAATATACAGTATAAAAATATTTAATCATAAATTAGAATAATGTCAAGTATTTGTTATTATATTGTACTTATATTGGACATAGGTAAAAATGAAAAAGAAACTTAAATCAAGCGGCAACGGATGGGAGCTTTATTTTGATAAGCCGTTATTGAAGTTATTAAGTTATAATCCTGATGAGACAAAAGTGTTAATCACAGCAAAAAATGATTGCTTAGTTGTCGAACCCATTGAAGAAGAAGAAATTGAAAAGCATCCTTATTCAATGATAAAAGGTTTTCAAAAAAGCGGTAAAAATGGTCGTGCGTTATATTTTCCGACTTCTTTAATTGATTATATAGAAATAACACCTGATGCTGAACTTTTGGATATAGTTATTGACGGCAGCATAATGTACATCAGAAAAGCACAGCCGTAAGACTGTGCTATACATCGGAGAAAGATGTTGTTAAGAAATAGCCTGTCGGCATTCTTCGCAAATGCCGTTAGAGTCAAGTTTTCTGTATTTCCAGCAGCGTTCGCATTTTTCGCCTTCAGCTTTTGTAACCCATACGGTGTAATCGTCTTCGGTGTATTCGTTCAATACATTTGACGGTTTTTCAGAGGTTATAAAGGCCTGCGAGGTGATGAAAATGTTTGCAAGTTCATCTTGATTGGCTTTTAATACAGTGTTGTCGGCAGCTTTTAGATAAACCGCAACTTCAAGCGAGCTTCCGACTTGTTTGTCGGCGCGCAAAGGTTCAATTGCGCGGGTTACTACCTCTCTTGCTTTTAAGATTTTTGTGAAATCTTCTTCCAGAGACGGATTGTTCCATTTTGCGTTAACATCGGGCCAGTTTGAAAGCAGAATGCTCTCAAGTCCTTTGCGCTGTGCTTCGGGAACATTTTGCCAGATATCTTCCGCCTGATGAGGCATAACAGGAACAAGTATTCTCACAAGCGCCTGTGAAATTTCATACAGAACCGTCTGGCATGCGCGTCTTGAAAGTGATTTTTTGCCTGCCGTATAGAGTCTGTCTTTTACAATATCAAGATAAAATGCACTCAAATCAACCGCGGCAAAGTTTTGCAGGCTCTGGAAGTATTTGTAAAATTCATAGTTTTCAAACGCTTCGGTTACCTGTTCAACAAGCTGGTTTAATTTGTGCAGAGCAAATTTGTCAAGTGCTTTTAAATCTTCATATTGAACGTAATCCTTTTCAGGGTCAAAATCAAACAGGTTGCCGAGCAAAAATCTTGCGGTGTTTCTTGTTTTTTTGAAAATTTCAACAAGCTGTTTGATTATGTTGTCGCCGATTTTGGTATCGTTTCTGTAATCAACCGACGCGGCCCAGAGTCTTAAAATATCGGCGCCGTAGTTTTTGATTATATCATCCGGTCTTATATAATTGCCGAGAGATTTTGACATTTTTCTTCCGTCCTCGCCGAAAACAAACCCGTGGGTCAAAACGGTTTTGTAAGGTGCTTTGCCCTGAGTTGCGATTGATGTCAAAAGTGAGGACTGGAACCAGCCTCTGTGCTGGTCGGAGCCTTCAAGATACATTTCAACCGGAGTATGCCCGAGCTGCTGTGAACGTTTTTCAACAACCGCGCGCCAGGTTATGCCGGAATCAAACCAGACATCCATAATGTCATTTTCTTTTGTAAAGTGGGTTTTGCCGCATTTAGGGCATTTGAAACCTTGAGGCAGAAGTTCTTCCGCCGAATATTTCACCCAGGCGTCAGAGCTTTCTTTTTCAAAGATTTTTGCAACATTTTCGATTGTTTCATCGGTTACAATGACTTCATTGCAGTCTTTGCAATAGAACACCGGAATAGGTACACCCCAGGCTCTCTGGCGCGAAATACACCAGTCGGAGCGGCCTTCCACCATGTTTGAAATTCTGGCCTCGCCGCTTGACGGAATCCATTTGACGCCTTTTATAGCTTCAAGAGTTTCTTTTCTGAATTTGTCCACTTTTACAAACCACTGCGGGGTTGCTCTGTATATAACCGGTTTTTTGCATCTCCAGCAGTGCGGATAACTGTGCTGAATATCCTGTTGAGCAAGGAGTGCTCCGCAGTTTTGAAGTTTTTCTATTACGATTGAATTGCCTTTGTAGTACGGAATGCCTTCAAGATCGCCTGCTTCTTTTGTCCAGACGCCTTTTGAATCCAGCGGTGAATAAACTTCTATACCGTATTTCATTCCGACTTCGTAGTCCTCAAGACCGTGTCCGGGAGCCGTATGAACAGAACCGGTACCGGCATCAAGGGTTACGTGCTCGCCTAAAATTACGGGTGATTTTCTGTCGTAAAGCGGATGTTTTGTGTTCAAAAGTTCAAGATCTGCGCCTGTGCAGGAAGCTATTACGTTTATATCTTTTTCTTCCCAGCCTACATCAGCGAGAAACGCTCCCAGTAATCCTTGTGCCGCAACATAAACATCACCTTTGTATTCAAAGAATGTATATTCAAATTTCGGGTGCATTGAAATTGCCATATTTGAAGGAATTGTCCACGGAGTTGTCGTCCAGATTACGGCATATATATCTTTGTCGTTTTGGGCGGAGCCGAAAATTTCTTTTCTGATTTTTTCGGTTGACTGTTCATCAAACTTAAATCTTACATAAATAGAAGTTGAGGTGTGATCGGCGTATTCAACTTCGGCTTCGGCAAGTGCAGTTTCGCACGATGCGCACCAGTAAACCGGTTTCAAGCCTTTTTCAATATATCCTTTTTTGTACATATCACCGAAAACTCTTACCTGTTCGGCTTCAAAATCGGGATTAATAGTCAAATACGGGTGTTCCCAGTCGCCCCAGACACCGAGGCGCTTAAATTCCGATTCCTGTCCTTTTAAATTCTTATGCGCAAATTCTCTGCACTTTTCGCGTAATTCAAGAGGAGTAAGCGCATCTCTGCCGCCTTTTATATTTTTTACAACAGCATTTTCAATCGGAAGCCCGTGGCCGTCGTAACCCGGAACGTAGGGTGCGTAAAAACCTTTCTGGGATTTATATTTAATCAAAATATCTTTCAAAATTTTATTCAGGGCGGTGCCGACGTGAATTTTTTCCGAACTCAAATACGGCGGGCCGTCGTGAAGCACGAATTTGTTTGCTTTATCACGCTGCTCAATATTTTTTTCATAAACATTTTTTTCTTCCCAGAATTTTTGGGTCTGAACCTCTTTTACCGTTGCGTTTGCTCTCATTTCAAGGGTTGTTTGAGGCAGGTTAAGTGTGTTTTTGTAATCGGTTTTTGTCTGTTCGCTCATTCTATTCCTCTATTCGTTACTTTTTCGTAAATATTTTTTATTCCCGAAAAATCCCATTCCAGCTTGTCATGGTCTGTTTCGTCTATAAATTCTCTCATTTTATTGTAATCAAAAGCGTTTTCCCAGCGCGCAATAACAACTGTGGCAACGCAGTTTCCGATTAAGTTTACCGTTGTCCTTCCCATATCAAGAATCTGGTCAATTCCGAGAAGTATTGCAACACCTAAAATCGGGATGTTGAAACTTGCAAGAGTTCCTGCAAGAACTATCAAAGAAACTCTCGGCACACCCGCAATACCTTTGCTCGTAAGCATCAGGGCAAGCATCATTATAACCTGCTGGTTTAAATCAAGATGAATCCCGACGATTTGCGATGAGAACAGTACGGCCATCGCAAGATAAAGCGTGCTTCCGTCAAGATTAAAAGTATAGCCTGTCGGCATTACAAATCCGACTATATTTTTCGGAACTCCGAATTTTTCCATAATTTCTATGGCTTTCGGAAATGCAGCCTCCGAGCTTGCTGTTGTAAATGCCAGAACAGCAGGTTCCTGAATTGCTTTGATAAGATTTCTGAATGATATCCGCGCGTATTTGCAGGCAATAAACAAAACCATTACCACAAATACTGCAAGCGCCGTATAAAGTGAAAAAATAACTTTGGCGTAATTTTTCAATATAGAAAGTCCGTTTGCTCCGACTGTTGAAGCAATTGCACCGAATATGCCAAGCGGCGCAAAATACATTACGTATTCGGTGAACTTAAACATTATCTGCGAAACCGAATTTAATATATCCATAACCGGTTTTGCGGCTTTTCCCACAGCACACATCGCTATTGCAAAGAATATTGAAAATACAACAATCTGCAATAAATTCCCTTCCGACATTGCCTGAACAATACTTGTCGGGAAAATATTCATAACCATTTCCGAAATAGATGTGTGGGCATTTGTTGCAGCCATCAATCCCGCCTCTTTTAAAAGCGCCGGATTGTTTGCGATGGAATCCGATACAAAGCCCGTGCCCGGTTTAAATATATTCGACATCGTAAGCCCGATAATCAATGCAAGCGTTGTGACTATTTCAAAATAAACGACCGTCTTTATACCGATTTTGCCGAGACTTTTGATATCTCCGTGTCCTGCAATCCCAACAACAAGCGTTGCAAATAACAACGGAGCAATAATCATTTTAACCATTCTTAAAAAGATTACGGCAAACGGACGCATTTTTACCGCAAATTCAGGGGCAAAATATCCGACTAATACACCTAAAACCAGTGCTATGAATATTAAGGCTGTAAGTTTTGAATGTTTCAAAAGAAATTTCCTCTGACAACATTATATTATAAACATGAAAAAGGTGGAAGTTTAGGTTAAGAAAGTTAAGAGAGTAAGATGAGTAACAGCTGCCATGTCATTACGAGGAGAATGCGCAGCATTCGACGTAGTAATAGCATTGCCGTTGCAATTTACCAACCTTGCGATTGCGACGTCGCTCCGCTCCTCGCAATGACTGTGCGCTTTAGACCAAAGTCCAATATGTTGTCGTGCCTCAGGCACCTCGCATTGACATAGCGTATTTAGCCAAAGCCCGTTATGTTGTTCTGCTTCAGGCACCGTAAAATTTTTCTTCATATTTTTCTCCTTTTTGACTGTAATATATCCTATTTAAACTTCTATGTCAAGTAATAATACTTTGTTAACATTTTATTACTAATTAGTAATATTTGAATAGGGTTTATTATGAAAGATAAGATTTGTAAGTTGCTGGGAAACAATATAAAAAAGTACAGAAAGCTGCGCGGTTACACACAGGAAAGCCTTCGGAGGCTCTTGGGATGGAGATTAAATCTTTGAGTCTTGTTGAAACCGGCAGAGGGTTTGTATCTTCAAATACACTTGCCAAATTGTCAGATGTACTCGGCGTTGCACCGGCTGAACTTTTTTCGGGTGAAGATATTACAAATCGCTATGATGATATACAAAATGCACTTGAATTAATCAAAAATGATTACGACAAACTCAATACAGTCTGGGTTGTTTTAAAAAGTTTGATATAAATAATTACAATCTGTTACAGTTTTGGCATGCTGTTGCGTCTAAATCAAAACTGATGTAAAATTAAAGAACAATCATGCCAAAAAGGCATGCTTAAAAAGGGATAGATTTAATATTAAAATAACAGACTATGGAGGTTAATGTGGCAGATTCTACGTGTATTGATGATGTATGTTTATCCGAAAACGCGATAAAAGTTCTTGAAAAAAGATACCTCAAACGCGACAAGGAAGGCAATTGTACCGAAAAGCCCGCTGATATGTTCAGAAGGGTTGCAAGAGCGATTGCGGAAGGCGATTTTAAATTCGGTGCTTCACAGGCCGATGTTGACAGCTTGACCGAAAGATTTTACAAAGCTATTACAAATCTTTATTTCATGCCGAATTCACCGACTTTGATGAATGCCGGCCGTGAATTGGGCCAGCTTGCGGCTTGCTTTGTTCTTCCGGTCGAAGACTCTCTTGAAGGAATTTTTGAAACTGTTAAAAACACTGCTTTGATTCACAAATCAGGCGGCGGTACAGGTTTTTCGTTCTCAAGATTAAGACCCAAAAACAGCGTGGTAAGATCAACCATGGGAGTTTCTTCCGGGCCGGTGTCGTTTATGGAAGTTTTCAACGCTGCAACCGAAGCCGTTAAGCAGGGCGGAACACGCCGCGGCGCAAATATGGGCATCTTAAGAGTTGATCACCCTGATATCCTTGATTTTATTGAATGCAAATCAGATAACAACAGGTTGAACAACTTCAACATTTCTGTTGCCATTACCGACAAGTTTATGGAAGCATACATTAACGGCACGGATTACGAGCTGATTAACCCGCAGAATAATCAGGTTGCCGGAAAATTGAGCGCCAAAAAAGTTTTCGACATGATTGTCGACGGTGCCTGGAGAAACGGCGAACCCGGTATTGTTTTCATTGACAAAATGAATGCCGATAACCCGACGCCTTTGGTCGGTGAAATTGAATCAACAAACCCCTGCGGTGAAGTGCCTCTGCTGGCTTATGAAGCCTGCAACCTCGGCTCAATTAACCTCGGCAGAATGGTTAGAGAAACTTCATCAGGTGCTGAAGTTGATTGGGATTTGCTTGCACAGACAACAAGAACCGCTATCAGATTTTTGGATAACGTAATTGCGGTTAATAATTACCCGCTTCCGCAGATTTCGGAAATGGTTCAAAATAACAGAAAAATCGGACTCGGTGTTATGGGCTGGGCTGATATGCTTATGAAAATGGGTATATCTTATGCCTCGGAAGAAGGTACAAAACTTGCCGCTCAGGTTATGGAATTTATTGATTACGAATCAAAATGCGAATCAATTGAACTTTCAAAAGAACGCGGAAGATTTAACAACTTCAAAGGCAGTGTCTATGACAGCGATTATTATCTTTATAACAAATATAAAGGCAAGTCTGCCGGAAAAATTTCCGATGAACAGTGGAAAGAACTCGACGAACAAATTAAACAGTACGGTATCAGAAACGCCACAACCACATGTATTGCACCGACAGGTACAATTTCAATGATAGCAGGTGCTTCGGGCGGTGTTGAACCTCTGTTCGGTCTTGTGTTCTCAAGACTGATTATGGACGGAACCCAGATGCTTGAAGTTAACCCGATTTTCAAAGATTATACGGTGTCGCACGGACTTTATTCGGAAGAACTTATGCAAAAAATTGCAAAAGACGGCTCCATCGCTCACGTCGACGGAATTTCCGATGAAGTTAAGCACATATTTGTAACTGCGCACGATGTTTCGCCTTACTGGCATGTCAAAATGCAGGCCGCTTTCCAATTGCATACCGATAATGCTGTTTCCAAAACGGTTAACTTTGAAGAACATGCTACAAGAAAAGACATTGAAGAAGCATACATTCTTGCATACAAAAATAACCTGAAAGGCATTACGGTTTACAGAAATAATTCAAGACAGTTCCAGCCGATGAATCTTGACGATAAGAAAAAATCCGAAGAAAAGTCAGAAGAAATTGTCGAAATAGCCGCCGAAACAGTTTCGGAAGAACCGACGGGCGAAATTAAAACCGTAAAATGCCCCGAATGCGGCAACGAAATTCAAATGGCTGAAGGATGTTTTATCTGCCTTAAGTGCGGATATTCCGGATGTTCATAATATGCATAAGAAGTGAGAGAAAAAAGGAGTGCTTAAAGGCGCTCCTTTTTTTCTGTTAATATATGTAACAAAATAAAGTTATTCTTAGCAAAAATTTTTTTTACGAGCGTTAATGAAAATGAAAACAAACTGAAAGGAAAATATATGGCAATACCGTCAATTCCGGGCTTAAACGTAGAAAAAATAGGCAGAAACAGATATGCAGTATCAGCAGATAACGGCAATACCGGTGCTGTTGTGATTAACAAATCCCAACTGAAAACTCTGGCTGATGTTTACGGAGTTCGTGAAGAAAAGAATTCAAAAGGCAAAAAGATTGCAGCCGGCATCGCTGCAGGGCTTCTGACAGCGGGTGCAATTACTGCGGCTGTTGTTTACCGCAAAAATATAGGTAAATTTTTCAACGGTTTGAAAGAAACCAAATTCGGAAAGGCTTTTGACGGAGTTATGGCAAAAGCTGCAGCCGGTGTTGAATCCGCAAAAGAAACCGTTGCGCAAGGCGCAAAAAAAGTGAAAGAAAAAGGCGGCAAATGGTATGAACGCGCCGCAGACTTTGCAAAAAAAGCCTGGACGGCTGTTAAAAACTTTTTCAAAAAAGGCTGGGAAGTGGTTTCAGATACATTTAAAGGATTGTTTAAAAAAACTGATTCAGCCCGTCCGCGAGATGCAAAAGGCAGATTTACAAGTGTAAATAAATAAATATAAAAAACACCGCTCAGGCGGTGTTTTTTTGTGCTATAATTTTCGGGTGAGGAATTATGATAACTGAAACTGAAAAAAATACGGCCGAAAATATAGTAAAAGACACAGGCCTGAAACATATAGCAATTATAATGGACGGCAACCGCCGCTGGGCAAAAGAGAAAAATCTGCCCTCCGCAATGGGACACAAAAAAGGTGTGGACGCTTTAAAAGCAGCGCTTAAAGCATGTCATAAATTCGGCGTAAAATATTTGACCGTCTATGCGTTTTCAACCGAAAACTGGAACAGAAAGCCCGAAGAAGTTGCTTTTCTAATGGATTTGCTGGCAAATACAATAAAAAATGAACTTAATGAACTTCATGAAAACGGTGTTGTAATTAATTTTATAGGTGATTTGACACGGCTTAATCCGAAATTGCAAAAGATTTTATATGACGCAATGGAATACACGAAAAACAATACAGGCGTCAGATTACAGATAGCATTTAACTACGGTGCGCGTGCCGAGATTGCAAATGCGGTGAAAAAGATTGTTGAAAAAGGTTATAAAAGCGATGAAATTACGGAAGAGTTGATTTCAAAAGAGCTTTATACCGCAGATATTCCGGATCCTGACCTATTGATAAGAACGGGCGGTGAGATGCGGGTTTCAAATTATCTTTTGTGGCAGATTGCATATTCGGAAATTTTGGTTATGAAAGAATACTGGCCGGAGTTTGATGAGAATCTGCTTGCCGGAGCGATTTTTGAATTCGGGCACAGACAAAGACGGTACGGTAAATAATGAAAATAGTTTTTGCAACAGGAAATCCTCATAAATTAGAAGAAATAAATCAAATCGCAAAAGGCAGCGGAATAGAATTTATTCTTCCGCCGGAAGGGTTTAATCCGGTTGAGGACGGCCAAACCTTTGAAGAAAATTCCTATAAAAAAGCAAAAGATGCAAACAGAGTTTCCGGAATGCCGGCTCTGGCTGATGATTCCGGACTTTGTGTTGAGGCTTTGAACGGAGCGCCCGGACTCTATTCGGCGCGTTATGCGGGTTCGCAGCAAGAAAAAATAAATAAAATTCTCAAAGAACTCGAACCCCATACAAATAGGAAAGCAAAGTTTGTCTGTGTTATGACTCTTCTTGATGAAAACGGTGAAATCCTGCACGTTTCAAAAGGCGAATGCAAAGGCGAAATCGCCCGCAAACAATCCGGTACGAACGGATTCGGGTTTGATCCGGTATTTTTAATCGGTGACAGAACTATGGCTGATATGTCCGAAGATGAAAAAAATAAAATTTCACACCGCGCAAATGCCCTTTTGGATATGCTTTCCTACTTGAAATCACGGGGATTGTAATCTTAAAAAATTTTTTCTTGCCAAATCTCTGATTTTTTGTTAAAATTATGTTGCAAAAACAACATATTTTCAGGGGAGAGCAAATGAAAAAAAATATAATAATTATACTCATAGTAGTCATAGCTGCGATTATTCTGCGTTATACTTCCGGTATAATCGGACAGTTTATTTCAAACAGAGCCTTGCGTAATCAGCCTGCTCCAAGTGTTCAGGTAGAGTCTGTCGGAGAAAAAGAGATTATAAGAAGTTTTGAAGCTCCGGGACGTGTTGCTTCAAAATATCAGGTTAATGTGCTTGCGCGTATTTCCGGATATTTGCAGAAGAGTTATTTTAAAGAAGGCGATTTTGTAAAACAGGGGCAGGTGCTGTTCCAGATTGAACCGACGGAATTTATAAACACAATGAATGTTGCAAAAGCGAATGTTGCGACAACAAAAGCTCAGCTTGCTTATGCGGAAAAACAACTTGCGCGCGCAAGTGAACTTGTAAAAAAAGATTATATCGCAAGAGCTCAATATGACCAGCTGCTTTCCGAAAGGGATGCATTAAGAGCACAGCTTGCATCAGCACAGGCAACTTATCAGGACAGCCAGAGAAATTACGGTTATACAATGGTGAAATCTCCGGTTAACGGTAAAGTCGGTATTATTACCGTTACTGTCGGAAACTATGTTTCTCCCTCATCAGGGCCCTTGACAACAATAAACAGTACCGACCCGATTTACGTTACTTTCCCGATGGATTCAAATGATTTTAATATGTTGACAAATGCTGATCAAAGCAACAACAAAAACAGAAGAGTTGAACTGTTCTTTAACAACGGCGAAAAATATGAATTCGACGGTGTTCAGGATTTTCAGGACAACAAAATTGACCAATCAACCGGTACGGTTACTTTGCGTGCGACTTTTAAAAACCCCAATAACCAGCTTTTGCACGGGGAATTTGTAACAATAAAACTTTATTCCAACAATACGGTCAAAGTTCCGGTTGTCCATCAGACGGCAGTTCAGGAAAATCAGGCCGGCAAATACGTATACAAACTTGACGAAAATGATCTTCCGCAGCTGGTTTATATAAAAACCGGCGGCCAGACGGGTGATTATTGGGTTATAACCGAAGGCGTCAAAGTCGGCGACAGAATTGTCACGGACGGTTTGCAAAAAGTTACTCCGGGACACCCCGTAACAGTTGTTTCTGCTGAAGAAATGGCTAAAATTAAAAAATCGGAAGAAGCGGCAAAGACGGAAAAAACTACCAAATAAGGATATAAAATGGCAGAAAATTCAGGAAACTTGTTTATAAAACGCCCGAAACTTGCAATCGTAATTTCTCTTGCAATTATGCTTGCGGGTATTTTGATGTTAAATACCTTACCTCTCGAGGAATATCCTTCGATTACGCCTCCTCAGGTAATTGTTACGGCAACATATGCGGGCGCAAGCTCGGACGTTGTGGAATCAACTATTGCGGCGCCGGTTGAAGCGCAGCTGAACGGTGTTGAAGATATGATTTATATGTCGTCGACATCTCAAAACGGTTCTTATCAATTGACACTGTATTTTAATATCGGCTCCGATCCCGATATGGCGGTGGTAAACGTTCAGAACCAGCTGCAGCTTGTTACTCCGCGTTTGCCTGAAGAAGTTAAACGATACGGTTTGACAGTCAGAAAATCGACGGGCGGCCCCGGTATTTTGATGATATCTGTCAACTCGCCGACCGGAACTTATGATAACTTGTATATCGCAAACTATGCCTCAATTTACATCAAAGACGAACTTGCGCGTATTAAGGGTGTAGGTAAGGTTAACGTATTCGGGTCGTCGGAATATTCAATGCGTATCTGGCTTGATGCCAACAAAATGGCCAGCTTAGGCGTTTCGACAAGCGAGGTTGCCGCTGCGGTTCAGGCGCAGAACACACAAACACCTGCCGGCGATCTGGGCGTTGAGCCTATGAAAGACAAGCAGATGATCAAACTTACGATGCGCACGCGCGGTCGTCTTGAAGATCCGAAAGAGTTTGAAGAAATCGTCGTAAGATCAAAACCGGACGGTTCTCAAATAAAATTAAAAGATATCGCAAAAGTTGAACTCGGTGCTGAAAGTTATTCATATTTCTCACGCATCGGCGGTAAAAATTCTGCGGTTATTTCGGTTACCCAGCTGCCGGAAGCAAACGCTATTGACCTTTCAAACAAAATTCAGGCTAAAATGAAAGAATTGAGCAAAGGCTTTCCGCAGGGAATTGAATATGAAATTCAGCACGATGAAACCGAATTCGTACGTGAATCAATTCATGAAGTTATAAACGCGATAGCGCTTGCTATTTTGCTTGTAGGTCTTGTAACCTACATGTTTTTAGGCAGTGCGCGTGCCGCATTTATTCCTTTTTGCGCAATTCCGGTTTCTTTAATCGGCGTATTTATTTTCATGAGTTTATTAGGTTTTTCAATAAACCTTTTGATTTTGTTCGGGCTTGTACTTGCGGTAGGTCTGGTTGTTGACGACGCCATTGTTGTACTTGAAAACACCCAGCGCCATATTCAAGAAGGAAAAGACCAGAAAACAGCGACCGAAATCACGATGAAAGAGGTTTTCGGTGCGGTTCTTGCAACATCACTTGTATTGATGGCGGTATTTGTTCCTGTATCGTTTATGGCAGGGATTACCGGACAAATGTTCAGACAGTTTGCTCTGTGTATTGCAACCTCAATCGGTTTGTCAACCCTTGTTGCGCTGACTCTTTCTCCGGCTTTGTGTTCAATGATTTTGAAATCCGGTGATGAAAAAGCTGATTTTGAATTTATCCAGAAATTTGATGACTGGTTCAACAGCGTTCGTGACAAATATCTTGAAGGTGCAAAAATATTTATCAATTCCGCAAAACTGACTTTAATTGTACTTGCGGGGATTACGCTGTTTGTTCTTTTAATGTTTAAGATTACCCCGACGGGATTTTTGCCGGACGAAGACAGAGGCGCCATATTTACTCAAATCCAGCTTCCTGACGGTTCTTCGGCATCAAGAACGGATATGGTAGCAACCGAGGTTGAGGACAGAATTTTAAAAATAAAAGGCGTTAAAACAACAATTACGATGGTCGGTTTTAACGGTGAAAACACGGCGTTTATTGTTGCACAGTTAAAACCGTGGTCGGAACGTAAGTCAAAAGAAGAATCCGCTCAAGGTATTTTAAAAATATTGAGAAGTGAATTTGCGAATTATCCGTCAGCGACAATAGCTTCATTCTCGCCACCGGCGATATCGGGTCTTGGTATGTTCGGCGGTTTTGAATACCAGCTTCTGGATAAAGGTAACAGAGATTCTCAGGAACTCTATGATGAAGCGGTTAAACTGCTTGCCGAAGCCAATAAAAACCCGAATTTCTCAATGGTTTATACATCATTCACACCGAATATGCCGCAGCTGCTTTTGAACGTTGATGTTGCAAAGGCTATGGCGCAGGGTGTTGAGATTTCAGAGATTTACAATTCTCTTGCCGCATATTTCGGTAAGTCTTACATAAACGACTTTAACAAGTACGGTCGTGTATATCGTGTTTATATGCAGGCGGATTCGGAATTCAGGGCGCGTCCTGCGGATCTGGATAAAATCTTTATAAAAAATAATTACGGCCAGATGGTTCCGTTATCAGCCGTTGTTAAGGTTGAAAATATCGTAGGGCCTTACACAAGAACAAGGTTTAACATGTATCCGGCAATTACGATAAACGGTTCTGCGCGGCAGGGTGTTTCATCGGGTCAGGCAATGCATTTGATGGAAGAACTTTCAAATCAGGTTCTGCCGAAAGACATGGGTTATGCATGGTCGGGAAGTTCTTTACAGGAACAGGAATCTCAGGGGCAAATCGGACCTATTCTTGCTATGTCAATTGTGTTTGTTTATTTGTTCCTTGTCGGTTTGTACGAAAGCTGGATGCTGCCGGTTGCTGTATTACTTGTATCGCCTATTGCGATGGTGGGTGCATTATTCTTCCAGTATATCGCGGGATATTCGCTGGATTTGTATTCGCAAATCGGTCTGGTAATGCTTCTGGGTTTAAGTACAAAACAGGCAATTTTGATTATTGAGTTCGCAAAAGATGCGCATGAGGCCGGTATGGCGATAAAAGACGCCGCAATACAGGCCGCAAAATTGAGGTTCAGGGCGGTTATGATGACAAACATTGCATTTATCTTGGGGCTTTTGCCTCTGGTATTTGCAAAAGGTGCCGGTGCCGCAAGCCGTCATTCTGTCGGTATGACTGTATTCGGCGGTATGATTGCGGTAGCATTTATCGGAACGTTTATGGTGCCGGCATTTTACGTTATGATAGAAGAAATGAAAATCAATATTGCAAAGAAGTTTGCAAAAAAGGATAAGTAATGCTGAAAAAGATACTGACAACAAGTTTAATATTATATATGTGTTCAATGCCGGTTTTGGCGCTGGACAAAATAGGTAACGAGATTACGGAAAAAGAATTTCCGCATTCCGACCATGTTCTGCCCAATCACGAGGTAAGTTCCGATTATATTATTTCAGGTTCGGTTGAAAAAAATATTGATTTAACGCTTGAAAACTGTATTGAACTTGCACTCGGCAACAACCCGCAGATTAACGCGGCGTTTCAGGACATTCTGGCATCAGATGCCAGAATTAAGCAGGTCTGGTCGAATTATTTTCCGCAAATCGGCTGGCAGACAGGTTATACAAGAATAAGACAGCTGCAGTTGTCTGATGCTCTGGGTCAGAATTTGACGTTTAACTATTTTATTTTAGGGCAGGTAACTCTGCAGCAGATGCTTTACGACTTCGGGGTTACTCAAAATCAGGCAACAATTAAAAAATTGGATTACGAAGGCTACAAAGCATCTTTGACTGCTGTAATTAATGATGTAATTTACCAGACAAAAGATGCGTATTTTGCTTTGCTTTTTGCATATGAAAACAGACGGGTCGCGCAGGATACCGTTGATAAGTTCCAGTTGTTCTACGATCAGGCAAAAGCGTTTTATGAAATCGGCATGAATCCGAAAGTTGACGTAACTATTGCGGAATCAAATTTGAGCAGTGCAAAATTAAAACTGATTCAGGCTGATAATGCGGTAAACCTCGCTATTGCAAAATTGAATAACGTTATGGGGGTTCCGTTTATTGATAAATATAACGTGATGGATAAACTTCAGTATCAACCGTTGAATTTGACATTCAACGAGGCTGTTGATATTGCAAGAGAAGCCCGTCCGGAATTAAGACTTGCCGAAATCAAGGTGGAAACCGCTAATCAGACACTGAAACTTGTCAAAAAATCTTATTTCCCGACACTTTCGGTTGAAGGTCAATTGCAAATCGGCGGTAAAAGCTGGACTTCAAACCACGGTTATAACCTCGGCGGATATTTGAATTTCCCGACAATTAACGGTATGTTAATAAGAAACGAAATCAAAGAAGCAAGATATCTTTATGATAAAGAGCTTGCCAATGCACAAAATACGCAAAACCAGATTTATCTGGAAATTCAAAACGCATTTTTAACGCTTGAAGAAAAGAAAAACCAGATGCCTGTTGCATTATTGCAGGTAAAACAGGCAAAAGAAAACTACGAACTTTCTTACGGCAGATACAGAGTCGGCGAAGCAAGCCCGACCGAGTTGAAAGATTCGCAGATTATGTACGAAACGGCACAATTGACATACTATCAGGCATTATATGAATACAATTCGGCAAAAGCAGGTTTGGAAAAAGCAGTAGGCAAGAATATAATTTCGGATGAAGATGTAATAGAGTTAGAAGAAGAAACCGAGGAAAAAGGTACATGACACTATACCTCCGCTTCGCTGTGCTCCTCCGAGGGTGCGGCTAAAATTCCGTGCGGGCTTGATTAAATCTTACCCGTTTCTTTGTTAACAAATCGTAACATATCTCTTTTAAAAAAGGCAATTTTTTCGGGTTTATATACTTTATATATACAAGAAGAGATTAATTTTAAGAAAGAGAGCAAGTCAATGATTGAAACAGCAGCTAATTCACATAACAATACTGCAGGCAACGGCCAGTTCGGTGCTTTGACACGCAGAAGAAAAGGTAACAAAAGAAATTCCAATACCGGTTTTTCAATAGAAGATTACTGTTATCTTGAAAAAGCTGACAGAAGGATGCGTTTCAACAATTCCAAAGACCCGATTTATTACGTTTTCGATTGTATTGAAAACAGACCGATAAAAACTCTTGCAAAAGAATTTGTTAAAGATTCATTATTCGAAATTGCAAACTTTGTATCAAAAGTTGTTGCGTAAAATCAATTAGGAAAATAGGATAGTTTAAAAACGGCTCCGGCCGTTTTTTTATGCTATAATTAGTGTGAAAGGGCGGTTTTAAATGGAACGAATAGTATCAGGAATGAGATCAACAGGCAGATTGCACCTCGGACATTATCTCGGGGTTATTCAAAACTGGGTTGAGCTTCAGCATAAGTATGACAGTTATTTTTTTGTGGCTGACTGGCATGCTCTTACCACAAAATATGACAACACAAAAAATTTGCGTCAGGATGTTATTGATGTCGTAATTGACTGGCTGGCCTGCGGAATTGATCCTGTAAAATCAACGATTTACGTCCAGTCGCTAATTCCGGAGATTGCGGAATTGAATATATATCTAAGCATGGTTACTCCGCAAAACTGGGTTGAACGTGACCCGACCTTAAAAGATATGGCAAGAATTTTAAGAACCAAAGAAGGCGCAAATTCACAGATAAGCTACGGGCTTATGGGGTATCCCGTTTTAATGAGCGCAGATATCATGATGCTTAATGCAACGGCCGTTCCGGTCGGAATTGATCAGGTTGCGCATATTGAAATTACAAGAGATATTGTAAGGCGCTTTAACAATATCTACAAAACAAATTTCTTTAACGAGCCCAAACCGATTCTAAACAACTGCTCTTTAATCTGCGGGCTTGACGGAAACAAGATGAGTAAATCCTATGATAATGATATAAAAATTTCTGATACCGAAGAATACACCGCAAAAAAAATCATGACCGCGATTACCGACAGAAGCAGACTCCGCCGCGATGATTTGGGCCATCCTGATCAGTGCGAAGTCGCCTTTAAATACTGGCAGATTTTCGGTGACGAAAACCAAATCGAAACGGTTAAATCCGAATGCGAAAAAGGTATCCGCGGCTGCGCCGATTGCAAACGACAGCTCGGTGCCGCCGTAAATGAACGCTTAAAAGATATCCGCGAAAAAAGAAGATATTTTGAAGCTCATATAGATGAGGTTCACAAAATTATCCGCGAAGGTTCCGAAAAAACAAGACTCGAAGCCCGAAAAGTCCTAAATGAAGTCAAAGATATTATAGGCATGTATTCAAATCGGGCATACACTGAATAAACGGAGGTGTGTGCCCGATTTACCCGCGCAGACTATGAAAACGCAGGTGACTGTTTATTAAATTTTTCCCAGAAAAACAGCCGTTTCCTCAACGGCCGAACTCATATTTGGTAAAAGGTTAGTGTGTAGGAGAAAATAAAGAAAAAGAAAATGGTTATACTTCATGTATGCCACACTATATTTGATATATAACGTATATATATTATATTTTTACAATTATTAATGTTTTTGTAAATATATGATTTTTTAACTCAAGAAAATAAATTGCAATAAAAACATTTTTCAAGTAAAATATCTGTTAAAGGGGATATGGAATATGAAAATTGAAGCAAAAAATCTCATAAAAATATACGGCGACAGAAGTGTTGTAAACGACGTTTCTTTTGAGGTGAACAAAGGCGAAGTAGTCTGCCTTCTTGGGCCTAACGGAGCCGGAAAAACCACAACGTTTTATATGGTTGTGGGGCTTATCAAACCCAACAAAGGCAATATCTATCTTGACGGTCAGGATATTTCCGCATGGCCTATGAATATCCGCGCAAAAGCCGGCATCGGCTATCTTCCGCAGGAAGCCTCAATTTTTAGAAAACTAAGCGTTGAAGATAACCTGAAACTTGTGCTGCAGATGAATGAAAAATTGACCGAAGACGAGAAAAAACGCAAACTTGAAGAACTTTTGTCGGAATTCGGTATATTAAGACTTCGTTCTTATGCCGCGGTTTCGTTGTCAGGCGGCGAAAGAAGAAGGGTTGAAATTGCAAGAGCGCTCGCCGCAAGTCCCGATTTTATGCTTCTGGATGAACCTTTTGCAGGTATCGACCCGATTGCAATCGGTGAGATTAAAGACAACATAAGAAAAATTTCCGCTGATAAAGGGCTGGGCGTCCTTATTACCGACCACAACCCGAAAGCAACGCTTTCAATTACCGACAGAGCATACGTAATCTTTGACGGTAAAATTAAAATTCAGGGCAGAAGTGAAGATGTTGCGGTTGACCCTGTTGCAAAAGAATTCTACCTCGGAAAGGATTTTGCGCTGTAATGAGATTCCCGAAAATAAC
This sequence comes from Candidatus Gastranaerophilales bacterium, assembly GCA_944323995.1. GTDB lineage: Bacteria > Cyanobacteriota > Vampirovibrionia > Gastranaerophilales > Gastranaerophilaceae > SIG32. Next base: position 17,448 of record CALUUN010000008.1, on the reverse strand, counting down.
AATCTATGACAGATATATTTTTATGCAGGTGCTGCTTGCAACCTGTGTTGCAATACTTTTGTTTACCATTGTCTGGATTGCGCCGGAAATGCTTTTGAACACAATTAAAAAAACGCTTGCCGGTGAATTCGGTGTGAAAACAGCAATACTTGTGCTGTTTTATGAACTGCCGAAAATTCTGGGTAAGGCTTTTCCGGTAGGTTTGCTTCTGGGAACACTTTTTACGTTTGATAAACTGAGCAAGGATTCGGAATTAACTATTTTTCGCGCGGTCGGACTCTCTTTTTCGAGAATTATTGCACCGGTGCTCGTATTGAGTGTTATAGTTACTTATCTTTGCTATTTGACGGGCGATAAATTAATTCCTTATGCCGCTTATAAAATGGATAAAATTAAGGGTTACGCGCAGTCAACCCAGTTTATTTATACACAAAAAGATAAAAGCGGACACCCGACTCAGGCGGTTGTTGTATCAAAGACAAGAATTAAAAACCTTTATGATATTATTGTGCTGGATTTTTCAAGCGAAGTTTATTCCGATGTCCACCAGCTTTCAAATATATTTTATGCAAAAACAGGCCATATTGAAGATGACAGCTGGGTTTTGAATGACATTGTCCAGTACAAAATCTCAAAAGACGGAATTTTTACCGATATCGGCCACTATAAAGAAATGTCGGTTCTGGATGCGGAATCTGCAAAAAATGCTTATACTCTGCTTGCGTATTCAACAAAAAAAGAACGCGAAATTAACAATAAAGATCTGCACAATTACATAAAACTTTTGAAAAAAGAAGGCATGGACGAAGAATACAGATATATGCTGAATAAATATTTGCAGAGATTTTTCCATCCGTTTGTCTGTATTTTGCTGGCTATTATGGGATGTCTTTTAGGTTTCAGCAAGCCCAGAGAACAGCGTCTTATCGGATTTACGATTGCTATCGGCTGTATATTTGTTTATTATATTACTCTGCCGTTTTTTGATCTTCTGGCGGAAAAAGGTGTTCTGCCGCCTTTAATTACGGCTATATTCCCGCCGGTTGCATTTTTGTCGGCTATAATCGCATTTTATAAAGCAAAGGATTTGTAATGAAAAAATTATGTGTTTTATTGTTAGGAATTTTACTTTCTGCAGGTTCTGTTTTTGCGGCCCCTATTGATGTTACTTACGAAAACGGGATTTATCATATTGTTTTATCCGGTGAAAAAATCAGAAAGCGCATAAGTTTTGTAGTCTCTGACGGATTGATGTCAAACAGAGAAGCCCACAAACGTGCAAGATCGGAATTAACGATTAACGCAGGATTTTTTGATCCGGAAAATGAAAAGACTATCTCTTACGTTGTGACAGACAGAAATACCGCTGCAGATCCGCTTTTTAACGAAAATTTATACTCAAATCCGATTTTGAGAAGAAATTTGGACAAAATACTTAACCGTACCGAATTCAGAGTTGTCGAATGCGACAACGAATACCGTTACGAAATTGTTTCCCACAAAAGCGGTGTGGATTTCGGATGCAATATAATAACGTCAGCGCAGGGCGGGCCGCTCGTTTATCCGCAGTTGAAACTCGAAGAAGAATTTTTTGTCGTGAAAGATGAAAACGGCAACGTAATAAGAGAATCCGCCTCTGTTCTTCATAAAACCGCAAGGACAATTATCGGATTAAAAGACGGCGATGCGCATATTTTGATTATTACGGATGAAAACCCGATGGATATGTATGATGTTCAAAAACTCTGCCGCGAAATGGGTTTTGACAGAGCAATGGCTTTTGACGGCGGAAGTTCCACCTCTATGAATTACAAAAATAAAATTGAAGTTGTTTCAAATTCCGACGGAGGCGGCAGGCTTTTAAAATCGTTTATGATTATTCCGAAAAAGTAAAAAAAAACGGCCTCAAGCGGCCGTTTTTTTATGATATTTATTTTACAAAATAACTTGCGTTGACGTTTGCGTATAATTTTATAACGCCGGTTTCAATCGGGGTTGAACCCATTGCGGCAGCGCTGTCGGCGGCTTCACTTTTTGCCATCATGTTATACATAACTCTTTGCGAAACGCCTGAAGTATTGCAGCTTCCGTTAATTGATTTTACGCCGGTAATAACAGTTCCGGCTGCTTTTGCAATATTGTCGGCTCTGTATCTTGTTTTTTGCGTTGCAGATGTCAAAAGTGCGTCGCATTCCGCTTCATAAGATGAAAGCGTAAAGTTCAGATTGTCAATATTTGTAGCACCGAGTGTGATTGCCTTGTCAATTATGTCACCCGCTTTATCAAGTGATTTTGTATGAACGATAATTCTGTTAGAAACCTCGTACTTTTCAAAATTTCTTTTGTTGCTTGAATAGGTGTAAACTGGCTGAGCGCTGAAGTCGGTTGTTTTTACCCAGTCACCGTTTGCAGGAGTAATAAGGCTTTTCATTGCATTGTAGAGGCTGTCTGACAGTTCTTTGTTTTCTAAAGTTGCTTTCTGCATTGATTTGTTGTCCGAAGTTACAACCGCAATTGATATTTCAACCGTATCGGGTGAAAGTTCTTTGTTTGCGGAAGCGGTTGAATTTATGTAACCTCTTTCCGGTACATCCGCGGCTGTTGCAGATGTTGAAATAAGCATGCATAACGCAGCTGCAGCTGCTAAAACCTTTTTCATATAATTCTCCTTTACTTTGTAATATTTTCGTTGTCTGATTTTTCTTGTTCTTTTGATATTTCTTCTTTTTGCAATTCTTCAAGGTTTTTGATAATCATTTTATTAATTATTCTTGCCTGAGATTGCATTTTGACACGATCCATTAGTGTTTTCAATTCTTCTTCGCTGAGTTCTTTCGGGGTGCCGACAGATACGGCAAAACTTTGTTTAGTTGCAATAAAATAAAGGATTGCAACTATTCCCCATAAAAGCACGCCCTGATAGAGATTAATTTCCGGGAGGCTTGAACCTGCAAAGAAATTCCATACGTTCATGGCTACAAATCCCGGGAATGCAACAAAACCCGCCGCAAGACAGGTTACGATAAACAGGGCGATAAACAGCCCGCGGATTCCGTTTATTTGAATTATTCTGGCATTTCTTTTCATAAATCTTCCTTTATCATTTCAAGAAAATCTTTTTCTGTCAATATTATAACACCTAAATTTTGAGCTTTGTCTAATTTCGATCCGGGATTTTCTCCGGCAAGCACGTAAGCTGTTTTTTTAGAAACGGACGAAGATGTTTTGCCGCCGAGTTTTTTGATTAAATCAGAGGCTTCATCCCGTGTCATGGTGTTTAGAGTACCGGTCAGAACAAAAGTTTTTCCGGCAAGTTTGTCCGAAGTTGCAAGCGCTTTTGAAACAGGCGCCACACCGAGGCTTTTCAATTCTTCAATCATGCGGATATTATTTTCATCGTGGAAAAATTCATAAATTGAATCGGCCATTTTGTCGCCTATTCCGTCAATCTGGCAAAGTTCGGGCATTGAGGCATTTTGTATCTCATCAAGTGTTGCAAATTTTTCCGCAAGGATTTCGGCGCTTTCTTTGCCGATATATCTTATTGCAAAAGCGGTTAATAATCTGTTCAGCGGTCTTGTTTTGCTTTCCTGAACCGAGGTGAACATATTGTATGCGGATTTTTCTTTGACACCTTCAAGCTGCATAAAATCCTGCATTGTTAATCTGTAAAGGTCAACCGGATTACTTATAAACCTGTTTTCATAAAGCCTGCTTATTACGGAAGGCCCTACGTTTTCAATGTCCATTGCTTCTTTTGAAACCCAGAATTCAATTTTGGCAATAATCTGCCGGGAGCAATTTTTGCTTTCGCAGTACAAGTTGACCTCACCGGGTCTTGTAACGAGTTTTTCTCCGCAGGCAGGGCAATATTCAGGCGGCAGATATTCGGGAAGATTTTCGTGCTCCGGTGTTTCCATAACTTTTATAACTTTCGGGATAATTTCGGCGGCTTTTTTGATAAGAACGGTATCGCCGATTCTGACATCAAGCCGTTTAATTTCGTCAAAGTTATGCAAACTTGCCCGCTGAACCGTGCTTCCGGCAAGCAAAACAGGTTCCAGTACGGCAACGGGTGTTACAGCGCCGGATTTGCCTATATTGACTTCTATATCCAGAAGTTTTGTTGAGACTTCTTCGGGCGGGAATTTGAATGCTGTTGCCCATTTTGGCGCGCGTGAGGTGAAACCTAAATCTTCCTGATATGAAAGATTATTCACTTTTATTACAACCCCGTCTGTTGCATAATCAAGATCAAAGCGTTTTGTATCCCATTCTTTGCAGTAGTCGATTGCTTCATCAATATTTTTGCATAATCTCAGGTTCGGATTTATTTTAAACCCGAGTTTTTTAAGATACATCATGCCCTCATAGTGGGTTTTGGGCGCGTCGGGAACATTTTCAAAAACTGAAGAATAAACAAATATAGATAAGTCCCTTTTTGCGGTAATTGTGCTGTCTAACTGTCTTATTGAACCGCTTGCGGCATTTCTGGGATTTGCAAATATTTTTTCACCGTTTGCGAGGTTTTCTTCATTCAGTTTTTCAAACGAAGTTTTCGGCATGTAAATTTCGCCTCTGACTTCAACATCAACCGGCTCAAAGAGTTTCAAAGGGATTGCTTTAACCGTTCTTAAGTTTGTGGTTATATCCTCTCCGGTAATTCCGTCGCCGCGGGTTACGCCGCGGACAAAAATTCCGTTTTCGTAAGTCAGGGCAATTGCAAGCCCGTCAATTTTAAGTTCACAAACCAGATCAACGTTATTGCCGCATTCTTTTGTTACGCGTTCATACCATTTTTTAAGTTCTTCGTCGCTGTAAGTGTTATCAAGACTGTACAGTCGGTATTTATGCGTATACGGGAAAAATTTTTCACTGATTGAGCCCACGCGTTGAGTCGGGCTGTCAGGCGTTTTTAAAAGCGGGTATTCTTCTTCAAGTTTTTTTAATTCCGCAAACATCTGATCGTATTCAAAATCGCTCAGATACGGGTTTTCTTCCACGTAATATTTGTAATTGCTTTTGTTAATTTCATCCTTTAAAAAATTAATTCTTTCTAACGGTGTATTCATTTTTCCCTCTTATTAAATTATAGCACAAATTTTTTAAAGCTGATAAGGCACTAATCAGTGTGTATAAGGCCGCAATTGGGGCGTTATTGAAAAAAAATTAATGTTTTCTGCAACAAAAGTTGTATTTTTTGTAAAATGCTTGACAAAATTCTAAAATCAAATATAATAAAATCATGATTAAAAACAATATAAAAAAGATGTTTTTAAATAATCAAACAAAAGCGCAGGACAGCCACAGCCAAAAAACGGTTACTGTTTCCACAACCTCATTGCGGTCTGCTATTGCTATGAACAAACAATATTTGACGAATCGTCAGTGCGTATTATTGATTTCACCTTTCGATAAACGTTACTTGGATCGTAATGGGGTTTTGCAAACAGTAAAATGCGCGTAAACGCAAAAAGATAGTTGTAAGAAAGAAAGGTAAAAAAATTATGACAAAAAGATTCGGTTTTACTTTGGCAGAAGTATTGATCACATTGGGTATTATCGGCGTAGTTGCTGCCATGACTATTCCGACATTGATTGTAAATACAAACAGTGCACAATTTAAGACAGCTTACAAAAAAGCAATATCAGTATTGAATCAGGGTATACTGATGAATATGGCATTAAGTGACGGCACTAATGAAGATTTTAGTACTATTGGTGATGACAAAGATACACAAACACACACCGGTACAAGGTTATCTGAAATTTTAAAAAGTCGTCTTCAAGGAGATCTTGATGATGCATATTTTACAAATAATACAAATGGCTTTACTGTAGGCGATGAGGAGGATGCTGAAACTCCTGAATTGACTTATCAGGTTAGTTGCACTGGTGATACTGGTGAGCAGCTTCCTGAAGGTGCAGGTACTTGTGATACAGAAACTGGGCAGGCAACAGTCACTGTTAACATGGATGTTCCTTCAGCTGATAATGCTAAAGCATTTAGTATGAATGATAACATTACATTTATTTATTTTACGGAGGCGCATGATTGTACAGAAGCTAACGCTGTTGCAAATAAATGCTATGGATTTATTGATGTTAATGGTGGTGTGAAAGGACCTAACAAAGTAATATCTTCATCTGCAGGTTCCGAAGATATATATCCTGTTATCTTCTACGGCCAAACTGTAGAACCTGCATCTGATGCAGCGAGAGCAGTATTGTTCGGTAAATAATAATTACTATATATTCATCATAAAAAGGCAGAGTACATTCTCTGCCTTTTCCTTTTGTTTTTCAAAAGCCGCAGCCGGTGTGTCGCACTAATAATTTCATCTTTTTAAAATTCAATCAAAAATAGCTTTGTAGGTCGGATTTACTAATCCGACAACTCCTCACCTGAGTTTTAACCTATGGAAACCCGCAATATCACCCTTGAAGCCCCCCACCCCAGCCCTCCCCCTCAAGGGGTGAGGGAGTTTCAGGCATATCATTATGGCGATTATGCGATTACTACGCATCTTGTCATTGCGAGCGACCGTAGGGAGCGTAGCAATCGCAAGGCCGGTAAAACGCAACGATATTGCGATTACTACGTCGAATGCTGCGCATTCTCCTCGTAATGACAATACTGTGTTGCCGTGCCTCAGGCAATTCGTAGTGACATATTATTGAGCGAAACGAAAGTAACGGACTTAACGACTTTAAAATATCATCAAAAGTTCTCTGATAACTTTGGCTGCGACCGCGGTTGATACGCCTGAAGCGTCATAATCCGGTGCGAGTTCAACAACATCAGCGCCGATTATGTCAAAGTTTTTGAGATATTTAAACCAGTCGATAAGCTCTTTGAACTGCATTCCGCCGCTTTCCGGAGTGCCTGTTCCGGGCATGACCGACGGATCCAGAACATCAAGGTCGACTGTTACAAAGATTTTTTTGCTTTTTAAAACATCGAGTTCTTCAAATTTATGGACAAGTGTACCGTGCTTTTTCATAAATTCAAATTCTTCTTTCATGCCGGAACGGATTCCGATTTGTTTAATATTTTCCGGTGCGACAATTTTTGATGCGTGGCGGATTACTGCAGAATGCGACATTTCTTCGCCGAGGTATTCCTCTCTCAAATCCGTGTGCGCATCAAAATGAACTATCGCAAGGTCTTTATAAAATTTTGAAACAGCTTTAATTTCAGGCAGTGTGATAAGATGTTCGCCGCCGATGCCGAAAACTTTTTTGCCGTCTTTATAAATATCTTCTACGTTTTGTTCAATAACTTCAAGCGATTTATAAGTGTTTCCGAGCGGGAATTCAAGATCACCCGCATCGTGGAAGTTAACATCTTCAAGGTGTTTGTCAAAGTTTGGCGAATACTCTTCAAGCCCCCAGCTTGCAAGCCTTATCTGTTCGGGGGCAAATCTTGAACCCGGCCGGTAAGACACCGTTCCGTCAAACGGAAGCCCGAGCATGATTATATCAGATGAAGCGTAATCAGGATTCTGTCCCATCCAGTTTCTGTCTAAAAACGGTCCTCGAAGCATCTTTTCTCCTTTTTATGTGTTAAAAATTCTGTCGCCTGCATCGCCCATGCCCGGCACTATATAACCTTTTTCGTTTAAATGATCGTCAACTGCCGCCGTAATGATTTCAATATCGGGATAGTGTTTTTGAATGTTTTCAATCCCCTGCGGTGCGGCAATTATGCAGATTACTTTAATATTATCAATAGGAATGCCTTTGTCCGCGTATAATTTTATGGCTTCAATGAGTGAGTTTCCGGTAGCGAGCATCGGATCTGTGATATATATATAAAATCTTTCCGGATTCGGAGCTTCCATAGGAACTTTGTTGTAATACCAGACCGGTTTCAAAGTCTCTTCATCTCTGTACATGCCGATATGTCTTATGCATGCCTGAGGCAGAATGTCAATCGCTTCGTCAGTAAAAATAAGTCCCGCACGTAATATCGGAGAAATAATAAGATTAATATCCGGATCTACGGTTTTTGTTTTGAATGTTGTCAACGGTGTCGTGATTTCAGTTTCAACAAGCGGCAGGTTCTGTGCTGCTTCATACAAAAGACATCTCGTAATTTTTCTTGTCGCAATTCTTACCCCCTGACTATCGGTGTTTTTGTCGCGCATGGTGCACAAGTTCAACATTATTACGGGATTGTCTATAACTCTGACTTTTTTGCTATTCATGCTTCCACTCCTTCATTCTGATTTGAAAATCATTTCTGTTTTTTATCATATTATCCACAAAATCATCTGTTTGTCTAATACTTTTTTCTATATCTTCAGGTTTAACCTTAAGGTGCTGTGTTCCGGTGTCAACAACGCCCATTTTGTTTGCAAAGTGCGACAATTTGCCGGTAATTGCACCTATTTTGTCAAACATATCGTTCAAAAGCCCGAGCGAATCGTGCAGACGCTTAGGGCTCCGGATTACAATTAGTCTGTCCGTTTTTGTGCTTTCATCCGGAGGATAAAGTTCAAGACTTTTTGACCCGCCGAGTCCGTTAAATTCCACTGTCGCAATCACCCCTTTGGGAAGCCTTAAATCCTTGTCGGTTATCACAAATCTTACGTAAACATTGTTTGTCAAAACTTTTATGTTTTTAATATACCCGACTTGCACGCCCATATATTTTACGGGTGAACCCACAATCATGCCGTCAACATCAGGCATGAATATCTGGTAGCTCGGAAGTTCCTTGAACTTTTCATAACGGTAAAAACGGAATCCCCATACACATAAACACAAAATTACGAACCATATCAAAAATTCAATCCATGCGTATAATCTTATATTGTTTTTTAAATCCATAACTTTATTATACATGGAACATGACTGATTTTACCCCTTGCCAAAAAATTTTTTGTATTATAATATTAATACTAAGGAAATGTGAGGTAATATGGAACAGATAATTAAAGTAGCCTGGGATTTGAATGAAAACACCGAAAACAGATACCAGCTCGTATATGAAATAGCAGAACTTGCAAAAAAATTGGTTGACGAAAATCAGGCCAAAAAAGCCCGCGAAGATTTCGGGTTTGAAGAAAATTACGAAACCGGTTACAAAAAAGAAAATCCGGTCGAGCATGCTATTATGGTTAAAGCGTCAGAAGCTGACGACAACCGTCTTGTAGGTTAATAAGTTTAAAAAACACAAAATGGTTTTGATACCGTTTTGTGTTTTTTTGTGTTCAGGGGTATGTTATGGAAAATACTATTGCGTTTATTAATGAAAAAACTGAAAATTTTGAGCCGGAAATCGGAATAATTCTCGGCTCCGGATTGGGTGAATTTGCTGACGAATACTGTGATTATGCAATTTGCTATACCGAAATCCCGAATTTTATAAAATCTACCGTAAAAGGCCATAAAGGCAGACTTGTATTTGCCGAAATTGAAGGCAAAAAAGTTGTCATGATGCAGGGGCGAAACCATTTTTATGAAGGTCATTCCATGAGTGAGATTACATATCCGGTTAAAGTTATGAAAAAACTCGGCGTGAAAACACTTATCCTGACCAATGCCGCAGGCGCGGTAAACGAAAGTTTCAGACCCTCGGATTTGATGATAATAACCGATCATATTAATTTTATGGGTACAAATCCGCTCATAGGCGCAAACGACGATTCTCTCGGCGAACGTTTCCCCGATATGAGCGAAGTTTATAAAAAAGATTTAATAAAAATTGCTGAAAAATGCGCCGAAAAATTATGCATAGATATTCAAAAAGGTGTTTATTTTGCTTCTTCCGGCCCGAGTTACGAAACTCCCGCGGAGACCCGCATGGCAAGAATTCTCGGTGCTGATGCGGTCGGCATGTCTACCGTTCCAGAAGCTATTGTTGCAAATTATTGCGGTATGAAGGTTCTAGGTATCAGCTGCATATCAAATGCCGCAAGCGGTGTCAGTGATGTTAAACTGTCGCATTCCGAGGTTATTGAAACCACTGACAAGGCTAAATCACGCTTTAAAGCACTCGTGCTTGAAATTTTAAAAATGTTATAAATTTAATTGTAAAAAAAAGTTAAAATACTGACAAAAATTCTTGCTTTTTGGTTTTAATAGAGTGAGAATAATTTTAATGGGTGGAGGACGATGAAAGTAGACAAAACTCAATTTTATAGCGGCAACAAACGACATCTGCCGGGCATGGTGTCAGAGAAATCGCTCCAGTTGAGTTCCTATCCCATGACACAAATAAACAACAGATATTATGAGAGACCTTTAAAATATAATTCAGCCGATTTATCTTTTAAAGGTCTTTCTTTTACGGGTGAAAATCAAGAACCTGCCAAAAAACGTAAACCGGTTAATCCGACAATAGTTTTGCTGGGTGCGCTCGGTGTTATCGGCGCGGCTTTAAGATTTGCACCTTCTTACAAACAGGCCGCCAAATTTAAAGTTTCGGAATTCAAAGAATTTACGAACAAATATATTGAAAATATCGGCAGTGATTTGTTTGACCATTTGAAAGATTCCAAACTGGCTCAAAAAATGCTCAAAGTTGAGGGCGACGAAGCAACAATATACAAAAAGACCATTCCTCAATTGATTTGGGACGGTTTAAAATATCCGTTTACAGTTCTGCCGGGTGATTTGCTTAACGGTTCCGTTGAACTTCTCGGTAAATTCCACCCGTTGAAAAAATGGTCTGAAAATCTTCTCGCAAAACCGTTTTTCAAAAACATCAGACAGCGTTCCAAAATTGATGCTAAGATGAACGCTTTGCAGGGGCTTGTGGAGACCAAAAACAACCTGACCAAAAAACTCGCGGAAGGTAAATTAACCGAGGCAGAAGTTTCCTCCGAAATGTTCCAGCGTTCGGTCAAAATGTTTGACAAAGAAAAATACGGCGCTTACGATACAAAACATGAAAGAGCGCTGAACAGACTTGTGTCAGGCCTGCCGCCTGCCATATTCCTTGCAAATGACGCATATAACCTTTCAAGAATGATGGATGATGATCCGAAAAAAGCCGAAAAGGAAAAGAAAATAAGGTTTAATCAGGAAACAACAAGAATTCTCACCAGCGGTTACCTGACTCTGGTTACTCTGGGTGCCTTAAATAAATATATTAACAATTCAAAACTCGGAATCATGCTTATGACCGGCGCAACGGTACTGTTTACCGAAGCATTTTCACGTATCGCAAACGGAAAACATATCAAACGCCTTACTCCCGAAGAAGCTCGTGCCGAAAATGAGAAAAACGATGCACCGGAAAAAGAAATTAAACCCGATACATCATTTAAAGCAAATCCAGAATTTGAGAAAAAACAGGATAAAACCCAGCAAAAACCGCTTCTTTCATTTGATACACTGATGAAGGGTTCCGCGATAGTAATTGCTGCAGGATTTGGCATAAAAGGTTTGAGAAAACTTTCACCGGCCGTTGAAAAAATGTTCAAAATTGTTCAGGAACCGTTCCAAAATTTGTACAAAAAATTAACCGTAATTCCTGACCATACTATTTCAAAAGAGAAGTTCGACAAAATTATAAATGTGCTTAACCAAAACGGATACAAAGACCTTGCGGTTAAATATCAAAATATTGCGGCCGGTATTACCGATTCCAACGGCATAATCCACCTCGGCTCCAAAAACAAAAAATATGTAAAACCTGCTGTAAACTTTGTAATAGCTCCGTTTAAATTCGCATTTAATACGGTTACACTACCTTACAGACTTGTAAACAAAGCTGTGAAAATGTTTGCGAAAAAACCGCATCCGGCTGCAAAAACAGCCGAACAATTGTCAAAAGAGCTTGCGAAAAAAGATGTTGAAGTTCTGGCCAAAACTATTGAAAATATCGGTAAAGAGGCCATGAAAAAAGGCATGACTCCGAAAAAATTCCAATCTTACGTAAACGACAATATTTTAAAAGCCTTCAACGTAACAACAATGTCAAATCTTTCAAACGCAGAGCTTTCCAATCTTGCAAAAACTGCCGCATCCGCCGCAACTATATGGTTCTTGATGACTGATAACTACAACATGGTAATGCTTAAGTCAAACGGTAACGATAAAGAAGGTGCCGAAACCAAGTTTAAAGAACGTTTTGTTCAGGAAGGTTCAAGACTGTTCTACCAGACACTGTTGATTGATTTGTTTAATTCTACTTTCAGAAGCCAGTATAACGGATCTCTTGCAGGTATGAGCTGGGTAACTCTTGTTGATACCACACTGGGCGAAATCTTAACAAGAAAATCGGTCGGCATGCCTGTTCTTTCTCACACAAGAGATGAACTTGAGGCAATTGAAGCCGAACAAAATCAGGCAACAGGATTCTTGAAAGGTTACTACAACTTTATGAGAAGACTGACAGGAAAACGTTCAATCGAGTCTTACCATGTTAATAAAAAGGAAGAAAAGCCGGTTATAAAACATGATTATCCGGTTAATTTCACCAACAGCCGCCCTGTTTTTGACAAAATGATTAAAGGATAATTTACAAACTTTTGTATTTTTGTTAGACTGTTATTGTAATGCAAGGGATGAGTAACAAATATAAGATTATAATCGCATCAATAATTATAGGGGTATGTTTTCTGGCGGGGTTCGGGTTCGCACTGTTGTACCAGCCGGTAAGCAAGACAATGCGGATATATTCGCATGCCATGCAGGATTATGCAAAAGGCGACTATCAAAATTCTTATTATTTGTTTTCGCGCGTGAGTTTTCTTTCAAAATTAAAACCCTATGCAATATATCATCAGGCTTTGTGTGCGCGCGAACTTAACGACAAAAAATCCGAGATGAAGCAATACAGATTGCTGTTTAACAATTACACCAAAAATAAATTAAGTCTGCGCGCAAGATATTCGGCAGCACAGCTTCTTTTGCAGGACGAACCCGAGCAGGCAAAAAAATATTTTGAACAGATTATAAAAAACTATCCCGATACGGATTATGCGATTGCATCAGAGTATTATCTGGGTTTAATACTGTTTGAAAAATACAAAAACAAAAAAATCTTTCCTATGTCTGTGAAAGACGATATAGAAATGGCATTCAGACATTATCTTGAAAAAGCGCCGCAAGGCAGACTTGCACTCAATGCGGTTTCAAATTGGCTTTTACTGGATAAAGAAATTTCAAAAGATGATTATTTACTGATGGCAAATACCTATTACCTGTTCAAAGATTACGGGCATGCCAGAGAACTTCTTGCAAACGCGTCTTTGAGCGACAGCTGGGTGCTTGATGTGAAAAATTCATATGCCCTGAAAAATTATTCGCGAGCAAAGTATCTTGTCCAATACGGTTTGCAGAATTTTGCACAGTACGCTGACGAAAAAGATATACGTGATGTTGTTGATATATATTTAAGCATGTCAAATTCCAAAAAAGACGATATAGATTTTCTTTTCAATATTTCAAAACCGAAGGGAAAAGATTATGTATGGTCATTAAAGTGTGAGGCCGCGCCTTTGGCATATCAAGCAGGCTGTTACAAACAGCTTTATTTGAATTATTCGTCCGGTCAGTATGCGCCTCTTGCATTATCAAATTTATTTTTTGACAGAATTCTTGCGCGTGATTATGAGAGTGCGGACAAAATCGGAAAAGACTTTCTGAATAAATTTAAGGATTCTGCATCTGCGCCTATGGTAATGTTCTGGCTCGGAAAAGTTGCCGAAAAAAATTCCGAATATGATGAATATATGAGCTATTTTAAAAGCACCATAGCGAATTATCCGGATACTTATTACGCATACCGCGCTTATCTTGCCATGAAGCATATAAATTCAGCGATTTTGAATGCTTATATAAAAGAACAGCCGGTTGAATATCCGTACAAAAATATTTCCAAAAACGACGTGATTTTCAAACTTGCAGAATTAAAGGATTATGACATTTTGCTGGAAATTACGGACGATGATTTTATAAAAAGCTGGATATATTATCAGAAAGGCGACTATTCACATTCCATGTTGATTGCGCGTGACGCAATGGAAAAAATCACGCCGAAACCCGAGCGGACGGATTTGCGCTGGCGGCTTGTGTATCCGATAGATTACTATGATGAAATTCGGAAATATGCTGATTTAACGGGGAACGATGCACCTTTAATGCTTGCTTTAGTCAGAGAGGAAAGCTATTTTAATCCGGAGGCAAAAAGTTCCGTCGGTGCAAGAGGTTTAATGCAATTGATGCCTGCAACCGCAAAAGAAATCAGTGCTCACTACGGTTACGGCTTGATGTCTGATGATGATTTGTTCAAACCCGAGTTGAATATTAAAATCGGAAATTCTTACTACGCGCAATTAAGAAGCATGCTCAATAACCTTGATATTTCGGCCATTGCGGCATACAACGGCGGAATAGGTTCAATCGGCCGCTGGAAGAAAAATCTCAGCTACGGCGATACCGATGAATTTGTAGAACAAATTCCGTATACTGAAACCAAAAATTATGTTAAAAAGGTTTTCAGAAGCTACTGGAATTACCTGAGAATTTACATTGACGAATGAAATAATTTTTTTACATAAAAACTATTATAGGTATCTTTTGTTCACTCTTTCTTTTTGTAGCGATGCAAAAAGAAAGAGTGAACCGAGAAAGAAAAACACGCTATTTATTTGCAATCCTATGGATTGCTCAAGCCCTAACGGGCGCACGCCGTGCCGTTTTAGCTCTCCCCCACCCCTTGAGGGCGGGGGAAGAATTTCAACACGAGCTTTGCGAGTGTTAGAAATTCAAGGGGCGGGGTATTCGCTAAAATCTCTTACCGCGCCTATAATCACGGCGCGGCTTAAACAAATATTCGACCTTAGCGAGTGTAGTTCTCCGGTCTAGAGTTTCTTTGGGTACTTTCTTGTCGGTACAAGAAAGTACCATGTACCGATAAAAGTTTTTAGGCGAAATTATTGATTTATGCATCAAATGTAACGAAATGTAAAGATGAGTTTAAAAAGGGCTGCAACCCTGTTATAATGCCTGTATGGTATGGTATGGTATGGTCGAAGTGCGCCTGTAGCAATAAATTTTCTTCCAAAGTTTTTATTTAAGTATAACCAAACGTCAGTAAAACAAAGAAAGGGGAAAATTATGAACGTAAATCCGGTTAGTTTTTCAGGTACATTTTTAATTCCGTATTCGGAATTGAAAAAATTCGGGCCGCAGTCGCACCAAGTCATGCGCCAAATAGGTCAGGAAACGACAAAATTTGCAGATATTAAAGACATGGAGCAAACTAAAGAAGGTATTCTGGTCAATATCGATGACAAAAAAGCAAAAGAATACGAAGCTGTTATTGCAAAATACGGAGTTAATATAGTCAGGGCTTCAAAACCTGCAATCGGTGACGGCGGTGCAAAATCTTATGAATATATGGTTTCTAAACTGTATCCGGATATAAAAGATGAAAAAGTAAAAGAATTTAATGAAACTCCGGAAGGTGACCATAAAAATAAATTATATCTGGATGTTTACAACAGATTTAAACAAAGTCAGCACGCTAAAGAAGCATAAACAACAAAGCCGGTTTTAAAACCGGCTTTGTTTTGTTATTATCCTTCCATTAAACTGTCATAATCAATGTGGTGCTCTCTGGCAAATTTTAAAAATTCTTTTTCTTTTTCAGATACTCGAATTTGGAACTTCAACACAAGACCGTTTGCGGGTTTCCTTCCGGCACCTTTGCGTTTTCCGCCATGACCGAATTTTTTCTGATAATAATTTTCACCCGAAAGTTCTTTGTATTCTTCTTCCGTTATAATCTGTTCATCAGGCAACAAGTCAGATTGTAATTTTTTTACGACAAATCCGTCATTGTCTTTAACATAAATGTACTTCATTGTTCCTCCTTTAGGCGTTTTTGGGCCAGTTTGATGTAATATTCCGGGGCTTTATTGGTTCTTTTTTCATATACAAGTCCTATTAAGATTATGCTTTCTTCTTTGTATTTGAACAGTGACCGAATATCGTTTGTTTTAATTTCAAACAATCCGTTTCTTAAGTGGCGTCTTTTTACAAACTCAATGCCTTGTTGTTCTATTATGTCGAAATCTGATTCAAGAGCAACTTTTTGATGGCTGGCTAAGTCTGCAATTTCCTTTTCGGCTTGTTTGAGTTTTTCTATTTTGAACTTCATTATATCTATAATTATAACTCTTAAACTTGAATTTGTCAACACAATCAAATGCTTGCTAAATTTAAATGTAACAGAATTAAAAAGCCGGTTTTAAAACCGGCTTTTTACTATAACATGTTTTTTCTGATTTTTTCTTTAGCTTTATCAATTTGTTTGATACGTTTTTCAATAGCTCTGATTTGCTGGTCAAGCGCTTTTCTTTCAGCTTTGATTAATTTGTATTGAGCATCAACATCAGAATATTTAGCCTTATAATTTAATAACTCGTTTCTGACGTCAACCTGTGCATTGTCAAGCTGCAAAATAGCGTTTTGCATTTTGTCATTTCCTGCAATATCCTGCGGATTTGTGGTTTGTGCAGGTGAAATTGTGGTTGTCTGGCTTCCGCTGTAACTTGCATCATCAAAATTTAAAGGCGTAAAAGCATTTCCGTCAGCATAAACGGCTGTCGAGCATGCCATAACTACGGCTAAAGATAATGCAGCATGTTTTAAGGTTCTAATCATAACAAATCTCCCATTCTATTCAATTGCTATAATATATAATATACATCCTGCGGCATGAAATAACAAATATCTTAATATATTTTAATATTGGTATCTGTATTAAACCGGAACATTTTCAGCTAATCAGCGTCATAAAATACGACAGAATTGCTGATTATGAACATTTGTAAATGCCTGTAATACAGATATAGTCTGAAAATTTCAAAAAGTTGAAAAAAGTTTAAAAAAACATGAAAAACATGTCTTGATTTTTAAAATTCTTTGGAATATGATGATTTATGTGCCCAGCGCACGATGCACTTTAAAAATAAATAGCAACGTTAAGAAGTTTTAAGAAATTAAAAATAAATTTTAAAAAAACGCTTGACAAAAAAAATTGAAGTAATAAGATAATAATTACCGCGAGTAAATGCGGTTTGGGATGAGGTAAAACCTGATCCGAGTGTGAAGAAAGGCATTAAATGATTTTGCACATCTGCCTGTTCTAGCTGGCCCCCAAGCACTTAGCTTGTAGTCTGCAAAACTTAACTGAGAACTACCTAAGAAAAGGCGGCATAAATTTTAACCGAACATTGAAAACAGAATAGCTGAAAACCCGCGTAAGCAATGATATTTTTATATCTAAATGCAAGCGCGAGAACAATACTTGTTAATTCAACAAAAATGATTCTAAAACACGCGAAGCGAAAGCAAGCGATTAATTGAAGTCGAGCAGTTTGTATGCTAGCCGCATGCAAACGAAGGACATAAACTTTCTGACAATGGAGAGTTTGATCCTGGCTCAGGACGAACGCTGGCGGCGTGCTTCATACATGCAAG
>CALUUN010000007.1 GCA_944323995.1 Candidatus Gastranaerophilales bacterium | reverse complement strand
ATTGCATCAAGCATCATGTTTAATCTGGCTTCCTGACCGTTCACTGAATAATTAAGTTCTGTTGCGGTACGCTGTGCCGATTGAAGATTTCCGGCCATGTTTTTGAAAATTCCTGTCGCGCTTTCTGTTGTGGTTTTGAAATATGTCAGAAAATCCCAGCCCTGCATCGCTTTATCAAAACTTAACGGTGTCGGCGCCGTAGGCATTAAGGCGGCATCGTATTCAATAATTTTGCCCGGTCTTACCTCCTGTTCGCCGCGGAAACAGCCTTTCGGTGCAAGATAAGGCGGATTCATCATTAAAGCAAGTGCATCTATCTGTTTGTTCAAAATGGTTGATGATATATTGTTCAAAATCAATGCAACCCTTAACGGCGAAATTCCTCTTAAGGTGTCGGGACTCTCAATTATATTTGCATGAATAAACGGATTGATTACAAACGGATTTGACTCAAATCTTATAACTTCTTTTCTGCCGGCAATTGTAATCAGCCAGTTTTTTAAAAGTTTGCCGTCAGGCAGTTCTATATCGCCCCAAAATTCCAAAACCTCAAGTTTGTTTCCGTCAGTCGCTTTTGTATCGCTGTTTTTTGATTTTTTGCTTGCCACCACTCCTTTCAATATTTCTTTTTTCTCCTCGGTCAGCAAATTGTTTGATTTATCCGAAATTAATTCATCAAGCGTTGAATATGTCCGGTAAATCTTTGCACAGCTGTCCCAGTGATCTCTGTTGTTTTTATCAAATACAAAATCTTCGGATTTTATATGCTTGATTTTTGCGTTGTCATAAACTATTTTTTCTTCCACGATAAAACCCTGTTCCGTCGGGTTCAAAATCTGTTCTTCAAGCGTCTGCGCGCGGCGGGTCTGTTTGACTTTTGTTTCCCAGCCGACAAAAAGCGTTGTTTCTCCGGTTTCTACAACACTGTCAATTACCTTTTCCATCTGTTCTTCTATTTTCATGTTTTCAAATGTATTGACAAGCATTGCTTTTTGTTTGTTTGCAAAAGCCTGAGTCTGGGGAGTTGTTCCCGAAACATCAAACATGGCATCAGGATGTGAATATAAATTCTGTCCGATATGGGATTTGAGAGTCTGCGCAAGTTCATAGATTTCGGGAAGCTGGATTTTGCTGCCCCAGGCATTTACTTTCGGAATGCTTGAATCATAGATAGCTTCGCGTATTGCTTTTATATCCGAAAGCTGTGTGAGCCTGGCTTCTTCAAATTTGTCGTATTTTTCGGCTATTGCCGATGCAAGAATATGTTCGTCCTCTTTTTTTAATTTTTGTGTTAAATCTTCTTTCTCAATTTTCATTTTTCACCTCGTAATCTGTTTTGTATACTGAATAAATTTCTATATCCTGAAGCTGCCCGTTTTTCATCGTTTCTGATTTTAACAGTGCTTCTTTTTTAAATCCGGCTGACTTTAATAACATTTTTACCCTGCAATTGTGCGGGTAGACAACGGCTTTAATTTTTTGAAATCCGAATTTATCAAAACACTGTTTCAAAAAGATTTTGGCGCAGTATTTCGGAAAATCACCCCAAAAATCCGGATGAAAACAGGTAGTAATTTCAGCACCGTGTAATTTTTCATTATTTCCGGTTATATTTTCAAGATACACAAAGCCGGCAGGGATTTGAGATGAGTTGTTTTCGGTTATTACCCAGAAGAAAGGATATGTTCGGCTTATTATGCCGGCTATGGTATCTTTGTTATAATCATCTTCCAGATATCTGTTATATCTGTTATGAAGATGATTAAGAAAATCAAAATATTCCGTCCGCGGTTGAATAAATCTACACATCTTGAATTTCCGCTTTTTCAAATTTCACATAAGTTTCATCAGTTGAAAAAACGGAAAGCGTTCCGTTAAGAATTTTTTCTCTGATACTGTTTTGCATTCCGAGCATCGCATCCGCCTGAATTCCGTTTATAAAAGTTTCGGATTTGTTTGTACGGTTATAAACTCTGAATGTCGATTTTTTTGAAAAAATTAATTTTTTCGGAACCTGTTGAATTTCGGTTACAATTTTGGGAGCGGATTTTTGTTTGACAGGCCTTGATTTAAATTCATCCTCTATTTTCATTTTAATAAGTTCATCCAGAGTTGTGTTATTCAAAAGCATGTCTTCTGTTTTGTCGTCTTTCATTGTTTTTCCTTTCTTAAATTTTGGTGTCATCCAGATTTGAAATTGTAATAATTTTGGCTTCTTTGTATTCTTCATCTTCTTTAGGGGAATTGAAGCCCAGATATTTGCAAAGACTTTCAAGCGCCTTTAATCCTGCTGCGGTATCCCTCAATTTTCTTTTGCCTGTCGGAATGCCCTCTTTATCAAGAACGTCCTCCTCTTCAAGTGAAAATTCAGCGATTTGCAAAAGTTTTTGGATAACATAGCCCTTGTTGACACGTAATGACGAAATTTGTTTTTTTATTTGAAGTTTTATTTCATTTATTACGAAATCTTTAGATAAAAGCCGGTTGGAAATTTCTTTCAATTTTTTTGATTTATAACCGGCCTTTTGAGCCGCTATTTCGCCATCCAGGCACTTTATGTATTCTGTTACAAATGTTTTTTGCTGCGGGGTAAGTTGATTCATTTTTAACATTTCTTAGTATAATTTGTCTTTTTTTGAAAAAAATTGTATAATAGTCATGCTATTTATATTTCGGCTAGTGTAAATCTTAACAGGGGGAAATGAAAAAACTTCCTGTTTTTTTTTTGACTAATACCTGAAAAGTTTTACTGTCGGCGTAACATCCATGCTGACAAAGTTTCTTGAGCGCAGATTTGCAAGCGCGTCATTATACATGCTGAGCCAATAGCTGAATTTTACATGCTGCGGATTTGCCTTGAGTCTTAAACATGTCCCGTATACAAGAAGGGGTTCGGCAAAAGGATCCGGAATCAAGGATGAATCATCTGCACTTTCAAGAGATGTTTTTTCGTTTGAGTTAGTGTCTGCTGCATTATTTTTTGTGTAGTAGACAACTTCTATTGTTTTGTTTTCACTAAAAACCGGAAACAGCAGCTTGTCGCCGAATACCGAATATGTGCAGGGCGGCTGGGTATTCATAAGAAATTTTTCAAAATCCTCAAAAAATTCATACTTTACTCCGTTAACCAGAACAGTCGCAAGCCGTCCGGGAACCGTATTTTCAATTTCGCCGGTGTTTTTGGGAAGAGTAAGCGTCATTTTTCTGAGTAAAAAATTCCATTTGTCCGACCTGCAAACCTCGGAATTTATAATGTTAATTATGTTTTTAATTTTTTTGTGGTCGTTTTTCACAAGCTCCTCAAAGTTGTTAACCTGCTTGTAATTAAGTTCCACAAGGCATTTGTTTATAAGCTCTAAATAATTCATAAATATCTCCTTTTAAAACTCCCTTATAAGGCGGCAGAGCCGCCTCACAAGAAAGTTTTGAATTTACTAATGTATAAGCCCTTTTCTGAGTTGTTCCATAATAAGGTTTTCGTTTTTTGTAAATTCGGCACCACTCATTCTGCCTATTTGCTCACGGGTGAAAGCCCTGTTTTTATTGCCTGCGGAAGAAGAATTCTGCGCGTTAGCGGTTAATTTTCTTTTTGCGGCTTCATTTTCGTCATTCAATGCTTTTTCGTGAGCCTGTTTTCTCAGATACCTTTGAACGGCGCAATTTTCAAGTTTTTCCACCATTTGCGATATCCGGGTTATTTCATCTTTATCAACATTTACATTTGAATTTTTCAAATAATTCAGTACGTCGGATCGACCGTCAATGTTAAAGAAATTCGGCTTTTCCGAATTAAATTCATCAAATGCACCTGAGAAATTTTGTGCCGGTCTTGCAAAATCATGTTTGAGCCTTTCAATTTCAAATGATTTTTTTGCCAATTGACTCATATAATATTGCCCTTGTTGCTTATTAAGTGTTCCAGATTGAATAAGATTTTGCAGAGTTGCGGCATCGCGGGCAAGCCTTCTTTCCAGCTGCGGGATTATTGATGAATTCTGCACCGTATTATTATTTTGCGCCTGTTGATTTTCGGCAGGTGATGAAATATTTTCATTAAACGGAACCTCAAGTACGGGTTCTTCCATATTTCGTTGTTCTTCCATTTATACCTCCTCTTTCACTGATTTCATATATTGAACCGCAAATTCTACCGCATCGTCGATAAAACTTGACAAAAGCATTGCAATCAGTGTTTTAAAAGGTTGTATTACCGGAATTCTGGAAACAATATACTGAACAGCCATTTCTTTTTTTTGTTTCCCTTTATTGCTGCCGAGAGTTTCTTCGGCAAACTCGACGGCCGCAACGGCTATTTCTTTTATTTTTGATTTTAAATTATCGAACATTGTTATCTCCTTTAAAAAAATGTACTCTTAAATGTACATTTAAGAGTACATTGCGGGGTTATGCGGGAACCTTAACAACCATTTTGGCAAGAGCCTTAGGTTGTACGGTTTTTGCACCGTATAAATATAAGCCTCGTACAAGGTCAGAAAAACTGTCTTTGTCGCGCAGACTTTCTATTTTAGAAAGTTGTGAAGCAAAAGTAATTGCATCATTTGTACCTGCAAGGACATAGTAATTAGTATCCGTAGCAGTCAAATTTGTACTTACAAGTACATCCATGCCTGCAATTCTTCCGATAGCGCCTTCTCTTAAGGTTTCATCAGCAACGTTGTGCGCGTTGATGAACTCGGTGCTTTGAAGCAGGTAGGATTCAATTGTCGGGTTAATTACAACCCACGGACGTTTTTCTGCGGACACGGCATTTGAATTTTTCAGACACAGAGCCAATTTTACGAAGTTGGAATAAATTGTATCTTTAGCAAGAGTAATCGGAGATGAATCGCTTCCGACAACGTTTGCCGAATCTGCATAGGCATGCTGGCCTAAAAGATATGCGTCCTGAACTTCTTCAATGGCTTTTTTAGCATTTCTTAAGTGAGCTTCCATAATGTCGGTATTAGCCTGAGCCTGTGCAACGTCATCTATTTTGAAAGCAAAGAATTTTTTCTGATCAATCAAAAGTTCGGCAGATGACGGAGTGAGTTTTTCATAAGTGATATCATCGCCGCTTAAAGTTGAAACCGAAACTGTTGCGGGAGTGATAATTTTCACTTTGTCACCCTGATTTTTGATGTCGCCTTCATAATTTCTGTTTACGCACTGAAGCATCACGCAGTCTTTTTCAAGCATATTGTTTAACTTTTGGCTCCAGACCTCCGGAATAAATGCGCCGTAAGTGTGCGAATAAGCTGTCGGCTCGGTTGATTGTGGTGTTGATTCTGTCATGTTTTTTCCCTTTCTGTGTTTTTGTATATACGATTTGAGTGGTGCTAGTCGTCGTTATAGATTTCCCTGAATTGAAGACCGATAATTGCGCAGGCCTGTTCGGGTTGTGAACCTTGAATACAAAGCTGAACAGAGTAATTCGCTTCCGAAATTTCGGCTTTTTCAAGCGAATTTGTATTTACCGACCATATCGGTACACTTTCATTATCTTTTGCCCAGCAGCATGAAAGTTTTTCATTCGTGCTGTCATCAGCCCATATAAGGTGTTCAAAGTTTGCGGAATAAATTTTTTCCGGATCGTCCGGATCTTCACTGTTATAATCTTTGTAGACCGAAAATTCAAAGTTATTATCATACGATTCGTCAAGAATAAAATAAAATTCATCAATCATTTTTCTGTGATGCGCCGAATCTATTGCAAAGAACGGCGATTTCCACAAAAATTTAATTCCTTCTCCGTTAAAGGTTGTCCCGTAATCTTCCCTGTAAATTTTGCCGTCTTTATCAGCAGTCAGCACATTGTATTTAAACACTGTACACGCCGTAATATCCTGCGGAATAACCCTTTTGTACCATGCTTTGTTCAAATAATCGTTAATCCAGACGGTATGATAGTATTGCTGCGATGAATAAGGAAAGAAAAACCACATCTGATTTCTGTTTTCGTAGTGTACGCAGAAACTTTTTACCAGCTCAAGCGGACTGAAAGATTCAAGTTCGGGCTTGATTTTTTGTGAAATTTCATATCCTAATTTTATCTGATTAAGTTCACCGACCTGTTCAAGTGCAAATATTCCGTTGCTCAAAAAATACTGGCAATTTTCAACATTCACTATGGTATTGGGGGCAATGCAGCCTTTGTTTGCAAAAAGCGTTATTGCAAAATTATCGGGATTTGAGCCGCTTAAAAGATAAACCGCATTTCTTTTGTAAACGGCAAGATAGTCTTTGTAAGGTTTCATCGCTGCAATTACCGCTGTATCCGTATAAAAATCGCTTATGTAGCCGGCGTCTTCTTCTGTTGTAAAATCATTATAAGTACCGAGTGCGGAATAGTAAATTGTTGAACCGGAAGAAAACCAGACCCGGCCTTTATATACCGCGGAAGAACTTACAATAATCGGGTTTGAATCGGAATCTTTCAAATTGCAGTCATCAATTTCAAGATCAAAACTCAAATAAAAAGGCGAATCCGCTTCGCTTGCAATAATCGTGCCGTTAAGAAAATTTGTAAAAAACGGCGATTGACCGGATAAGGTTTTATCAACAAGCTGCAACCCTTGAGGCGATTCATTGTAAACGTATATTTTTCCGCTCACGGTTGTAATAAGAAGCCGGTAAGCGTCACCTGCAAACATTTCATGCAAACCTGTCACGGCTTCCGCTGCGGGAAGCTCTAAAAATAAAGAATTACCCTTTTGCCGGCAAATACCTTTGTTTTGTAAAATTTCAATATTTTCGGCATCAGCCCAGTAAATTTTTTTTGTATCAAGTCCGAGTTCTGTTTTTGTTGAGGCCTGATTAATTCCTCCGGAGAGGTTATAGTACGTTTTTTCCATTATTTATCTCCTTGTAATTTTTGTTTGTACCATTTAATCTTCGTCCTGATAAAACTTCCGATATCCTGACGCGCTACCCACGAATACGGCGGGAGAAAAATTATATCTATTTTTCCGGCACTTGTGGTCGAAGGATGACGGATTCCGAATTCATAATGGGTCATTACTGTTTCGGGCGAAATTTTAATCCCGTATTTAAGGCATAATTGCGCACACAGCTCCATTGCGGCCTCAAATTGTTTTGCCGTAATAGGGTATCGTCCGGGTGCGGTTTTGTCTTTGAAGCCTGCCATTGCACACATGGCAACGCCTATTGCGCCTGTGTTTCCGCCGCCTGTGTGCATTGCATAAGTACCTTTTGTGCAATTCAAGTTGTCTTCGGGTTTGAAATTACCTGTGTGGACTTTTCCGTCTTTATCCACTAAAAAATGATAACAGTTCTTCTCATGAGCAGTGGGATAGTAACATCCCGCTGTCCAGTGAATAATAATTTTTTTCATAAAACACCTATATTTTTCCGTATTTTTTGTTTAAAAATAGTGCTACTGCATTTGCCCGGTTGCGTGCTTGCAGCTTTAACATTAAGCGTGATAAATGTGTTTGCACCGTTCTGGGTGATATTTTTAATTCATTAGCTATCTCTTTATCAGCAAAGCCTTTCGCAACCAAAGTTATTACATCCCGTTCCTTTGGTGTCAATTTCATCTTAATTCCTTCTGATTCTATCCGGTTTCTTCAATCTTATAACAATCATTTTTATTTGTTTTAATAATATTTCCTCTTTTAAAGTAAAGGGGGAAAATTCCCCCGAGAGTAAATAATTGAAGGATTATATAAGAGATTTTGCACCTATTTTAAGATTTTTGAGATTTGAGTAACATCTTTTTTTGACTCCATACTCGTTGTAATACAGATAAAATGTTCCGTAATGCTGTTTTGAGTAATCAATTCTTTTTTCTTCGTAAAGAATTTTGTCTTTAATTCTCTCAAAGAATTTTAACGCTTTTTGATTTATTCTTCTGATTGTAGAAATTTCATTTTGCTTGTTTATTCTTGTTAATTGTACAGTTGTGTGCCCGCAAACAGGACATTTATACAGATAATCGAGTTCGCACAGCACAAAATCATCCTCTGGCAGAAGTCTGAAACTGCGAGTTTTTCTCAGACCTCCGCAGCAGTGAATATACCCCATAGTACTCCCTTCTGCGGAACCGGTAAACGACTTTGCCATCGAGGGCTTGAATCTTAACCGTTCGTTATATTTTGAGTATAACCGATTTTCAAAAAAATACAATTCCGTATTTATACGTAGGTAAAATTACGTACGTAATTTTACGGATGGGGCTTATGTCTGAAACACTGTCAATATAGACTTTTCGCACACAGTAAATTTTGCGGGGCAATCATATTTTTGCGCTGTTTTTCAAAAAATTTAACGGCATGCTTTAAAAAAATTATCCGATTAAAATCAGGCTTATCCAGATAAAAAGAATACCCGAAACAATTCCGACCATTGAAAGGTGCCAGTTTCCGTATTCCTTTGCAAGCGGGAGTAATGTATCAAAAGAAATATAAATCATAATTCCGGCAACGGCAGCCATCAAAGCACCCACAAGCACCTGAGGCAGAAACAAACCGAAAATAAACATACCGACAAGCGCTCCTATCGGCTCTGTTATACCTGACATTGCGGCATAAAGCATTGCGTAGCGTTTTTTACCCGTAACCTGATACATCGGAAGCGCAACCGCAATGCCTTCCGGAATATTATGTATCGCAATCGCAAGTGCAACTGACAAACCAAGAGTAATATTTTGCGTTGTTGTCAAAAATGTTGCCATACCTTCCGGAAAGTTGTGAACGCAAATTGCTATCGCGGTAAAAAGTCCGGCACGCTTAAGTCTGCGCCGGTTTGTGGTTGCCTGAACTTCTTGGGGGTGCAAAAGTTCTTCGGTATCAATATGATCCGGCAAAAAATAGTCAATTAAAATCGCAACAATAATTCCGATTATAAATCCGGTATAAACAATCCAGTTATAATCATTTGGAAAATTAATCTTAAGCATTTCACCGGCTTCCGGAATAATTTCGTTAAAAGATAAAAATATCATAACTCCGGCGGAAAAACCCAAACCCACGGACAAGGCTTTAAGGTTGTTTTTTTTAACAACAAATGCGATGCCGCCGCCGATTGCGGTTGCAAGTCCGGCGAACAATGTCATTAACAATGCTATTCCGTAGTTATCAGGTAGTTTCATAATTCTCGTTTATAATCTTAGCACAAAAATTAAATGTCAACACCTTTCATCATATTAACAAGAGTGCTTATGGTGGTTTCCATAGTTACGCTGTCCGAAACTCTCTGCTGCAAAAACGCGTTTACCTGCGGCATCATTTCAATTGCGATATCAAGTTTGGGGTTGGAACCCGGCTGATACATACCGACATCAATAAGGTCTTTATTCTCACGGTACATTGCAAGAATTTTTCTCATTTTGCCCGCGGCTTCTTTGTGTTCGGGCGTAGCAATTGAGGACATAAGCCTTGAAATACTTCCCAGAACGTCAATTGCGGGATAATGGTTCATCTCTGCAACTTTTCTTGAAAGGAAAATGTGCCCGTCAACAATACCGCGCACGGTATCTACAATCGGGTCAGAGATATCGTCACCTTCCATAAGCACTGTATACAAAGCCGTAATAGAACCTTTGGGGCTGTTTCCGGCACGTTCCAGAACTTTTTGAAGCCATGAAAAAATTGAAGGCGGATAACCTTTCATAGTAGGCGGTTCACCTGTTGCAAGACCTACTTCGCGGCCGGCCATTGCACAACGCGTAACAGTATCGGTCATTAAGAAAACTTTTTTGCCCTGATCTCTGAAATATTCACAAACCGCGGTTGCCGCAAGCAGCGCTTTTTGACGAATCAAAGGCGGTTTGTCGCCCGTTGAACACACGAGGACTGATTTTTTCATACCTTCTTCGCCGAGAGAATCTTCTATAAACTCTTTAACTTCACGACCGCGTTCTCCGATTAACGCCATAACGTTCACATCCGCGTCCGAATTTCGCGCAATCATACCCAGAAGCGTACTTTTACCGACACCGGAACCTGCAAACAATCCAAGACGCTGGCCGCAGCCCATTGTCATACAAGAATCAATCGCCCTGACGCCGGTTGAAAAGATTTCCGTAATAATAGGTCTTTCAAACGGCCCCGGAGGAGGGCCTTCAATAGAACGCCATTGAGCACCGGCAGTATCAAGCGGTCTGCCGTCCAGAGGCTGTCCCATAGGATCAATCAGACGTCCGAGGAGAAAATCTCCGACAGGAATAATAATCGGGCGGCCCGAAGATGTAACAAGGCTTCCCTGACCTATTCCGACTCCGTCCAAAAGCAAAAGCAGCTGTGCCATTTCACCTTTAAACGCAACAACTTCGGCCGGTTTTTGCTGCCCGTCGTTTGTTTCTATATAGCACAAATCCCCGATTTTTAATCCCGGAAGTTTAACCTCAACAGTCAAACCCAGAAGTTTTGACACGGTGCCTTTATATCTGAAAAGTTCCGTCTCCTCAAGTTTATTGTGGACTTTTGTCTTTATTTCTTCTAATTTAGATAAGTCAATTTCCGTCATTAATTCTATTATAATGAAGAACTCTGCATCGGACAAGTTTTTTACATAATTAAAAATTATTTAAAACTCAGATGAATTGTCAGTATCTTTTTGTGTAATATTGTAACATCACACTTGATTATTAAACCTGTTTGTGATTATATAAATTCGGAACGGGCGATTCCTCTTAGCCTTGTTTCAGGAACGCAGCAAGCGGCGGTTGTGTTTCCGATTAGTGAAAACCAATAATAAGAAGGAAATTAAAATGTTAAAAATCAGATTGAAAAGATTAGGCGCTAAAAAGAACCCTACATACAGAATTATCGTTATTAATTCAACTACTAAGCGCGAAGGTAAACCGGTTCAGGAACTCGGTCACTACAACCCCAAAACTAAAGTTATGCAGCTTGATAAAGCATCTGCTGAAAGCTGGATTAAAAAAGGCGCTCAGCCTACCGAAACCGTTGCTTATTTGATTAAAAACTGCAACGCTGACGGTACTTTGAATTATAAGAAAAAAGAAACCGTAAAACTTTCTAAAAAAGCTCAGGCTAAAGCTCAAGCCGAAGCAGAAGCTAAGGCTCAGGCGGAAGCTGAAGCAAAAGCAGCTAAAGAAGCGGAAGAAGCTGCCGCTAAAGAAGCTGCTGAAACTCCGGCGGAAGAAACTCCCGCTGAAGAAACAACAGAAGCGTAAAACCAATAATCATATATTAAACAGACAGTCCTTCAGACTGTCTGTTTCCTTTTTTTAAACTCTATATCATACCCCAGCAAATCCATTATAGCCTTTACCTCGGTGAATTTTATTGTTTCATTGCCGAGTTTTTGTGAGAGATTGCTCATTGCCGCTCTTCTGTTTTTGGATTTGTATAACTTACATGCAACATCTGTCATTGTCTGTGCTTCTTTTGCCAGCACGGATTTTATATCTTCTTTTATTCCCATGCCTTTATAATATAACACTTGACAGTTAATGTATATCATGATAAGATAATACTTATCATGATAATAATTTCATTATCACAAATAAAGAAAGGTTACGATAATGGACATTTACAAAGAGATTGAAGAAACGTATTTTTTAAGCAAGAGTCTGCACGATTCACTGTTTCACAGGCAGTACACGGAAGAACAAGATGCAAGCCACAACAGTGTTTTGAGCTACATCATTGAAGATAAACTTGAAAAAATCTATCGGGAAATGTTTAAAAATTTCTTGTAATATATTTGATAGCCGCCTGCGCAAAATCCATCATGGTAAAATCATGCGGATCTTTCGGATTTTTGAAGATATTTGTCATTTGTTTTGACAAATCAAGCTGGCTTTTGAGTGATAATTTTCCGGATTTGGCAAAGGTATCTTTCGGACAAAGATTTTTAACCACATGTTCGGGTTTTACCGGCCCTGTAAGCTGGAGTTTCCCGACCAGAACATTGGCGGTTTTTTTGGATTTAACCATTGCATAATTCAATGCGCGTGCCATATCTCTTGCGGTTGCGTCTGCAAGTCTGATTTCGCTAAGTTTTAACATTATACCTCCTTTTATAAAACCAGTTTATAGCCGCCGCCATAAATGGTTTCGATGTACTTTTTACCGTCACTTATTTTGTCTAACTTAGCTCTCAAATGTCTTATGTGTACACGGATAGTTTCAATATCATCATCAGGTGCATACCCCCAGATATCTTTCAAAAGCTGCGATGAAGAAACCATGTTGCCGTGGTTCTGAAACAACAGGTTAAAGATATCAAATTCAATGGGCGTTAATTTTGCCTGTTTGTCTTTAATTTTTACCGAATAAGTTTCAGGCAGAAGGGTAATATCGCCGAGGGTTAAAAGTTCTCTTGTAGAAGCGGATTCGGGAATTTGATGCGAACGTTTCAAAAGCGCGCGTATTCTGACCTGCAACTCTTCCATTTCAAAAGGTTTCACAAGGTAGTCATCCACGCCTATATTGAATCCGTTGACTTTGTCGTTAAGCTGCGAAAGAGCGGTGAGCATGATTATCGGAATATCTTTTGTGGAATCGTTTTTACGTATTCTCTGCGCTACCGTAAACCCGTCGACTTCTGGCATCATAACGTCAAGCACCACAACTGAGGGGATTTCCTGTTTGCAAAGCGCAAAACCCGTTGTGCCGTCAAACGCCTGAATAACATTATAGCCCGCAAGTTCAAGGTTTACCTTGATTAACTCGTTAATCGCAGTATCGTCATCTATCACAAGAATCTTATTCATATTTTGATTTTATAACAAAATATTAAAATTTACTGTTACAAGGTTAATAATTCTTAACAAAAATAGTACATCTGAACGGTACAATATTTCTGAATTTCAGCTATATTTTTTTTAACAATAAAAGAAATTTTGAAAAAAAAAGTGTAAATTTTACAAATTCAGAGATTTTTATTGTAATATGTTATAGCAAAGTAGTAGTAAATATACATTTATAAGGAGGCACATGAATTGGCAATAACTTCACCTTTTACAGCGTTCAATGAAAGCGGAATTGAAGAAATCCACTTGGGACAACATGTTTTAGCAGAATTTTTTGAATGTGATCCGAACACATTAAACAGTTTAGAGAAAGTTGAAAAATATATGGTGGATGCCGCACTTGAATGTGGTGCAACTATTGTCCAGAAATGTTTCCATATGTTTAACCCCTACGGCGTATCGGGCGTCGTAATTATATCAGAAAGCCATCTTGCAATCCATACATGGCCGGAATTGGGTTATGCGGCCGTAGATTTGTTCACCTGCGGCGACAAATGCGACCCGAAAGTTTCTTACGAATTTTTGAAAAAGATGTTTAATTCCAAAAAGGCAACCTTTACCGAATTGAAACGCGGAATAATTGACCGCGAAACAATGAAAGTGGCGGAAAAACCTTTTGAAATAATGCAGCAGCTTGAAAATTAAATGCGTGCCGGTAACTTGATTACCGGCTTTTTTAACTTATGTAAAAATACTTCAAACATGGCATGACAAATAAAAAATATTATTCTATTATCAAACATGCGGAGGCAGAATGCTGGAAAACATTCTTGATAAAAAATCGAATTTTGACTTAACTTCAAAAAGTACGTTTTCAAACGACTCTGACGTGTTTACGTCGCGTTCGTATGCAGCGCTTCTGGCCCGTAATTCAATCCCCTATTATCACAGAAAACTCGCTGACAACTATGTAATAATTAAAAAAGTTTTCAAATTTCAGGCCGTTATGAGCAGAATTTCCAATACGGAAAAGGCTTTGCTTAAAAAATATGATTTTAATACGCTTGAATTTACAACCATGAAACAGATGTATGAAGAACTGACACTGCTTCAGAAATGGGCATCTGACGAAAAACTTAAAGAGGATGCCGAAAAACTTCTTGAAATCCGTATCAAAGAACTGAAATTTTTGGACGCAAGCAGATACGCTTCCGTTTCAAACGAGATTTACAACGGCTATATGGCTCTGGAACATTATTTGATTGAAATCAGCCGCTTCCCTAATTAGCATCCTTGAATTTCATATCCGAGAGTTTGTGCAATTTTTTCCATTTCAGTATATTTCAGCGTGCGGTTGTTTCGACGAATTATCCTGGGACGGCAAACATTCGTGCAATGATTAGCAATAATTTAATTTTCTTGCTGATAACCGAAATTTTTGAGGACTGATTCTTTTTTGCGCCAGTCCTTTTCGACTTTGACATTTAATTCAAGATAGACCTTTTTTTCGGTAATTTTTTCAAGTTCAAGCCGCGCTTCAGTGCCGATTTTTTTGAGCATGGAGCCGCCTTTGCCGATTAAAATACCCTTCTGGCTTTTTGTTTCACAGAAAATTGAGGCGTAAATTTTATCTATATCTTCCTGTTCAAAATAATTTTCAACCTTGACGGCAACCGAATGCGGAATTTCATCGGAAGTATTCAAGAGAATTTTTTCTCTTATAATTTCTTCCGAAACATCACGCATGGTTTCTTCGGTTACAATATCTTCCGGATATAAAGGCGCGCCTTCGGGAAGTTTTTTGAATATATTATTTATTAAAGTATCAATATTTCTGCCGGTTTTGGCGGAAATTCTTACGAGCGGAAAATTTTTGTCAAACAAAGTTTTATAGGAAAGCAGATTTTCTTCAACTTTTGCGGGATTTTTTACCTTATCAACTTTATTCATAACAATAATAATCGGAATATCGGTCTGCAAAAGATTTTGTGCAATCCACCTGTCGCCTTTGCCTGCTGGCTCAGACCCGTCCGTGAGAAAAAGAATCAAATCGGCATCCGGAATAGAAATTTTTGCCTCATCAAGCAAAAACTCGCCGAGTTTGTTGAGCGGTTTGTGAACCCCGGGAGTGTCAATAAAAACAATCTGGCCTTCACCGGTTGTCAAAATCCCTTTTATTCTTTTTCTTGTTGTCTGGGCTTTGTCCGTAGTGATTACGATTTTTTGCCCGAGAATGCGGTTTAAAAGTGTTGATTTACCTACATTCGGACGCCCGATTATACTTACAAATCCGCTTTTCATAAAAAAATTATATCATAAAAAGGTTTCAAAATATTAAGAAACTAGCAAATTTTTTTTTCATGCGGTATTATATAGTTAGTGTAGTGTAACCAAACGGAAACGTGATGATTAATAAAAGAAATATACTGGCAGCAGCAACATTAATTTGTCTGGCATTTACTCCGGCAAATGCATCTAATCTTGTGCAAATGGATATTACAAAAACTTCTGACAACGCGGTGGATGTAACTTTTTATACCACCGGCGCATCAGGCAATGCAATGGTTACACGCAAATCTAACAACAAATATGTTGTTCTGATGCCGGAAGTTTCAGGAAAACCGGCTTCGGCACCGGATCTGAGTTCGGTAAAAGATATTATCACGGGAGTTGACGTAAAAAATGTCGATGACGGCATGAGCGGCTATACAAAAATTACATTTATCACTACACGTCCGCTTAATATCAAAACCCATGTAAAAAAATCAACCCCCATGACTCAGGAAGAAAAAGAAGCCAAAGCGCTTATTGCACAGGTTAAAACCCACCCGAAACAAACAGTAGCCCCGCAGGCACCTAAAAAAGAAACTCCAAAAACAATTGTAAACGTGAGTGCTGCGGCGGAAAAAGTTCAAAATATAGTTAAAAAGGCAGAACCCAAAAAAGCTGAACCTAAAAAGGAAATCGTTCCGCCGGTAAATCAAACGGTGCAAAAACCGGCGCAGAATACTGCTCAACCGGCCGCACAATCTCCGGCACCGCAAAGTTCTGCGGAAAAAATCGCACAAAAACCTGTGCAGGAAAATGTTTCCAACAAACTTGACATAAAAGAAATTGAAAAAATAGAAAAAATTTCACAGCCGCAAAATCAACCTTCAAAAAATAAATTCGGCTGGGCAATTATACTCCTGCCCGTACTCGGTTTGTATTTATTTGCAAAAATGATAAGAAATTCAATCCAGAAATCCAATGTTTTAAAAGCGTCATTTGCCGAAAACCTTGCAGAAAAACCTCACGTTCAGGAAAATTATGACGATATAATAAACGATACCGATCTCAACTGGCAGGAACGTTATCAAAAGTTTGTTAAAGAATCCAAAGGCGAAGTTAAAAACCGCAAATATAACTTCATTAAAACCGAAGAGCCTTTGAACGAAATTGACAAAAAACGGCTTGAACTTGAAAGCACCCTTGAAAAAACTCCGGAAATATATAAATCACACAAAATTGATATAACGGAAGAACCTGTTGAAAAAGTTCAATCCGAAGATGATGTAATTTCAAAAGAAATCGGCGAAATTAAGCTCAAAGCGTTTGCAAAACCTGCATCGCTTCTGACCTCCAACAGACACAGAGCTAAAAAATATCAGCCGGATTACAGACCTGCAAAAGAAGGCAAGTTTGTTAAATTACAGCAGAACCCGATTAATTCTTCAACCAGAAGTTTTAAAGACGCAAACCTTAAAGTCGGCGATTTGATTAAAACGGGCAGCCAGTATCTGGAAAACAACGCAGACACGGTTAATATAGACAAGGAACAGGATTATATTATGTCCTCGGTTGAAGAGTACTTTGCGCTGCTTGATAAAGAACAAATCCGCAAAACTTCAATTCCGGCAGATGATTTGTCGAGCAGAGTTGCGGCAAGTCTTGCGCAGATAAAACCTTCCATGAATATGAAAAAACCGGCCGCTAAAGCCTCTAACCCGATAAAAAGAAACAATGACAACTATTTGAACGGACTGGTAGTAAAATCAGGTTATAACATTGACGGAAACCGCGGGTTTTATCTTGTCAGCCTTGACGGCGTAACAGCACTTGTCGGAAGGGTTAAAGATGAAATTCTGGTCATCAAAAAATTTGATGAAAATGTCGACAACCTTCAGGTAAGACTTGACAGTGAAAATGTTTATATGGTAAAAGCCGGCGGGTTCAAATCTCTCGTTGATGTTGACGAAAATAAAATGGGCGTTCTGATTGAACTGTAACCGGAGTGTGAATATTG
This sequence comes from Candidatus Gastranaerophilales bacterium, assembly GCA_944323995.1. GTDB lineage: Bacteria > Cyanobacteriota > Vampirovibrionia > Gastranaerophilales > Gastranaerophilaceae > SIG32. The sequence goes on along the minus strand of CALUUN010000007.1, from coordinate 53,057 downwards.
AAAAAGTTTTTTATAATTTTAGGGATATTAGGAGGGATTTTTCTTTGCGCCTTTTATACCCATAATTTGGAGCAAAGAGATAACCGGACGGTTATACAGTTTGCAAGCTGGGGTTCAAAATCCGAAGTCGGGATTTTAAAACCTCTGCTTTATGAATTTGAAAAAGAAAATCCCGATTTGAAGATTGATTTTATGCATATCCCGCAGAACTATTTTCAAAAAATCCATCTGTTATTTGCGTCAAACACTCCGCCGGATGTAATTTTTATGAACAATCACTATCTGCCTGTATATGCAAATGCGGGGCTTTTGGAACCTTTGCAGGCAGGAGATGAATTTTATGAAAAATCCGTTGAGGCACTTTCGTGGGGAAATACTGTTTATGCGGTTCCGCGGGATATTTCAAATCTCGTAATCTTTTATAACAAAGATATTTTTAAAGCAAACAACCTTCCGTATCCGGATGAAAACTGGACATTTGCGGAATTTTTAAAGACTGCGCAAACACTTACTCACGACGGAGTTTTCGGAATAAGTTTTGAAGAAGATACTCTTTTTTATCTGCCGTATTTGATGAGCGAAGGCGGCGGGATTTTGTCGGATGACCTTTCCAGATTTATTATTGATGATTCCAAAAGCCAAAAGGGGCTCGGGTTTTATGCTGATTTAAGAAAAAAATACCACGTTGCACCGCGTAAAGAAGAAAGCGCAAGCGCAACAATGGCACAGATGTTTTTGCAGCAAAGACTTGCGATGCATTTGTCAGGCCGCTGGCTTGTTCCTAAATACAGAGAAGAAGCTGATTTTGACTGGGATATTGCACCTTTTCCGAAAGGTGATGCGGGAAGCGTGGTTCCGCTGGATGCGTCCGGCTGGGCCGTTGCTAAAGATTCCGAACACAAAGCCGAGGCCAGAAAACTTGTGGATTTTTTATCTTCAAAAAAGAGCAGCGAAAAATTTGCAAAAAGCGGTTTAATTGTTCCGGCACGGCGTGACGTTGCAGAAAGCGTCTGTTTTTTAGATAACAAAAAACCGCTGCACGCACGGGTTTTTCTTGATGTAATAAAAACCTCAAAACCGACTCCTGTATCTGTTGATTACAAAGAAATTCTTGACAATTTAAAAGGAAAATTTGAATACCTGTTTAATTAAAACCGTTTTTCATGCCGGTTGAAAAGTTTTTCAAAATCGACATCAAGGGCCTCCATAATGGAAATTATTGTAGTAAGACTTGTGTTCACTTCGCCCCGTTCAATCGTGCCTATAACCTGTCCGTAAGACAATCCGATTTTTTCGGCAAGTTTTTCCTGCGAAAGCCCTGCCCTGTTGCGCTCCGCCTTAAGGTTGCGTCCAAACTCCAAAAGTATTTTCTCTTTTTCCATAAGTTTATTGTATTTAGTTGACAAAAAACATTCTACAATATATAATTTGCTTACAACAATAAATATATTGTAGAATGCAAGGTATTTAATTTAAAGGAGATATCTATGAATAAGAAAGAAAAAGGGTTTACACTTGCCGAAGTATTGATTACATTGGCGATTATAGGCATTGTTGCAGCCATGACAATTCCGACACTTATTGCCGATTATCAAAAAAAAGCATGGAATACTGCATCAACTGTATTTGAGAGAAAACTTGAAGAAGCATTAAAAATTATGAATGCGCAATCTTCACTTGCCGGATATACTACAACAGAAACTTTTGTTGATGAGTTATCAAAACATATAAAAATAAATAAAATCTGCAGAAATGATAACCTTGCAGAGTGTTTTGAAGATAATATTCTTGGAGCGACTTCGGCTCTTGATGTTGCAACAGGGAAAATAGAAGCCGGCGAAAATACAGATATGGATATAACATCATTAAAAACAGCAAGAGCATTAGGACAGCAAGACTGGTCAACCAACACGGTTGGTGTACAATTTGCAAACGGTACAACCGCTGTTCTGGCTTATAATGATAAAAACTGCAAACAAGATCCTTATTCAAATCAGATTACGGGAATGAACTGTCTTGCAATAGTTTACGATACTTCCGGATTCAAATCGCCAAATGAGAATAATAAAGACGTACACATGTTGAATGTGAATATAAGCGGTGCATGTGCATTCAAAATTAATGGTGTATGCATGAGCAAACCGCAAAAAATCACAGAAAATGTAACTTCTGAAGAATGCCATGAAATGATTGATGCCGGCCTAATAGAACACTGTGCTTCTGATGCCATTAATTCCTATAAAAATTATTGGGCTTCAGCAGTAAAAACTTGCGGCAGTCTTGATAAAATGATAAGTATGGAGCAAATAAAGACTCTCGGACTTTACATGTATGATAACGGAGAGCCGCACATATATGATGGTTCTGTAGTTTGGAATCAAACAAAAATTGAAGATTTTTTTGGTACAGGTGCCAGTAAAACATCTGAAATTGTTGTATTAGCAAACAGGGAAGATAATGTTGGCGGTGGCGCTTACATATATCGTCCTGATTATTGGTCACAGGGTCAGAATTGGGGTGGCGATAAGAGAAATTTTTATACAGTATGCGTAATGGAATAAAAATAAACTGCTGTGTAAAAAATTTTAACTTTCGTGCTAAAATTTTTATATGAGGAAATTTGATTTTTATATAGTTCCGACACCTATCGGAAATCTCGGTGACATAACAGACAGAGCAATTGAAGTTTTAAAATCCGTCGACATTATTGCCTGTGAAGATATGCGTGTTACCCAAAAACTTCTCAACCATTTTGATATCAGGACAAAATGTATTTCGTATCATAAATTCAATGAAAAAGAACGGGTAGAAAAGTTTCTGGAATTTTTAAACGAAGGTAAAAAAATCGCGCTCGTATCCGACGCAGGAACCCCTTTGATTTGCGATCCGGGTGCGGTTATTGTAAAAGAATTAAGAAATCGTAATATAAAAATCACCGCGCTTCCGGGGGCAAATGCCGTTGCAACTTTTTTGTCACAGATTTCAAGAGAAGATGAAGAATTTGTGTTTGCGGGATTTTTACCAAAAACGCAGACAGGAATTGAAAAACTTCTTGATAAATACAAATATTCCGACCTTGTTTTTTATGAATCCCCGAACAGAATCGTTAAAACTCTCGAAATAATCGAAACCCTTCGCCCTGAAGCAAAAGCAGCAACGGGCCGCGAACTTACCAAAATATTTGAAGAAGTAATAGTCGACAGCGTGGATAACCTCTTAAAACATTTTAAATCCAATCAGCCCAAGGGTGAAATCGTCGGCATGATTTTCCGCGAAAACCCCGCAGATTCAGAAATTGACCTTGATGAAAAAATCAAAATATTGCAAAATAAAAACTTCAAAGCAAAAGAAATTTCAATAATTTTATCGGAACTTTATAATTTGAATAAAAACGATGTCTACAAGCGGGTTTTACAATCTTAAAAATTACCGTGTAAATGTATGATTTTTCATTGTTTTTTTAGCGGTTTGTGGTATAATTTTCATTAAGGATAGTAGAAGTTTTAAGGAACCCGGATTCTTGATTTTATATAAAAAATTTAATAAGCTGTTTATAACCCTGCTTTTATTGCTGGCGTTTCCCCTTAATGCTTTTGCAATCGGTGATTTTTGGGGAGAAAAAAGTATTGATCCGGATGTCCAGGAAGCGCAGCAGACTCAAAGCGCACCCGAAGAACAATCAGGCGAAATCCATGCCGGCACAACTCCGGATAAGGCACTGGCAAAAGAAGAAAGAATTATCCGTGATATTGAACTTTACGGCGTAAACGCTTTGAGCCCCGAAGATATTCTTGCAAAAATGACGCTGCAAAAGGGTTCAGCATACAGCCGTGATCTTGTTCAGACGGATTTAAAAGCGATTTACCAGCTTGGTTATTTTTCCGAAAACATGAAAGCTATCCCTATAACCAATTCAGACGGCACGGTTACTCTTAAAATTATCCTTGAAGAAAACCTTCCGGTAAAAGATTTTACCATAGAAGGAAATACTGTCGTTGCAACAGAAGAAATTCTGGACTGCCTTCTGCCTATGAAAGGCAAGCCGCAAAACGTTGCGCAGATTAATCAGGCCATTTATGACATCCAAAACATTTACTCCAACAAAGGCTATATTCTCGCGCGCGTGGAATCGGTTACTGATGATCCGGACGGCACGATTAACATAAACATTAAAGAAGGTACTATTAATAAAATTCTTATTCAGGGCAACGAAAAAACAAAAAATTATGTTATAGAGCGTAACGTTTTGACAGAGCCCGGCATGATTTATAACGAAAACCTGATAAAAGAAGATCTGGTAAGACTTTACGCCTCTCAGGCCTTCAAAGACGTTACCCGCGAAATTGAGCCGACTTTGGAAGATCCTGATCTTTATGATGTTACAATAAGAGTTGAAGAACAGAGAACCGCGAGCATCTCGGTCGGCGGCGGTCTGGATACCGTCACAGGTGTGTTCGGGTCTTTGGGAATTGCGGATAACAACTTCCGCGGCCGCAACCAGCGTTTATCATTGAACGGCCTGGTCGGTACCGGTGTTATGCTTAACGATGCATCGGTCAAAGATCATATGAATATTCAGGCGGAATTGAGTTTCTTTGAGCCTTATTTCTTTAATTCCGATAATTCATTGATGGCAAAAGTATTCTTCAGAGATTTCGGCAGCTATCAGGTTCCGCTTGCAATTGAACAGAGAATAGGCGGCGAAGTTACGGTTGCACACCGTCTTAAAAAGAACAGACACGCAACTGCAACGTTTTCACTCGGTGTTGAAAACGTCAACGTAAAAGAAGGTGACTTTAACAGAATTGCAAGTCTTTACAACAAATATAACATTCCGATAAGCGACCGTGCAAAACAATTGGAAGGCGGTTTGTTCATGTCGCTGAGTCCGGCGTTAATATACGATACCCGTGATTCCGCAACCGTTACAAGACACGGAACACTTGCAAGTATCAGATTTGATGAAGAAATCGGACTTGACGGATTTGACAAAACCCACGGTAAATTAACCGGTATGGTTAAACAATACATCCCTATCGGGAAAAAATCATCACTGTCATTTACGGCAAAAGCAGGCGGCAAAATTCACGGCGACAACATGCCTGAAGTTATGGCATACCGTTTAGGCGGCCCGTATACAATCCGCGGTTTCAAAATGAGCGGCGTCGGTACGGGTAATGCGTTCGTAATGGGTTCTGCAGAATTTGCAACGCCGATACCGTTTATTGACAGAACAAGAATTAAATTTCTTAATAACATAAGATTGACAGCATTTGTTGATGCAGGTAAAATCTTTGATACAACAATATCGGATACATTGTATGACAGACCGATGTATGCGGTATCAGCCGGTGTCGGTATAAAACTCTATGTTCCGGGTATGGGGCCGTTGTCAGTGGATTACGGTATTCCGCTTACAAATCCCGGTGCTAACGGTTCCGAAAACGGATACTTTACATTTGGTGTAGGTGACTTAATTTACTAATAAGGAGGATTACTCAATGAAGAAAATCAAATTAGCTACGTTAACTGCTTTAATCGCGGTGTTTGCTCTGTTAGGTGCAAAAGCTCAGGCTGCCGGTGTAGGTTTTATTGACTACGGCAAAGTTCAGGAAAATTATTCTTTTGCAAAACAGGCTGTCAAAGATGTTGACGCAAAAGGTCTTGAGCTTCAACAGTACATGATTGACAAAGAAAAACAGTACAAATCTCTTGATACACCGCTGAAAAGAAAAAATTTCGAAGATGCTACCGCACGCGAATTCAAAGCAAAACAGGAAGCATATATGAAACTTAAAGCAACCAAAGAAGAACAGATTTACAACAAAATTCAAGCGGCAACAAAAGATGTTATGGTAGAACAAAAACTTGACGCAATTGTTGACGGCAGAGTAATTTTTGTAGGCGGTTTGGATATTTCGGATCTTGTTATCCAGAAATTAAAAACCGGTAAATACTAATAAATAAGGAGCGCGTATAATGAAATATTCGGTAAACGGTGAACAGTATCACATAGGCTTGAAATCCGGCGACGTCGGCAAATATGTAATCTTGCCAGGCGATCCCAAACGTTGCAAAAAAATTGCCGAATATTTCGATGACGCGGTTCTTGTAGCGGATAACAGGGAATACACAACATATACCGGCTATCTTAACGGAGAAAAAGTAAGCGTGACTTCAACCGGAATCGGCGGCCCGTCAGCTTCAATCGCTCTTGAAGAACTCGTCAATGTCGGTGCGGAAACTTTTATCCGCGTGGGAACCTGCGGCGGTATTGATACCGGCGTAAAAGGCGGTGATGTAGTTATCGCAACAGGTGCCGTCAGAATGGAAGGAACAAGCAAAGAATATGCACCGATTGAGTTTCCTGCAGTTGCAAATATTGATATTGTCAATGCGCTTGTAAAAGCGGCCAAAAATTTGGATTATACGGCACATACAGGAATTGTTCAGTGCAAAGATTCTTTTTACGGCCAGCATAATCCCGACAAAATGCCGGTAAATTATGAGCTTGTTAACAAATGGGAAGCATGGAAACGGCTCGGCTGTCTTGCTTCTGAAATGGAATCCGCCGCATTGTTCGTTGTTGCAAGTTTTTTGAAAGTCAAAATAGGTTCGGTCTTTTTAACGGTGGCTAATCAGGAAAGAGAAAAACTCGGGCTTGAAAATCCGGTTGTTCATGATACGGAAAAAGCAATTAAAACAGCTGTTGAAGCCCTTAAAATTCTTATTGCTGAAAATAAAAAATAAGGAATTGGATTATGTATAACAGAAATAAAATGCAATATGTTGTAAAAACATGTTCGGGCGAAGATGTTCAGGATTTGCAAAATCTTTTGAACGAAATGTCGATGAACGGCTGGGAACTATACAGCATGCAGGAAGTCGAAGCTGACGAAGGCATTGTTTACAACTGCATTTTTATGACACAGGCAAAAACGGCTGACGCAAACCGGAATGCCGATGTTATAAATATTTCCACCTTTAAAAGCCAGATGGAAAAAATGCTTTCTCCAAAACTTACACCCTATGAGGCCTGTCTTGAAATTCAGTCCAAAATCCGCCACCAGAAAGACAAAATTGCAAAAATTAAACTTGAACTTGACGGTGCGGATCCGGCATCATCAAGCAGAATTAAACTCAACGATAAAATATCCGCCGGTTTAAAAGAGCTTGATGATTTAAAAGATAAGCTGGCAAAAGCTACATCTCCGGATGTTATGTATTCCAAACTCAAAGAGGAAAAACTCTCAATTAATCTGAGTGAAGAACTGCTCGGATATGTTGATTCCGACAGGGATTCACAGGAAGAAGAACTTATCGCGGAAACTGTCAAATCCCGCCTCAAACTCACCGAAGAAATCGGTTATGTTATTCCGAAAATTATTTTTAAAGATGATGAAAATCTTAATCCTTTTGAATTTTGTATAAAAGTCAGAGGGCTGGATGTATTCAGGGCAATGATTTATCCTGACCACTTGATGTTTTATACGGACGAATTGAAACTTGAAAAGAAAATTAAAAATTCAATATATGATATTGACAAAATTACCGGCAGAAAAATTGTCTGGATTGAAAAAAACAAGACAAAAGATTTCTGGTACCACGGACTTATGGGTTCTGAATATATAGCAAAAGCACTTGAGTATATTGCTGTCAAATATGTTGACGAATTGCTTGATTACGACGACCTTGATAAATATATTGACGTGGTGAATGATTCAAATCCTTTTCTTGTAGAAAACGTTATTCCGGATTTTGTATCGCTTGCGGATTTACGATTTATTCTGACAAGTTTGATAAGGGAACATGTTTCAATAAAAGATCTGGTCTATATATTTGAAAAAATAAATGATTATGCCGAAGACAGCGTAAAATCCGATTTATTAAACAAAATAAGACTGGCGCTGGCAAATAAAATCTGCCGCAATTACGCAGATTCAGACGGTGTTATTTCCGCATTTGAACTTTCCGACAAAACTTTTGAACAAATAATAATGAGTTTTGAGGACGGTGAAGACGCCGTTGTCAAAATTGACGGTGATTTTGCCGAAAGTATTGCAAACAAGATTATCAAACTTGCAAAAAAACTTGACATAACCTGTCCGAAATTAATTGTTCCGATGGAATACAGACAGTTATTCTTTGGTCTTTTGTCTTTGTATATAAATAATATTGTCGTTCTTGCAAATGAAGAAATAGGATGTAATTATAAATTGGAAATTCTGGGAGAAATTTAGCAAAAAAAATTATGTTTGAATTTTAATAAAACATATCAGGAGTTTAAAAATGCGTGTATCAGGGGTAAACAGTACCGTAAATTTTCAAAGGCGGCCGACCAAAAATGAAGAACGGGACTTGAAGGAGAATATAAATAAAGCATACGAAATAATGGGAGTAAAAGAGCGTGCGGTAATAACCCACGGTTCCTGCTTTCCGTCCGGCAATATGACAGGCCCCCTGTATTATTACCCCCAACAAAAACCCGATGTTCAGCATCCGGTTTTAATAAATAAAACAGCCCAAAGAGATTGCGGCATCGGCTCCCCTTACGGAAAAGCCGCAAAAGAGTATTTGAAATTTTTAGCCCTTTACGGTTTTAACTCCAACCAGCTCGGCCCGGGCGGAGAGTTACAAAAAGGATCGGTCTCGCCTTATAATTCTTCGGCTTTTGCGCAAAACAGATTATTCATAGATCTTGCTGAATTGACAGGCGCAGAATACGGTCATATTCTGTCAGATACAACATATAAGAAGATTTCTTCGCTGCCTGAAATCAATGACAAAAATTATACAATGACCGATTTTAAGCGTGCCGGAGAAATTTACGACATTGCACTGAAAGAAGCGTACAACAATTTTAACATCTCAATTGCGGCATATGACGACGGACATATTTTTAAAAATCATCATATCCGGCCGGTGCTTATTTTGAACAACCAGTATCAAAAATTTCTGAAGAAATACGACAACCGGTTAACCGAAGAAGGAATATTTAAGGTTTTATCAAACAAATACGGCACGGATGACTATACCGTATGGCCCGATAGCAGCGACAGAACCCTGATTACCGACATAAAAAAAGGCGACAAAAAGGCAATAAAACGCTTTGTTAAAATATACCGCGATAACTACGACTATGTTGAACAGTACAAATTTGAACAGTTCTTGATAACAAAACAGATTAAAGAACACAAAAAATGGCGTGAGGAGAATAATTTTAAATATATAAACGATCTTCTGGTCGGATGTTCAAAAATGGATGCATGGCGTTATGAAGATGTATTTCTTGATGACTGGGAAATGGGAGCATTTGAAAGCGGAGGTCCTTCTCAAAGATGGCATATTCCGGTTATAGACCCTAAAAAAATATTTTTGAATTCTGATTATGAACTTAATGACGGCGGCAAGTTTCTAAAAGAGAAAATAGATTCCGCGCTTGAATACTGTGAGAATTTGCGAATTGACCATGTAATGGGGCTTGTGGAACCATATCTGCTTGCAAAAAATGCCGATGACGAGGATTTCATCACAAATCCTCCGCATTTGAAGAACAAAAATAATGAAAAATACATCTCGGAACTCAAACATCCGGACAATCCGGAAATTGAATATGATTTGTACTGGGATTATACCAAAATCATTGAACACCTTGTTTTGCCCGCATTTGAAGAACACGGTCTGGATAAAAACGAAGCCGTCTGGGAAGATATCTGCTCATGGCCTGACAGATACAAACGCGTATATAAAGAGCAGGATCTGCCGGCAATAACAAATCTTGACTGGGACAGAGCGGAAAATACAGTAAAAGAATCACCCGAAAACTGGTTCATTCTCGGAAACCACGACAGTCCGCCTGCGATGACATATTTAAGACGCACCGCAAAATTGCATGACGGAAGAAAAGTTGAATACACACGAAAACAGGAATCCTGGTCGCCCGAATATCTGGCGGGTTACCTTAATATGGATGATTCCAGAGAAAATATTGAACAAATCCGCAGCCAATTAATTGATTTATATAAAAATGATGACAGAGCAATTGTCTGTGCAAAATTCGCAGAACTTTTAACAACACCGAAATTTCAAATATCTTTTGATGATTTGTTAGGTATAACGGATGTTATTTACAACATCCCCGGAACAAGCAACGAAACCAACTGGCGTGCACGGATTACGGCGGATTATCAGGACAAATATTACGAAAATCTTTCAAGCGAAAATCCAACGGCTCTGAATATTCCGGAACTTCTTTCAAAAGCTCTGCAGGCAAAAATTGATATGGAAGTCAAAGCCCATAATTATGATGAAAGATTTAAAGAATTAATTTACGAAAAAGCACAGCCGGTTATGGATAAACTAAAATATTACGCCGGAATTTTGAAAGAAAAAGAATCCTAATCCTGAGCTTTACCGACCTGATATCCGGGAACGGATAAAAACAGAGGAACAACACGTGTTATTGTACTTGCGGCAGGTGAATTTTTAGATCCCATAAGCGTTACCGCAAGGCAAAGATCATCAACGTGCGGGGCAAAGTCGGTTGACTTGATTTTTCTTTCCTTCTTTTGACCGAAGAACTTTTCGTTTACAAAATTAGTTACCTTACTGCCTGTATAAATACCAGTAACAAGTGCTGCTGCAGTAATTCCGACTGCCGGAAGATTTTTAATAAATTTATTCGCAAAATTAATATATTTGTTATTACCGGCTCCGATTTGCGGCATAATACCTTTTATTTGGGGTTCGTATTTTTTATAAATTCTTGAAGCACCGCCGACAAATCCGACAGGAATAAGGACATTTCCGACAATCTGAGTGAGCGCTTCTCTGAATTTTGCCTTCATATTCTTTCTGTCAAATACAGCGCCGCCTGCCAAGCCGCCTGCAACCGAACCGCCTGCCAGTGCAAAAATCTCTTTTTCTTCAATTTCAAGAAGTTTTCTGTCCGGATCTTTTTTATTTGCAATTCTGAATATTGCCCAATCTTTTACGGGAGTGTTTTTTAATACTTTAGGATTGAGCGAAAATCCCTGTCTTTTTGCAATCAGTGCAAGTGCAACTCCGGTGCCAGCAAGAGAGCTTATTGCGGCTCCTGCCTTTACGCCGGCCGGAGCTTCTTTTTGCTGGCCTTCAAATTTAGGCGCAGAAGCCTGTTTAAACTGGCTGAACCTCTGGGGACGATTTAAATCTACTGTATTAATATTCATAGAAACACACCTTCGCTTCTATTATAGCAAAAACTCCTGAAAAAATCTATTGCTTTAAATTCAAAAAAAATAATTGTAAATTTAACATATCTTAATTATTGTTTGTGATACACTACTTGTGTAACAATTTATTAACGGATATGTGAAAAACGGCAAAAAACATGTTTGACAGCCATTAGTTGAAATGTCAAGTTAGTGTAGAAATTATGAATATTACTCCGCTGAATATAAACTTAAAACCCCAGACCATAAAGAACTTCTCGGCAGTGCAGAGGTTTGTGAGAGGGATGGAATCCAGAGGACTTGCGCCTTTGATTATGCTGGAGTGCTGTGTAACCGGCGGCAGAACAATACAGGCGTTTAAAAGAGGCGGATTTGATGAAGGCAGAGAGCGTTTTACGGAAGAAACAATAGGAGCGGCCTTCTGGTTTGCAGGCGTAAAAGTCTTTAACAAAATAAACGATTATATATTAAAGCACCTTATGGGCTTTAAAAATACTAACTTTGACGCTCAGGGGGATTCAATCCGCAAACCGCTTGCAAATTACATGAAATGGGCAAAAGACAGCGGACAGAATATTCCGCTGTCAAAAATTGCATCCTTTAAATTCACAAAAATCGCTGCAAGTATTCTTCTTGCAAACGGGCTTGTGGGTTTTGTGGTGCCGAAAATGAATCAGTCAATCACAAGGTATTACCACAGAAATGACAAAAAATTCAATCCGCAGGTAAACTTTGAAGAATTCAGAACAATGGGTTATAACCCGCAATTCGGCATGGAACAATTTATAGACGATGCGCAGGCGCTTGAGGGCAAGAAAAAGAAAAATAAAAAACCGTCATTCGGAAACGGCGCACAGACACTTCTCAATCTGTCACACAAATTTGAACACGATACTATCTATCAGCTTTTATCAACTGACATAGGTATTTCCGGCGGCCGTGCAATAAGCGCAAGAAACAACCACGAAAGAGTTGAAATCCTCTGGCGTGATATTTCATCAATCTTTTTCTATATGTTCAGTATGCCGTTAATCAACAAATTAATGAACAAAATTGAACACGGTACACCGTCGAGATTGAACCCGGTCGGCGCCAGACAGGTTACTGACTATATGAAATACGCCCTTGAATTGACCGGCCACAATGATAAAACGTCAGGCAAATTATCAATCAAACCGAAAGAATTCGCTCAAATTATGCTAGGTGACGTTGATGTATCTGCTAAAATGAACAAGGTTAAATCAGAATTCAAAGACGGTGCAATTACTCTTGACAAATTCCTTGAAATTCTCAAACAGCAATTCTCGCCGGAAGATGCCGAAAAATACTCAAATCTTGCAAAACGCATGTCTAAATTACAGCCGCAGCTTGAAGGTGTTTCAATGCTCGCAGAAAGTCAGGCGGAAGCTATATTTAAAGGCGGTGCTTTGAATAATCCTGAATTCTGGGATAATGTATTCACCGTTGAAAAAGGTGTTGAGAAACAAACAAAAGTTATAAACGGTGTAAGAACAACCGTTACAACCGCAAACCACAAAAATCCGTTCAAATTTGTTGCACAAAAAGAACTTGACGGACTTATCGAAAACGTCAGAACATATGTTAAGACCATTGTAAAAAATGCTGAAAAATCCAACGGTGACATTACTCTCAAAACTCTTGAAAATGCATACAAGAATAACATCTTCAAGAATACTCTTAACTGGGGTACGGGTTTTGTAGTTTCAGCCCTGTTCCTGTCAACAATTATTCCGAAAATTCAATATCTTATCACAAGATTAACAACAGGTTCAAATGCCTTCCCCGGCACAGCTGATTATTCATCAGGAAAGAAAAATTAATTACTTCAGCCATTTGAAACTTCTGACATAATCATCTCCGTTGATATCACCGTATATATCAACGGCAAACATTCTTGCGGCATTATTTTCAACGTTAGGAATTTTTTTGATATCTTCAGTTATAACTGAAGGCGCCTCGGTAACGTTTATTCCCGGAATTGTATTAAACAGTGTATTCAAAGATGCATTGCCGATTTTGCCGAACAGGGTCGAGAAATTTTTGGTGAGTGCGCCGAAAATTTGCATATCAGCCATAAGGTTTGTAAGATTATATGAACCTTTGAGGTACATATTCAAATCTTTTCCGGCGGAGAATATCCTGATATCATCAGCTATACCGTCTTTTATATGAATATTGCCGCTAATGCTGTCAAAATCACCTGTTTTATAAGGCGTAATCAAATCAATAATACCGTTGATGGAAAGTCCGGTTATACCGCCTTTGACAAGATTACCGGCTTTCAAAAGATATTCAAGCGAACCGAGTTTCGGCATTCTTCCGTTAGCAACGTTAAAACCTCCGTTTCCGGAAAGGGTTGCCATACATGAATCGTGTTCAAGCCCTTTACAGGAAAGATTTATATCACCTGTCAAAGAACCGAACACCTGACCTTTCAAATCAAAAAGAGTTTCTGCGATTATTTGTGCGTTTGCATCTTTTATATTCATCGCGAGATTAACAATTTCATCCTGAATATTATAATTTATACGGCCTTTTACAACACCTTCAGCCATTTTGAATTGAAAATCCGGAACCTCAAATTTCATATTATTCAAAGCCGCAGTTGATTCAAAATCCGTAGCCGTAAGGTTTTTAATTTTTATATTATTTGCCGAAACTGCCGCTTTTTTAATAACTATGCCGTTTATGTCGGGAATTTCAAAGTTGTTTGCCGTATGGGTTCTTGAACTGTCAGCTTCATAATCTCTGAACGCAGAGGCAATCCTGTTCAAGTCCAGATCTTCAAGTTTTATTTTAATATCTTCAAACACAAGCGGCGGGTAAGGATTATTTTGCATAATTGCAGAGATATTAAGATTATTTGTCAACACAACGCCTTTTGAGTTGAGAAACACTTTATCGGGTTTAAAATCAAATGAAATATCTTTAATAGTCGCATCAAAAAGCGGCATATCAATGCTTGTAATATCAAATTTGCCGGTAATCACGGGTGCCGAGGCTTTGCCGTTGATTGTGATATCGGAGGTGAATATTCCCTGTTTCATCAACGGTTTTCTAAAAATTATATTAAATATTTTTGCATCGGTTGGCTGGAGAGTTTTTACCTTAAAGCCTGAGAACTTGATATCGTTATCTGGCAAAAATTTTGCACTTCCGGATGCCGTAAGCTGTGTTTTTGCATAGATTCTGTTGTTTTGCGAAGGGATAAGCTGATCGTATTGCAGGTTGTTAATTTTTATCCCGTCGGGGTATATAACGTTATCGACGGTAATATTTACGGCATTTGAAAATTTATTTTCCAGACTGCTTCCGAGCGTTGCGCCCATATAATAAATACTGGCGTTTTCAGCAAGTTTCAGTTGTGTTTTATTTCTTAATGCTTTCAAATTCCCGGATAAAGCTGACGAAAAATTTATATCGCCTTTCAATTTTATCGGGTAAACCGCTCTGGTATTAAAAAACTGATCAATAAATTCCTGAGTGGGTTTTGCATTGATATAGAGTGCTAATTTAGGTTGAGAACTTATGTTATGAATTTTTCCGTCGGCAAAAACAGGCATTTCGCCGAGCATTGAATTTATTTTGTTTAATAAAACAGTATCTTTTTCCAGTCTTATTTTACCGCTCAATATCCGCATTTTTAAATCAGCAGGTTTATAAACCAGACTTACGTTATCGGGTGCCGCATCGGCGTAGATTTCATTATTTTTAATATAACCTTTTAAATCTACCGTTCCGTTAAAATCCGAAAAATCATTCAGAGCAAAGTATTGTTTAAGCTCATTAATATTTTTCATATTAAATTTTTTGATATAGAAATTTCCGTTAACGGATTGTTTGTCCGAAAGGATTTGAGAAGCGTTCAAATTAAGAGAATACGGGCTTTCCATCAACATTCCTTTCAGGGCGGAAAGATTCAGCACGGAATTTTTCAAGTTAAAAGCGGTGTTATTAACGCTCAAATTTGCACCTTTAAAGGCAAATATTTTCCCTTTTGCCGAAATACCGTTTATATCAATTTTTTCCGCGCTGCCGTTATAATTTGCCGCAAAACTTGTATGGATTTTGCCGATATCATCTTTCAGCGGAATATTCAATTTTAAAATATCAAGTCCGTCTTTTAGTACAAATTTGTCCGAAACTATATTCAAATTTGCGGTTTTGTCATTCATTTTTCCGTTTATTTTTATCAACGATGCGGGGAGTTTTGTTTTTATATCCAGATCAGTATTCAAATTATTAAAATTTATTTTGCCGGAAATTCCCGAAATACTTATCCCTTTAGAGGTAATTTTATTTGAAAACAAATTAATTGAACCTTTTGCAAAAATATTTTTGTTAAACACAACATCGTTAACATCTTTTACCGTGCCGGTAAGGTTTACGGTAAAATCAGCCGGACCCCGTGCGGAGGTAACGGGTTCAACAAGTTTTTGGATATCAGAAAGCATGGGAGAGGTTTTTATTATCTTTAACAAATCTCCGAGATCCTGATGTTTGGCGGTAACGTTAAAATCCAGAACCCCTTTGAGGGTGCATGTTCCCTCAACTTTGACCGGCTTGCCGTTCAAATAAGCCGACGAGGCGTAAAAGTGTGTATCTTCATCATTAAACGTAAGTTTTCCGGCTCCGTTTTTCAACACCATATTGTTAATATCTAAAAATGATGCTGTTGTATTTTTAAAATTAAATTCACCCCAGCCGTGGGGATTTTTGCGGGTGCCTTTTACTTTCAAATCAATATTGCCGATACCTTTTATATCCATAATCGGAACCGGCCCCAGATCAAATTTAAGAATTTCATGCAGGGGATTCAATGCTGTCTGAGCAATTTTAAGATCAATTTCGGGTGTACTTTTTATGTATAAATCAGCGTTTTTGCCGTTGTAAAGCTCCACATCGCCGCTCACAAAAACCGTCTGGGTTTTAGAAGCCGGAACTTTCACATCCATAGCCATTTTTTTGCCGTTGAATAAAAGTTTAATCACAGCCTTTGGAGTATTATTCGGGAAAGGTTTGTTGAGGTAGCCTTCGGTAACCGTAATTTTTCCCGTCACATCAGCTGAATCGGCCTTGCCTTTTATGTTCAGATTACCGTTGATATCACCGTAAAAGAAATTCTTTTTCAACGCGGCAAAATTAACTTCTTTGAGAAGGTTTTCTTCAGGTGGTAAAAGCGGTATAAAATTTTCTGTTCTTGAATTTTTTATTGCGGCATTCAAATCAACAAACGGCATTTTGGAATCTAAATGTGTTGCGGTACCGTTTAGCGAAACATCAATCCCTTTTGCGAGGATTTTCATATCACGGATATTTATACCGTTTTTAATAGTATCAATGCCGGCTTGTAGATTGAATTTATCTTTGCAGTAAACTGATTTTGCTTTATCATCCTGCATTATTGCAAGATTTTCGACAGTCAGTTTTGCAAAGATATTTTTATGTTTGTCAGTGCCGGTTGAAGTATCGGCAAGAAAGTTTACCACACCTGAGAGCGACTTAACCTTGCTGTCAGGCAAAGCCTTTGCGTATTCGGAAAAATCAGAAAGATCAAGGTTTGAAATCCGTCCGTTCACTTTGAATTGATCTTCGGTAATTTTGGTTATCGGGAGTTTAATGTCGACATCAGCCATAATTTCGGAGGATTTTTTATCGACAAACAATTCGGCAAAAGTCGAAAATTTAATCCGCTTGTTGTTTTGGAATTCATCAAGCGTAAAATAGCTTCCGTCCAGCGTTATTTTTTTATTTTGTTTTAAATCATCGAGGTTCAGCCTGTAGTTTCCGAGCCTGAAATATGCTTTTGAAAGAGTCATTTTTGACTCGGGGAATTTTTCAAGCTGATACTGACCGAGTTTGAGTTCGGAATTTTTTGTATAAACCAGATTTACATCAATTTTATCAGCGGAAAAATTTCCGATATGGACTTTGCCAAACAGAAGCGGGATTAGATAAACTTTTATTGCCGAATGCTTGAGGCTGAGTGCTTTTGTGCCGTCATCGTTTAAAATATCGGCATTTTCAGCCATAAACCATACAGATGGAGTTAAGCCCATTTTTATATAAGGCTGTTTTACGGAAATCTTGTACCCTGTGCGGTCAAAAACCGTCCGTTCAATATCCGGCATTCTTTTGTCAATGTTAACAGCTGCCGGAATTCCCCAGTAGTAAAGCCCGTATAAAAACGTTAAAACAATTAAAACTATAACAGATTTTCTTATCTTATCCATTCCTTAACTATTATATATAACCGGCGTGGATATGGCAACTAATAATTTTCGCTGAAGATTTGAAAATAGGCCTGCGGGTGATGACAGTTGGGGCATTTTTGCGGAGCTGACTTGCCTTTATAAAGATAACCGCACTCTCTGCACATCCAGACAACCTCGGAAGTTTTTTTGAAAACGGTGTCATTTTTTATGTTGTCAAGAAGTTTTTTGTAGCGGTTGTAGTGGTGCTGCTCGGAATTTATTACATGATGAAAAGTTTCGGCAACATCTTCAAAACCTTCTTCGCGGGCGATTTTTTCGGCTTCCGCATAGAGAACCGCCCATTCTTCATGCTCACCGTTTATTGCACTTTCAAGATTTTCTTCGGTCGTGCCGAGTTCAAACGGGTATTCGGAATCTACATGACCTATGGTGTTTCCGATATGTTCATAAAATAACTTTGCGTGTTCTTTTTCATTTTCGGCAGTTTCGAGAAAAATTGCGGCTATTTGTTCATAGCCTTCTTCTTTAGCGGCTTTTGCATAAAAGGTATAACGGTTTCTTGCCTGAGATTCACCTGCAAATGCATTTATAAGATTTTGTTCTGTTTTTGTACCTTTCAAATTTTTCATAAATAATCTCCTTTTTATAAAAGAATAAATTTTATTTCAAAATTTTGCAATCAGAAAACAGGATTAGCCATGCGGTCTATATAAATTTACAAATACACTGCTTTGCGGGGATTAACCGTAAATAAAAAACACGCATAATAAAGTAAAATAGTCAGGAAGGAAGATTATGAATTTATTAGCGTATACAAAAAAACTTGCAGAACAAATTGCATACTATGACTCGCTTGCAAAAGGTGATTTTTGGAATAACCATATCTCAAATCCTTTTACTCAACCCGTAAATATTACAATTATATGGGTTGATGAAAAGGACGAATAGCCCTTTTTAAAGTCGTTAAGACGCTAAGACGCTAAGTCG
Source organism: Candidatus Gastranaerophilales bacterium (assembly GCA_944323995.1). Taxonomy (GTDB): domain Bacteria; phylum Cyanobacteriota; class Vampirovibrionia; order Gastranaerophilales; family Gastranaerophilaceae; genus SIG32. Next base: position 34,621 of record CALUUN010000007.1, on the reverse strand, counting down.
TGTCTTGGATTTGCTCCGCTCAATAATATGCCATTACGAGGCGGATTTTCGGTAGGGCGCCGTGTGAGCGAAGCGAACCCAGCCCGTAAGGTGCCGGTCGTACGTTACTCCGCCGGCACCCCGAATAATCCGATACAGACGCAAGTCCGACGTAGTAATCGCATTGTTGCCGTAATGATATGCCTGAAACTCCCTCCCACCCTTGAGGGGGAGGGCAGGGTGGGGGGGGCTTAAATCGTGATATAGCGGGTTTCCATAGGTTAAAACTCATGTGAAAGGGTTGTCGGATTAGTAAATCCGACCTACAATTCTGACGGAAAGTTTAAGGATTTGTGGTATAAAAAAATGTATGACAAAAATGGTAAGCAAAAAGTTATAAGAACAAACTGGTAATTTATTCTATAACACAAATTGCTAATGTGTCGCTCTTTTCACGTGAGGTGCAGGTATAATTCCAACCAGTTGATCCGGAACCGAAATAACGACCATAGACCTTATTATCTAAAAAGCCGTTTATACGTGTTTCAGATGATCTTAAACAAAAATAGCTGCCATAATCACTAAAACCATAACTCGCCAATTTATCTCTATCTAATCTTGCAGGAAAATAATTATCTGTATAAGCTTCAATATTATTTGTATTGTATAACTCATTTGCCAGAGTAGCAAGTTCAGCCATAGTAGGTAATCTTCCTCCCATCTCTTTGCAGGTTTTTATAGAGCCTGACCAATAGTCTGGGCCTGCTTCTTCAGGACTTATTGTTCCAGACCAGGAATCTTGTCCGTGACACCAGGTGCAGCATTTTTCTATACCTAATTCTTGTTTTAGGGATTCACATTCATTGTATGTTAAAGCCTGAGGTTTAAAAGGAGCACTAAAACAAACACCATTGAGCTCAATAGCACAGTTATTTCCTAAGTTTAGCACATTGATTGACCTAAGGTCTTTTAACTGTTGATTAGGTTTTTTAAATCCAGTTGTGTCATATAATAAAGCTATGCAAGAAGTACCAGTAATTTGATTAGAGTAGGGGTTTTGTTTGCACTCAGGGTTATAAGCAATAATACCGGTAGTACCGTTAGCAAATTGTAACCCTATAGTTTCTGTATCCCAATCCTCTTGTCCGAAGTTTTTTGCTTTTTTAATCTTTGACATCTCTACTTCTTCATTCTCTGTGCCCCAGGTTACGGTATCTGAAAAGCACGTTGTTATATCATCGTTTTTACATATTTTTGTTATCTTTATATGTTTAGATAATTCATCTACAAATGCTTCTGTTGTTGTATAACCTGCCAAGGTTCCTTGGACATTCATAACCTTTAATGCTTCGCCGAGTTTTCTCTGGAATACCTGTGATGCAGTGTTCCATGCTCTTTCTTGATAATTCTGCACAAGTGTCGGGATTGTCAGTGCTGCAACTATTCCAATAATGGCTAATGTTATCAGCACTTCCGCTAAAGTGAATCCTATCTTTTTCATTTTCTTTCTCCTTACTTATAGTTTGGTATATTTGAATTATAGTTTATTATTTGCAAAATTGCAACAGGCAGTATATTTCTTTTGTTTTGAAATATAATTCTAATTATATGAATATAATTCTATAACATGAATTATAATAGATATATTTATTTTGTCAACCTGTGTAAAATAGTACGTATGATTGATAGAGCAATTCTGGATAAGGTTTCTGATAATATACGTCTAGCTCGTTTACAGCGCAGAATTTCGCAGGAAAAATTGGCGGAGATGGTTGATATATCAACAAAATATCTGAATATGATAGAAAACCGCAAAGCAAATCCGACAATTGTTATTGTCATTCGTATATGCAAGGCTCTGGGCATTGATTTAAATACTATTTATCCTCAATAATTTCATCAGCCAGCGCCAGAAATTCAATAATATTCATTATTTTAGGGTGTTTTTTACCTGCAAATCCTTGACGGATACCCATTATGCAGGCGGGGCAGGCTGTTAAAATTATATCAGCACCTGTTTTAGCGAGGTTTTCGGCCTTTTTGCGGGAAAGCGCGAATGAAAGTTTCGGATTGCGTAATGCAAATTCGCCCGCAAACCCGCAGCATTCGTCATAGTTTTCAGCTTTTATATATTCGACGTTTTCGCATTGTGCAAAAAGGGGTTTTAAAAACGCATCGGATTTCAGATGGCAGGGTTTGTGGAATGTTACTTTGAGCGGTTTTTTAAAGAGGAATTTTTTCTTTTGAATTGCAAGGAAATGACAGATATTTATTACATTACTGTCCGGCAAATCGTAATTTTTCAGGGCGCTCTCGCAGCTTGCGCAATCGGTTATGATGTATGCGTAATCACCTTTTAAAAGTTCGGTATTGTATTTTTTTGCCTGTTCATAGCGTTCAAGGTTTCCGCTTGAGAGAAAAGGCACCCCGCAGCAGTCAAAATCTTTTTCAATTAATTCAACGTCATAATGCGCAAGAACTTTTTTCATTGCGTTTTCGGACTTTGGATAAATTTTGTTCACACATCCTGTAAAATACAGGAGTTTGGTATTACCTTTAAGGTTATTTTTTGCACGTTTAAAAAAACGGCCGAGTTTCAAAAAGTTGTTAAAAATTCTTTTGGATTGCAAAAATCCGGTGATTTTGCCGTAGAATTTATCTTTAACATACTCAGATTTTGCGGTATTGAAAATTTCGCAAACATCAATATCCGACGGGCAAAAATCTCTGCATTTGCCGCATTTGATACACATATCAAGGTATTTTTCGATTGTTTTGTTGAGTTTCAAATCACCTTTCAAAACTCCGGACAGCATAGCAAATTTTCCGCGCGAAACAGCGCAGTCGTTTCCGGTAAGTTTGTAAACAGGACAAACTTCCTGACACTTGCCGCATCTGGAACATTTGTTTATATCTTCTGCAAAATCGGATAATTTTTTCATTCAGCCTCCGAAAGGCACAACTTTTACAATATTAAAATTATCATCCCATTCAATTTCGCCGTCAAGTTCAATATTGTGGTATTTGTGCGTGTTTTCGACCAGCTGCGGCGTAAAAAGCCCCATAAGCCCCAGACGTTTTATAATATCCGGAAGCAATTTTGTACTGCCTGCAAGGGTTCCGTCTTTTGAAGTCGCTTTTTCGCCGTCAAAATAAATTGTTTCGCCCTCAAATTCCATCTGTTTTAAGCTGCTTTTTGTAATCGGCAGGCAATCAGACACGAGAAGAATTTTGTCAGCGGGTTTTGCCTTAAACACCAGCCGCAGAATAGAATCCGAAACGTGCACGCCGTCTGCAATGATTTCCGTAAAAATACTGTCATCAGTCAAAGCGGTCAATGCTGTTGAAGTTCCCCTCTGTACAACACCCGACATTGCATTAAAAAGATGTGTTGCACCGTCGCAATAGGACAAATCCCCGCCGGTACAGTGTCCGGCCTGAATTTTTACATCTTTTGTCAAAAGGTATTTTGCAAGTGCATAGTTTTCGTCAAATTCCGGCGCGTAGGTCAAAATTTTTATAAAATCATCTTCAATGAGTTTGTAATTTTCGATTGTCGGTTTTAAAAAGAGTTTTTCATCATGAATACCTTTTTTTTCAGGGTTAAGAAAAATCCCTTCAAGATGCACACCGAAAATTTTTGCGGTATCAGGAGTATGCATACCCGCAGCCTGCTTGATTATTGAAATTTGCTTTTTAATATTTTCGACCGTATCGGTTGCAAGCGTCGGAAAAATTCCGTAAATCCCGTACTTTGTGATTTCTTTTGCAAGATAGAGAACATCGTCAACCGTACAGTTGTTGAAATTAATTCCGAAAGCACCGTGAAAATGCTGTTCGATTAGTAGTTTTGTTTTCATACTGCCGTTCCTTCAAAAACTCTGCGGGCTTCTTCGCGGTCATCAAAGTGGATTGTTTTGTCTTTTAATATCTGATAATCTTCATGACCCTTGCCTGCAATTATGATTACGTCATTATTATTTGAAATTGTTTTCAAAAGTTCAATGGCCCGGCCCCTGTCGGGTTCTACCGTAACTTTTTCAGGGTCTACCGATTTTAAACCGGCTATTATGTCGGTTATAATCTGCTGGGGGTCTTCGCTTCTGGGGTTGTCTGAGGTGATGACTATTTTATCCGCAATTTTTTCCGCAATTGCTCCCATTTTAGGACGTTTTGTTGCATCCCTGTCACCGCCGCAGCCGAAAAGACAAATCAGTTTGCCGTCTTTTGGCGTGATTTCTCTTGCTGAATTTAAAACGTTTTCCAGCCCGTCGGGTGTGTGCGCGTAATCGACGATTACGAGAGGTTTTTTGGCAACAACTTCAAATCTGCCCGCAACACCTTTTACGTTTTCAAGCGCTCTTAAAGCAACTTTTATGTCAATTCCCTGTGCAATCGCAGCCGTCACTGCCGCAAGAACGTTATAAACGCTGAACATTCCGTTCATGTGCAGGCTTACTTTGTATTCGCCGTCTTTTGTTAAAAGAGTAAATTCGGCGCCGTTGAGTGAAAATTCAACATCTTTTGCCATAACATCAGCCTTATTTTTCACTCCGTAAGTGTATTTTCTGACATCTTCCGGCACAATTTCCAAAAACCTTTTGCCGTATTCATCATCAATATTTATCACCGCAAAGTTTCCTTCTTTGAGTTTTTTGAAAAGTATTGCCTTTGCGTTGAAGTAATTTTCCATAGTCACGTGATAGTCCAGATGATCCTGCGTAAGGTTTGTAAACACCGCTCCGTCAAAACGGCAGCCGCCCACACGGTTTTGTTCAAGCGCGTGCGAACTCACTTCCATAACAACGTTGTCAATTTTTTCAACATCTTTAATCATCCTTAAAGTTGCCTGCAATTCGGGTGCCTGCGGAGTTGTATGCTTTGCGTCCCTGTATTCGCCGTTTGATGATAACTTGTAGCCCAGAGTCCCGATTAAAGCACATTTTTGATGATTTTCTTCAAAAATACGCTGGATAAGATGGGTTACCGTTGTCTTGCCGTTGGTTCCCGTTATGCCGATTAAGTTCAGGCCCAAAGAAGGTCTTGAATAAAATCTGTCCGCAATATCAGCGATTTTGTGTCTTGTATTTGACACTATAACCTGCGGAATTTTAATGTCAACCGGATGCTCGGCTAAAAGCGCCACCGCACCGTTATCTATTGCCATTTGCGCATATTCATGTCCGTCTGTATGCTCTCCGACAAGACACACGAATATGTCGCCCTGTTTGGTTGTCTTTGAGTTATATGAAATTCCGGAAACTTCAACGCTTTTGAAGTTTACCAGATCTTTGTAATCTAAATATTCAATAAGTTCTTCCAGTTTCATCTTACATCCTCTTTCTTTTGAGTTTTATCGGGTTTTAAATTTAAAATTCTTGCGGTCTGCTCCGCAATTTCATGGAATACAGGCCCTGCAACGGTGTTTCCCCAGATTGCACCGACTTTTGCACTGTCTATTGTTACATAAATCAAGACCTGCGGATCTGACGCCGGCAAATAGCCTATTGTCGAAGTATATGAAAGTCCGGTGTAGCCCGAACCGCCTTCTTTGGGTTTGTTTGAAGTACCTGTTTTTGCGGCTACATTATATTTTTTCATTTTGATTGAAGATTTTCCGTTATTAACGCTTGCCGCAAGAAGCCGCGTAATACTTTTTGCGGTTTCCGGCGATACAACCTGAGTGTAGTGAATTTTTTGATCATATTCTTCCTGAGGGTATTTTATAATATGCGGTGTTACTTTGACACCGTTATTTGCAAGTGCTGAAACAGCGCTTACCATCTGCATTGCAGAAACAGAAGTTCCGTATCCGTAAGCCATTGTAGCCTGTATGCCTTTATCCCATTTGTGCCATGCCGGCAAAAGTCCTGCGGATTCTCCCGGCAAATCTATTCCGGATTTCTGGCCGAAACCGAATTTTTTGAGCATATCATAAAACTCTTTTGCACTCATTGTTTTGGCTACGTTTATTGAGCCGATATTGCTTGAATGTTCAAAAAGATACTCAAGTGATATCATTCCGGGATACGGATGAATATCATAATCGTAGTTTTTGATTACCCATTTGCCTATGGTGGTTTTGCCCGTGTCAAGAATTTGTGTGTGTTCGTTTATTTTACCGAGATCCATTGCGCTTGCAACAGTAATTATTTTGAATGTGGAACCCGGCGGGAATACGTCGGTTAATGACCAGTTTTTGATTTGAAGCTCGCTGGCATTTCTGTAATTGTTCGGATCGTATGTCGGATAAACCGCATAAGCAAGAATTTCGCCGTTTTTGGGATTCATAACAATAGCAGTACCTCTCAAGGCTTCTTTTTCGTCAATCATTTTTTGAAGCTCTTTTTCGCATACATGCTGGATTGCCGCATCAATGGTAAGAGTTATGTCCTGACCTTTCGGGTTTGTTGTTGTTGCAACAGGGTCTGTTGTAAAATCATAAATAATTTTTCCGTCACGTGAACGCTGGTACCTCACAGCGTGTTCAACCTGTTCAAGTTTATCTTTTGCGGTGTATTCAACCCCGTTTGCTATATCGGCATCAAAATTATAATAGCCCAGAACATGAGCTGCCAGATTGCCTTGAGGGTATGTTCTTGTGTTTTTCTTGCCCATGCTGATTTCTCTTAAATGAAGTGCGGCAAGTTCTTTTGCGGTTTGCTTATCAATATCTTTTTTAATTGTGATAACCGGCCCCGGCTTTTTGAGCAAGGTTAAAAGTTCTCCGTAAGGCATTTTTAAAATAGGCGCAAGTTTTTCCGCCAATTCTTCGGGTTTGGAATCATAATTTTCCGGATGCGCGTACACATCTGAATAAATTTTGTCGGTTGCAAGTTTAATTCCGTTTCTGTCGTATATGTCGCCGCGCATTACAAACGAACGGTTAATCCTCTGGTTGCGCGCTTTTGCACGATATTTGCCCACATCAATTATTTGAATTACAAATAAATAAAACGCAAGCATAACCGCAAATCCTATAAAGAAAAATTGCAGAAGTCCCAGAATCCTGTCAAAACTTCTGATCCGTTTTTCTTTTTCGTTTTCCTGATTTTTGTTACGCAAAATATTCCCCTCGCTTTTTAATTTTAGCATAACTGACTTGAAAAGTTTTAATTATTAACGAAATTTAAAAAAATTTATTATTTTGAAAATTAAGTGTATTATATTTTTATGAAGAAATTTTTAATAATATTGAGTTTAATTTTATTTGCACAGGCTGTATACGCGATAGACGTTGTTTATCCGACAAAAAATATTGTTACCGTAAATTCACCCTCAACTTTTTTTGCAGGGTCAAGTAATCCGAAAGAAATCCTTTTGATAAACGGCGTACAGGTGAATATACATTCCACGGGCGGTTTTGCGCATGTTGTTCAGCTTGAAGAAGGCGAAAACAAATTTGTTTTGCAATCCGGTGATGAATTAAAGACTTTTATAATAAACAGACCGGCAAAAAGTATGTTCAAAGGTTATACCGCACCCAAACTCGTTGAATATAACTATAAAAAGCTGTTTCTGACTTCTTCCGATAATGCGCCTTTACGCTCAACACCGGTTAACGGCGGAATTAACAGGATGTCGCATTTTGAAAAAGACATACCGCTTACCGTCGATGCCGAAATCAGTGACTTTTACAGGGTAGTTCTGGGCGAAAATAAAAAAGCCTGGATAGCAAAAACAAACGTAAAAGCGTTTGCGGGATACTTGAATTCTCCGGCTGTTCTGGCCGGATATGATTCTGTTGATGACCCGCAGTATTATAAATTCGTTTTTCATCTTGATAAAAAAACACCTTACGAAATGATTGAAGGTGAAAATTTTGTTTTAAAATTCTACAACGTAAAAGATTGTCCCGATAATACTTATGAGTTTAATTTTCCTTACACGGAAACTGCCGGCACCTCAAAACTTGCGGGTTACAGCGGGAGTTACGAGGGAAACGATTTTGTTTTGAAAATAAGAAAATTCCCGAAAATTGACGAAAAACATCCGCTTAAAAATATCACAATAACACTCGACCCCGGACATGGCGGGAATGAATCCGGCGCAACAGGATGCTGCGGTCATAAAGAAAAAGATATTAATCTTGCAATTGCAAAATTTTTGCGTGCCGAATTGCATAAACGCGGCGCAAAAGTTGTTATGACAAGGTCAGAGGACAGGTATACCGGTTTAAGGGAAAGAGTTGACATTGCGAATGAAAACGACTCAATGTTTTTAATCAGTATTCACGGAAATTCCGTCGGCGACGGCGCAGATCCGAACAAACACAGAGGAACAAGTATTTATTTCTATTACAATCAGGCAAAACTGCTTGCCGCAAACATTCTGATTGAAATGAACAAACAGCTCGAAACCCGTAACGACAACATCCGGCGGGGCAGTCTGGCTCTTGTAAGAAACACAAATACCTTGAGCATTTTGATTGAGGTCGCATATTTAATAAATCCCGAAGACAACGCAATGCTGATTGATGAACAGTTTCAAAAACGCTGCGCCAAAGCTATTGCAGACGGGATAGAAAAATTTTTAACGGATTAATTTATTATTTAAAATTATCAATAAAATCAAGTTTGTAATCCAAAATTTGTGCGATGAAAAAGGCTTCTTTTAAGGAAAGACTTTCTCTGTTCAATTTGCCGAGCAGACTGTTATATGTGTATTCTTCACCTGACAGTTCGCTCAATCGTTCGGCTAACTTTTTCAAAGTTACCCCTCTTGAAGCCGCAAGCATTTTGATTTTGTTTTTTATATGCATAATATCCGTTTTCTGCTGCAATAATTTGAAAGGCGGCGGTCGAATGACCGCCGCTTCTTTGTTATGAATTTAAAATATAACTCAAAAGAGTTCTGACGCCTGAACCTGTCGCACCTTTGATAAACTCTTTTTCAGGTTTATCCAAAAATGCAGTTCCCGCAATGTCAATATGTGCCCATTTTACGTCTTTGACAAATTCCTGCAAAAATACGCCTGCGGCAGATGCTCCGCCGTTACGCGAGCCGGTGTTTTTCATATCCGCAATGTCGGATTTCAGGCTGTCAAAGTATTCTTTATACAAAGGCAATTGCCAGAATTTTTCACCTGAGTTTTTGCCTGTTTCAATAATCCGGTGAATCATATCTTCATCGTTGCCCATAATTCCGGCTGCTGCCGTTCCGAGAGCCACCATACAGGCACCTGTTAAGGTCGCAATGTCAATAACTTCGTCCACACCGAGTTCGCACGCGTAAACAAGTGCGTCCGCAAGAGTTAATCTGCCTTCGGCATCCGTATTGTCAACCTCTATTGTTTTACCGTTTTTGGCTGTTAAAATATCGCCCGGTTTATAGGCCCCGCACCCCGGCATGTTTTCACAAGCCGCAATAATACCGTGTACTTCAACGTCAGGGTTAAATTCTTTTAACGCGTTCATAACCCCTAAGACGCACGCTGCACCAGACATATCATCACGCATCGTAAGCATTGATGAAGGCGGTTTGAGATCCAATCCGCCGGAATCAAAGCAGATGCCTTTACCGATTATGGCAATTTTCTTCTTAACGTTTTTGCCTGTGTATTTCATATGGATAAATCTCGGCGGCTCAACACTTCCTTTTGAAACCGCAAGATATGCACCCATTCCCATACGTTCGATTTCGTCTTTATTATAAACCTCTGTGGTAACCCCTTCAATATTCTGCGCAATTTCAGCAAGTTTTGAAGGTGTGGCATAAGCTGCAGGCTCGTTTGCAAGGTCGCGGGCAAACTTCATTGCTTTACCGAAACCAATTCCGGCCTTTACGCTTTCTTCAAGTACGTTTGCAAAAGTAATTTCATCCAATCCGGCTGCTTTTTTTGATTTGTATTTATCAAAAGCGTAATCCGCAAGCATTGCACCGATTGCACCTGATTTTCCGTAATCAAATCCGCAATCAAAATCAAATGCTGCAGTTTTTGCAAACATTTGCTGCATTTTTTTAACTGACTTATAAACCGCAATACGTGCTTCATTTTCGCCGAACTCATCACGTTTTCCGCATCCGGTGACAAGAATTTTTTGCGCCGGAATTTGACCGTATGTCTGCAAAAGATAAGTTTCGCCGAGTTTCCCCTTAAAACCGTCACGGTCAATTGCATAGGTGTTTGCCAGCTCCTGTGATGTTTTTTCGCCTTCAAACATGTTAATCGCAAGCACGTCAACAGCAAGGTTTTTTACATCATTTGATACTTTTATTTCCATTTTCGCTCTCCTTTTTCTGTATTTATTATAGCACTTTTTTACAATCAGGATGCATTTTTATAAAATAATTTTCCGTCTTTTTTAATATTTTTTATTAAATCTTCGTTGTCAATTGATGCAAAACAAAGAATATCGAATTTATACGGAGTCGGAAGTTCATCCAGTTCGTTTGAAATACGTCTTATCAATTTGTCGGTTAAATCATTTCCATAAATGACAAAATCAATATCAGAACCGGTTTTAAAAGTACCTTTTGCGCGTGAACCAAAAATTTCTACTTTTTCAATTTCTTTTACGGTTTTAAAATAATTATTTACAGTTGCAATTGTATGTTCAGAAAGTCCGAATTTATCCATTTATTTTGCTGTCCATTGTAGTTTCAAAATTTTCTATAAGGCGGGAATAAGTTTGTAAAATATCGTCCGCAAGCTGATTTGCAAATGTTTCTCTGTATGTATGAGAAGTTTTATTCCTTGCCTCCATCATCTCAATCCAGCCCTGCCCGTCTTTTATCAAGTTTGTTGAAAAAGCGGTTTTAATCGTATCCCGCGGAGTATCCGTCTTTATCCCGTTAAATTCAAGATAATCCTTCATTGTTTTCCATGCAAGCTCAAAGCATATTTCAAAAGCCTGCACAAGTGCCATTGTATAAATTTTATTCAATCCGTTCTGTCCTATACATTGAATTGTTTCATTCAAATTTTCAACGGATTTTTTGTAATTTTGTAATCTTTCCTGCCAGCGCTCAGTCATTGAAAACTCCTTTGTATTTCATTATATCATAAAAAATTATATGTTTGTATCAAATTTTTAATTACCTATATACAAAAAACATATCTCATGATAAAATGTTTACAGATGTAGTAGGATAATATTTTTTGGAAATATATGCATTAAAATTCTGTTAAATTTAAATAACCGGAAGCTCGATAGGATATATGTATCGGGCAATGCGTGTATTATATGAAAAATAGAATAGGATAAGGTACAAACTTATGGACTTTTTATTGGTTGCCGCGATTATTTTGGTAATAATCTTAATCGCTGTGCTGATAATTCAGCAAAACAAGGTCAAAAGTGTACTCCAAAGCACTCAGCAAGACCGTTTGGATTTGGAAGAAAAAGAAAAACTTCTCCTTAAAGAAGCAAGAATCAAAGCAATTGAAGAATTGCAAAATGACAGAGAAAGACTTAACGAAGAAGAAAGAGAACGCAGACAGGAACTTAACCGTCAGGAGCAAAAATTAGCAAAACGCGAAGATATGCTTGAAGACAAAATTCAAGAATATACCGACAAAGATTTGCAATTGCAGAAAAAACTTGACGAACTCCTTGAAAAAGAGGATTATCTGGCAGAAATCGTTCAAAAACAAACAACAGAACTTGAACGAATTGCCGGCATGTCCGCTGAAGAAGCAAAAAATATGCTTCTTGAACAGCTAAAACATGACCTTGCGCAGGAACAAATGCAGTTAATCCGCGAAAATGAAGCTAAAATAAGAGAATCGGCGCTTGAAAAATCAAAAGAGATTTTGTCAACAACAATGCAGCGCTGCATGATAGAACAGGTCGTAGAAACAACAGTTTCGGTAGTAGCATTGCCCAGCGACGAAATGAAAGGCCGCATAATCGGCCGCGAAGGACGCAACATCCGTGCGCTGGAAACTTTAACGGGAGTTGACCTGATTATTGATGATACTCCGGAAGCTGTTGTATTATCAAGTTTTGATCCCGTAAGACGTGAAATTGCAAAACTTGCACTTGAAAAATTAATCGTAGACGGACGTATTCACCCTGTGAGAATTGAAGAAATGGTTGAAAAAGCCAGAGAAGAAATAGAAAAGAAAATTCGTACGGAAGGTGAAAACGCAGCGTTTGAAATGGGTGTTATGGGTTTAAATAAAGAGCTTATAAAAACTCTCGGACGCCTCTATTACAGAACAAGTTACGGTCAAAATGTTTTGAAACACTCTCTGGAGGTCGGACATATTGCAGGCATGCTTGCGGCTGAACTCGGTGCAAATGAGGCTGTTGCAAAACGTGCCGGACTTTTGCACGATATCGGCAAAGCCGTTGACCAAACACAGGAAGGAACTCACATCCAGCTTGGTGTTGAACTCGCTTCACGTTACGGCGAAAAACCCGAAATCATTCACGCAATTGAAGCACACCACGATGATGTTGTGGCCAACACAATAGAAGCCGTGCTTGTAAAAATTGCCGATGCAATTTCCGCAGGCAGACCCGGTGCAAGACGTGATACGCTTGAAATTTATATCAAACGTCTGCAAAAAATTGAAGAAATTGTTAACAGCTACGAAGGCATCAAACAATCATTTGCTGTTCAAGCAGGCCGCGAAGTCAGAATTATTGTTCAGGCTGATATGTTTGATGATCTTGCGTCGCAAAAACTTGCACGCGATGTTGCAAAACGTATTGAAGATGAGCTGGATTATCCCGGCCAAATCAGAGTTACGGTTGTAAGAGAATTCAGAACAACCGAAATAGCAAAATAAGAGCAGGTTTAACCTGCTCTTTTTAAGGGAAAATTCTAATGTCAGGTGATGAAAAAACAATAAAAATATTATTTTTCGGAGATATGGTCGGAAAACCCGGACGCTATGCCGTCAGGGATTTTTTGGCAGCAAACAAAGAAAAATATGATTTTGTCATCGCAAATGTTGAAAATGCTTCGCACGGTTTCGGCCTGACTGAAAAAAATTACAACGAATTAATCGGCTACGGTGTCGATTGTATGACATCGGGCAACCACATCTGGGATAAACGCGATATTTTTAATTTCATTGACACAGCTGACAAATTAATCCGTCCGGTTAATTATCCCGCAGGAACAAAAGGGGTCGGAAGCAGGGTTTTTGACTGCGGCTCAAATAAAATTGCCGTATTGAATGTGCTTGGAAAAGTTTTTATAAATGCAGTTGATTTTCAGTGGGAACTTGTAACAGAAGAAATAAAAAGGCTGAAAGAGATTACGCCTGTTGTTATAGTTGATTTTCATGCCGAAGCAACAGCGGAAAAAATTTGTTTTGCCAGATACTGCTCCGAACTCGGTGTGAGTGCGTTTTTCGGAACACATACACACGTTCAGACAGCTGATGAAAGTATTATAAATAACATGGGATACATTACGGATGCAGGTTTTTGCGGTGCCTCCGACGGTGTTATAGGTATGGAATATAAAACCTCTCTTGCCCGATTTGTCACGGGAATTCCCGAACGTTATGAAGTAGCTGACGGTAAAAGCGTTCAATTGAATGCGGTTGAAGCGGAAATTTTGCCTTCTACGGGTTATACTGTCGCTATAAGAAGAATTTTTTGCAGTAGAAATAATGATAATAAGGAGGACAATGAAGACTGATTTACACATCCATACCTATTATTCGGACGGTGTATTTTCGCCTGAAAAAATTGTCGATACGGCAATTGACGTCGGACTTCAGGCAATAGCAATCACCGACCATGATAACGTTCTTGCGTATGATGTTGCGAAAAACTATCTGAAAGAAAAAGGGCTTGAAGATAAACTTGAAATCATTCGCGGAATTGAAGTTAATACTTTATATAAAAATTATGAAGTTCATATTCTCGGATACTTTATGAATCCAGAAAACAGCGACTTTCAGGCAATGCTTAAAACCCAGCAGCAGGCAAGAATTAAGCAAACAAAAGAAATAATATCACTTCTTGCAAAAAAAGAAGGCATAAAGGTAAAATTTGAAGATATCAAAAAACTTGTTGCGGAAGGCGGCAGCATCGGCCGTCCGCATATTGCAAAAGCAATAACAAATGCCGGCGGAACCGCAAATATTATGGACGCTTATGCAAAATATATTCATGTGGATTCTCCTGTATATGTTCAGAGAAAAACGGTTTCACCGCAGGATGCAGTCGAAATTATTTACGATGCCGGCGGAATTCCGGTTATTGCACACCCGCATGATATTGATATTGCCGAAACGCTTATCAAAGAACTTATGAATTACGGTCTGCGGGGGATTGAAGCCTACCACAGAAAGCATTCGCCCGCATGTGTTGAGTATTTTTCATCAATGGCGGAAGAACTCGGACTTATCGTAACCGGCGGGTCGGATTTCCACACTCCGAACATTATGAACGGACAAATTATTCTCGGCAGAAGTTTTGTTCCTGAATGGGTTTATGACAAACTTATAAAAGAAAAAAAATTGATAGATATGGCGTAACGATGAAAAAAAACTTTTGGAAAATTGAATATTCAATCACATTGTTTGTTCTTCTGGGGCTGATTATGCTTTTTGTGCCTGTGAAATTTGAAAACTATTTTCAGGCAAGTATGATTTCCGGATGGAATGAACGTTACAATTCTGTGGCGTATATGTTTACGGTAATTAATGCACAGGCAAGTGACGAAATATTGAAAAGTTTCGCAAATGCCAAAACCCCCGAAATGCGCGAAAAACTTTTAATGCAGCTTGTAAAACCCTATCTGCGCCTCAAAACTTCCGAAAGGCTTCCCAGACGCTACAAAGCAAAATATATGAACGGAAACAGAGTCAATAAAAATGATAAATACAAATTTAATGACCTCTATTTTTCCGAAAACGGAATGCAGATAGTCGGCATCAAAGACATTTCAAGCGACAAGGAAAATGCGCCATGGTTTATGCTGATGTTTGATATTAACGGTTTTTTGCCGCCGAATACCTGGGGAAAAGATATCTACGGAATTTATATTTTTGATGAAGGCAAAATAAAACCTTTCGGTTATAACGAATCTCTGGAAAGACTTTCCGAGGACTGCTCTCCTCAAGGAACAGGCATAAATTGCTCATACTACTACAGAATAGGCGGAGAATTTTATGATTAAAAAAATTTGTGTATTTGCATCATCGTCAAACTTTTTGCAGCCTGTATATTACAAAGATGCCGCGGAACTTGGAAGGTTAATAGGCGAAAACGGCTATGATATGGTCTATGGCGGAAGCAACCTCGGGCTTATGTGGGCTTGCGCTTCACAGGCCAAAGCCAATGGTGCAAGACTCACCGGTGTCATGCCGGAAAAACTGCAAAGTATGGGCGTATTCACTGACGGCTGTGACGAATTTTTTGTGACGGAAGGAATGCGCGAACGCAAAGCCAAAATTGATAAAATTTCTGATGCTGTCATAGCCCTTGCTGGCGGGTTCGGAACGCTTGAAGAATTATCAGAAATGATTGTTCAAAAACAGCTCGGATATAATAAAAAGCCTATTGTAATTCTGAATACAAACGGTTTTTATGACAAATTGAATGACTTTTTTGAAGAAGTTATTGAACAAAAATTTGCAAACAAAAACGTCAGAAGCCTTTATTACATTGCAAATACCCCGCAAGATGCAATTGATTACCTGAAAACCTACAAACCCTCCGAACTTAATGTTGATAAAAACGCAATTTATGCAAGATAAGTGTTTTGCAAAAAACGCTACAGATAATATTTTGTTTCATAATTATCCAAATCGGTAAACAATTCAGCAATTTTTTCATCAATAATCTCGGTCAACGGATTATATTCGCCGGAATCACAATCCAGAACCTTTTTTAATATTGAAAATAAACGCATAATATCAAATGCGTTATTTAATAATTTTTCAATATCTTCTTTTAACATAATTCTGCTCCTTAATACTAATATTATAGTAGTTACTACTATAATACATCATTCACATTTTTTTGTCAATATGTAATAATAGAAACAATGAGAGACGAACGATTAAAATATTTGGCAGCAAATATTAAGGCTGAACGCATAAGAAAAAACTTAAAGCAGGATGAACTTGCATATCTGGCAAAGGTCAGCCCCAGAACAATCAGCCAAATTGAACAGATTAAACAAACCCCTTCTGCATTCATAGTTTATGATATAGCCAATGCGCTTGGTATTCCGCTGGATGATCTTTATAAGGCAGTACCGAAAAATAAAGAACAGTTACAGTAATTCATTTAAATGGCGGATGTTGCAGACTTTTAAATTTACTATGATTGCTTTATGGTGCAGAAAAATCCGTTAAAAATAATAGAAATACCTGTAGTATTGAATGCCAAAACCGTAATAGAAGTTATTGGCAAATTTAATACGTTTTTAGAAAGTCCTGATACACGGGTAGCAATTAATTTCAGTAAAATGGAGAAAGCTGAGCCGGGCGGCTTAACCACACTACTATGTTATTTACGTGATTTACCGAGGATTAAGAATAATTTCCGCGGACTAATTATACACAGTAATGATAAAGACGCAGAAGAACAGATTGCCAGAATGGGGTTTTACAACATGCTGGGCGTGTCGGATGATTTTGAGTGGAATAAAGAAGAAATTGAATTATACAAAGAGTTGTATTGTTTTAATAAAACTACGCCGGACGAAGAAGTTATAAGTGTAAATGAAAAGATAATATACAGTTTCGCCAAAACAAGCAACAATGATAATTATAAAAAGGCGATAAGCTGGTGTATATTAGAACTTGTTGACAATGCAAAAATCCATTCGCATTCTGATGAATGTGTTTTATTTGCACAAAAAAGAGAGCGCGGAAACTACACAGAATTCTGTATTGCAGACAGAGGGCTCGGAATACAAAAAACAATGGGTGATAATGATATTGTTTCAGCTCTTCAACGTTGCATAAGTCCCGAAAAAGGTGTACATTCCAAAGGGATGGGAAACGGATTATATTTCACATCCGAACTTATAAAACGTGATAAGTCAGCAGCAAACAGTTCATTAACAATTTGGTCAGGTAATGCAATGCTTACCGTAACCAGCGGGAATGAGCCGGTCACTACCAAGACAGATTCATACTGGCAGGGAACTGTTGTAACATTAACTTTAAGTAATAATATTCAAAGCAGTATTGAAATTATAAAAGGTTCAGAGGTTGAATTAACCGAAGAATTGCCGAATTTCTACTGTTGAGAAGAGAGGTAAAATTATGGATATAGTTTTAAAAGAAACTGGCAAAATATTAGGCTTAAGAGAAACCGGAACTAAATTGCGGAAAATACTGGAAGATGCGCTTTCTAATAATGAAAACGTATTGATTGACTTTGACGGCGTAGATTCAATATCAAGCTCGTTTGCAGATGAATTTATTGCAAAAGCCTTTATGAATACCGGCAGAGATAAATTTTCAACTAATGTAAAAATTAAAAATGCAAATGATTTTATCAAAGTAATTATAAATTCCAGCCTCAGCGAAAGACTCAGACTGGGATTTAAACAAGAATAATAATATTTCATAACTTATCTTTTTTGTGCTATAATTATCATACGATAAGGAGAAAGCAATGGAAAACTTGAGAGATAAGTATGAAGTAGTTATAGGTTTGGAAGTTCACGCACAATTAAAAACCAAATCAAAAATATTTGCACCGGACGGCACTGAATTCGGTAAAGAACAAAACACCGAGATAAGCCCGATTACGCTCGGAATGCCCGGGGTTTTACCGGTTTTGAATAAAGAAGCGGTAAATATGGGGATTTTAACAGGGCTTGCTTTGAACTGCGAAATTCCGGCACGCTGCAAATTCGACAGAAAACAATACTTTTATCCTGATTTGCCCAAAGGTTATCAGATCTCTCAATATGATGAACCGATATGCGTAAACGGTTATATTGACATAAACGGGAAAAGAATAGGTATTACCCGTGCGCATCTGGAAGAAGATGCCGGAAAACTTGTCCACGCAGGCGCAGACGGTCTTGCAGGCTCAAGCTATTCACTCGTTGACCTGAACCGTGCGGGCACTCCGCTTCTGGAAATAGTATCAGAACCCGATATGAGAAGTTCTGATGAGGCAAGAGCTTATATGGAAGAATTAAGAAGCATAGTAAGATATATAGGCGTTTGCGACGGAAACCTTGAAGAAGGTTCCATGAGATGCGATGCCAATATTTCAATTATGCCGAAAGGCTCAAAAGAGTTCGGTACGCGTGCGGAAATCAAAAACGTAAACAGTTTTTCAGCACTTCAAAGAGCTATTGAATATGAAATCGACAGACAAATAGAAATTGTTGAAGACGGCGGAAAAGTCGTTCAAGAAACCAGACTCTGGGATGACAATTCCCGTGAAACCCGTTCTATGCGCGGCAAAGAAGATGCTCACGATTACAGATATTTCCCTGAACCGGATCTGATGCCGCTTGAAATTTCAAGAGAATGGGTTGAAGAAATCAGATCCAAAATGCCCGAACTTCCGTCCGCAAAACGTAAACGCTATATGGATTTGGGCTTAAGCGAATACGATGCGAACGTAATTGTTGAGCAGATGGGTCTTGCTTTATTCTTTGATGAAGTTCTTAAACTCGGTGCAACTCCAAAAATTGCAGTTAACTTCATTATGGGTGAAATTGCGGCTTATCTGAAAGAAGAAAAAATCGAAATTTCAGACACAAAATTAACGCCTGAAAATCTGGCTGAATTAATCTCGCTTATTGAAAAAGGTACTATTTCAAATAATATCGGGAAACAAATTATACTTGATATGATGAAAGACGGCAAAAAGGCTTCACAAATAGTTGAAGAAAGAGGCTTGAGCCAAATTTCGGATGAAGGCGCCATAAAAGAAATTGTTCAAAAAGTTGTTGATTCAAACCCGAATCAGGTTGCAGCTTACAAAGGCGGCAAGACACAGCTTTTAGGGTTCTTTGTCGGACAGGTTATGAAAGAAACCAAAGGCAGAGCTAACCCCAAAACCGTAAACGATTTGTTAAAAGAAATTTTAGGATAAATTTGTTAACAGGCGGGCAATATGTTTTTTAAAAAACGACAGAGCAGCATGGAACGGGAAATTTTCGAGCAGTCGGAAATCCTTGAACACTTGATTAATACGTATATTACGGAAAAAGAAGATATCTCGATAGAGGTTCCGTCAGGTATTGAACAGGTAGTTTTTGTCGCAAGCGGCTCCTCTTACCACTGCGCAAGATACGGTGCCGATATTTTCGGCAAAATTGCAAGTATTGAAGCACGTGCGATTTATTCCAGTGAATTTCTGTTGAAAGCGGTTATACCGCATTCCGAAAATATGCTCTATATTTTTATTACTCAGTCCGGCGAAACATCTGATACCAATAAAGCCCTGATAAAAGCAAAAGAATCAGGTGTAAGAACTCTTTGCATAACGAACAAAGAAGATTCAACCATCTGGAACGCGTCGGATTATAAAGTTTGCTGCCATGCCGGTGTTGAAAGAAGTATTGCCGCAACAAAATCATTAACTTCACAAATGATGTGCGTGACCTTTCTTGCAATAAAATTTGCAAAACTCAAAGGCATTGAAACTGACAGCTATATTAACGAACTTATTTCAGTTCCGCATTACATAGAAGAAACTTACAATCTTCGGCCGAAAATTAAAATGCTTGCACGGTTTGTTTCAAAATACAAAAATGTAATCGTATGCGCGGACGGGGTATCCTATGCACTTGCCAAAGAGGCGGCTCTAAAAATAAAAGAAACTTCATATCTGAACGTAACCTCAAGCATTCTGGGCGAATTTATGCACGGCCATGTTGCTGTTTTGAATAACAAATCGGTTCTGATATACATACTTGTTGATGATTTGACATATACAGCCACCAAAAACCTCAACAAAATAAAAGAAGATTACAACCCGCCGATTTGTATTATCGGGAATAAAAACGTAAAAATAAAATCAACATTTAATATAAATATAGACTGCGAAAGCAAAATGGTAAAATATTTCTGTGATGCCGTAATAGTGCAGCTTCTGGCGCTTGAAATCGCACTAAAACTTCACAGAAATGTCGATAAACCCCACGGTCTGAATAAGGTCGTTAAATAAAACTGACAGGAAATTTCGCTTCCGGAGCAAAACTAAAACTGTTCAAGGAATCTGACGTCATTGTTGAAGAACAATCTGATGTCGTCGATTGCGTATTTTAGCATGGCAAGTCTTTCTACCCCCATACCGAAAGCAAATCCGGAATAAACATCAGGATCAATTCCTACCCCGCGCAATACATTCGGATCAACCATGCCTGCACCAAGAATTTCAAGCCAGCCTGTACCCGAACAGGTTCTGCAGCCTTTGCCGTCACACATTATGCATTGAACATCTATTTCTGCAGAAGGCTCGGTGAACGGAAAGAAACTGCTTCTGAAACGTGTCGGACGGCTTGATCCGAAATACAGTCTGATAAATTCGTTTAAAACACCCTTTAAATCACCGAAAGTAATATCTTTATCCACGTAAAGGCCTTCTATCTGGTGGAAAAAGTTATTTTTGCGTGCGTTAATATTTTCATTTCTGTAAACTCTGCCCGGTGAAACTACGCGTATGGGCGGATTTTTGCCTTCCATGGCATGTATTTGCGCACCTGATGTCTGGCTTCGCAGCAAAACATTTGATGCAACTTTTGTATAAAAAGTATCCTGCATGTCACGCGCCGGATGGTCTTTCGGAACATTCAGCATGTCAAAGTTGTAGTATTCGGTTTCAACTTCGGGTGAGTGTTCATCAGGCACCACAGAAAAACCTAAATTCTGGAAAATAGACACAATCTCATTTGTTGTTGAGGTCAAAGGATGAATATGCCCCTGCGGTGTGAATTTTCCGGGCAAAGTCACATCAAGTCGTTCTTTTTCAAGTTTTTCGTTTAATTCTTTTTTATAAAACTCATCATATTTATTTTTTAAAGCGGATTCGAGTTTTCGGGTAATTTCATTTGCAAGAGCGCCCACTGTTCTTTTATCCTCGTCGGACAAATCTTTCAGGCCTTTTTTGATTTCGTTAAATTCACCTTTGCGGCTCAAATATTTTGCTCTGATTTCTTCAATATCATTGATTGACGAAGCCTTTTCAAGGTCATCCGCCGCATTTTTGTAAATATTTTCCAATTGAGTTTTCATTTTTTCCCTCTTAAATTATCTCGTTATATTTTTTTTCGTGCCCGATTGTTGTTTCCGGCCCGTGGCCCGGATATACAATTGTATTATCATCCAGTGTAAAAAGTCTGTTTTTAACGCTGTCAGAAAGTTTTTGAAAATTTCCGCCGGGAAGATCGCATCTTCCGACACTTTCTTTAAATAAAGTATCTCCCGAAAACAGTTTTCCGTCAATAAGGTAGCAGACACAGCCCTGCGTGTGCCCCGGTGTTGCAATTACTTTAATTTCCGTGTTGCCGAATTTCAGAGTATCGCCGTCATTCAAAAAATCGTCGGCTTTCGGGGTTTCGACTCCCTGAACTCCGAATGTCCGCATTATATCGGCGGATTCATTCATACGGACAACATCTTCTTTATTAATAAGAACTTTCGCACCTGTTTTTTCACGCATTTCATTGACACCGAGAACATGGTCAAAATGTCCGTGGGTCAGAAGAATAAATTTAAGTTTTTTACCTTCAAGCGCACTCAAAACTTCAGGCTTGACTTCCGAACAGTCAATCAAAACCGCCTCGTCATTGTCAGTTAAAAGGTAATTGTTGGCATCAATAGGGCCTGCTGTAAAAGTGTTTATTATCATTTTCTTACTATCTCAAAAATATCTTTACAATGTTTAAAAAGTTCTTCCGCATCTTTTAATGCAATCATATTCGGGCCGTCGCAAAGCGCTTTATCAGGTTCGGGATGGACTTCAAAAAACAGTGCATTTGCTCCTGCAGCCATAGCAGCCTTTGCAAGCGGAGGTACAAATCTTCTGTCGCCGCCCGAACTTGTTCCGTTAGCACCCGGAAGCTGCACACTGTGTGTCGCGTCAAACACAACCGGATAACCGAATTCCTGCATGATTGAAATTGCCCTGAAATCCACAACAAGATTGTTATAGCCGAAAGATGTTCCCCTGTCAGTCAAGAGAATATTGTTATTTCCGGAATCTTCGACCTTTTTGACAAGCGGGCCCATTTGTTCGGGTGCAAGAAACTGGCCTTTTTTTATGTTGACGATTTTTCCGGTTTTTGCCGCTGCTACAAGCAAATCCGTCTGTCTGCATAAAAACGCAGGTATTTGAAGCACATCGGCAACTTCGCTCACCGGTGCCGCCTGATCGGGTGTGTGGATATCGGTTACTATCGCAATATCATATCTTGATTTTATTGTTTGCAGCATTTCAAGACCTTTTTCAAGACCGGGGCCGCGGTATGAATTTATTGACGACCTGTTTGCCTTGTCAAAAGATGATTTGAAGATAAAATTAATATCCAATTTGTCTGTAATTTCTTTTAATCCTTTTGCGGTTTCATCAAGTATTTCCATACTTTCCGCCGCGCAGGGACCTGCAAAAATTGTTAGTTTATCCCCGCCGATTTCAAAATCTCTCAGTTTTAATTTTTTAATTATTTCCATATTCTGATTATACGAAAAAATGTGCAGAATTACAATAAGTTTGTATTTTTTCTGTATATATGTTACTATCACAATGTAGGAGAGAGTAATGGATAAAAAAATTTTTAATTTAAAAAACAATATAGAGGTCTTATACAAACGCAACAAAAACACACCGCGTGTTGCTCTGTGTTTCAATTTTTCACTGAACGATCCCGTACCGAATCCGGGTGATTATTCACTTATGACACGGCTTTTTATGCAGGGAACGAAAAACAGATCCGCGGAACAGTTAGCCGAAGAACTCGACAGATATGCCATTGAGTTTTCCAGCGAATTGAAACTTGATTATTTAAAACTTAAATTTGTCTGCTTAAACGAGGACTTTGATAAAGCGCTGGAAATTTTTGAAGATATTATAAAAAATTCCACTTTTGAGGATTTTGATAAAGAAAAAATCAAATTAATCGGCGAAATTCAGGCTCAATTAGATTCACCCAGAGCCAGAGTGGTGGATAATTTTTATAAAAATTTATACACAAACCACCACTACGGCTATACAAATACGGTGATTCTGGAAAATCTTCCGAATGTAAAACGCGAACATGTTTTACGCGGTTACAAAACTTTTATGGAAAACAGTAAAAAAGTAATCGCTTTTGTAGGAGATCTGGATTTTGAAGAAGTCAGCGCAAAACTCAATGAACGATTCGGAGATTTGAGTCCTTCAATAATCGAACTTCCCGCAATCAAGCCGCCTGTTTTAACCGAAAGTAAAAACTTGGAAATAATTAAACCCGATGCAAATCAGGCGCATATTATACAAGGATGGCTTGTTAATACCGCAAATACTGAAGATTATCCGGTGCTTGCATTAATGAATATTATTCTGGGAGCGTCAGGGCTTTCGTCAAGACTTTTTCTTGAACTTCGCGATAAAAAAGGTCTTGCTTACGTTGTCAGAAGCTCTTACGATGTTGCAAGATTGTGTGCAAATTTTTCAATCTACATTGCAACCGAGCCTAAAAATATTGAGGTTTCATTAAAAGGTTTCAAAGAAGAAATAGACAAAATCAAAAACGAACTTGTATCCGAAGAAGAATTGAACAACGCCAAAAACAATATTATCGGCAAATGGGCGTTTTCGCAAGAGGATAACAGCCAACAGGCCGCAACTTATGCACATTATGCAATAACCGGACTCGGATTTGATTTTAACGAAAAAGCAAAAAAAATGATACAATCGGTTACGCCCGAACAAATTAAAGTATGTGCAAACAAATATTTTAACGACAGATTTGTTGTTTCAATTATAAAGCCTTAACCTTGTCAGGGGATTATATCAGCGATTTTGTATTAAATAATAGCCTTGATGAAGTTTTTCAAGGTTATTGTTGCATTAATTTTAATCAGCAGTGCGTCAAATGCACAAGAAGTATTTGACCTTGCTTATAATGCGGCCGGCATGGCGGAAATTGAAAGACTGTTCAAAGAAAAGGTAAAACCCGGCGGGGAAATGGTTTTCACCCGTGTTCCGCGCGGACTTATAATAAGTATTGATGAAAATGTATTTTTCAAACCCGGACATGAAAAAATAAGATGCGGCGGGCTTGAGGTTCTGGATGAAATTGCCGGAGTACTTCATCAATCGGACAAATCCTGTGTGATTGAAGGCCATACGGAAAGCGCAAATCCGGAAATTTCAAGTTATAAAAACAACTGGGAACTTTCGCTTGCAAGGGCTAACAATATTACAATGTATCTTATGCGGTGCAGCAAAGTTTCGCCCGAAAGGCTTTTCCCGATAGGATACGGAGATTTTGTACCGTTTATGGACAGGGATAAAAAAGAGATGGACAACCGTATAGATTTCGTAATAATAGATTATGAAACGTCACGCTAGGCTACAATTGACTGACGCATGCGTTTTGAACGGCTTTCGCTCAATATGTTCTTGAGTTTCATAATACCTTGAGCATGCAGCTGGCAAACTCTTGATTCCGACATATTTATTGTTTCGCCTATTTCTTTAAGTGTCATGTTTTCCTGATAGTAAAGAACCATTATGATGCGTTCTCTTTCCGGTAATCTTTGCAAAGCCCTCTCCAATTCCTGTTTAATATTTTTTTCTTCCGCATTTTCCTGCGGGTTAAGTTTATGTGTATCCTGTATTGTGTCTATAATTTCGACGCTGTCCTCGGCGCTTCCTTTTTTATCATAAATTGATGTTATTGTGACGTCTTCAGACAAAAGCTGGTTAACTTTTTCAGGCTCCATATCCACCTGTTCCGCTATTTCTTTTGTGGTCGGCATTCTGCCGAGTTCCTGTTTCAAGTATTCCTGAGCTTCTTTCAGTATTTTAATTTTTTGTCTTACGCTGCGCGGTAAAAAGTCCTGCGAACGGATTTTATCTAAAATTGCACCTCTTATTCTGATAAGCGCATAAGTTTCAAATCTTGTATTTTTTTGCGGTGAGTATCTTTCAATCGCATTAATCAAACCTTCCACACCGTAGCCGGCTATATCCTCCACCGAAATTGTGGCGGGGAGAGTAACCTTAACACGGCCCACTACATAGCGGATTAAATAAATATACTGCACAATAAGCCGGTCACGGGAGGCTTTATCAGACTTGTCTGCGAGATATTTTCCCCACAATTCGGCAAGCTCATCTTCCGACAGCCTTTTTATATTATTATACGATGTAAAATCGAAATCCTGACTCATTAATCCGCCCAAATATTGTTCAATATATTTCTATTCTATACAATATAGAGGCAGCTACATCATTTAAAAAGAGGAATTATGCCAAATCTCATTAAAGTGGTGTAGAAATTATTCTTGAACCTGTTCGGTTACCTGAGCTTCTTCCTGTTTAATTATTTCTAATTTTGTTATACGTGCGCCGTCGATTTCTTTTACAATAAATGTCAAACCGTGGTGTGAAACTTTGTCGTTAACTTCCGCAAGTCTGCCCAGAAGTTTAACCACAAGACCGCCTATTGTATCTACATCTTCATCTTCAATTAATTCTTCATCAATAGAGAAAAATTCGGCAATTTCATCCGTTCTCATCATTGCATTTGCAATATAGGTATTCGGCGCAATTTCTATAATATCGGGTTCTTCCTCTTCTTCCTCGTCAAATTCATCTTGTACATCCCCGAAAATTTCTTCAATAACATCTTCCAGCGTAATAAGTCCGGATGTTCCGCCGAATTCATCAACAACAATTGCCATCTGGCCTTTGCGTTTCTTAAATTCCAGAACCAGATTGTCCATAGTAATCGTTTCCGGCACAAGCATTATTTCGCGTTGTATTTTTTCAATAGGGCATGTTGTATCGTCCAGTGAAAGTTTATACAAATCTTTTACATGGATTAAACCGGTTATATGATCAATATCCCCCTCATAAACCGGATATCTTGTATATTGATTTTCTGTTGCGACTTTATTTAATTCTTCCAGCGACATATCAATCGGAACGCAAATCATATCCGTTCTCGGCACCATAACCTGTTTGGCTGTTAAATCAGAGAATTTGAATACATTATGCAGCATATCTTTTTCGGTTTCGTTCAAAACTCCGCCGTTATAACTTGCATCAACGAGCATGTCGAGTTCTTCCGATGAATGTACAAGCGATGACTTATGCGAATGCGGAATATTCATCAATTGCAAAAGCCAGTTTCCGAATCCGTTCAAAAGCCAGATAAACGGATTAAACACAAACGTTATTGCCTGCATGGGCCTTGCAATTACAAGGGCAGTTTTTTCGGTATATTCAAGCGCAATGGATTTTGGTATAAGTTCGCCGAGCACAACATGCAAAAACGTAATGAGCGCAAATGCAAGCGAAACGGAAACAGTGTGCGTTGCGATAGTCTGGCTTGCACCCGGTAAAAATGCAAATATCGGTTCAATAATTCTTGCAAGGGTTCCTTCTCCGACCCAGCCTAATCCGATACTTGATATTGTTACACCGAGCTGTACCGCCGCAATAAATTTATCCAGATCCTTTATGGCTTCAAGTGCAATTTTAGCATTGAAATTGCCCTCTTTTACAAGTTGTTCTATTCTTGTTTTCCTAACCTTTACCATGGCAAATTCGGCTGCCACGAAAAAACCGTTTGAAAATAATAGGAATGCTATTAGAAACAAATTAAAAAATAAATTTCCCGACTCATCCATTGTGTTTTCTTTAATACCTCAAATAGTGTTGTTACAATTATAATATTATTTGCAAAAAAATGCAACTACTCCTGCAAATCAACCTCTTTAAGCTGAGTATACACAAGAGGTGAAAGTCCGTCTTTTGAAACTATATCAATAATTTTATACACAGGAGGTGTTCTTAACAATGTCGGAGTGCTTATGTGATAAACACCGTTTTGCATTGTTTCGCTGTTTATATGAAAGTGTCCCGAAATAACAGCCAGAACATTATTGTGTTTGTTTAAGACTTCAAAATATTTTTCGGGCTGATAGGTTTTATGAGTTTTCAAGCGTGCACCGTTAAATTCAGGCGCATCAACAACAGGATAATGCTGAAAAATCACCACGGGCCGGTTATGGTTTTTGCTAAGCTGCTTGTCAAGCCACTCAAGCGTATCTGCTCTGTAGTATCCTACAGGCCCGGGTATTACCTCTTTTGCCCCGTCTACAACTATAAATGTATACCCCTTTTTTTTGAATGTATAGTTCCATTTTTTACGAAGCCATAAAAGGTTATTGGCATGAACTATTTCCGCATATTGTTCTTTTGAGAGCTTTTTGCTTTTTGCCACGTCATGGTTACCCAGAACAAGATAATACGGCGCATCCAGCTTGTTTATTATTTTTATAAAGTCGTCAAGATCCTCGCGTTCCGGATTGTTTAAATTATCTCCGGTGAATACTACAAATGAAATATCCTTCAATGAATTTATATCCTTGACGGTTTCTTCAAGAATCTTTACTTTGTTCGGGTTTTCGGCGTCAAAATGTACATCTGTGACCTGAACAAATCTTATTGAACTTTCAAACGCCATAGAGGCTGTCTGTACCAGAAAAATAAAAAATAAAGTTAAAAACGCCTTTTTCATAACACTGATTATACCATAAATATGCTATAATAATTCTATGAGATTAGATAAATTTTTAAAAGTATCAAGATTAATAAAGCGCAGAACAGTAGCAAACGAAGTTTCCGACACGGGCAGGGTCTTTGTAAACGGAAATCCGGCCAAACCCGCCAAACAACTTAAACAGGGGGATATAATAACAATTGTATATTCTAACCGCAAAGTCGAAGCGAGAGTTTTAAAAATTCCCGAAAATAACGTAAGCGTACAGGAAGCTCCGGATTTGTACGAATTAATTAACAACTGACATGCCGAATGTTGTATTTTTCCCGGTTAAAACAAATTTATTTGCCGGCATATACTTGACTTAAAAAAATTTTTCATTAAATACATTTAAAAACCCGTACAAACGGATGATTTTTTGGGGATTTCTTAAGCAAATACTAAAAAATATCCGAAAATGTAAACAGAGGTATAAATGTATGAAAATTAACGGTGGAATCAGATTTGTAGAAAACGGAATAACCGCTTCAATCAGAGCCATGCATGTAGACAGCGAACTCATAGCAATCACTAACGAAAATGTTACGGGCTTTGACAAAGTAGGTTATCAAAGAAAAGATGCCATTGTGTCGTCAATGACGGAATTTCTTGGTGTGCACGGACTTTCGACAACCGTAGATGACAAAATCGGCCGTATCGCATTATCTGAAAATCCGCTGGATATTTCGCTTGCGGCAAAGGGTTATTTCCAAACCGAAAGTGCGGAGGGGATAAAACTTACCCGTGACGGCCGTTTTAAACTTGATAAAGAAGGCAATTTGCTGACGCTTGATGACAGCAGAGTGCTTTCCAATACCGGTGTTCCCATAAAATTACACATCGTGCCCGATGATTTAAAACAAATAAAAATCAATGACCGCGGGCTGGTAAGCGTTTTCAACCCTCAAACAAATAAACTTGAAGGTGTTGCATACCTCGGGGTTGTTGATTCAAACGGAGCGCTGGTAATGGAGCCCAAAGTCAAACAGGGTTATAACGAATTTTCAAACGTTTCCATGCAGGAAGAATTTATCAACCTGATGCCTGTTATCAAAAATTTTGATGCAAACAGACAGTTATTTATGATACAAAACCAGAACTTACAGAAGGTAATAAGCCAGCTTGGTTCGGCAACATAGAGAGGATTAGCTTATGTATACAATTCAGGGCATGATCAGAAAAGGCATTAACAACACATACACCCAGTGGGAAAGACTGGGTTACGTGGGCAACAACCTTGCAAACTTAAACACAAACGCCTATAAGACGGTGAGATTTGAACAAATGCTCGGCGAAGACGGTTATCTTAAAGGTGCAATCAGAACGGATTACCAGCAAGGTTCCATAAGAATAACTTCAAATCCCTATGATGTTGCGATTTCCGGACAGGGATTTATTCCGGTAGTTTCGCCGACGGGTGTTGTACAATATACCCGTGACGGTTCTTTTAAGCAGGGCAAAGACGGTTATCTTGTAACAAATGATGACTGGATAGTCGGCGAAGGCATAAAAATTCCGACAAACTGCTACAAATTTGAAATCAAAGGCAACGGGGATGTCATGGCTTATGATTCACGGGAATCCGAGGCAAAATATCTCGGAAACATTCCGCTTGTAAGATTTGCAAATCCGGAAGGACTTGAATCTGCAGACATGAACAGACTTGCAGCAACCGAGGATTCGGGAGAACCTGTTCTGGTAAAAGACCATGACTGTTTTAAACAGAACAACATAGAAATTTCCAACACGGACATATACAATTCCACAAGTGAAATGTTAAGACTGAACGCATCAATGATTGCGAGCATGCGCATGCTTAAAGTTGTTGATGACATGTATAACAAAGCAATAAACATCAGAGAAGGTTAATGAGGGAGGCTGATAAATTATGTACACATCTTTAGACAGCATGGGAAAAGTTTCCCTGATGATGGATTTAATCTCACAAAGACAGCGTGCAATCGGCTCAAACATTGCAAACGTGGACACACCGGGTTACGTAAGACGCGACATTGATTTTGCAACATATCTGGGGACAATGAACAGCCCGCTGGAAACAAAATTATCCGAAAAACTCGGCCCGTCCGGAGTTATAGAAGAACGCCAGTACGAAGAGATAAATCCCGCGCAGGAATTAATCGCGCTGCAGGAAAACTCCATGATGTATTCCATGGCGACAAGAAGAATGTCCAACATAATTACCGAGATGAAAACGGTAATAAACGTAGGTAAATAGAGGTAAAAATGAGCATACTTGAATCATTTAATATAGGCTCAAATGCACTTAGAGCACACGGATTAAGGCTTGACATCCATGCCAAAAACGTTGCGAACTTAGACACACCGAATTACGTAAGAAAAATTCCGGTGTTAAATGCAACAGAAGACATTTCATTTCACGGTTTGATGAACACAATGAAGAATGATGTATTCGGGGTTGGCACGCTGTCATATTTGCAGGGCGGAGTAACCTTCAGCGGCGTAGTTGAAGATCCGACAATGGGCGAAAAAATTTACAGACCGGGCCATCCGGACGCTGACGAAAACGGATACATAAGAGCTTCAAACGTAAACCCGATGGTTGATATGGCAGACGCAATAATGGCGCAAAGAGCTTACGAGGCGAACCTTGCGCTGGTAAATATTACAAAATCCATGGCACTAAAAGCTATAGAAATCGGAAGATAGACTTTACATTTTAAATTTATTATATTAAAATGACTATGTGGCTGTACATAGTCATTTTAATTTGAAAATTGAATAGAATATTAGAGACCATGTCGTAGTGACACTCTGCCGAAAAAAACGATTAAGTATCGTTTTTTGAGAGGGTATGAACGAATGTGAATACTTCCGTCACGAAGACAGACAAAAAATTTGAAAATTGAATAGAATGTTTAAAACCATGTCGTAGTGACACTCTGCCGAAAAAAACGATTGAGTATCGTTTTTTGAGAGGGTATGAACGAATGTGAATACTTCCGTCACGAAGACAGACAAAAAATTTGAAAATTGAATAGAATGTTTAAAACCATGTCGTAGTGACACTCTGCCGAAAAAAACGATTGAGTATCGTTTTTTGAGAGGGTATGAACGAATGTGAATACTTCCGTCACGAAGACAGACAAAAAATTTGAAAATTGAATAGAATGTTTAAAACCATGTCGTAGTGACACTCTGCCGAAAAAAACGATTGAGTATCGTTTTTTGAGAGGGTATGAACGAATGTGAATACTTCCGTCACGAAGACAGACAAAAAATTTGAAAATTGAATAGAATGTTTAAAACCATGTCGTAGTGACGGAATCGGTATACGTGCACGTTTGAGGGGCGTGTGGGGCAACCCGTGCGGGTTCAAGTCCCGCCTACGACAATTAAAAAAGAGTCCTTTTAGGGCTCTTTTTTATTGTCGTCAAGAGGATGCAGAACCCCAATGCGAAGCATTTCTAGGGTTCAGCGGATTTGCGGACGGACGACACGAACGAAGAGAGTTAGTCCGGATAGCGAACAGATTGAGCCGACTAAGCCGCAAGGCTTTCAGGCGAAATTCTGTGAGCGTGGAGCAAATCCAAGACAAGTCCCGCCTACGACACCATAAAAAAGAGTCCTTGGGGGCTCTTTTTTATTATAAACATTTGGTTAGACTTAAAGTCTAACTAACTTTAAAAAAAACAGTTTATGCCATTACATCAATAATTTCACCCGTCTGCATTAATTAAAATTTATAAACACAATAAGTATTTATAAAGTATGATAGTATTGACATATTGTATGTTATAGCATACAATATAATTAAGAAGAATTATGAAACAAGTCATCTATTACACAACCATAGACGGGAAATGCCCTTATAAAGACTGGTACAAAAAACTGGACAAATCTGTAAGACAGCAGGTTGACCGCAGAATTGACAGACTTGAAGAAGGCAATTACGGTGATTATAAGAAAATATCTAATGACCTTTTTGAACTTCGTTTCAAAATAGGTTCAGGTTACAGAATATACTTTACTGAAGCACAGGACGTAATCATTTTGATTCTATGTGCAGGTGATAAATCATCGCAGAGTAAAGATATTGCAAAAGCAAAAACTATTATTAATGAAATAAAGGAATAATTGATATGAAAATTAAATCCGATGTTTTAAAAAGAGGTATAACTCATGAACAGCACATGCAGGAAGTTCTTAAAGATACAGAGTGTCAAAAGGACTACTTAAGACTAAGCATACAAGAATATGCACAAGATGGTGACTACACGCTGTTTTTTAAATCTCTTGAACGCGTAATAAAAGCAAGAGGTTCTGTAAGCAAATTTGCGCAAGAGATTGACCTTAACCGTTCAAATTTATGTAATATTCTAAAAGGCAAAGTACAGCCCAGCTTTGACACAACAATAAAAATCTTAAGAGGTCTTGGTGCTGATATTGAAGTTAAGTTTGCATAAAACAAATTATTTGTACTCCAGCCCCAGAGCAACTTTCATGTTGTAGTATTCTGTTGTTGACTCTTTCATAATACGGACAAGTTCGGCGTAAACACTCATACCTGCTGACGAACAGGTGTTTTTATCAGGTATCATTGGTTCCAATATAGTAACCACCATAAAAAGCGAGGTTTTAAACCTCGCTTTTTATTTTATTTCTCTGTTTAAAACACTTACAACAATCTGCTTCATTGTTTCCATTTCATTAGGGTTGCTTTCCGCTATCAGCAAGGTCAATGCAAACAGTGTACCGTTATCAATAGTCGGTTTATCGTTTTTGTATAACATATTATTTTTATCAAGAAAATATAAAAAGCAGCTTGCAGCAATTCTTTTGTTGCCGTCAGAAAATGAATGGTTTTTAGTTATCAGATACAAAAGCATTGCGGCTTTTTCTTCCAGTGTCGGATAAAGTTCTTTTCTGTCAAAGGTTTGATATATTTGATTAACAGAGCTTTCAAAAGAATTGTCTTTGGGGTTTGCGAAAACATCTGAGGCAAACTCGGATTTCATATTGTCTATAACTTGCAAAAATTCTTCTGTATGGATTCGTACAGCTTCTTTTTTTGTTAGCCCTTTTGTGTCCAGAGTTTTATGGTCAAAGTTGTCGAGTAAGTCCAATCCTTCAGCAAAATTTTCAAGCAAATTTGCAACGTCTTGAGCTTTATCAACAGTATCAATTTGATTATTCAAACTTCTTGAAAGCAAACTGACGCTCGTTTTAAGTACTTCTATTTTGCTTTTTTGTGACTGCAAAAGTTTTTCATTAACAGCATAGCCTTTAGTCAGATACTCTTTCAAAACATTTGTTGCCCAAATTCTGAATTGTGTAGCTTTTTTAGAGTTTACTCTGTAACCTACTGCAATAATTATGTCGAGATTGTAATATTCCAGTTCTCTTGAAACATTTCTGCTGCCTTCTTTTCTAACTGTTCGGAATTTCCGAACAGTTGAAGTTTTGTCCAACTCTTCATCTTGAAATATATGAGAAATATGTTCTGATATATTAGCTTTGCTGGAGTCAAACAATTTGACTATCATATCTTGTGTCAACCAGATTGTATCCTGCTCCAGTTTGACATCAAGTGATACTGAACCATCATCGCTTTTATAGATTATAATTTCACCTTTATTCAAGTTTTCCACGGAATAAACTCCTTTATTATGTAATGATATTAACACAAAAATGCAGTTAAATTTACGCACACTCCAGCCCTAACGCCAGCCGCATGTTGTAGTATTCCGTTGTTGACTCTTTCATAATACGGACAAGTTCGGCGTAAACACTCATGCCTGCTATTGACTCGGCGGTTTTATCAGGTATGATATTCTTATCTAAGGGTTCCGGAATAGTAACCTTAAGGACAATTATTTTAAGGGAAATAACATGTTTGTATCACCGATCAACAATGGAAATCACAATTACAGTAAACCGTCTTTTGGTCAAATCAAACTGACAAATAATGCGAGCATATTCAGAAGCGCGCTTACACATTATGAAAACGAATGTCTTGACAAACTCATAAAGCAGCACAAAGACATTCCCGAGATTATTACTGTAGATACAGCTTTATTTACTACACGTGCGAAAGACTCTGCCGGCAGGGTGCAAGATTTTGATGTTGAAGCCATAATAACCCGCGTCAGGGATAAAGTATTCCGCGCTGACGCTGCGGATGAAAGAGATAATTTCAAACAGATTACCGGAGCAGTCGAATATCTTAAAAACTTGACCGCTAAATCTTAATTTGGGAACAATTACATCCTATTGTATTTATCAATGCACTGCAAATTCCGGTTGGGCATGCTTGCCGGACAAAATTAAAGTCATTAAGTCTTAAAGTTCTTTAATGTCGCTGCGCTCAATAATATGTCATTACGGGGTGCCTGAGGCACGACAACACAGTCTTATCATTACGAGGAGAATGTACAGCATTCGACGTAGTAATCGCATTGTCGTTGTAATGATATGCCTGAAACTCCCTCCCACCCGTGAGGGGGAGGGCTGGGGTGGGGGGCTTCAAGGGTGATATAGCAATTTTTCATAGGTTTAAAACTCCGGTGAAGGGTTGTCGGATTAGTAAATCCGACCTACAATTCTATAACTGTTGCAAGATGCTGAAACAAGTTCAGCATGACAAGTTTTACCGCAAACCAGCCTCGTCCCTTGAGGAGCAAAGCGAACCAACGAGGAACGAGTTGTGTGAGCCTGCTTCCGTAACAAAGCGAAGGTGAGAGGCCGCATTTGTAGTTCACTGCGTTCACACAACTGCGGGTGAGGGGTCTAAATATGCATGAAGTTCTCAAATTACCCCTCACCTGAATTTCTAACACTCGTTCCTCGTGTTGAAATTCTGCCTCTCCCACAAGGGGAGAGGAAATTCAGCTGTTAAAAAAGCGGCACTTGTGGAATGTCACAAATACCGCTTATTAAAGAACTTATCGTTTGAATTCTACGTTCCGTTTTGTGGTCTGTACGCCCCGGCGGCGCTGAATGATTGAAT
>CALUUN010000006.1 GCA_944323995.1 Candidatus Gastranaerophilales bacterium | reverse complement strand
CCGATATTTTTTCGGCTTACTTAAAATTTCCCCTTTTTCCCTTTTTTTCCGGCGGCCGTTTTCGGTCGTTTTTTTTTATTCTGAAACTATAGACAGATTTGCGATTTCAATGTCATCATAATCCACATAAGCTGTCTGCATTAGATTTCGGCCTGCTTTTATGGTAACTTCATTCAATTGATCGGGTCTTATCAGATTGTTCGGGATTTTGATTTTCTGGTTATCACCGTTTAATTGAATTTCTGCGATTTTTGAACCGTTAAAATAAATTTCCGGCGGGCTTGCGTAAGAATTCACAATTCTGTTTTGCCCCATAGAACGCGCCATCAAGGTGTCAATACCGATTATAGAACCGATTACGAGATAATTTTTAGATGCGAGGACATCTCTGTTCAAAGTAAAAGTTTTGCTGAAGAACGGCCCGCTTGAACGTAATCTGAAAGAACCGGCACCGGATGAATCTTCTGAAAAATTGTCATCGCCGAGGTGAAACATATCCGATTCAATCACAACATCTGACACATCGCTTTTTTGTATGCCGAGAACAAGCGGCCGTGCGGCCATTTTGTCGTTAATAGTAAGCGAAAAAGGTCTGTAGCCGTCTTTTTCAACTGACATTATGGTGGTGCCCTTAATTTTTCCCACATTAAACATACCGTTATTGTCTGTATATGTGCTGTAATTGTACTTAGGCAAAGACACTTTTGCATTGCCCACGGGTGCTTTTGTTGACGCATCAACAACCATGTTTGTGTTATGCAAATCCACTTTTGAAACTCCGCCCGACACGGTTGCCGCAAAAGAGGGTGCAGAAAATATTATTGTAAATCCTAATAATATAACCAGTTTTTTCATAAAGCCTCTTTTTTAATTTAATTTCTTTAAACAAAAATTAAATTGGAACTCCGGTAATATATTAAGGATATTTTTAAAAAAGTAAAAATTTTATTTGATATTTGAAAATGTTTTTGCTATTATAAATTTATTGACAGGCCGATGTGATGAAATTGGTAGACGTGCCAGACTCAAAATCTGGTGTGGTTCACCCCACGTGCCGGTTCGACTCCGGCCATCGGCATTTTTTAAACTCCCTCAGGGGAGTTTTTTTATTGGCCGGAGTCGAACCAAGGTTCTTACCTCTCACAAAACGATACTCAATCGTTTTGTTCGGCAGAGTGGCCATCGCATTTTTTAAACTCCCTCAGGGGAGTTTTTTTATTGGCCGGAGTCGAATGTGGTTTTATTTGATTTTATATTGCCAGAAATGTTTTTATCTGGTAATATTTGAGTATGCTGGAAAATTATCTTCTGTATTTAAAATTTTTGGAATCAAAGCTGGTAAAATTTTTCGCGAGTCAAAAACCTTTTATATTCTGTCATAAAGGCTGCAGCAAGTGCTGCAAAAACGCCGAGTTTCCGTTTTCGGAGATTGAAGTTAAATTTTTGATGTACGGATTTGCACAGCTGTCCGAGGAAACAAAGAAAAAAATACTCGAAAACATAAGAAAGGTTAATGAAGAAAAAAAGAATTTTAAGGGCGAAAATTTTATGTACGATTGTCCTTTTTTAATAGATGAGGTATGTTCCGTGTACAATTTCCGCGGGATTATTTGCAGAACTTTCGGGCTGATGTACAACGGCGCAGACGGCAAAGTTAAGGTTCCGTTCTGCTGTTATCAGGGGATGAACTATTCAAATGTAATTGATCCCGAAACCCGCAAGATATCGCAGGAAAAAGTTGACAAACGCGGGTTTAAAGAGGAACCGGCGAGTTTTAACCTCAGCTACAAATTTTTAACCGATCCGGATTTTGAAAAAGGTTTCAAATTCAAATTCGGCGACAAAAAACCTCTAATTGACTGGTTTAGTGAAGAGTAGTTATTTTAAAAGTTCCTTTTGTTTTTCGCACATATTTTTGTAATAAATTTCTATTTTATAATCCAGCCGGTCAATGGTATTTTGAATTGCGTCGCGTTTTTCGATTAATTTTTTTCTTTCATTAATCAAAATCTGTCTGCGTTCTTCTACCGTATAATCGCCCATATTAAAAAGTTCGATATATTTTTTCAGGACTTCAATGGGCAACCCTGCAGAACGCATGCATTTTATAAACTCAATCCAGCCGCAGTCGGTTTCGGAATAATCACGGATTCCGCCGGAATTTTTTTGAACGGCAGGAAGAAGCCCGACTTTTTCGTAATATCTGAGAGTTTCTGCCGAAATATCATATTTTTTGCTTACTTCTGAAATTTTCATGTTTTCACCGCCTTATAAAATAAGCATACTACTTTGAGCCGGCTCTAAGTCAAGAAAAATTAATTTTTTGTAACACTGACAGGAATTTTAACAACGGCTTTTTTAACCTCCTGCGGGCCGTCAAAAGCCCTGATTTGCGGTTTGTGAGCTTCATGCGGATATAAAAGAACAAAATTCCCCGGCTCGAGCACCACCCTGTTTACGTGCAAATCAGGCTCTGTAAAAAATGCTATATCTTTTTCAGTATCATACGGGATATCAACCTCTAGACTTTCTGATAATGTGTAATCCAGATATTCACAGCCTTGCAGGACTATTTGAATATCAATATATTTTTTATGAGCTTCAAATTTACAATTTTCAAATCTTCTGGGCAAATATTCATCAATATTAACGAATATATCCTGATTAACGTAATATTTTCCGCAGGAAATATCATTTGAAAGATTTTTTATATAAGCGGCGGCATCTACCGGAATTTCCGAATACAAATCAATATTTTCTATTTTATCGTGAATCATCTTAACCTCTCAATTCCGCAATTGCTTTTTCAAATTCGTCTTTATTCGGAGCTTTGCCGTGCCAGCCCGCGTTATTTTCCATAAAACTTACACCTTTGCCTTTTATTGTGTTTGCAATAATTGCCGTCGGTTTGTTATTTGATTTTGCATATTCCAAAGCGTCATAAATTTCTTGAATATTATGCCCGTCAATAACTTTAACATCCCAGTTAAACGCTTTTAATTTTTCATCAAGCGGATCAAGCGATTTGATATTTTCAGTGCAGCCGTCAATCTGAAGGCGGTTTCTGTCAATAATGACGGTTAAATTATTGAGTTTTCTTTGCGGAGCCTGCATAAATGCTTCCCATACACTGCCCTCCTGCAATTCACCGTCCCCTGTCAGAACAAATACATGTGCCGGATTTTTATCCAATTTCAAACTCATTGCTATTCCGCATGCAATAGAAACTCCCTGCCCGAGAGAACCCGTTGCAACTTCGACCCCCGGACATACAAGTGAAGGATGCCCCTGAAGTCTTGAGCCGAATTTGCGGAATGTCATTAATTCATCAGCAGGCAGAATTCCGGTCTGTGCCAGAATCGAATAATACACGGGCGATATATGCCCTTTTGATAACACAAATCTGTCGCGGGTTTCACAGCTTTTATCAGAGGAAACTTTCATACATTTATTGAAAAGCACGGTCAAAATATCGGCGGAAGAAAGCGAGCCGCCTATATGCCCTGATTGAGCGTTATAAACCATCTTTAAAACATTTATTCTGTTTTCTTTTGCAAGTTTTTGCAATTCTTTAATTTCAGTATCAGATAACATAATTTAACTCCTTAAAACTCTTAAAACAAACAAAGGCAGCGCCGGAAAAATACGTTTAAACCGCGCAGGCTCTTTAACTGTTCTATACAGCCACTCAAGCCCGAGTTTTTGATAAATTTCCGGTGCGCGTTCAACTTCACCCGCCCATACGTCAAAACTTCCGCCGACGCCTATCAGCAAAGCCTCAGGCAAAAGTTTTTTTAACATGAAAATAAATTCTTCCTGTTTCGGAGATCCCAGAGCCGCAAGAACAATCCGCGGATTTGCGGATGAAATTTCTTTCAATATCAAATCCGTATCGCTGAAATACCCGTCATGAATATAAACAGCGTTCAATTCGGGAATTTCTTTTAACAAATTATTAACAGCTTTCTGTGCCACATCGGGCTTTGCCCCGACAAATGCAGCCGGAAGCCCTTTTGTTTCAATAAGCATGCGTTTTGCAAACTCAATCCCCGGAATTCTGCGGATTTTGTAACCTTTAATTCTTAATCCGAGCTGTACGCCTATGCCGTCAGGAATAACAAATTCCGCCTGATTGATTAGGTCTGCAAATTCGGGATTTTTCAAGGCATAGTCAATCATCTCGGGATTAATGGTAACCACCTGACCGCAAGATTTTTCAGCAGCCTCCGCAGCCTCATCCAAAGTGTATTTATCTATACCGAATCCTAATAAATTTGCTCTTTCCATATACAAATTATACCGCATTAAAACCCGCGGGCAAATATCTTAAAATAATTTTACCGGTTCTTTAACAATTATTCTGCAATCATTCACCGCATTTTTGCAAATTTCGTCCTGAACGGTTGTGCCGCAGTATTTTACGGATTTGATATATCCCGTGGTACAGACTGCCGTTTTGTAGTCGGAATCGGTCAAAAGCATTTTTATATCACGCTTATTGCCCGAATAAACATCATAAAGCACGTTAGTTTTCAAAACTTCGTTTGTTTTCGGTACCTGAGCTGCCGGAAGAATTTTGCCTGATCTTAAAAGATAGTATGCAACAACATCCTCATTTAATTTTGCTTTGCCTGAATTGCCGTCTAAATCAATATAAACCAGAAATCCCGAACGGTCATTTTCTTCTTCCGCGTCAGAGAGAATTTCTATATCCTCATAATCCGAACCTATATAAAATTTCAAACCGTTGGCAAGTTCAATGTGCGGTGTCAGATTTTTGAAATTTTCACCCGCAGCAGCAGTTTCCACGCTCGTCACAGGCACGCTGCAATCACTTTTCTGATTATTGAATGTCTGCTCCATACTCTGACACAAAAGTTTTGTGTAATCTTTTTCCTGATTACCCTTTACACAAATCGTCTGCCAGCCTGAGCCGTTTCGCCCGGCAGTGGGACAGACAACACCTGTATCGCCAAAATCTTCCCAAAATGACACACAACCTGCAGTTATACTATCATAAGTATTACTCCAAACCGCTATAAAATTACCTGACGTTAAAAAATTGTATTCGCCATATTTTTGCAACTGTAATTGCATAAGTTTTATTAAATCTTCGTTAGATATCTGCATACCTGCGGCAACTTTCTGCAGAATATCACTGACAAAAGGATCAGCCGCTAATTCATTATTTATTTTAGTTTGCAATGCTTCCAACTGTGCTGAAGAAGGCATATTATGCAGCCCGCCGCAAGCACTTACTGCACCTGCCCAATAATCACCATACTGAATGCAACCCGAGTCATTACAACAACTGTCTATTCCAAGCTCTCCTTTTTTTTCTCCGCATTCGGCAGGTGTGAGCGGTTCTGCAATCATAGGTGATGACGTGAAACATGTTCCGTCTTCTAATTCCAATACACATTCTTTATCTTCATCCTGCCCCTGTTTAAACAATTTTGGAATTACATTTGCCGACAGCTCCTGCATCAATTTATACCCCATATAATGTGATGCGTAATCGACTTTTTTAAACTTTTTTACGGTAACCGGCAGGGTTACAACCACAATAACCGCAATTATCACAAGCGCTGCCACAAGCTCGCTTATCGTAAATGCTGATTTTTTCTTTTTATTAAACATATAACTTCTCCTAGTCAATTATTTTAGCAAGTTTGAACAGGTAATCTTCTTTTGGTGAAAGTTTCAAACCGGTCGGCACAAAATGGTCTTTGAATCTTTCTACCGCAAATCTGTCGGTCATGCCTGAAATATAATCAGTAACCACTCTTTCAATCTTTTCCGGTTCGCACACCGGCTTAAGCATTTCCGAATACAGGAAGAAAAGTTCTCTTATAACTTTGCGCGCCTTGTTTTCTTCCAGTTTGGCCGGCGAATCAATATAGACATTTTCAAACATCCATTCGCGCAGCTTTGTCGTATAATACCAGCCCTCTTCGCTCATTGAAACTACCGGTTTATTAATAGAATTTTTGATTATTTCGGAAATCATTTTATTCAGACGCTTTGACTGAATTGATGAAAAATAATCAATGCAGTCTTTGGGCAAATCGCTTTCCGAAATTATGCCGGCACGAATTGAATCTTCAATGTCGTGATTTATATACGCGACTTTATCCGCAAGCTGAACAACCTGAGCTTCGGGAGTTTTTGGGGTATAACCCCAGGTATGCGTTAAAATCCCGTCTATTGTTTCGCGGCAAAGGTTAAGATTTTCAAGAACTTCAACAACGCGCACGCTTTGAATATTATGGTGAAATCCGCCTTTTACAAGTTCATCCAGTACACCTTCACCGCAATGTCCGAACGGAGTATGTCCCAGATCATGCCCGAGCGCAATTGCTTCAACCAAATCTTCGTTTAAATCCAGTGCACGAGCAATGGTTCTGCCGATTTGAGAAACCTCAAGCGTATGTGTCAGACGGGTTCTGAAATGGTCGTCAAACGGAGATAAAAACACCTGCGTTTTGTGTTTTAATCTTCTGAATGCTTTTGAATGCAGAATTCTGTCCCTGTCACGCTGAAAACAGGTGCGAAGGGCACATTCTTCTATCGGCTTTTTTCTGCCTGCCGAGTATCTGCTCTTGGTCGCATATTCGCTTAAATTGTCTATCTCGCGCTGTTCAAGTTTTTCACGGATTGATGCCGTCTTATTCATACTACTATAATAACATAAAAAAAGTATTATGCTGTTTTTGCATTAATTTCAGCTTTGACGGCTTCCGCGTTTTTGATATCTTCTTTTTGTTTATTGGTTTTGACTCTTAATTTGTCAAGCCTTGTGCCGATATCGCTCATAAGCATACCGGAGATAGTACCTATTGCCATCGACTTAAAGCCCGCAACAAGACATACTGTCATCGCAAGTGAAGTTGCAACAGCACCGACTACCGGTATACCGTATTTTAATGTGGCGGAAATTCTTTCATCCTTATCATCCGCCTTTGTCAGACCTAATCCGACACCTCCGACCGCACCGATTACCGACAAAACATCCGTCGGGCCGGAACCCAGCGAAAGATCACGCAATTTATCAAAGAATAAATCGTTTTCTTTATTGATTGCTTTATCAAAAGTTTTTATTGCGGAATTTGTATTGCTGCGGAGTTTTACATATTCTTCTTTTGGCAAAAGAGCTTTATATACGGTTAAAATTTCCTGAAATTCGCCCTTGGAGCTTTTGCCGAGTATGTTTTCAAATTCGCTTATGTATTCGGCAGCCTGCTTGACGGTGGCTTTATCGTACTTAAACAGGTCAGATGATGCTTGCAGGCGGGCTGAAAGCGACTTTAAGGTTTCGACAATTTCACTGTTAACCTTTTCGCGCAAAACTTTTTCTGACGGTCCGGAAAGTTTTTTATAGGTTACAAGATGCGCTCTGAGCTGTTTCAAAAGTTCATTCGAAGCCTTGTCGCGGGGATCTATAAAGGTCGAAATGTTATCAAGAGCCTGTTTAGACGCTCTGTAACTGTCTAAAATGTCATGGGTAATTGAATGACGCAAAAGATTTACGTTTTTCGCTATTTTGAGTTTGTCTGCCGCAAGAAAATCTTCCGCAATAAATGTTGTATACAGTTTGGGATTTTTTATATCCTGAGCCTTGCCGAATGCTGTATTCCAAACTTTA
Organism: Candidatus Gastranaerophilales bacterium; assembly: GCA_944323995.1. GTDB lineage: Bacteria > Cyanobacteriota > Vampirovibrionia > Gastranaerophilales > Gastranaerophilaceae > SIG32. The sequence continues at coordinate 81,610 of CALUUN010000006.1, read as the reverse complement.
TCCTGCAGCCCTGTAACAGCTTCTTTCATCGCTTCATAACGGTTGTTGCGCGCTGTTTTGCCAAAACCTGTTTTGTAGCCTTCGGTAATTTTTGCCTTTCTTGCGGTAATCTCTTCAATCCACTGCGAAACCGTTTTTGTAACATTGTTTATTGTTACGGGTTTATCAGGATATTCTTTCAGAATTTTTTGGTTTATCTGCGCATAATTTTCAAACAATTTGCCGAATTGTTTGTCTGATGATTTATAGGCTTTATTAACCGAATTACGCGCAAGATTTTCAAACAAATCGGTTATTTTCTGCCACAGAGATTTGGAATACTTGTTTTTTGCCATGACCCGCGCCAGAAATAAATCCTTGAAAGAACTGAAATTGTTTATGCTCTTTGCTTTGTCGGCAAATGACAAAACTTTTTTCAGCGAATAATTGTAAAAAGATGTCACAGGCCCGCTTTCACCGTTAAGTTTACGTCTGTTGACATTTTCTTCCAATCTTTGGCTCAGGTTTTGCAGCCAGCGGTAAGTGTTTTTAGGTAAGCCTTTTGTTAATGCAAAAATCCCGAGTGCCGCAGCTATTGCGCTTGATGCTATTATAAGCCCCACTCTTTTATGTTTTTTCTCTTTGTTTTTTTCCTGCGTTTCAAAAATATCCTGCGCCGTTTCCAGCGTAAGGTAATAGTTCCCTTTGGTTTTATAATCGGCAAAAGGATTCTGTCCCTGAGCTTTTATATTTTGAACACTATCAATCATATTAACACTTACCTATATATAATAAGGCTAAAAAACTGATAATATTGCATGTTTAAAATAATTAATTAAGATTTATTACAAATTTCTTCAAAGATTTCTCTTGCCGCTTCTTTTGAAGATATTTTGTCAGAGAGCAAATCTTTAACTTCCCCGAGCTGTCTTACGTAATCATCTCGGTACGATTTGTTATACAAAATCTTTTCTATATGGCGGGCAATATTATGTGCCGAAACATCTCCCTGAATAATTTCCGGAACAATCATTCTGTCCGCAATTATATTCGGCAGCGAAACTTTTTTGATACACCTTACCATAAGATAAATCAGATAGAAAAGCCACGGCCCGCGATATGCTATAATCATAGGAACCTGATACAAACAAGCCTCAAGCGCCACTGTTCCGGAGGCAAGAATTAACGCATCCGACGAACTCAACAGTGCATGGTTTTCGCCCTTTATAACTTTAAAATCGGTATTTTTCAAATATTTATTATAAACATCATCCGAAAGGTTCGGAGCATGTGATATACAAAACTGCAAATCCGGATGTTTTTTCTTCAGCCTTTTTGCGGAACGAATGAAAACATTCATAAGCTGTTTCAATTCAAATACACGTGAACCGGGGAAAATTGAAACGAGTTTTTTATCAACATCCAGTCCGTGACGTTTAAAAAATTCACTCCGGTCAACTTTTTCCGGAAGCTGTGAAACTAACGGATGCCCGCAGTAATGTGTTTTTATCCCGTAACTTTCGTACATCGGTTTTTCAAACGGGAATATGCACAAAACTTTATCTATGTACTTTTTGATTGTGTGAATACGCCATTTGCGGCTCGCCCACACCTGCGGCGGAATGTAATAAAATACTTTTATTCCGGCATGTTTTAAAAACCTTGCAACATTAAGGTTAAAAACTCCGTAATCAATGCACAACACAAGATCAGGCTTAAATTCATTTTTTAAATAATCGACAACGCGTTTTCCGAGCGTCAAATGCTCATATATTATTTTTAAAGAAATTCCGACGGCCGACATTTTTTTGTGATCCGAAAAAAGTTTTACACCGGCCTTTTTTAAATTCTCCCCGCCTATGCCTTCTACCACAATATCAGGGCAGAGTTTCTTCAATTCACTTACAACATGGGATGCGTGTATGTCGCCTGAATATTCACCTGTTATTACAAAAAGTTTTTTCATAATTATACTGCCATAATTACAATATTGTTTTCATCCGCAAATTTTATAACTTTTTCCTGATCCACAATAATTGTTTCATTTGCTTCAACCGCAAGCAGATTTGCTTTATAGCGTTTCATTGTTTTTAAAGTTCTCAAGCCCACTGCCGGAATATCAAACCTTTTATCCTGATGCGGTTTTGAAACTTTTATAACTGCTGCGTCGTGTTTTGCGAATTTTGCACCGCGTTTTATGCAGGCATCAGTACCCTCAATAGCTTCGACCGCCATAATCATTTTATCTTTTATAACCACTGATTGGCCTACATCAACACCGCCCATTTCTTTTGCCAGCCAGAAACCGTAATTTACATCCTCAAGCTGTTCTGCGGTGGGTTTATGTTTTCCGAGAACACCGGACGGTATCATCAGGTTTTTGATAAAAATTGTCTGGTCAAGAACTGTTATACCTGCTTTTTCAAATTCTCTTACGATTAAAAGCATGACTTCGTCATCATTAAGACGTTTTACCGTTTTTAAAAGTTCTATCGCTCTTGAATCGAATTTATAAAGCTGCAGCAAAACGCGCTTGTGAACTTTTCCCAAGAACGTTGCCTGCTTAATTTCTTCACTTTTCAGGATTTTTTCAATCCTGTTTATTTCCCCGGGATGGCAGGAATATACCCTTGAACAGTATTTTTTTAACTGTTTCAGATTGTCGTTTGCAAGCGAAATACATACAACTTCAAAACCGTTCTCTTTGGCATACTGAGCCATTTTAACCGGCAAAGTTCCGTCACCTGCTATTAATCCCTGTTTATTTTCCAACATTACCGACACTTTAATTACCTCTTTTCAACATATTAATTTCTTCAACCTGTTTATCATTCAACAAAACCGCTCCGCCGAGCATTTTTGCATTAAAAACAACCTGCGCATAAGATTCCGCAAGTTCCAATTTTAAATAGGCACCCCGAATATCAGAATCACCTACCACAAATCCGTGGTTTGCCATCAAAACTGCGTCGTAGTCTTTGAAATACTTTGCGGTTTTCTCCACTAAATCATTTGATGACGGCAAGCCGTATTCTGCAAGCGGAATTTTTCCGAAATAAAAGACATTTTCGGCCATAACCGGCTCGTCCAAAGCCTTGCCGCTTGATGCAAATGAACTCAAATACGGTGAATGCACATGCAAAATATAGTTTATATCAGGACGCATTTTATAAAATTCAACGTGCAGCATCTTTTCGCTCGACGGTTTTTTGCTGCCTTCAACAACATTTCCGTCAAAATCAATCAAAACAAAATCGTCCTCACTTAAAAACCCGTTCGCAGAACCTGATGAGGTTATCAAAATATTTTCGCCGCAACGCGCTGAAATGTTTCCGGACACTCCGGGTGTCAAATTTTTTTCTCCGGCTAATTTTCCATATTTAATTATATTTTGCTTTAATTCAATCAAATTCATTATATGCTTTCCTTATTAGGATCTTCTATGTCAATAACTTCCGCATACTGAAGTTTCGGCGCAACAGGACTAACAGCCGACTGTTTGAAGGCAACGTCATCATTTTCTTTTTTCCTGTCTGATTTACCAAGACGCTCCGGATTTTTAATTTCCATTTTATCAAATTCTACCGTAGTACCTTTTGTATCAATCAACATTGCAACCGTAAAGTAGGTTGTTTTACGCATAAAGTCGTAACCTAAATTGACTTTGAAATCATCAGGCCCGAGGGATACTATAAACGCATTTTCCTGAAAGAGTTCGCCGTTTGGAGAATCACCTGACAGCGTAACAGATCCCGCCCAGCCGACTGTCAGATATTTATTAAGTCTGAGAGCCTCTCTTATATAGAAATTTGAACGTCCGTAACGGTACATATCGTAAACCGGCATCGGGGTGTTATCGGAATATGCCGAAAGGAAATAACCTATATCCTGCATCCAGTATTTATATTGAGTATGTATTCTGGGGCCGATTCTGCCGACGAATTGAGTGTCGCCTGTTCCGTACACGGCAGCGGAACCTTGCATTGCAATTCCTAATTCAAAAGATTTTCTGTTTTCTTCGTCAAGATATTTGTAAAGAGATTGGTTAATTTCCGCCATATATCTGAATCTTGTTGTAGAAATGCCTGTGCTGCGGATGTTTTCTGAATGCATGTTCCATTCACCGTCCTGTGCGAAGGCTGTTGACGCTCTGTGTCTGAATGTCAAATCTTTGCCTTCAGCAAGAAAATCATGTATTGTTGTCCCTTTATCGTAAACAAGTTCGGCCAAATATTTAGGCATCCTTCGCCCGAGGAACCAGTCATCCATATAGGCGTTTGAACCGTATTGTAAAAACAGGTTGTCATCTAACTGTTGTTTACCTCTCAGTACAAATATATCAGCACCGGAACCGTACATAAAGTTCGTTTCGTTAAACGCCGATCTGTATTTAATCGCGCCGCCGATACCGAATTTGTCTTTGTAATTGATTAACGGAATAAGTTTAACAACCGAGCCGAACGGAGCATCAAAAACAAAGCCGGGGCCGGCGAACATACCGAATCTTGCCTGCGAACCGAGTTCGGGATAATTTGCTTCCACATATTCCTGTTCTTTATTTGTATGTGCGGTAAATGACGGAAGATTAAACAGGTGTTTATCGTTATAATAGATTTCAACATCTTTAAATTGAACGGTGTCATGATCTTTCAAAGCGTTAACATCAATATCGGACGCCACAACTCTTAACTTGCCGTGTTCCCCTGAAAGTATTCTGTTTTCATCTTTTTCGTCGATAATCATTCTGGTAAAATCAGGCCCTATCATACGCGTTATAAACCTGAATTCGTTAGAATTTTCGGAATACATCATACCGTCATGCAGAATAAGTTTTCCGTTATCGCTTACGGCTTTTTTCGCTTTAATTCTCATAGCCGGAGGTGCGGCTGTTATATTATCCATAAATATGTTTTCTTCGTTCATATTTATTTGAATATAATCGCCGTAAACGGGGTTTCCGTCTTTTGTCAGAACAACGTTGCCGAAGGCTTTCATGATATTGGAATCTTTGTTATAGGACATATGATCTGCGGTAAGTTTTATATTTTGGGCAGGAAATATCAAAACAGGGTTTCCTATAGCCTGAATTTCACCGGTTTCTTCATCCATAACAACATTGTCGCAGTCAAGTACCATTTCGTTTTCGGTAACCTGTTCTTTAACACCGCCGACAAGCGCAACATCACCTTCCGGACTTTTTAAAACTTTTGCTTTATCTTCTTTGTTTTGTTCTTCTGCGGATTTTTTTTCAGAATCCTGCAAATCTTCTTCTGTCCGCAGTTCACCTTGATCATCAATAAATTCGCTCTCCAATTCGCCTTCTATATCGGTTTTCATGGAATCTTCGGTTTCAAGGTATTTTATTGCGCGGGTATCAATATCCGAATCGTCATTTTTTTGCAGCAGAGCGCGTTCTTTTTCTTTTTGAATCCGTTTTTCTTCAAGCCGCCTGTCGTGTTTTCTCAATGCTCTTTGAATTCTTACTCTTGTCTGTTTAAAAAACGGCATATGGTCGCTGTCATTTTTTGATGACGAACGCGCAGAAGGTTCAGACTGTTTTTGTTCAACTTTTACTTTGGCTTCCGGAAGTACGGCTGACTCAAAAAACTTTTGATCAATATTAGAAAGGTCGTCATAAAGTTCTTCGACCTGCTGTGCCGCAAACACAGGAGCCGAAGCAAGAGTTAATATTAAAAATGTTATTAATGTCTTTTTCAACTTTTACCTTCTTATATGTAATTCAACGGATTGTTCGGTTTGCCGTTAATACGGACTTCAAAATGGCAGTGAGGGCCGGTGCTGTAACCGGTGGTGCCTTCCAGTCCCACAACCTGACCTTTTTTAACATAGTCGCCCTGTTTCACTTTTATTGTTGACATATGGGCGTAAAGCGTGGTCATCGGATGACCGTTAATCGTTCCGTGGTCGATAATTACCACTTTACCGTAGCCGCCGTACCAGCCTGAATATATTACTTTGCCTGCATTTGATGCCATTATATTGCCGTAATTCGGGCCGCCGATATCAACACCCGAGTGAAAAGTTCTGCTGTTGAATATCGGATGAGTTCTCCAGCCGAACGGGGAAGTTATACGGCCGCTTATAGGTTTCATAAAGCCGGAGGAGGTTACTTTTACTGTTGTATCCTGCGGTTTTTTGCTTATCATTGTCTGAAGATTTTCAGATTGCCTTGCAAGCTCTCTTTCGGTTTTTTCATAATAGCGTCTGTCGGTTTTGAGCTTGTTAATCATATTCTGATTCTGCGCAATTGCTTTTTCTATATCTCTCTGCTGTGAATTGATATCCTTGATTGAACGCGCAAGCATTTTTTTCTGGTTTTCGACATCTTTTTTCATCTGAGCAATTTTTTGAGCCTTCTGCTTAACTTCCATCATGTGTTTGTAATCGTTTTTGATTATCAGGCGCTCAAAATAAATCACATCAAGAAGCGAATTTAAATCTTTTGCTGAAAGTATAAGCTCGAACATACCCGTGCGCTGGGATTTGAAAACCTGTCTTATGCGTTCTTTTAAAGTATTGTCAATGGAATTAAATTCCGCTGTTGCATTTGACAATTCATATTCCATCTGATTCAGGCGGGATTCAATATCGTTATAGCGGTTTCTGGACGCTTGAAGGTTGTTTGAAGTATCCTCCAATTTTCTCTGGTTTTTGTATAACTTGCTTTTTTCCGCGCTTTCAAGAAGTTTCAGCTGTTGAATTTTTTCCTGCGTCTGTTTACGTTTTTGTGAAACATTTGTTGCGTAAGAACACTGCGGTGTTATTACAAAACTGAATACAAACGCCGCAAGCAAGTATACTATTGCTATTTTTAAATGTTTTATTTTTTTCATCCTTAAATTATTACTTCAACAACACAGGAAGCAACATCAAACCTACTGTCCAGGCTATGAATGTTACCGCTATTATTGCAACAATTATTCTTTGATTTTTTCTGAAAAATTCCATTGTTATTACCCGTTTATTAATAACATAATACTATTAAAAAAACTAAAGTGCAATTATTTAAAATAAATTTGCAAAAAAATGTAAAATCATTTAATATAGCACTATGAACTATATTTTTACAGATCCGCAATTTGATGAAAAAAGTCTGCTCAAAAATGACCTGAGCGGAATTAACCAGTTTTTGATAGAAAACAATACCCGTCAAATTGAGGCTGTATACAAATTTTTAAAAAGCGGAGAAAAGCTGCTTTTAATAAACGGTTTTATGGGGACGGGCAAATCAAGTCTTGTGTCGCATTGTCTTACATGCTTAAAAGAAGATACGCCTGTTCTTGAATACAATTGTTTTGAAACAACAATACTTGATGATATCCTGCTTGCGTTTTTTGAAGAGTTTCAAAAACTTGCGGCTCTGGGAAAAATTTCGGTTCAAAAAACCAAATCCGAAAACTTTACCCAGAAAATCAACTCTTACTTTCAAAGCATAAACAAGCCGATAATTGTTGTAATCAATTCGTTTGAAGAAATTTTAAAAGCAAATAAGCCTGAAATTTTGGGATTTATTTTTCACCTGTGCAGCCTTGAAAACATAAAAGTAATTCTTATCTCAAGAACTTTTGATCTTAATGAATTTGCCGGCAAAATAAAGTACGAAAAAGTTACCGTACTTGCTCTTGAAAAATCAATATTTGAAAAATATCTGCGCTCCTGTGACTTCAAACAAATCGGGCCGCTTTCGGATGAGTTATACAAACACACCCGCGGATATTTTTTCTACACCACGCTTTCGTTAAAAATTATGAAACTGCGGCAGCTCGATCTGGTTAAATTTTTAGACGGATTTTCAAAAAGTTTCATGACCTTCAACGATTTTATTTTAAGAGAGGCTCTGGCGCTTGTGGATCCGGTAAGCGGGCATCTGTTCAGGTTTTTAACCGTCATAAGGCATCCTGTTAGTATCAAACTTTTAAAGACACTTCAATTGTGGAATGAAGAAAAGTTTCTGTTTTTCACATGCAATCTTCTTCTTTCGCAATGCGGGGAATATGTTTACCTGCAGGATTATTACAAAACAATCGCCGAAAATTCAATTCCGGAACACGTTGCAATTAAATTGCATCAGGGCTGCGTCGATCTTTATAACACTCAACTTCCTCTCAAACCGCTTGAAAGAGATCTTCTCATATCAAGACAAACCATGAGAAACGAAATTGAATACCATAGTATGTTTATACCCAAACGCCCGGTAATCGCATCCAAAGATATAACTAAAAAAACAGAATACAAAGAATATTCGCAGGAAGCAAAAAATATCATAACCGAACCCCCGGAAACAAAAGAACAAACTGATGAAAAAATCAAAAAAATGTCTTTTATTTTTGAAGACGATGAAACCGGAGTTCTTGATAAAATTGCGGATTCAATAAAGAATTTTATGACTTTCAGCGATGAGCGCGCAAAACAGGAACGCGAAGAAAATAAACTCTCCCTGACCGAACTTATGAACAAAGCAAAACAAGAAGAAATAAACTTCAATTATAAACATGCCGTTTCGCTTTATCAAAAAGCGCTTGCCCTGAAAAATGACGATGATTACTATACATACCTGCCGGCAATTTATACAAAACTTGCGTTTAATTATCAGAATCTCTCTGACTGGTATGATGCTCAAAAATACTTTGAAATGGCCGGAGAATTCTACAGCTCGACCGGTGATACCGAAAAAATTAACGAAACAAAATACAACATCGCAAATATTTTTTATATGACCTTCAAACGCGATCAGGCAAAAGCTCTGTTATCCGAAATTGAAAAAAATAATATTTCTGATGAATTGAGAATAAAAGTTTTGAACGCTCTTGCCAACTTGAGCAGCGACAGCAATATTATCTATAATTACTACAGAAAAGCAATTGAAATAAATCCCGTAAACATAGATAAAACAGTTCTGTCAGAACTTTACTACAAATTTGCGACAGTAAATGAAGATTTGGGCGACGACAAAACGGCCGTCGAATATTACAAAAAATGCATCGGGCTGGATTCAAACCCGAAAAAAAATCCCCAGCTTTCAAACGCACTTTCAAACCTTGCTCTCTTATACGACGATATCGGAGAAAGTTCAGCCGCGGTTAAATACTACCTTGAAAGCCTGAAAATCGACGAGTCGACCCGCAACCTTAACGGTATTTATAATTCTTCAATGAAACTTGCTGAAATATATTCCGCAAAATCACCTGAAAAAGCCGTTGAATACTACAACAAAGCTCTTAATACCGCAAATATCCTCAACGAACCCTACTACATAATTTCAACAGCAACAGCGCTCGGTGATTTCTACTTTAACCGTAAAGAAAATGAATCCGCATACAAAAATTACAAACAGGCGTTTAACTACGCAAAAGAAAGTATCTATAAAGAAAATGCAAATAAAATTCTGTTGAGAATTGAAGATATAAAAATGCGCATCGGCGAAGAAAGGTTTAAAGAGCTTGAAAAATAAAGAATTTTACAATAATTACATGCAGGCTTTTTTAAACCTGAATGCCAAAATCAACCTGATATCAAAAAATGACGAAAAATTTCTCTGGGAAAAACATATTTTTGACAGCCTTGCCATAGAAAAATTCTTTGATAAATATCTGCCGTCCGACCGGACTCTGTCGCTTTTGGATATCGGAACAGGCGGCGGGTTTCCGGCAGTTCCGATTGCACTTGAATACCGCAAAATCCATGTCACGGCTGTCGACAGCATCAGAAAAAAAATTAACGCGATAGAAAATATTAAAAACGAACTCGGCATAACAAATCTTTCACCAATCTGCCAAAGAGTCGAAACCTTAACCGGAAAATACGACATAATCACTTCGCGCGCCGTAGCATCACTGGATAAAATCTGCGAATTCGCCCTGCCTCTGTTAAAAAAAGACGGTTACTTTATCGCATACAAATCCCGCAAAACGTCAGATGAAATCTCCGGCGCTCAAAAAATCTTGAAAAAATACAATGCAAAAATTCTGGATATCATTGAATATCAATTGCCGCTCAATGAAAATTTCACAAGAAATCTTATAGTCATAACACTAATTTAAACATGATTTTTTGCATAAAAAAAACCACTCAACAAGTGAGTGGGTCGTTTTCTGCATCCTAATGGTCTCTTTTAGTGTTTATTATTTAGGAGTTTATATGTTTTTGGGGTTAATGAATCTATTTATATTTAGTGTTTCGACTACACTTAAATCTTACTTAATTATTATTGCATACATAATTTTAAATGTCAACTAAATGTTTTAATAAAATTTTTTAATACCCGAAAACGCAGCAATAGTGTAGAATTTACACTTTACAATTCTTAACATGCCTGTAAAATACCGTTAAATAAGGGAATAATATACATGGGGATAGTTATTTTTCTTAACAAAAAGGCAATTATTTACCTCGTATATACTTTATATATATAAGAGTATAAAAAAGGAAAGAGAATGACTAATTTCTTCGGAACAAAGTTTGCGGCATTAAACAAGCCGTCATACACACATTTTAACGGAACGGACAAAGACACATCGCGGTTAATGCGTGACGCGGCGCTGGAAAACTTTTTTGCGGGATTCAGTGTCGGAACAAACACAATAACAGGCGAAAAAATTGACGGTCTGGCAAACAGAAACGCATCATTCGCAGACAGAAAATTTTACGAAACAAACGGCTATTATGCAAGCCCGACGGCAGCATGGATAGCATAGAGAGGATAAAAATGGCATTCAATCAAGGCGGATTAACCGATATAAAAGAAACTTCAGGCATTGCACAGACTATGATGTCGTCAATGCAGGGAGCGGTGCCTGCGTATGCTTTTGGTGACGTAACACGCGTAGGACGTTTTGAACAGGGCGGGCAGACTGCAAACAATCAAAAATTCAACCCTGATGAAACATTTGCCGATGGCAGCAGGGTAGGGCTTAACCCGTTCAACGAAATGGTCAAAGGATTTTCATTTACCGCAATAGGATAAAATATTAAAAATTCACACACAAAAAAACGCCCCTTAAAAGGGGCGTTTTTTGATGTAAACTAAACACCGACTTTGGATTTTGATTTATTAATACAATCAATCAAAGTTTTAGCAACTGTTTGTTGTTCTTCTTCGGTAAGTTCCGGGAACATCGGAAGCGAAATTACCATTTCGGTATTTTTCTCGGTAACAGGGAGTGAGCCTTTACCAACCCCCAGATATTCATGAACTTTTTGCAGATGAAGCGGGATAGGATAATAAAGCATAGCGCCTATGCCGTTTTCCTGAAGCATTTTATGAACTTCATCTCTGTTCGGAATTTTTACTGTGTATTGATGGTAAACGCAGTATGTATCGTGCAATTCTTTCGGAGTTTGAATATCTGCACAGTCTTTAAAAAGTTCATTATAATAGTAAGCATGTTTGCGGCGCATTTCGTTCCACTGTTTAACATGCGGAAGTTTTACGCGCAAGATTGCAGCCTGAATTTCGTCAAGACGGCTGTTAACACCGATTTCATCGTGGTGGTAACGGATTGCACCGCCGTGGTTTCTCAAGGCAACGACTCTGTCGCGAAGTTTTTCGTCATTAGTCATAATAAGACCGCCGTCACCCATACCTCCGAGGTTTTTAGTCGGATAGAAACTCAAGCAGCCGAAGTCGCCGAAAGTACCGACCATTTTGCCTTTATAAAGTGCACCGATCGCCTGACAGCAGTCCTCAATTACATGCAGGTTATGACGTTTTGCAACATCCATAATAACATCCATATCGCAAGGCTGGCCGTAAAGGTGAACCGGTATAATAGCTTTTGTTTTGGGTGTAATGGCAGCTTCCAATTTAGAGGCATCCAGATTAAACGTATCGGGGTCAATATCGACAAACACAGGTTTTGCGCCGACAATTCCGATAGCTTCGGTTGTAGCAACAAATGTAAATGCAACAGTCACAACCTCATCTCCGGCGCCTATATCGAGTGCTCTTAAGGCGAGGTGCAGGGCATCTGTACCCGAGTTTAAGCCTACGGTATATTTACAGCCGATGAAATCAGCCAGTTCCTGTTCAAGTGCTTTTGTATTCGGGCCAAGAATATAAGAGCCTGAACGTAAAACATCACACACTGCTTTTTCAACTTCCGCACCGATTGTTGCGTACTGACGTTTTGAATCTAAAATAGGTATCATATATTTCTCCTTCTTAACTACCTTACACTTTAAGTTTAACACATGTTTTCAGTGCCTTTATAAAAGTTTAATAAAAAAGCGGGAATAAATTTCCCGCTTTAATCAGCCTTTGAAGTATGTTTTTACCGGATTTCTCAGTGTTTCGCAAATATCCATTATGCTTTTGCCTGCCTGACGATCCCAGATTTGCACACCGCCATGCGCGGATAGAAACGTTAAATTGTCACCGGTTGTAACAATATTTGAGCCTTTTTGCAAAGGTTTGGTTAAATTCATAATACTGTCAAACTCTTTGCGAGACATATGTGTCAGATAATCAGAACCCAGTTTATTTTCCATTGTATCAATCAATCTGGATAAATGTTTTGATTTTACTAATTGAACCGGCCCGTTTTGGAATTTCACTCCTCCGTATTTAACTCCGCACATTCTGTTGAACAAAAACTTTGCTGCCTGCCCGATTTTAGCAACATTAACCATACAAATCTCCTTTCGTGTTTTCCCTTAAAATATTCCCCTATGTAGTTATAAAAACATTTGACAAAGGAAAATTGACACTGTAATTTACACAACTAAGTTATATATAGCACTTTGTGCGTAATTCCGGGCTTTTAAAGAGATTTACATTTTGTAACATCCGAGCAGTAAGCACTGACTACCGCTGCCATGCACCAGAAAACAAACTGAATCTGCGGTCTGAAAAATACCGTATCAACAAGTCCGTGAAACATCAGGGCCGGTATTGATATAGCCGCAGCCGAAATAAAAATAATTTTTTCGGTATCAGCGGAATTCAATATAATTTTTACGGCATCTTTAATAAGTAAAATTAAAAATCCCAAAAACGCAATCAGCGCAAAAATTCCGCTTTCTACGGCAATTTCAAGGAATATATTATAAGCGCTTAAAGCATCAAATCCGGTTTTCATATACAAACCGTAAATTTCTCTGAAATTTCTGTTACCGACACCGATTCCCAAAAGCCAGTTATCCTTAAACATCTCCCACGAGGACTGGTAAACATTAAATCTGAAAGAATTTGACGAATCCTGACGCATTGCAAAAATTGACAAAAACCTTGCTCTTAACGATGTCACAAAAACAAGTGCAGAGGTGAACAAAATCAGCGCACCGCCGATTATTGAAAGATAAATTTTCTTACACTTTTGCCAGAAAAATTTTGCCGAAACCAGAAAAGTGAGCGCCAGAATCAAAAGCAAAGCCAGATACGCTCCGCGGCACCCCGTTGCAAAAAGCGCCAGAACAGAGAGCAAAGAAAGTACAACAAAAATTGAAGCCCGTCTGTAATTGTTATGAAAAACGTAATAAGCACTCATTGCAAAAAGTGACGGAATTCCGGCAACAAAATACCCGCCTAAAAGATTCGGATTAAACGGTTTTAATGTCCCGTAAACTCTTGTCATTATTTCTTCCGGATTATGTCCGGTTGTATCCTGCCATGTTGAAATGGCTTCCACATGCTGAAAATTCTGCAGCAGCGCAGCAATACTTTCAAATCCGATACATAAAGCTATCGTGAATATAACCCACCGCAGTTTTGAGGGATTATTTTTCAAATAATGCGCGGTTGAAAAATAAAATCCGACGTATATAAAAGTTTTCAAAAACCCTTTCAAACTCAACGCAAACAAAGTTGATCCGGCAAGACTGATTATTACAAGCATAAAATAAGTTATCAGAAAAATTTCAAATTTATTAAACGTAAATTTTTCCTGCGGTTTGGTCAACAATTTGACGAAAGTAAGAAACATTGTAACAAGTGCAATAAAGCCGATTGAATCCGAAGTTAAAAATACTGATGACACAAGCACAAGGAGAACAGATGCGAATATAAATTCGTCAATATGCTGCAAAAACATACTGCTATCATAAAAATATCTTAGTCTGTCTTGTATATTAAAAAGAATTTTACTGAACATCGTAAGCTGAATTCTGATTTATTACGTCATGATTTTCCGACACCGGAACAACCTGCTGAATATTTGAAACTATACCGTTAAACTTGTAATCTTCACCTTCGAGTGTAATCGGAAGCCCCATTTTGATTTTGTTTCCGCCGACCACGGCACCGTCTTTGGTAATTTTTGCGGTATCTTCAAGAGTAACGACAATGTCATAAAGACTTGCCTGAGAAACATCTTCAACCACTACAACTTTTTTGGAATTGAAAGTTGGCAGAACGATTTTTTTTCTGTCAAACTGGACATCAACAATATCCAGATCCGAATAAGGAACATTTCTGATACTTATAAATGTTTGTGCGCCTTTATGTATAGGGATTTCATCGCCTGTCAGGGTGACACTTCTTATATATACCTGAAATCTTATCTTAGAAGTTGCTTCAATTTGTTTTTCGGCAGTTTGTCTGAAATTAGCAAACGTAAAAAATCCGACAATTAAAGCAATCAACACACCCGCAATAATAATAAAATCCACAGGTCTTATTTTCTTAAGTAAATCCAAAAAATTTTGCATAAATTTCTCCTATAATTTAGCTGCGGCATCAAGCAATTCATTAATTGAAGTTGTTGCACAACCAAACTGGCGTACAACAAGGCTTGCAGCAATATTTCCGATAATGGCGGCATGTACAAAATCCGCACCTGCAGCCAGTGCAAGAGTATAAACTGCCGTAACTGTATCACCCGCACCTGTTACGTCAAAAACTTCCGACTTATTAAATACCGGAATTTTTGTATATCTTTTTCTGGGTTCGGTAACAAACATTCCGTCAGCACCGCAGGTTATAAGTACGGCTTTTGCTCTGGTATCTGCAAGCAGTTTGTCGCCGGCTTTTTTCAAATCTTCATCGTTATTAAGTTCAAATCCGACCGCTTTTTCGGTATCCGGAAGATTCGGCGTCATTGATGTTATGTTTTTATATGTATTCAAATTTTTCTGAGCATCAACAACAATAATTTTATTATACTTATTTGCCAGCCTGATTGCCGCATCAATAATCCGTTTTGTCAACGTTCCTATATGATAATTTGAAAGAATAACCGCATCGTATTCGGGAATAGCTTTTTCAATATTAGAGATAATTTTATTTTCCGTTTCTTCAGAAACCGGAGCATTGGTCTGTCTGTCAACCCTCACAATCTGCTGGGTTATTGAAGTTGTAATAGAACCTGAAATACGCGTTTTTGTGGTGGTTTTTCTGGTAGAATCTTTTACGAGATATCTGCAGTCAATATCCGCTTTTTTCAAAGTTTCAATAAGCTGACCTGCCTGATAATCTTCACCGCACACGCCTATAACACCTACTTTACCCCTGTTAAGAGTTGAAGCGTTATGAGCGGCATTTGATGCTCCGCCTAATATAAGTCTTGTTCTCGTATGCTGAAGAATCAAAACCGGAGCTTCACGCGAAATGCGTTCGGCATCGCCGTAAATCATTTCATCTATCGCTAAATCACCGATTACTAATATTCTGGGTTCGGCAAGTTTCTTTATGTAAGAAACGAGTTTTTCTTTATCCATATTCATAAAAATCTTCTTTCAAAAAAATCCTCGTAAAGACACTATACCACAAAAATAAAAATTACAACTAAACGTGGCGCTGAACAGGATTGATAAGAAGTTCGGCAAGTTTATCCGCGCCGTCAAAATTTCTTGCTCTGATTAAATCTGCCGCTGTTTCTTTATCATAATCAACAAATTTGTGTCTTATGTTAAACATCCCGTTCTCAAAATCAATAACCGCATAACACGCAAGCGGTGTCGGTGTCATCGGGCGGCCCACACTTCCGACATTTACCACTGTCTGCTTGTTATTTGTCTGATATCCGCAGGGAACATGTGTGTGCCCGCACAGAATCAAATCTGCGTCAACACCTTTAATTATTTCTTCAATTTCTTCAATTGGTCTTTCGGGAAGAATATCTTCATTATTTGCTCTGGGCGAACCGTGAACAAGCAAAACCCTGACACCCTCAATTTCAAGTTCAAGCTGCGGCGGAAGGCTGTTCAAAAAGTTTCTTCTTTCTTCCTCAACATAGAACATATCATCAACAATTGCATTCGCCATAATCGGATATTTTTCTTTCATCATTTCAATAACCTCAGGGCCGAAATCAGAAATAAGTTTATCAGTGTTGCCCTGAATAATTGTCCAATTTTGATCTTTCACAAAATCAATAGTCATTCTCGGCTGAGGGCCCGCCAGAATCAAATCTCCGAGGCAGAAAATTTTTTCGCATCCCTCACGTTCAATATCTTTCATAACCTCCTGCAACGCAATGAAATTTGCGTGAATATCCGATATTACAGCTGCTCGCATATAAATTCTCCTTTTTTATTTAATATAACACAAAAAAGTTTTTTGGTTTAAAATATAAATCATGATGAAAAGACGCAATTCCAAACAAATTAAAATCGGTGATGTAAAAATCGGCGGTGATGCACCTGTCAGCGTGCAATCAATGTGCAATACGGATACACGGGATGTAAACGCAACTTTAAATCAAATACGCGAACTTGCAGACGCCGGCTGCGAAATTGCAAGGCTTGCGGTCTTAAATAAAGATGCCGCAGATGCAATAAAAGAGATAGTTAAAAAATCTCCGCTTCCGCTTGTTGCGGATATCCATTTTGACTATAGACTTGCAATACGGTGTATAAATAACGGAATAGACGCACTCAGATTAAATCCCGGAAATATCGGCAGACGCGAAAACATGGAAAAAGTCGTATCGCTTGCCAAACAGCAGCAAATTCCGATAAGAATAGGCGTAAATGCCGGATCTTTGGAAAAAGAACTTCAGGAAAAAGATATTCCGCTTTCCGAAAAAATGGTTGAAAGCGCCCTGAAACATATAAAAATTCTGGAAGATTTGGATTTTGATTTGATAAAAGTTTCTCTGAAATCTTCTGACGTCATGACAACAATAGACGCCTACCGTTCAATTGCCGAAAAAATTCCCTACCCGCTTCACCTCGGAGTAACCGAAGCCGGCACAATGCGCGGCGGAATAATCAAATCCGCAATAGGCCTCGGAACACTTCTTGCGGAAGGTATCGGAGATACCATTAGAGTTTCTTTAACCGAAAATCCGAAAGAAGAAGTTACCGCAGGTTTTGATATTTTAAAAAGCCTCAATTTGAGAGCGCGCGGCGTGAATTTCGTTTCCTGTCCGACCTGCGGAAGAACTCAAATTGATTTAATAAGCCTTGCAAAAAAAGTCGAAGAAAAGTTCAAAAATCTTGACAAACCGATTACAATTGCAACTATGGGCTGTGCCGTAAACGGCCCCGGAGAAGCACGACATGCGGATTTTGGAATAGCAGGCGGAATAAATGAAGGGTATATTTTTAAAAAAGGCGAAATTATCGCAAAGGTTCCCGAAAATCAACTTCTGGAAAAATTGGAAGAAATTATAATAAAATCATACGAATAATACATGCAAGTGTAACAAAAATATAATATATTTGTATTGAGCGGAAAAAATATATATAATATTACCAAACAGAGGTGTATATGAAAATAAAATTTTTATTGACAGCATTAACTCTCGCATTTGCGGCATATCCGGCGTTAGCCGAAATAACTCCTGCCGAAGCGACTTCTCCGGAATATTTGAGAAATCACGGCCACTCAAATTCCATTGTTGAAATGGTTCAGATGACAAAAGCAGGTGCAAACGGAGAAGAATATGTGACTGTCGATAATGCAAAACACGCAAACGACAACAAGTTTGTCAAATTCGTAAGAAAAATATTTATTTACTTTGATCCGGCGCTTGATGACGGTTCATTTATGCGTCACGATTCCAAACCTAACCCGCACGTAGATGATCTGTAAAAAATTTGCATCTCTGTTTGCTTTATTATGTATAATAATTACGCCTGTTTTTGCGGTCGAAAAAGGCTCGGTCAAATTTGAAGAAAACTTGATTGATTATTCCGTTCTGGACGCAAATAAAATTCTGACCGATGCGGATTCATTTTTTGAACAGTACGAAACAACCGGCGACAAAAAGTTTTTGAATACCGCAATGGGAAATTATTACCTTGTCACAAAAGTTTTTCCGCTGGAAATTTATCCGATGGTTCAGCTTGCAAGAACTTATGACGAAAAGAAACTTGACCGGTTCGCAAAAGAATATTTCAACATTTGCCTTGATATAAACAGAAAAGATCCGTATCTTAATTACTATCTCGGAGATTTCTATTACAAAAGACGCGATTTTAAACGCGCTCTGAGATATTTCAGAATTGCATACAACAACGGATACCGGGATTATTACGATTTGAATTACAAAATTGCTACGATATATGAAAAATTTGCAGATTTATCGAAAGCAAAGTATTATTATGAAAAGGCTTATTCCATGGATAATTCAAAAACAAACCTGCAGGATAAAATTTTGCAGATAGATTCACTGAATTATGACCAATCCGAATACTACCACTTTATCAGGAAATAGGGATGAAGAAAAAATATCTTACGACAGCTGCAATAATTTTATCACTTACACAATGCGCATACGCATCTGACATTTATGAACCGGT
This sequence comes from Candidatus Gastranaerophilales bacterium, assembly GCA_944323995.1. Taxonomy (GTDB): domain Bacteria; phylum Cyanobacteriota; class Vampirovibrionia; order Gastranaerophilales; family Gastranaerophilaceae; genus SIG32. The sequence continues at coordinate 62,929 of CALUUN010000006.1, read as the reverse complement.
AAAATTTTCCAGACAGGAAGTCGTGTTTTTAAACGCATCCCGAAAAACCGATATTACTGACCCATCGCCTCAAAATAATGCGCAGGGAAGTATTTTCCCGGGAGGCAGAGGCCCTAATCAGCTGGTAATCTATACACCTGCATTCGGTGAAAGAACAAACACTAACGAATACGGCACCGAAGCAATCGTACAAAATAATATTGTGACGATAATCAGCGGTGCAAATTCATTCATACCTCCCGACGGAATTGTAATAAGCGGGCACGGAAATGCAAAATTATGGATGAATAAAAACATAACAATCGGCACAAAAGTTTATATAGATAAAGAAACCAACACTTTAAACGTATACACAACCTCTGAAAGTTACATGTTTGAGGCAGAAAACAAAATCGCCGAAACAAAATCCATGATGGATTACTATAAAGGGAAAATTCCCTGCTACAACACAAAAGTTCCGACAAAACACATAAACACCGCGCAGGAATATCTGAAAAAAGCCCGCAAAGACCTTGAAGATCAAGAACGCGTAAAAAAATATTCCAAACTCGCAGTGGATGAAACAAATCTTGCACTCGGCACAGTATTGCCGTACATACAGGAGGAAACAAAAGGTGTCTGGATAAGACCGACCCAGACAAACGAAACTCAGATAATTTCAGCACTTGATAAAATGCACGAAACCGGCATTGATAACGTCTTTCTGGAAACTTTTTACCACGGAAAAACGATTTTCCCGAGCAAAACAATGCGCGATTACGGTTTCATAATTCAAAATGAACAATTTGCAACTTTTGATCCCTTAAAAATATGGATAACAGAAGCTCATAAGCGCAATATGAAAGTTCATATCTGGTTCCAGTCTTTCTATGTAGGCAACACACCTCCGTATGCAAAAAGTATTCTTGCGGTACATCCGGAATGGGGCAACAAAACAAAAGAAAATTATAAAAATCCGGCGCCTACAAGTTCTAAATCGGAACACAACGGTTATTTTCTTGATCCCGCTAACCCGAAAGTGCAGGAATTTCTGTTAAAATTACTGGAAGAAATCATGTGCACTTATAAACCGGACGGGATTAATCTTGATTATATAAGATACCCTCAGGCTGTTTCGAAAAACGAGGCTGGAAGCTGGGGTTATACACCGTATGCAAGAAATGACTTTAAAGATATGTACAAAACAGATCCGGTTAATCTTAAACTAAACGGCAATATGTGGGACAAATGGGAAGAATACCGCCGCGAACAGATAACCAATTTTGTGGCAAAAGCGGGAACTCTCGGACGTAATCACGGCGTATATATGACAACCGTAATTTTCCCCGATATTGAAAGCGCGCTTAATACAAAACAGCAGGATTGGAGAACATGGTCAAAAAGGGATTTTGTAGACGGATTTACACCTCTGTTTTTGACTTATGATCCCAAAACGGTTGCGGAAATGATGGATGATGTCATGAAGATAAAAGGCGGCAAAACAGATATTTTTGCGGGAATTTTCGTAACCTTTATGGGAGGTTCTAACGAAGATCTTGTAAGGCAAATCCACGAAACAAGAAAATTAAAATCAAACGGAGTTATACTGTTTGATTACGCGCATACAACCGAAAAATACACAAAAATGCTGAGTGAAAGCGCATTTAAATATACAAAACCCGAACCGCCTAAACCCGAAAAAAAGAAAAAAAGTTTCTGGAAATTCTGGGAAAAAAATTAAAATCCATGATATAATCCGTTTGTTGGAATGATTAGTGAATACATAAATTCTGCATTACAGAATAAAAATTCCGTAATGTTTATAACATCATTTATATTTATGGCAGGTATAATGTCGTATTTTAACGACTGCGGGATTGCCGTTGCTGCAATTTTTACTCTGGCCGGTATGACGTTAATTTTACTTAGAAGAATTCCGGCAAAATACATCTTTTTCTGGCTGTTTATATTTTATCTGGGATTTTTCAATTCGTATTTCAGAATAAACACAACAGATGAACTCTACCCTCTGGCGCCCGTTGATACCGAAATCACCGGACAAATTGTTTCAATTCCGGAATACACAAAAGGCCGAATTCGTTTCTTTTTAGACGTAAACAAGGCAGGCGAAACATCTTTGAATGCAAAAACCTACGTAACAATAACCGATAACAACAACGATGATTTCGGCAAACTTAACATCGGGGATAATGTTTCAATTCAAGGGAAACTGCGGCAGCCTTTTATAGCCGGAAACCCTTCCCAATTTGATTACAGCAAATATCTAAGAAATTTCAACGTGTTTACTACTTTGTACGCGGACAAAACAGACTGCAAAATTCTGGAAAGCAATCTTACATTGCGCTGGAAATTTATGCGCGGTTTGAACGAGGTCAGAAACAGAATACTTGAAAGCCATGCAAAATATTTAAAAACACCGAATCTGGAAATTCTCGGCGGAATTGTATTCGGCGACGATGCGGTTGCACCGCCTGATTACATAAAAGCCGATTTTATAAATTCCGGACTTTTACATATACTTGCGGCATCGGGTATGAACGTTGCCTTTATTTTCGGATTCTGGTTCTTTATAATGAGGTTTTTCAAAGTTCCATACAGAATTAACATAACCGGCGGAATGATTATGGTAATTCTTTACACTTTGATGACCGGACTCGGGCCGTCTGTTTTAAGGGCGGCGCTTATGCTTTTGTTTATTCAGGCCGGAAAACTGATAGACCGTGACGCACACAGTGTTTCATTATTATCTTTTGTGGCATTTTTAATGCTTCTTTACAATCCGGCATATTTGAATGATGTGGGTTTTCAGCTTTCGTTTATAGTAACTTTCGGACTTTTGACAACCGGAATGGTAATATTCAACCGGCTAAATTCACTAAATCTGCCCGAATGGCTTACGGGTGCGGTGATAATTCCGGTGATTGCACAAATCTGGGTTGCGCCGATACAAATGTTTTATTTTAATACTTTCAGCACCTATTCAATTTTAGCAAATATACTGACCGTACCGTTTTTGAGCATTATAAGTTTCGGCGGTTTTGTAAGTTCAATTCTGGCCGCAATTCAGCCGGTTGCGGATTTTGTATGCATGGTGTTTGATTTTGTTTTGAAATACGCTCTGGATGCTGTTGTTATAATTTCAAACTATTTTGCAAAGCTGCCTGATTCACTTTTGCAGACAACACATCCGAATATTATCCAAATTCTCATTTACTATTTTATAATTCTCTTAATAACCGTTTTAATTGAAATCGGGCTCAATAAGAAAATTATTTTAACCGCTCTTTCTGCGGTAATTATACTGCTTATTTCAACAATAAATATTCCGAATAACAAACTTGAAATTATAACCTTTGATGTCGGAAATGCCGATGCTTTTCTCATAAAAACGCCGGAAAATAAATATTTTATAATTGATACCGCAAAATTAAGCTACAAAAGCAGTGCCTCAACCGCAAAACTGGTTATCGCAAAATATCTGAAAGATCGCGGAATCAAAAATATTGAAGGAATGATTCTGACGCACTTTGACCTTGACCATGCCGGAGGCGCGGTCGATTTAATGAACGAACTTAACATAAAAAACATTTACGTAAATTCTTTTGATAAAGACACCTACACCGTGAATAAAATTTTTAACACAATTAAGGAGAAAAACATCAAAACGCACCTTGCCGCAAATAATTCCGAAATATATAAAGAAAACAATCTTTTCATAAAAACTTTCATCGCCGGAATTAAAGATAATGACAACGAAAATTCAATAATAACTCTTTTAAGCTGCAAAGATTTTGATATGTTGTTTATGGGTGATGCGGGAATACAGGCGTTTGAAAGGATTAAACAAGATATTCCTCACAATATTGAAGTTTTAAAAGCGGGACACCACGGCGGCAGAAACGTGGTCAACAAGTCCATGCTTGAACATCTTAACAGTAAAGTTTCGATAATCTCGACCGGCCCGAACACTTTCGGACATCCGAACAAAAGCACCCTTGATATTTTAAGGAACACGCTGATTTACAGAACCGACCGGCACAATTCAATAAAAATCACAACGCGCGGTCAAGATTTTGAAATTTTTACTTTTGACAGATTAACCAAAAAATACAAAAAATCTTCGGAAACTCAACTATCTACTCAATAGATTCCGGAAGTTCCGGCATATTTTTTGAACCTTTTACACCGAGTTCTTCAATACGCGTAAGCTGGTTTATTATGTTGTCTTTTCCGCTCAAACGCGTAACTGCCGAATTAAAGGCTGTTTTAATCTTATTCATATCTCCGAGAAGATCGGAAAATTTGTCAATCATTTTGGAACAAATTCTTGATATTTCAAGCGCGTTTTTATTCTGTCTGTCAACAACGTGGAAAGAATTTATGATTTTTAAAGCAGCAAGCAAGGTTGACGGAGATACCGGCATTATTTTGTTTTTCCAAGCGTAATCCCACAGAGCGCAATCATCACAGAAAAGCATTGCATAACAGCTTTCTATCGGAATAAACATCAAAACATAATCAGGAGATTTTTCATCGGCCGAATAATCACGTTTTGCAAGTCCCGTGATATGAGCCTTTGTAGAATCAATGAACTGTTTTAAATGCACATCTTTTTCATATTCGTTATCGGAATTAACATATCCTTCCCAGGATGCAAAAGAAGTTTTTGAATCTATATATATACATCTGTCATCCGGCAGAAAAACGGTGGCATCCGGACGTCCTTCGGATGATCCGGCCTGAACTTTATATTCTTCGTCTTTTCTCAAACCTGAAGCCTCAAGAACTCTTTCCAGAACGATTTCGCCCCACTTGCCGGAAGATCTGTTGTCGGATTTCATAACGTTTACAAGAGAATTTGCATCCATTGAAATCTTTTTACCGGTTTCAAGAAAATTTTTAATATTCAAATCAAATACCGTAAAGTTTTCTTTTTCCTGTTTAAAATTTTCTTCAGTTCTGCGCTCAAAATCCTCAATTCTTTCTTTAAAACGCTTGAAAAACTCATCCAGCTTCTCTCGGTTTTGAGAAGATAATTCGGCAGAACTTTCTTTGAAAATTCTGTTCGCTATATTTTCAAAATTTGCCTGCGTATTTTTCTGCGCAAGGGTAAAAGGTACGAAAACACATACCGCACCTAAAATAAATCCTCCGATAAATATCAATATTTCCATCACATTCTCCCTGTCAAGAATTATACCACAATTGTTCTACATCAAAAAATGTAACAGAAAAATATTTACAAAAAAATCAACCATGCCGCAAATCATGGTCTAGAGCATGGTTGAGGCAAAATATCAATCCAAAGATGTACGCCAAATTCTCAAACCGCCATGACTTCAATATCAATCGGGGCATGGATGAATAACCCCCTCTAAAAATAGTAGTATATAAAGTGTAGTTGAAGGTTACAAAAATAAGGGGAGATAAAATGAGAGAGTTCAGAAGTAAATTGAGAGTGTTACTGATTGATGATAACGCGGATCATTTAAGAGGCGTGAAAGAATTAATTTCACTTGAAAGCAATTATGACGTTGTAGGTGCAACAACAAGCGCAAATATCGGTATCAGTCTGGTAAAAAAATATCATCCCGATATTGTTCTGATGGACATCAACATGCCGGAAAAAGACGGCTTGCAGGCAATTCAGGATATTGAAAAGTTAGGATTAAACACAAGAGTAATTGCACTCAGCGGATATGATGATTCAGATTTAATTTTCCGTGCTATGAAGCTGGGCGCAAAAGGTTATATTTTAAAAACCATGGCATCAGCACAGCTTATTTACGCAATAGATGAGGTTGCAGCCGGTAAAGTTTATCTGCCGTCAGCACTTTCTTCAAGATTCTTTGACTACTTCCAAAAATCATTCAAAGAAGAAACTGCCGCATCAGATTCCGAAAACCTGCTTACATATCTCACTGCAAGAGAAGAAGAAGTTCTTGATTTGCTCACACAGGGTAATAACTATAAGGGCATTGCAGGAAAATTATTTATATCGGAAACTACAGTTAAAACACACGTTAACAATATTTTCCAAAAACTTCAGGTAAATGACAGAACACAAGCTGTTTTATACGCATTGAACAACGGTTTTGCAAACAAAAGACGCGTAAAAATGGCTGTTTAATAAACATAAAGTAGAGAGGGCTTAAGGTTCAGCCGCACGGCTGAACCTTATTATTAAGAAAGGCATAAATGAACGATTCCGAATTAATAAAACTGCAGACAAGATGTGTTTCACATGAAATCAGAAACCACGTTTCAATATGTGAAATGTACACCGAAATTTTGCGTAAAAATTTGGATCGTGACGGTTACAAAAACGATTCCGTAGAAAACGCAATTGAATGTATTAAAAAGTCACTCAAAATAATCGGGAATTCACTGATTGATTTAAAAGCCGCAAACAACTTATCAATGCAGAACTGCGATTTTAAAAATCTGGTTGAAGAAGGCGTAAGACTTGCTGAGGCATATACTGCAGGAAAGGATATAAAAATCACCTGCCTTATAAAAAATTCATGCATAATTTTTGCAGACACGAATAAATTTCTTGCCTGTATGGTTAACATAATCAAAAATGCAACAGAAGCGATTGAAATTAAGGGAGAAATAAATGTAATAGCCGAGGTCAAAGGCAGCGCCGCTCATTTAAAAATATCCAATAACGGCAAAATGATTTCACCTGAAAAGCAAAAAGAAATCTTCAAAGAAGGATTTACAACCAAAAACACCGGAAGCGGGCTCGGGCTGCACATTTGCAAATCCAACCTTGAAGCGCAGAACGCGGTTCTTAAACTCAACAAATCCACCGGAAAATTAACCGAATTTGAAATTATCTTTCCGGTTACAAAATAAATTTGTAATTTCAAAGTATTTATACTAGAATAAAACCAAAGGATATTAAAAAAGGAGAACCGGATGGATAACCTTTCTTTGTTAAAAGACGGAGCAGTTATAATGAGCCTCGGAATGGGGTTTGTATTTTTATTTCTTATAATTTTAGTATATGCGATGCAGATTATGGCGTATGTAATCAGAAAAATTAACATACTTTTCCCTGAAGAAGTTGTTGAAACTGCGGGCTCTTCAAAGGCTAAAACATCACCTGAAAGCGAAGTTGCTCTTGCAATAGCGTTGTGTTATGCAAAAAGCGGCAAAAAGTAATTTTAATTTTCCAAAACATCCGAAACAGCTTGTTTTATAACAGCGACTGCACCCTTGAACTGCATAGTATTTTGCAGGGCATTAAGCATCAGAAAATCGTGCTGGGTTCCGTTAATTCGCAGCGACAAGACATCAGTGCCTGCTTTTTGGAGTTTTGATGCATACATTTCGCCTTCATCGCGTAAAACATCATTTTCCGCGGTAATAATAAGTGCCGGAGGAAGATTTGCGAGCTTTTCAACAGGTGCTTTTAAAGGGGAGGCGTATATATCGTTTCTTGCGGTTTTATCGGGCGCATAAGCATCTATAAACCACTGCATGGCTTTTTTGGTAAGCCACGGGCCGTCTTTAAATTCATTATAAGATTTAGTATCCGGATTTAAATCGGTAACCGGATAAAGAAGCACCTGCAAAAGTATTGAAGGCCCGGCCGAATATTTTGACATCAGAGCAGCTGATGCCGCCATATTACCGCCTGCACTGTCACCTGCTATAACAATTTTTTCTTTGTCAATGTTAAATTCTTCAGGATTTTCGTACAAATATTCAAGAACCGAATAACACTGCTTTAACGGAACCGGAAACCGTGCTTCGGGAGAAAGTGTATATTCCGGAAATATCACAGTTACGCCTATTTCATTTGCAAGTATTCTGATAAGCATATCGTGTGTTGACTTTCCGCCCATAACCCAGCCGCCGCCGTGCAGATACAACATTGCAGGCAAAATATTTTTTCCGGAATTTTTAGGCCGGACAATCCTGAGCTCAATACTTCCGCAATCCGTGGTATATATTGCCCTGTCCTCGATATCCGCATCAATTTCTCTGTGCGTTTCGTTTTGCAGATTAATAAGAAAAAGCCGCGCCTCCTGCGGGGTTAATTCGTAAAGAGGTTTGCCGTTTCTTTTTTTCAACTCATCATTGAAATTTTTAACTGTATTTGACAAATCCGGTGAACCTGAATTATTCATAAATTTTCTCCTTTGTTTATATATTTACCCCTATAATGCCCAGTTACATCAGACACAAGGGTAAATTTTAAAACCCATGACATGTTTGCGTTATAATAAAACTATGGGAAATTTGTATCTTAATAAAAAGAAAATTGCGGTATTTATACTGACTTTTGCTATGCTGTTCAACTGCACCGGCATTGCCGTATTTGCAAAAGACGGTTTAAAGTCGGTTATTACCGAACAGAACAAAGCCTCTATCGCGGTAATCCCGCCTAAACTTGAAAAAGAAATAAAGACTTCGCTTTCAAAAATATACGGGCAGGAAAATGTTGATATCATTTACGCAAATATAGAACGCATAGCACTAAAGACAAAACTTATGCGTCCTCAAAAATTAAAAGAAGAAGATTACACAAGGGCGGATGACTGGTATAAAGATGAAGTCATATATATGTTTTACGCAGACCAGTTCGGGGTAAAAAATGCATTCACACCGAATACATTTAAAGACGACATAAAAATGCTTGATTATTTAAAAGATCTGGGCGTTACAACTATATATATTCTTCCTTTTGCGGATTCACCGATGAAAGATGCGGGATTTGATGTAAGAGATCCCAGAGATGTCCGCGCTGATCTCGGCGGAATGAAAGAATTTAAAGAATTTATAACTGCCGCAAAAAACAAAGGCTTTAAAATAAAAGCGGATCTTGTTCTGAACCATTTTTCTGACGAACACGAGTGGTTTAAAGATATACAAAACGGTGATTTGAACAAACTTAACTATTTTGTTGTAAGAGAAAAAATGCCTGAATACACAAAATATAAAGATCCCAAACTGGGGCATGTTGTGGAATACAAAGAGCCGAACGGAAAAGTTTCAAAACGCAGACTGATTTTTCCCGAAATTACTGACAATCATTACCGCAAAGTAAAACTTCAAGGGAAAGATTACTATTTTTACCACACGTTTTACCCGTTCCAGCTGGATATAAACTGGGAAAACCCGCAGGTGCTTTATTATAATCTTGAAACAATAAGTTTCTGGGCAAATCTGGGCGTTGACATTTTCAGAATGGATGCAATACCTTATTTGATAAAAGAGGACGGCACCGACGCCGAAAACCTTCAAAAAACGCACAGAATAATAAAACTCTTAAGCGCATATCTTCAGGTAATAGCTCCGCGTTCTGTTGTTCAGGCTGAAGCATGCCAGCACCCGAACAAAATTCTCCCCTACTTCGGCACGGAAAGAAAGGTCAAACCGATTGTTGACGGCAAAGAACGCGATTTAACAAGAACGGATGAAGTTCAGATAGCATATCATTTCCCGTATATGCCGGCAATCTGGGCATCACTTGTCGCGGAAGACAACAGTTATTTTTGGAAAGCATACAAAGAAACTCCGCAAATTCCGTACACAGCTGCCTGGGGAATATTCTTGAGAGTACACGACGAACTTACGCTTGAAATGGTTAACCAAAAAACCAGAGAACTTCTCTTTGAAGATTTGGCGCCGAAAGGTGCTGCCTTCAGAAAAGGTTTCGGCGTCAGCGGGCGGCTTGCAAACTTTTTGGATAACGACCCCGACAGAATAGGTATGGCATTTTCAATTCTACTTTCAATGCCGGGAGTTCCCATAATTTATTACGGCGATGAAATCGGTATTCAAAACAATTACGCAAACGCAAGACGCAGCGCAAGAATAAGAGAATACAAACAAACCCACAGCAAAAATAAAGTCAAAATGCTGAGCTATTTTGACAGCCGCGACATTAACAGAGGGCCCGTAACCGAAGCTACCTTCAAAAATGCCGTAACAAACAAAGGAACCCACAATAACATAGTTTACGAACGCGTTAAAAAACTTATCAAGGTAAGGAAACAATATCCGGTTATGTCCAGAGGCTCGTTTGTGGAGATTAAGACCGAATCGCCGGATGTTTTTGCATACGTGAGAGCAATGGACAACACAAGAATAGTTGTCATAAATAACCTTTCAAATAACAGAATTAAGGCAACCGTAAACCTCACGGACGATGATTTCGGCAAAAAAGCAAAAGAAGTTTACTTCTACGATTTATTAACCGATAAAATGACCCGCGCAATCGTTAAAAACAAACAACTTACGGTAAGGCTAAAACCTTATGACGCAATGTGGCTAAGAATGTAGGATTTCAATTTCCTTAACCCGACGCCCGTATAAGTTGTAATTACCATTGTCAAAACAAAATACAGATAAGTTGTTTTAACCGGATCATAAATCCAATATATGTCGTGATTTGCTCTTTCCGTCATCGGAACGCCGTTCAAATACATGAAAAACGCCGTTATCAAATACATTACAAACAAATGATTTGCCATTATGTGATAGGTAACATTTCCCATATCCTGTAAAAATTTTACATCTTTAAGATAAGGATAAAAAATCTTCACCGCAAATAAAGAGGCCCATATTCCGGTTACAGATGTCAATACCGGCACAATAAAAGGTGTATTAAACTGCGCCCAGACAAGTATATAACTCAAGCCTATTCCCTGCACAGGGTCATAATCAGTATTAAAAAGCCACAATACTGCCTGCAAAACAATAACCGCGCCGAACCATTTTACGGTAAAAATATCGTGTCTGTCTTTTATATAATGCGTGTAAAAATATCCCAGATACACAAATAACAACGAAAACATTGTCCTTACAACCAGCAGCAACACAGGTGTCAAAGGCAGCACCTTTGACAAAAAAATTGCCGATATACCTAAAATTACAAATACGCAAAGTATGATGTATTTATTAAAATTCCTTAACTGCCGGAGTAAAAATAAAAACACCATCAACGTCATAAACAACTGGGTTACAAACCACAAAGGACAGCTTAAATCCAATTCATGACCGTTTAAAAACGGTGTCAGAATATAATTTTTTAAAGTAACCGGCATTCCCCAGAATTTTCCGGTCAATTTTGCAATAACAATTGTTACAACAAGATAAAACACCGTATACAAATAATAAGGAACCAACAAACTCTTAACACGTTTTTTCACAAATTGAGTAACATCATCAAGATATTTGTCTTTGAACAAACATCCCGAAATAAAGAAAAACAAAGCAATCTGAAAAGAATACGGCGGAAAAATTCCAAGAAGCGAAAACTCCAGATGCCCCGATACCACAAGCATTATTGCTAACGCTTTTAACAGTGTCATTTCATTTGTAAAAAATTTTTCCATAAATATATTTAAACACAAAAAACCGTTTTATAATAAATTATATGGAAACTAAATCGGAAAAAGCACAAAAATTATTCAGAGAAGGCCGCAACTGCGCACAAGCCGTATTTTGCGCATTTTGCGACGAAATTAATATGGATTTTGAAACCGCACTAAAACTCTCCTCCTCATTCGGCGGCGGCATGGGAAGGTTAAGGGAAGTCTGCGGAGCCGTAAGCGCAATGTTTATGATAGCAGGACTTAAATACGGCTACACCGAACCCGCTGACGATAAAGTAAAAGCTGAACACTACGCTCGTATCCAAAAGTTGGCACTTGAATTTGAAAACAAACACAACACCATAATCTGCCGCGAACTTTTAGGACTTGATAAAGGCAAAGATTCACCGATTCCCTCCAAACGCACCGAAGAATACTACAAAAACCGCCCCTGCGAAAAATTTATTGGCGATGCCGCTCAGATTATCGACGACTATTTAAAATCACACTAACCTATTCGCATACATGCTCGAGCGCTTTTTCAAGAATTGTTTTTACATGGTTATCATCAAGCGAATAATAAACGTTCTTACCTTTTTTCAAAGCCTTTACCAGCTTTGCTGTTCTCAAAACTTTCAATTGATGCGATACGGCTGACTTTGTCATATTCAAAAGCACAGCCAGATCCCCCACGCACATCTCACTCTGTTCTAATGCCCACAAAAGCTGTATTCTCGTGCCGTCGCCCATAACCTTGAAAAAATCCGACAATTCATACAACGTCCGCATCTCCGGCATTTTGGGCTTCACATTATTCACTATATCAATATTTGTTGCTTCGCAATCAGAACCCCTCATAAGAGTCTCCTTCTTCTAATATTATACCATCATTTGAACAGTTGTTCAACCATTCTAAAGTTTTGTAAATATTCGCATCCTTAAACTTGACAATTGAACAGTTGTTCAATTATAATACTATTAGAAGAGGATATAAATATGTGCGACCATCACGAACACAATGAAGATAAACACACTGTATTAAAAATCTGCACGGCAGCAATAATATTTGCGGCAGGGATGCTGACGGATTTTGAGGGAACAGCGCGCTTTTTAATATTTTTTGCTGCATATTTAATTTCAGGGTATGATATACTTTTAAAAGCCGCAAAAAACATATTAAAGGGTGAAATTTTTGACGAAAACTTTTTGATGGGACTTGCAACGCTCGGGGCAATTTTAATAGGCGAATATCCGGAAGCCGTAATGGTTATGATATTATATCAAACCGGCGAATATTTTCAGCACAGAGCAGTTGAAAAATCCCGTCATTCAATAACTGAATTAATGGACATAAGACCGGATTATGCAAACATAGAACAAAACGGGCAAATTATCCGAAAATCACCCTCGGAAGTTCATACAGACGATATAATAACCGTCAAAACAGGTGAAAAAATTCCGCTGGACGGGATTGTAATTGAAGGCACAGCAGTTGCGGACTGCTCGGCACTAACCGGAGAATCCGCGCCCAAAACGCTTAAAAAAGGTGACCTTGCCTTAAGCGGCTGCATAAATACAAACGGATTAATAAGAATACGGGTGACAAAAGAGTATTCGGAATCAACCGTGTCCAAAATTCTTGAACTTGTTGAACATGCAATTTCAAGAAAAGCAAAAGCAGAGCATTTTATAACAAAATTTGCAAAATATTACACACCCGTAGTTGTATTCGGTGCGTTAATACTTGCAATTGTACCGCCTGTAGTACTTTCTGCACCGTTTGAAATCTGGATTGAAAGGGCTTTGACATTTCTTGTAATATCATGCCCGTGCGCACTTGTAATCTCAATTCCTCTGGGATTTTTTGCAGGGATAGGCGGGGCTTCAAGGGCCGGGATATTAATTAAAGGGAGCAATTATATAGAAGCACTTGCAAAGCCTTACGCAATTGTTTTTGACAAAACAGGAACTCTGACAAAAGGAACCTTTAAAGTTACAAAAATTTCACCGGTAAAAGGCGTTACCGAAAATGAACTGCTTGAGATTGCTGCTGCGGCCGAAAATTATTCAAATCACCCGATTGCGGTTTCAATAAAATCAACATATAACATGCCGGTTGAAAAAAGCACCGTTTCTGAAGTAACAGAACTTGCAGGATACGGAATAAAAGCAAAAATAAACAATAATGCGGTTCTTGCGGGCAATGCAAAACTCATGGAAAAATTCAATATAAATTACGAACCCGCAAATGAGCCCGGCACAATAATTTATCTTGCAAAAAATGAAGAATACATCGGTCGGATAATAATTTCGGACGAAATTAAAGAGGATTCGGCAGCTGCAATTCAATCCCTCAAGAAACTTGCGGATAAAGTTGTCATGCTCACCGGAGATTCAGCCAAAAACGCCGGATACATTGCACAAATTCTCAAAATAAAAGAATATTACGCACAGCTTTTACCCTCAGACAAAGTTGAAAAAGCAGAAGAATTAATAAACACAAAACCCGCAGGAAAAAGTGTAATTTTTGCAGGCGACGGAATTAATGACGCACCGGTATTAACAAGAGCTGATGCAGGTATTGCAATGGGAGCACTGGGTACTGATGCGGCAATAGAGGCTGCCGATATTGTAATTATGGACGACAAACCCTCTAAAATTGTTCTTGCCGTAGAAATTGCGCGCAAAACAATGCGTATTGTAAAACAAAACATAATTTTTGCAATCGGAATTAAGGTCTTGTTCTTAATTCTCGGCGCAATTGGTCTTATGACAATGTGGGGCGCCGTATTTGCAGATGTCGGCGTAACATTGCTTGCCGTCCTGAATTCTTTGCGCGCACTTCAAAACCGCTCTATTCAATAACTTTAATCCAGCCTTCGGGTGCTTCAATTGTACCGAGCTGTATACCCAGAAGCGTATCGTAAAGTTTCTTTGTCACTTCGCCCATATTTTCTTTATCAAAACAAATATGTTCACCGTGGTTTACGATTTCACCGACCGGAGAAAGCACCGCCGCAGTACCGCAAAGCGCACATTCTTTAAATTCTTTCAATTCTTCAACCGGAATTGCGCGTTCTTCAGTTTCAAGCCCCAGATATTTCTGCGCAACGTACATCAAAGATCTGCGGGTAATTGACGGCAAAATTGTATCCGACTTAGGTGTCACAACTTTATTATCTTTTGTCACAAAAATAATATTAGCACCGCCTGTTTCTTCGACTTTGGTTCTTGTTGCCGAATCGAGATACATGTTTTCACTGTAACCCTGATTATGCGCATCAACAATAGCGTGCAGACTCATGGCATAGTTAAGGCCCGCCTTAACATGGCCCGTGCCTCTCGGGGCTGCTCTGTCAAAATCGGGAACTCTTAATGTAATGGGTTTAACACCGCCTTTAAAATAGGGGCCCACAGGAGTTGCAAAAATTCTGAACTGGTATTCCTGAGCGGGTTTTACGCCGATGACGGCACTGCTTCCGAACATATAAGGTCTCAGATACAAAGTAGCACCCGAACCGTACGGAGGAACCCATTCAATATTTGCTTTAACAACTTTTGATATTGCATCAAGAAATCGTTCTTCCGGAAAAACAGGCATTTCAAGTCTTTTGCAGGAATCAGCCATTCTTTTTGCGTTCAAATCCGGTCTGAAACAAACAACATGCCCGCCTGCAGTGGTATATGCTTTCAAACCTTCAAAACATGTCTGTGCGTACTGCAAAACGCCTGCACTTTCGTTTATTGTAACATCTGAATCTCCGGTCAAAACACCTTCATCCCAGCTGCCGTTTTTATAGTTTGAAACATATCTGTAATCAGTCTTTACGTATCCGAAGCCTAAATTTTGCCAGTCCAAATCTTTTTTTGTTTTTAACATTTTCATACTCCTTAAAAGAAAAAACGGAGCAAGAGGGATTTGAACCCTCGATGCAGGTTAGACCCACATAACACCTTAGCAGGGTGCCGCCTTCAGCCACTCGGCCATTACTCCGTATCTGTGAAATTTCTCTAACATGAGTATAGCACAAATATATTTTTTTAAAAGGGGTTATTTTTGTCTTATAATAAATATTGACGACATACAGATGAAAGGTTATAATTTAACTATGATAGAAATGAAAGTTATGGGCATTGCCCTTGATACAAGAACAGGTTCTCCCATTGTTGTTTTGCACGACAAAGACAACAGAAAGGCTCTGCCTATCTGGATAGGTTCCGCAGAAGCCAGCGCAATTATCAGAAAAATCGAAAATCTTACCGTTTCAAGACCCATGACACATGATCTGATTATTAATCTTATCGAAAAGACAGGCTATACCCTCGACAGAGTAGAAATAAACGATGTCGAAAAAGAAACCTATTTTGCAACTCTTTTCTTAAAAGATGAAAACGATAATTTTGTTGAAATAGATTCAAGACCGTCTGACGCTATTGCGGTTGCAATAAGAGTTGACGCGCCTATATTTGTTACGGCGAACGTACTTTCCAGCGGCTCTGTTTCCACAGACACAGCAAAAGACGAGGAAGAAGCTCAGGAATTTAAAAATTTCATCCAGAGCATTAAGCCCTCAGACTTTGCAAAATTGATGAAAGACAACGAACACCACGAAAGCGATCAGTAATCAGCAAAACAAGTCTAATCTGTTTGCCAGATGTGTTTTACCGATTTCGGTGCTGCAAACCGTCGGATGCAGTTCTCTTTCTTTTACGGCACTGACACCTGTTGCATCAAACTTCGGATATGCTTGAGCAAGTTTTACATCATTAACATTAAATACGTTTCTTAATTGTACTGCACTAACAGTCATAGCGACTCCTCAATTTTTCCCTGTATTATAATAAAAAAATTGAGGAATTAAAAATTGCCTTTTTGTTAATAAATATTACAGCAGAAAAAAATTATTGCCGTAATTTGCGCCGTAAATAGTTTTTGAAGGGTTAAACTTGGGGATAAAAACCCTTACCGGTTCTTCCTCCTGTTTTCTGAAACTGCACAAGCCTATCGCTCTGTCTTCATCTTTAAATAGTTTTTTCAATAATTCCATATACCTGCCTTCTTTTTTTCATGTATAATGTAATTAACGATAAATTTTTAAAAGTCAAAAAGGAGAAAATTATGGCACAAAAAGTAACAAAAGAAATGAACATTATGGATATAGTACAGGCATATCCGCAAAGTATTGAAATTTTCCAGAAATACGGCCTCGGCTGTATCGGATGCGCTGCAGCACGTTTTGAAAACCTTGAAGCGGGAGCTAAAGTTCACGGCTTTGACCCCGATGCAATGGTTGCTGATATTAACGCTTTGATAGAAGAATAAAAGTTAATTCATCACAAAAAAACAGGTTCAAATTTGAACCTGTTTTTTTTACGCTCTGTTTAAAAACCCTGCCATTGTCGGTTTGTTTGTTACAACCCTCATTGAATCCGGCACCTGAGTTTGTTTTGCCATATTTTCCATTGAGGCCTTTTTCTGTTCCGCAATATGCTGTTTTGTCATTTTTTCGCAGTGTTTTGAAATCCATATCATCAACGCCGGTACAAGAAGCACGGTTGACGCAAATCCGAAAGCACTGTTATAAGTTTTAGCGCGTTTTACGATTGTGTTGCCTTTATCTGCGAGAATATCGACAATTTTCTTATAAGCGTCGGTATCTTTAGCTTTATCAAACGCTTTTATAATTTCATTGAGATTCATGCGTTTATCGGGCGCTTTGCCGAGAATTTCAGATGCCGCAGCTTTGATATCTTTATCAATACCGAGCATTTTACCGACGTTGCCGCCGTTTTTATCGACAAATCTGAACATATCGTTTATACCGTTTTTGAATGACGAAACATCGCTGTAAGTTGAAACAATTCTGTCGCTGTCAAGCACCTGAACACCGCCGGTCGGGTAGATATAATGCCATATTTTTTTGAAAATATTGTCATTATGATTTGCCGGTTTGATATTCAACGCAAGTCCGGATTCTTTTGCAAATATGTCTGAACTTACTCTGTTAATTGCTTTTGAACCGAATAATATAGCAAGGAAACTTGTTATATCACGCATAAGTATTTCTTTTCTGTCAGTGCTGCTCTGCGCATGAATTAACCTCGGCGGCAGACAGAACCCGAAAAGCAATGTCAGCATTGCCGGCATAGACATTGTTGCACCGTCAAATTCAAACGCATTTGAGAATTTTTTAACAGCAGGCGTATCAACAACAGTCTTGCCTAATTTTGCCATTGAACTCTGAATACCTGTAAATGACGGCTGAGCATTTTTATCGGCAGCTTTATCATCTTTTTTGCCGTCTGTCACTTCTTTTTCGTTTGAAAAAGTCGGGTTGGCAGACTTTTTAACATTTTCATCCTGAACTCCGAGACCGTCCAGTCCGGGGTCGCGGCCTTTGGTTACATGGTTGTAAAGTTTAGGAATAATTGTATAAAAACCTACAACAGCAAGCCACATACCGATATTAGATAAAAAGCGCGTGCCGGTGCGGCGTTTGCTCAAGGTTTTTACTATTTCGTCAACATCCGCGTTCTGAGCTTTTTTAAGCTGTTTATTCACACTTTTTATTGCATCATGTGAATAATCTTCCATATGCTTCAGCATTGATTTGAAGGAAGATGCAATCTTTTTATCGTTCGGAACCCCGTATTCGGCAATAACTTTGTCGCCTTCCGCTCCCAAAAATTGTTTGCGGCGGGTTACAAAATCTTCCATAAGCTCATGCTGCAAATCCTGAGCCGAACCTTTTACGTGCTTACCGGTAAGATGTTTCCAAAAACTCTTTTTCGGAGCTTTTTCAGCTTCTATAAGCCTTTGGGCAAATTCTTTTGCTGTTTTGTCCAATTCTTCTCCCGCAAGACCTTTGTTGGTTGATGCGGAAAGCATATTTTTGAACACTTCTTCGTAAAATCCGAGCTTTGTTTTTGCCGCATCCGAAAGAGTTGCCTTATTAGCTTTTGCATATTCCGCAAAAGTGTGTCCGAAACCGTTAATAAAATCAACCGGAACATTATTTGCAGTGCCCGAAACTTTTTTAATTCCGAACATCATAGCCGCCGGAATTAAAAACGCACTCGGACCGCTTAAAATTTCTCTGATACCTTCTTTTTTGGCAAAATCCCAGTTCAATTGACCGGTTTTGTCATGGTTTCTGTACATGCCTGTCAAAACACGCGGGCCGGCCATGCCTAAAAAATCCTGCATAATAAACGATGCGGCAAAACCGCCTCTGTCTATTGCATCCATTAATGTGATAACAGGATTTCCCGCATTACCGAATGAAACATTGTTATGTTTCTGCTGATTATTGTTATAATTACGCTTTGTTTCCGCGTTTGCTAACTGTACTGCTTTTACTGACATGTCCCTACTAATCTTTACTATCTACACACATATTATTTATAAAAACTTACTCTGACACTTATTGCTTTTTTTAAGCGTAATTTTTAAGAAAATTAACAAAAAGATAAATGTATTTAATAAGTGTATTTATTATACTTAATAAAAAATAAATTTGCAAGTTGTCTGCTACAATTGTAACATTTGATTTACAAAAGGGTTGAGAGGACGGTATATCTTGAAGAAATCCTGCTATATATGTAGCAGAAAAATCATTGACAGTAAAATTTGAGTATAATAAACTGAAAAAATGGAAGTAACAGTAACAGGGGCAGGTCTTGCCGGCTCAGAAGCCGCAATACAGCTTGCAAAAAGAAACATTAAAGTAAATTTATACGAAATGCGTCCCGAAAAGACCACCGGCGCACACAAGACTTCGGATTGTGCCGAATTTGTATGCTCAAACAGCATGGGCTCTTACGATATAACAAACGCGAGCGGACTTTTAAAACATGAAATGGAGCTTTTAGGCGGTGAACTTATAAAAATCGCACACGCATGCCGTGTACCGGCCGGAAGCGCGCTTGCAATCGACAGAGAATTATTTTCGCAAAAAGTAACAGAAAGAATTGAATCCGACCCGAATATAAATTTAATCCGAAAAGAAATTGAAGAAATTCCGGACACGCCTGTTATAATAGCCTCCGGCCCGCTCACAAGCGAAAAACTTGCCGGAAACATTAAAAAGTTTACCGAAAGCGAACATTTGTATTTTTTTGACGCAATTGCGCCTATAGTTGAAAAAGAGAGCATAAATTTTGACACAGCATTTTACGCATCAAGGTATGACAAGGGCGAGGCTTCATACATAAACTGCCCGATGAACAGAGAAGAGTATGAGAATTTTTATAACATATTAATAAATGCTCCGAGAATAGAATTAAAAGAATTTGAAAAGAACGCAAAATTTTTTGAAAGCTGTCTGCCCGTGGAAGTTCTGGCATCACGCGGAGTTGACACATTAAGATTCGGCCCGATGAAACCCGTCGGACTTATTGACAAAAGAACCGGTATTGAAAATTACGCCGTAGTGCAGCTAAGACAGGATAATTCCGCAAAAACCCTGTATAATCTTGTCGGATTTCAGACGAATTTAAAATGGGGCAGTCAAAAAGAGTTGATACATTCAATCCCCGGGCTTGAAAACGCAAATATTGTGAGATACGGCGTAATGCACAGAAATACTTTTATAAATTCACCAAAAATTTTAACTGCAGGTTTGCAGAGCAAAAAACGTCCGGATTTATTTTTTGCCGGACAAATAACAGGCACCGAAGGCTACACCGAATCAATTGCAACAGGATTGCTTGCGGGAATTAACATGGCCAAATATCTAAACGGAGAAAAACCCTCAGAGCTTCCCCGAGAAACCATGCTCGGCGCATTGACGCATTACATAAGCAATCCTGAACATGAAAAATTCCAGCCCATAAATTCAAACTGGGGAATACTTCCGCCGGTTGAATTACCGAAAAAAGAGAGAAAAAACAAAAAACTTAAGGCTGAATTAATCGCCAAACGGTCAATAAATTCCCTGGAACCTATCTGCTCATCACTTTTATAAAATACTCAACAGATCTGTCATAAGTTTTTTCGGCATCTTTCGGAAAAAAACAGCCCGGAATTTGATTAAGACTTCTGTGATAAGCAACACACTCGCAGCAAAGTCCTCTGTTTGAACAACCTGCGGTACATGTGCAGGATTTAAGATTTTCTTTCTGTTTACATTCCATATATTTAAGCCTCTTTGTCTAATTTATGCGCAGGAACAGGCTGCTGTTCTTTTAATTCCTTCGGTTCTTTTTTCTCCATACCGAGAGCTCTCAGCATCGGATGGATTGTATAGTGGCTGATTTGCGGAGCAAGAATTGCAAGCCCGAGAACCGAACCGATTAAAGAACCGAGTTCAATTGTTCCTTTGATTAACGGATATTTTTCAGGATTTTTGTTGTTTTGTAATTCTTCGCGCAGGTCATCATGCATAAATTTTTGGCGTGAATGATCTTTTAACAGAGTTGCGCGGCGGTTTGTAATGTTTTTTGACGCCAGATTGTGGTAATCCAAATATTCCGCAGCGTCTTTAAATTTAGCAAATTCGGGTTTATTTTTGAAAAACGTTTTCTTTGCAAGTTGAAACGCGCCTTTTTTGAATACCGGCGTAATTAAAGCCAGATATACGGCAAGACATGTTGCCTGATATAAGAATTCTTTTGCCGCTGCATATTTTTTTGTATCAGGGCTTATGTCGTTGTCAATCAGGATAAATCCGGGACGGCCTATTGATTTTAAAGTTGTTTCAATTGAAACGGACGCCGCCGTATTTTGAGCAATATTTGCAAGTGTCGAATTTGACAATCCGTTAGCTATAGCACTTATCATACGCCACCTACTTTCATGCCGTATACTCTGTCAGGAGAAATTGACATACGTTTGAATGTTTCACCGTGCTGAAAATTCGGAGTATAAAAATTCACCTGAGCAGGAGCTTGAGTATTAATATCCAAAGTTTTTTCCGCGGGTTTGGCATTTTTTTGAATTTTATTCATCAAAGGTTTGATTGCAGCCGAACATAATGCCGGAATTACAAACAAAGCAGCTCCGCAAACTCCCATAAACATCAGGTTTTTATTCATTTTCGGAAGATTATTTTCGGCCAATTCTTTAGCTCTTTCAAACGCTTTAACGACTTCGGGAGATTTTTGACCGCTTTTATATTGTTTGTACAAAGCCTTATCCATGAAATTTTTAGGATTTGCAAACAAGTTGGATAATTTTCCGGCCACCTCGCCGCATGCCCAGTATACGGGAATTGCTATAATCTCTGTTAATCCTTCTCTTATTGCCGTATATTTTTTAGTTTCAGGGTTTTCCTTTTTATCCATCATGGTAAACATAGGCCGACAAATCCCTTTAACCGTTGCAATAGCCATTACAACGTAAGTCGGCTTGTTATTTTTACCCATGGAGGTGCATATTTTTTCAAGTGTATTTGATATACTCATTTCACATATCTCAAGTTCGTAAATCTTAAAAGTTGCCAGCCGAATGTTATAATATTACAAGAATTTTACAAATGCAAGAGAATATTATATAATAAAATGAACTTTTTTATTTTCTGTTTCGTTATATGGGTACAGAGGTTAAAAAATGAACAACAAATGCACAAAATATGAAGCACTTTTCACCTTCTCTGATGAAAAAACATTGCGGGAACACATCAAAACCTGTGATGACTGCCGCAGAGAGCAGGAAAAAATGGACGCGGTATCCGAACTTATAAAAGAGGTCAGACCGCACTATTTGCAGCATAAAAAAACAGCTGCAAAATTAAAAATTGCCTGCGCGGTATTTGCGATGTGTTTAAGTGCAACAACACTCGGAGTAATCAATCTCAACACGGATATCTCTGACACTATAAGGTACGGCACGACTCTGACCGCCGAGGACTTAGGGTTTCCAGTTGATTCGTACGGGTTTGTAATGGTAGAGTAAATGGATTTTAAAGAACTCATAAAGAAAAATCAAAATAACGTAAAAGGCATAATCAAACTGATTACAAAAGAAGCAAACGAGGACCTTGAACAGGAGGTCTACATAAAAGCGTGGAAAAATTCAGACAAATACATTGAACAAGGAAATTTTAAAAGCTGGATTAACACAATTGCAAAAAACGTTTCAAAAGATTATTTAAAATCCGCATACAAAAAAAATCTAAATAACTCAACTTCTGATGAAGCAGTATTAAACACAATAAAAGATAAAAAGGAAACACCTGAACTTAAACTTATAAAAAACGAAAGACAAACACAAATAATTAACGCAATAAATTCACTGAAGCCAAAATTCAAAGAAGTAATAATGCTTTGTGAAATTCAAGGATACAGCTACGAGGATTGTGCGCGCAGGTTAAAATGTCCTCTGGGCACCGTAAAATCAAGAATTTACAATGCAAAAAAAGAATTGGCAGAAAAATTGGAACACCTAATAAAAGAAAGGATTAACTGATGAAAAAAACTCTTATTTTAGCGAGCTTGATAGCTTTTTCAATGACAACCGCATTAGCGGCGGACACAACCGTAACACCGGACAAACCGGTGCAGACGCCGCCTGCCGCACAAACCGAAGTTAAACCGGCAAGACCTGTTTTGACTCAGGAACAAATCAAAAAACATGAAATGAAACGTCAAAAATTTGAAAAACGCCTCAAATTAACTGACGAACAAAAAGTTAAAATCAAAGAACTCCAGATGAAAGGTCATGAACAAATAAAACCGATAATGGAGCAGATTAAAGCAAAACATCAAGAAGCAGAAGCCATAAAACGTTCAAGAATGTCAGTTGAAATGCAGCAGGAAAAATTAAATCAGATTAATGCAGACATAAAAGATTTGAGAAAACAGGCACACGAATTACGCATGCAGAACATGAAAGATTTTGAATCGGTTCTGACCAAAAAACAGAAAAAAGAACTTGAAAAAATGAAAAAAGAAGGCAGAGAACGTTTTGAAAAAGAACACAAACATCCTGCATTCGGCCCCGGATACGGAATTTACGGCAAAGATCATAAAGTCCGTCCGATGGGCCCGGGCCCTGTAATTCCGCAGAAAGCTCCGGATGAAAAATAATTCTCAATCATCTCCAAAGGCTGACATAAGTCAGCCTTTTTGTTATATAATTTTTTTATGAATGAACTAATCGAAAAAGCCAAAATTCTGCATCAGCTTTCCAAAGATGAAATCGTCTCCGTTTTAAAAGACAACTCATTAAATGATGAACTTTTCAAAGCAGCAGATGAAATCCGCAAAGAATTTAAGGGCGATGAAGTCCATTTAAGGGCATTGATAGAATTTTCAAACATCTGCCGCAGAAACTGTTTTTACTGCGGAGTCCGCGCGGCAAACAAAAATATCGACCGTTACAGATTAACTCCCGATGAAATAATCAACCTCGCCGATAACGCTTTAAAAACCGGATACAGAACAATTGTTCTGCAATCAGCAGAGGACATGTATTTTACTGCGGAAATTCTTGCCGGCATAATTAAAGAAATTAAAAAAAACGATACCGCAGTGACTTTAAGCATCGGCGAACGGAGTTATGAAGAATACAAAATACTAAAAGACGCCGGTGCAGACAGGTTTTTATTGAGAATTGAAACAACAGACAAAGACTTATACAAAAAATTACATCCGGATATGAGTTTTGAAAACCGCATAAAATGCCTCAAAAATTTAAAAGAACTGGGATATGAAACCGGAACGGGCTGCCTTGTCGGACTTCCGGAACAGACTGTTGAATCGCTTGCGGATGACATTTTATTCTTTAAAGAACTTGACGCTGATATGATAGGTCTGGGCCCTTTAATACCGCACAAAGATACCCCGTTAAAGGATGCGGCGTCTGACGGATTTTGGCTTTCGCTGAAAGTCATGGCACTCACAAGACTTTTAATGCCGGACATAAATATTCCGGCGACAACCGCAATGGAAACTCTCAGACAGGACGGAAGAATTCTTGCGCTTCAAAGCGGGGCAAATGTCGTAATGCCGAATGTTACGGACGAATTTCACAAAAATAAATATGAAATTTACCCCGGCAAAAAATCTGTTGATTATACAAAGTTGGAAGAAAAACTCAAACAAATTAACAGAACAATTTCAAAAGACAAAGGGTTTAGATAATACTTGTTTCTGATATTTGTTTTCTCGGTCACACTATCGCCCTGCTCGCGCTGTTACCTCGAAAACAAATACCGGAATTTACGGAAAGGGGCAGCAAATGAAAATAGCAAACAATATGACAGAATTAATCGGAAACACTCCGCTTGTAAAAATAAACAAACTTACAAACGCGAATATTTTCGCTAAGATAGAAAGTTTTAATCCGGCAGGTTCAATAAAAGACAGGCCGGCGCTTAACATGATAGAAAAAGCGGAAAAAGAAGGTCTTATAAACAAAGATACGGTCATAATTGAGCCGACAAGCGGAAATACGGGGATTGGGCTTGCAATGGTCTGTGCGATTAAGGGTTACAAAATGATTTTGACAATGCCTGAGACAATGAGTCTTGAACGGCGCAAACTTTTAAAAGCATACGGGGCGGAAATTATTCTGACAGAAGGCTCAAAAGGCATGCAAGGATCTGTTGACAAGGCAATTGAATTAAGCAAAAAATATCCTAATTCATTTATACCGCAACAATTTGACAACCCTGCAAATCCTGAAGCGCACATCAAAACAACAGCAGAAGAAATCCTGCACGACACAGACGGCAAAGTTGACGTTATAGTGGCAGGTGCAGGCACAGGCGGCACAATTACGGGAATTGCCAAAGGATTAAAATCACACAATCCGCAGATAAAAGCAATTGCCGTGGAACCTGAATCCTCACAGGTGCTTGCCGGAAAACCGGCCGGAGCGCATAAAATTCAGGGCATAGGCGCAAATTTTGTACCGAAAAATTTTGACTATAACGTTGTGGATGAAATTATCCCCGTAAGCGATGAAGATGCATTTGAAACAGCAAGAAAACTGGCAAAAGCGGAAGGAATTTTATGCGGGATTTCATCGGGTGCAGCAATGTACGCCGCATCGGAAATCGCAAAACGTCCCGAATACAAAAACAAAATGATTGTGGTAATTTTGCCTGATTCAGGTGAAAGATATCTGTCAAGCGAATTATTCAATTAAAAAAATATCTTATGCATACAAAAAGACGGAGTTAAAATAACTCCGTCTTTAATGAGATAATACGGTCTTACATCATGCCGCCCATACCGCCCATGCCGGCAGGCATAGCAGGTTCCGGTTTTTCTTCCGGAATATCCACAACCGCAGCTTCTGTAGTTAACAACATAGAAGCAACGGATGAGGCGTTTTCAAGTGCGGAACGCGTAACTTTTGCAGGATCAACAATACCTGATTTGAACATATCGGTATATTCATCTTTCAAAGCGTCATAACCGTAAGCACCGTCGTGAGCAAGAATATTATCGACAACGACATCGGATTTTGCTCCTGCGTTGCGGACAATTGCTCTTAAAGGTACATCAAGTGCGGCTGTCAAAATTCTGTAACCGATTTTTTCATCATCGGAATTGAATTTTTCGGTTTCAAGCGATTTTTGCAAGCCTTGTTGAACTCTCAGCAATGCAACACCGCCGCCCGGAACTATACCTTCTTCATTTGCGGCTCTTGTTGCGTTCAGAGCATCTTCAATTCTGAGTTTTCGTTCTTTTAATTCAACTTCGCTTGCCGCACCGACTTCAATCAGGGCAACACCGCCTGAAAGTTTTGCAACACGTTCTTGAAGTTTTTCTTTATCGTATTCGGAATCAGACGCTTCAATTTGTTTTCTGATTAATCTTACACGATCCTGAACGGCAGTTTTTGTCTCATCACCGACAACAATTGTTGTTTCGTCTTTTGTAACCGTTACACGTTTTGCTTTACCGAGCATTTGAGTTGTAACGTTTTCCATTTTAATACCGAGTTCTTCGGTAAACATTTCGCCGCCTGTTAAGATAGCAATATCTTCAAGCATGGCTTTTCTTCTGTCACCGAATCCCGGAGCTTTAACCGCAACAGCTCTTAAAACTTTTCTCATAGTGTTAACAACAAGTGTTGCAAGAGCTTCACCTTCAACATCTTCTGCGATAATCAATAAAGATTTGCCGTCGCGTGCAACCTGTTCCAGCAAAGGTACAAGGTCAGCAATAAGGTTAATTTTTTTGTTGCAGCAGAATACATAAGCATCTTCCAATACTGCTTCCATTCTTTCAGGATCTGTAACAAAGTACGGTGAAATGTAACCTTTATCAAACTGCATACCTTCAACGACTTTCAAATTAGTACCGAAAGATTTTGATTCTTCAACCGTAATAACGCCGTCGTGACCGACTTTTTCCATAGCTTCGGCAATAAGCTCGCCGATTTCTTCGTTGTTACCTGCGGAAATTGCGGCGACCTGTGCGATTTCTTCTTTTGTATTAACCGGTCTTGACATATCTTTAATTGTTTTAACAGCAGTTGCAACGGCTTTATCAATACCGCGTTTCATAGACATCGGATTTGCGCCTGCAGTCAGGTTTTTCAAACCTTCTTTAACAATTGCCTGAGCAAGAACTGAAGCTGTTGTTGTACCGTCGCCTGCAACATCATTTGTTTTTGAAGAAACTTCTTTTAACAATTGAGCACCTGCGTTTTCCAAACCGTCTTTAAGCTCAATTTCTTTTGCGATTGTAACGCCGTCATTAACGATTTGCGGAGCGCCGTATTTCTTTTCAAGAATTACGTTTCTGCCTTTAGGGCCGAGTGTAACCTTTACGGCATCTGCCACTGCATCTATACCTTTGAGAAGCGATTTTCTTGCTTCCTCATCAAATACTATACGTTTTGCCATTTTTATATCTCCTTATTATAAATATTCTTTGCCCTCACAATTGAGAGAGCGGGATAAAAGGTAATTATTCAATTACCGCCAGTGCATCTTTTACTGACAGGATTTTGTATTCAACCCCGTCCATTTTAATATCAGTGCCTGCATATTTAGCATAAAGCACAACATCACCGACCTTAACATCCATAGGTTCTCTTTCGCCTTTGTCATTCATTTTGCCTAATCCAACGGCAACAACTTCACCTTTTTGAGGTTTTTCTTTGGCGCTGTCAGGAATAAAAATTCCCCCTGAAGTTTGTTCGGTGTCTTCAATAACCTTAATAACAATTCTGTCGCTTAATGGTTTAATCATATTTTCCTCTCCTTTTTTACTGCAACCAATTATTCTGAGTTCAGAATAACTAATTATATTTATAATACATATTTTACACAAATTTAAAAAAGTTAAGGAAAAATTAATTATTTATCAATCAGAAAAAAATCATCGCCCAGAGAATTTTCAAGCATCTTGCATAAATCGGATAATTTAATACCCAGAGCTTCAGCAATTCTCCAGAGCATAGTAAGTTTCGGCTCAATATGACCGTTCTCAATTCTGGACATATTGCCGGAATCCAAATCATACTCATAAGAAAACAGCGTCAGAGATTTATTCGTGGTCTCAATTCTCTTTTTACGCACACATTCACCAAATGTTTTTATCAAATGTAACATTTTTTCATTCTTATATTGCATACATACAATAATAATGGTATAGTTATTTAAGTTACTGTATACATACAATAAGCAACAGGAGAAAACAGGATGGCTAAAAATTTTGAACAAAGCAAAAGAAAAAAGGTTACAGCCGCAAAAGCCGCTTTTACACTCGCGGAAGTATTGATAACATTAGCAATTATCGGCGTTGTTGCTGCATTAACAATTCCGACGTTATTAAATAATTATAATGATAAAGTACTTGAAACCAGATATAAAAAAGCAGTAAATATAATGACAAACGGGTTCAAACTGATGATGTCAAACGAGCAGGTATTTGACGTAAAAGATTTGGCGATAATGCAATGCAGCGATATAGACTGCTATCTTGATGAATACAAAAAAGTATTCAAAATTGTACGTGACAATTCAAGCCCGGACATAATACAGACATTTGGAGAAGAATATACAATAAATAACCAAAAAATAAGTTTTGCAGGGAATGAAAAATACGCACCGATATTCCAGACAGCAGATGGGATTTCTTATATGGGAATGCCGCAGAGCAGTGAAATTAATTTCTATGCAGACCTTAACGGCAGAAGTGAGCCTAATACATTCGGGAAGGACATGTTTATGTTTTCTTTATCAGGTAACGGGTTATTGACTGATGAAACAAGCATTTTACTGGCGATGGTGACGTGTTCTTTAGAAAATCTGAGGGCTTGTACTACAGAAGCCGACTGTATGAAAATCCGTGAAGAGGAAATCAATACTCAAGGAGGCTCTGCCATTATATGGAAAGACAATCACTGTAGTATTGCGGCACACTAAACTAACCATGCCGGTTCCAAACGACTTAACCTCTTTAAAATTTTGTGTTATAATTTATCCGTAAGAGGATACAAATTATGGGATACAAAATACTGTCAAAAAGAGAAATATGTCCGAACCAGTATGAGATACGGGTTGAGGCGCCTTATGTTGTAAGGAACGCAAAAGCGGGACAATTTATCATATTCAGAGCGGAAGAAAACGGGGAAAGAGTTCCACTGACGATTGCTGATATTGATAAAGAAAAAGGGGTATTGACGTTAGTATTCATGGCAGTCGGGTATTCGACCAAAAAACTTGCCTCGCTTAATGAGGGTGACGAACTTGTTGACTTAGTCGGGCCTTTAGGTCAGCCGACTCACATAAAAAAATACGGAACGGTTGTCTGCCTTGCAGGCGGTTACGGGGCTGCGCCGTGTTATTTAATAGCAAAAGCCTTCAAAGAAGCCGGCAACAAGGTTTATATGATTATGGGCGCAAGAAACAAAGATTTAATCTTCTGGGCAGACAAAATGAAAAACGCCTGCACCGAACTTTTCATAACTACCGATGACGGTTCGGCGGGCGAAAAAGGGTTTGTAACCGGAGTTCTTGAAAGATTAATGAAGCAGGAGAAAATTGATTATGCAATCGCTGTCGGCCCGATGCCCATGATGAGAGCGGTTGCGGATATGACACGCGGCAAAGGAATATACACCGAAGCCAGCATGAACCCGATTATGGTAGACGGAACCGGAATGTGCGGAGCATGCAGAGTTACTGTCGGCGGAGAAACAAAATTTGCCTGTGTTGACGGGCCTGATTTTGACGCACATAAAATCGACTTTGACGAGGTTATTAACAGAACCCGTATTTATAAAGATCAAGAAAGAAAACGCGACGAAAATTGCAATTTATTTAAACAAAAGGTGAATAATCATGACTAGCAACAACAGCATTCCTTATTGTCCTTTACTGAGCGTGGGCTCGGGCGGAATTG
Organism: Candidatus Gastranaerophilales bacterium; assembly: GCA_944323995.1. GTDB lineage: Bacteria > Cyanobacteriota > Vampirovibrionia > Gastranaerophilales > Gastranaerophilaceae > SIG32. Next base: position 33,287 of record CALUUN010000006.1, on the reverse strand, counting down.
ACATGATCTGCACACAGGAAAAGTGTGCATGGTATCTGGCTAATGTAAAAAAGTGTTCAATGTATATAATGGGATATAACGCATTACTGGATGCCAGCAGCAAAAAGAAACCGGTTAATCAATGAAAATAGCTTTATGTGTAAAACAGGTTCCTGATACATCTGATATCAAGTGGACGGAAAACAATACAATGCAAAGAGACGGGGTTGAAAGCATAATTAACCCTTATGATGTGTATGCACTTGAGCAGGCTCTCAAACTCAAAAAAGAACTTAATGCGGAAATTACCGTATTTACAATGGGGCCTTTGCAGGCGGCGGATATGCTTAGAGACACAATAGCGGTCGGTGCGGATAAAGGTATTTTGATATCCGACAAAAAATTTGCGGGTGCAGACACTTATGCGACAGGCAAAACAATTTCCGCAGCAATAAAAAAAGAACTTCCTGATTTTGATTTAATTCTTTGCGGGCAGTTTGCAATTGACGGTGATACAGCGCAGACAGGCCCCTGTATTGCAAGCCTTCTTGACATTCCGCAATTAACTTACGTAAGAGAAATTAATGACTGCAATGATAATATTTTGACTGCAACAAGGGTTCTTGATGACGGAATAGAAACGGTGAAAGTACAGCTTCCGGCTCTGTTGTGCATTCTCAAATCTGATTTTGAACCGCAAAGAGCTTTGATAAACGGGATTATAAAAGCACAGAATGCAGAAATAAAAACGGTTTCACTGGATAATCTTGGACTTAATCCCGAAGATGCGGGGATTAAAGGTTCACCGACTTATGTTTCAAAAGCCTTCCGTCCGGAGGTCAAACACGGCGGCGAAAAGTTTTTCTGTCTTGAAAACCGCGAAGGCGCAGAAATTTTGTACGGCAAAATAAAAGAAATCGGGGTGCTTAATGGGTAACGGAATACTTTTGTACGCTGAAGTGACAAGACAGAGTTATATCCATACGGTGTTTTTTGAACTTGCAAACAAAGCGTGTGAACTTTCGGCAAAACTTAATAACGCTCCGGTTATGGCGGTATTATTCACAAAACCGGGGATGATGGAGGATTACAAAGAGGGTTTTACAAACAGCGGAATTGATAAAGTTTTTGTTTTTGAAGATGAAAAATTTTCAAAATATTCCACAGAAATTTATACAAAGCTGATTACCGAACTTGTAAAAGAAATTGAACCCGATATATTTTTAATCGGCGCCACAAATCAGGGCAGAGATCTTGCGCCGAGGGTTTCATCGACGCTGAAAACAGGGCTTACCGCAGACTGCATTGAGCTTGATATAAACGAAAAAGGCATGCTTGCCGCAACCCGTCCGACCTTCGGCGGGCAGTTAATGGCGACTATCCTGTGCAAAACAAAGCCGCAAATGGCAACCGTAAGACCGAAAGTTTTTAAACCGGCATTTGATATTAACTATAAAAATACTGAATTTATTTACAGACCTGCGGAAAATTTAACGGACAGAGTTGAACTTGTTGACTTTGTCCAAGGTTTAAACGACACCCTGAACGAACTTGATTCGGCAGAAATAATTGTTGCGGGCGGTAAAGGAATGAAAGGCGAAGAAGGCTTTAAAATACTGAAAGAGCTTGCGGACGCGCTCGGCGGAACGGTCGGAGCCACAAGAGGCGCAGTGGATATGGGTTATGCACCCCACACTATCCAGATAGGACAGACAGGCAAAACTGTTACACCGAAATTATACATCGCCTGCGCTATTTCGGGTGCAATCCAGCATACAGTCGGAATCACGGGTTCCGAGCATATTTTTTGCATAAATAACGACCCGAACGCCCCGATTTTTGATGTTTCTGACACCGGAATCGTCGGGGATGTGTTTGAAGTCGTGCCCAAATTAATCGAAATGCTTAAAACCCCTTAAGTTCCGGACGCTTTCCTGAGGGATTTAACTGACAACATAATTTTGCTTTGGCGCATTTTCCGCATAATCTTTCAGGGCTTTGAACACAAAGGGGTGCAGATTGCCTTTTGCGACATCTCTGTAGATTAGCGCAAGTGCCTGACTTTTGTCCATCGGTGCTTTGTAAACTCTGGGCTCCAGAAGGGCTGAATATTTATCTGCGGCAGACAGGATTTGCAGGTTTATATCAGCAAAAAAGTCTGACGGGACTTTTGGATATCCGGTGTGGCTTGCGTTCTGGTGGTGGTATTTAACAAGATTGAGGGTTTTGGGATCGATTCCCGTGTTTTTCAAAATCTCATATCCAAGTTCTGAATGACGGTGCATAATTGCTTTTTCTGCATCGTCAAGTTTGCCGTTTTTGTTTAAAATTTCGGCAGGGATAAGAACTTTGCCGATATCGTGAAGATATGCCGCATCTTTAACCGATTTGACATCAACGTGCTGTTTCAGAGCTTTCGGAAGGTTATCAATAATACCTGCGGCAATGTTTTGCGTGTCTTTTGCGTGGGTTTTGGAAAGTTCTTCAAGCTCTTTGAGGTTAAGTTTTGCCGGAGCATTCATCTCTTTCAGGATTGCTTTGATATTCGGATTTGACATCAAGGCGTTTTGAATGTGTTCTTCTGTAGTAAAACGACTGACAGAAGTGTTTTCAAATCTGTCAACGGAAGCGCTGTTTCCGAACCCGACACGGAACGGATTTACTGCTATATTCGGATTGATTGCGCCCACACCAAGCGCATGTCTGATGTCAATTCCCATTTTCCACACTAAAACAAAACTACACGACTATGTTTATATAAAGTCTTTTTTTCAGAGTAAATTGCATGATTTGAGAGTTTTGTGAATAAAATTTAACAAAAACTTAAAAGGGATGGTGATAACTCTTGTCATTATCCGATAAGCACAAAGCGACGTGGTAATCGCATTGCTGCGGTACTGATATGCCTGAAACTCCCTCCCCCCTTGAGGAATAAAGCGAACCAACGTAAGAATAGCCTCTCCCCTTGAGGAGCAAAGCGAACCAACGAGGAACGAGTTGTGTGAGCCTGCTTCCGTAACAAAGTGAAGGTGAGAGGCCGCAGTTGTGTGAACGCAGTGAACTACAAATGCGGGTGAGGGGTCTAAATATGCATGAAGTTCTCAAATTACCCCTCACCTGAATTTCTAACACTCGTTCCTCGTGTTGAAATTCTGCCTCTCCCACAAGGGGAGAGGAAATTCAGCTGTTAAAAAAGCGGCACTTGTGGAAAGTTACAAATACCGCATTATTAAAACAAAGAAATTCAATCACCTAAGCAAGCCGAGCAGAGGCAGGAGCCACGGTGCCCTTGGCGGGCGCGATTTTCTGGAAAAATCGCGCGAATTAGGAATTGGAAAATTTAATCACATAAGCACACCGCCTGATTGCTGCTGTTGATGCGGCTGCTGTAGTTCCGGTACGTGTGCGCGGAGTTGAAGTAGCGGTAGTACGCGTAGTACTTGCTGTACTCCTCACTCGACCACAGGTAAAACGGACTGCCGGGAGAGGAGATAAATCCCATTGATACTGCAAGGTCGTTATTTCTGTTGTCTGTGAGTGACGCCCCGCTTGCGTCTTTATATAACTCTTCTGCAAGTTTCATCAGTTCTGTATCACTCGGTAAACTTGAGCCCATATCATGGCATGCTTTTACTGCGCCGGCCCAGCGGTCACTTTCGTGATAACACTCTTTTATCGGATAACCCTCTGCTACTAATTGGTCGCATTCTGCTTTTGTTACTGCTGTTGGATAGAATGGTGCGGTAAAGCATGTTCCGTCACTTAGTTCTATTGCACAGTTGCTGCCTGCTAAACTTGTTACGTTTAGATTCTTTAAATCTTTACCTTCGGTATTAGGGTTCTTAAATCCGTCTACGTCATATAATATTGCAAGACAATCTGTGCCTATTCCGGTTTCTCCTACTGTTATTACATCATTACTGAATTGGTTCTGTCTGCAATCCGGATTGTATGCTATTACGCCGTTAACGCCATTAGCAAACTGTACTGCTACCGTGTTTGTATCCCAGTCGTTTTGTCCGAAGTTTTTTGCTTTTTTAACTTTAGACATATCAACTTCTTCATCACCCCAGGTTACGGTATCAGAAAAGCATGTTGTAATATCATCGTTATCACATATTCTTGTTATCTTGATATGTTTAGATAATTCATCAACAAACGCTTCTGTTGTTGTATAACCTGCTAAGGTTCCCTGAACATTCATAACCCTTAATGCTTCGCCGAGTTTTCTCTGGAATACCTGTGATGCTGTGTTCCATGCTCTTTCTTGATAATTCTGAATTAACGTCGGGATTGTTAATGCTGCGACTATTCCTATAATCGCAAGAGTTATCAGGACTTCCGCAAGAGTAAAGGCGGCCTTTTTGACCCTCACCCGGCACTGCGTGCCACCCTCTCCCAAAGGTAGAGGGTTGTATCCCTTGTCATTACGAGGAGAATGCGCAGCATTCGACGTAGTAATCGCATTATCGTTGCAATTTACCGAGTCTGCAAATGCACTCTGCGCGGTGCTTTTGCTTATCGCTTTACTCCAAAATACCCCGAAACCCGCACGGTGAGAGCTTAAAGAAGTACCCCCCCCCATTTAGGCTGAAATCCACTATTCATCATACTTTTAGCCCCTTTCGTTGCTCTTGTGTCGTACTACTGTTTTAATATAGCATTTTTTTTGAATTTTGGCAAGTGCTTTTTTCTGCTCTTTTTGATTGAATTTTAAAATAGCAAAATTATTTATGTTAATATAGAGTTATCATGAAAGAAAATATTTTAATCTGCGGGATTGGCGCAGTCGGAAGCATTTATGCCGAAAAAATCCAAAAATACAGCCCTGATAATCTAAAAATTCTTGTTGATGAACAACGGCTTGAGCGTTATACCAAAAATCCGCCCGTATTCAACGGCAAAGAACTCCGTCTGAATTATATTCTTCCGGATGATAAGGATTTTAAAGCCGATATTATTATCATCGCTACAAAATTTGACGGGCTTTCTGATGCTGTCAGAAATATTAAAAATTTTGTCAAAGAAAACACTGTTATACTTTCTTTATTGAACGGGGTTACGTCAGAAGAAATTATCGCCCGCGAATACGGATGGGACAAACTTCTTTTATCATATTTTATCGGGCACAGCGCAATGCGCGACGGCAGATTTATTACACATGACGGCGTCGGCAAAATTGTTTTCGGCGCAAAAGGTTCTGACAAAACCAACGAAAAACCGGTGCAAAACTTCTTTGACAAACTGAATATTGATTACAAAATTCCGAATGATATTGAGCATGCCCTCTGGCTTAAATTCATGATGAACGTCAGCACCAACCAGCCCTCGGCAATTTTGAGAATGACTTTCGGTGAAATGAACGCAAACGAATATTTTATGGATTTTGCAAAAAAACTTATGCGCGAAGTTCAAATGATTGCAAAGGCCGAAGGAGTTAAAAATACCGCAGTTATGATTGATGAAGCGCTCGAAGCCGTTGCATCAATGGTTCCGAACGGCAAAACATCAATGTTTCAGGATGTTTTGGCTGAACGAAAAACCGAGGCCGAAATGTTTGCAGGTACAATGATTAATTTCGGCAAAAAACACAACATTCCGGTTCCGTACAATGAATTGATGTATGAAATGTTTAATATTTTACACAAGAATTTTGAATTGCGGAAAAATCAGTTATTGTTAAGTAAATCCCGCTGATATTCAAGATTTTTTTGTTTTATATCTTGAATATTTTTAATCATTTCGTTTGCACTGTTCCGTGCATCTTCAACCCGTGAATGCTTCAGGCTGCCGTCCGGCATCATTACAAGCGTCATGTGCATAAAACCCGCTATTATTATACTTAACAGCAAAAAACCTATTAATAACTCAATTACGCCAAAACCTTTTTTCATACTTTACCTTAATTTATTCTTCTTTATAAAAAATCTCACGGCATCATCAACGTTTTCCGGCGTTGAGAGCGAATCTTCCCTGTCAAAGGTGATTGATTTGCGTTCCGCAAAAAACTTGTTGTAAATCGTAAGGCCCGCAAAAATTATAAACGACGAAAGCGCAACCCCGCCCATCGCAAGCAGAAATTTTACTGCCGCCTGCTTGACGGAAACCGACGGCGCACAATGGCCGGGAAGGGCGGTAATTAAAATTACCGCCGCCGGAATTATGAATTTTGAAATTTTATGCTTCAACTTTTGCCTCGCTTTTTTTTGCTCTCGGTTTTCTTGCTGCCGTACGTTTTCTTTTCGGTTTTTCTTCCTTTTGCGTTTTTTCCTCAACGGGTTCGGAAATTTCAACCGGAGCCTGTTCCGCAGCTTCAACCACAGGTTTTATTTCTTCGTTAGGTTTAATCAATGTTTCTGCGGTTTGAACTTCGTTTTCCGCCTGAAGTTCTTTATTTTTATTAAATTTGCCGCGCTTGTTGTTTTTGCGTTTGTTATCGCGTTTTGAATTTTCATTATTCTGCGCAGTCTGCGACGGATTTTCAACTTCTATTTGAACGGGCGCCTGCTGCTGTTCAACCGCAGGTTCCGCCTCTTGAGGTTTGTTATTTTTGTTTTTCTTGAAGCTGTTTGAAACAGGGAGTTTTGTTTTTGCCTGTTTTGCTCTGTATTCACCCTCTGCGGTCGGAGTTGCAAAGTTAAATTCGTTCATAAAATAACCGCTTCCCTGACAGTGCGGGCATTTTTTGGTAAATATTTCGGAAAGCGACTGCCCCTGTCTGTGGCGTGTCAATTCAACAAGCCCGAGATCCGAAAGCTGGCCGACCTGAGGTTTTGCCTTGTCAGGTTCAAGCGCAATTTCCAATTCTTCCATTATGGCAAGTTTGTCCGCGCGCGAAACCATATCAATAAAGTCAATAATAACCATTCCGCCGATGTTTCTTAATCTGAGCTGGCGTGCGATTTCATGGACAGCTTCTATATTGGTTTTTAAAATTGTTTCATCCTGAGTTGCCGAACTTGTGAATTTGCCGCTGTTAACATCAATTACCGTAAGAGCCTCTGTTTGCTGGATAAACAAATAACCGCCCGAGGGCATATTAACTTTTACGTTCAAAGCGGCTTTGATTTCTTTATGAATATCCATTGCAACCAGAAGCGGTTCTGTGCCTTTGTATAATGTCACCTGAACGTTTTTGTTCATGTGCCAGTTTTGCAGAATGTTTTGAACTCTGTTCAAGGCAAATGCCGTATCAACAATAATTTCTTTGACATCATCCGTGCAGGCTTCTCTGATTACCCTGTATAACAAATCCTGATCTCTGTATATAAGATTCGGAGGATTTAAGGTTTCTGATGATGTTATAATATTATTCCATTTTTCAAGCAGGATTTCCAAATCTTCCTGAATATCGGCTTCTGACTGACCTTCGGCTTCTGTTCTTATAATAACGCCGACTCCGACAGGTTTTATCAGGTTCATTATAGCTTTAAGCCTTGCTCTTTCTTTGGAATTTTCAATCTTTTTACTTACGCTCACGCCCGGTTCATAAGGCATCAGGACAAGAAATCTTCCGGGAAGGCTTATTTCTGTCGTAACTCTGGGACCTTTATGACCTGTGGGTTCTTTTACCACCTGAACAATAAGTCTTTGTTTCGGTTTTAATTTTTCTTTCAAGGTGCCTTTGCCCATAACGTCTTCCGCGTGCAAAAAGCCCATTTTATCTGTGCCTACATTAACAAATGCCGCATCAATACTCGGCAAAATATTGTCAACAGTTGCAAGATAAACATCCCCGAGCAATACGTCGCCTCTATGAATGAAAAAGTCCGTTACTTTTTTGTTTTCCAGAACTGCTGCAATATTGTCGCGTTCTGCAATGACAATTTTCTTTTCAACAACAGTATTGTCATTCTGCTGCTTGTTTCGATTGTTGTTTTTAAAATTTCCCATAAAAAAATCCTTCTATAACTCTTTTAAACTCTCGTCAAAGAACCTTGTCCGCGTGATATTAAACGGTATTTTCTCCGCAATCAAATTCATCAGTACGTCCGCTCTCAAAGATTGGAGTTTGCCTTCAAGGTTTTGACCCGTTTTTAATACTATGAACAGACAATCATTCTCAAATCTGTATGATTTTATTGACGGTTTTATGTCTGTTTTTTTAATTAAACCTTTTTTGTTTTTCTTCTCAATATAAATCTCATCGGAAGATAAAACTCTGTTTGTATTATACACTAATTTTTCAAAATCGTAAAGAGCCGGATCAGAAATCTCAACCTTGTATTCTGCCCAAAATACGGTATTATCTATTGATTTTGCACCTTTTTCAAGTTTTACAATACTTATTATTTGAGATTGCGGCGGCAAAACTTTTTCTAACTTTAGTTGGAGTTCACATTCCAAAATATCGTCGTAAAGCTCAATATCAACAAATTCGGTTAAACTTTCCTCAAACAACGGCAGAGCAACACCCATGGAAACTTTCATGGAAGGGTTGAATCCGAGCGAAAACGCAATATTCAAACCGCTCCGCGCAAGAGCTTTGAAAAAAGTATTCTGCCAGTCAAGGTGTGAAAAGTATTTTAAAATACCTGTTTTTGTCAGTTTAATTCTGTATTTATAAGTTTCTTTAATCTGTGCGTGGGCATTTGCCGGATTGACGGGCTGCAGTTTTGAAAGTTTTTGCGCCTTATCAGAAGCCTTAAACGGTTTTGCCATTACTTTATGAGTTTTAAAATTCGGGCAGACGCCGCAGTTTACGCACTGTTTTTCACAGGTCGGAACAATATTCAAAGAATTTGCGTCAACACGGAAAGCCTGTTTGTATTCATTAATAAGCCAGTCTTTATTTAATCCCGTATCAATAAAATCCCACGGAAGTTCATCATTCAAATCGTATTGTTTTTGCGCAAGTCCTGCAAGGTCAAATCCGAGTTCTTTTGCCGTTTCCTGCCAGATGTTTTTATCAAAATACTCACCCCATGCATCCAGATAACAGCCTTTTTGGTATAATTTTTCAATATATTTACACAGGCTGATATCACCGCGGGTAAGAACGGCTTCTATCTGAGAAACAAATTTTTCGTGATAATTTATTTTAACACCTTTGAGATGTGAAATTTTATCTTTTAAATAATGAATATGCGCCGTAACTTCATCAAGATTCATCTGAGGACACCACTGTAAAGGCGTAAAAGGTTTGGGAACAAAAATTGAAAGAGTACAGGTAATATCCATTCCGTGGTTAAGATTTTTTTCTTTTTTAATCTGTTTTGTGCGGTATTTAATTTTTGCGAGCAATTCAGCCATTTCATCCATATCTTCAAGAGTTTCCGACGGAAGCCCGCAGATGAAATAAAATTTAACTCTTGACCAGCCGTTTTCATAAAGCGTCAAAACAGCGTCAAGAATTTGTTCTTCTGTGATATTTTTCTTGATTACGTTTCTGAGCCTCTGGCTTCCCGCTTCCGGCGCAAGCGTCATGGTAGATTTTCGTACGCTCTGCACAAGGTTTGCAAGTTCAAGATTGAATCCGTCTATGCGCTGGCTCGGCAAAGATACCGAAACTTTTTTTTCGTTAAAATCTATTGAAAGTTCTTTTATAACTTCATTAATATTTGCATAATCGTTTGATGAAAGCGAAAGCAGAGAATATTCATCATAACCTGTATTTTTAACAAGTTCTTTTGCAATTTTAATAATATCTTCCGCGCTTCTTTCTCTGATAGGAAGTGTTACATGCCCCGGCTGGCAAAATCTGCACATGCGCCCGCATCCGCGCCTGATTTCAACAATCGCCCTGTCGTGAACTGAGGATGAAAAAGGTATGGGGTAAGATTTTAAGGCTCTTTCATAATCAAGCTGTGCAATACGTTTTTTAACTTTTCCGCCGTCTAAAAGCGACCAGCGGCCTGAATTTTCACCTTCAACAAGTGCCTTTATACGTTCTTTGCGCGGAAGTCCTTTTGTTTTTTCCAGAATTTCGCACACCTCAATAATACTGTCCTCGCCGTCGCCTATCATAAATACATCCAGAAATTCGGCAACAGGTAAAGGATTATATGCGCAAGGGCCGCCGCCGATTATAATAGGGTCATCTTCGGTGCGGTCTGTGTTTTTGTAAGGAATTTGCGCCATCTCGAGCATCTTTAAAATAGTCGGATAAGACATTTCATATTGAATGGAAAACCCGACAGCGTCAAAATCTTTTATCGGTCGTTTACTTTCAAGCCCGTAAAGCGGTTCGGGCTTAAAATCCGGCTCCGGTGCATAAACTCTGTCACACATATAGCCTTCATGCCTGTTAATAAGTTCATATAAAACCCGCACACCCAGATTGCTTACGCCGATTTCGTATTTATCGGGAAATGCAAATGCAAACCGAACCTTTGCACTGTCAAAATCTTTATTGTGCGATAAAAATTCTCCGCCGACATATTGATACGGTTTTGTGCAATTGTATAAAGCGTCGTGATATTGTCTGAAAAAACAGTTCATGCTAAATCTTCCGGAAAGTATTTGTCTATTTCAATTATCGTACCGTCAAGCGTGTTTTCTTCAAACGATTTCATAAATTTAAAAAGGTCGCCGTTCGGCACATCGTAGTTGTATAAATAAGTTTCCCCGTCAAACTCCCTCATTACACGCACTATATAGTGGCATTTTTCGGCATATTTTTTTAAATGTTCGGGATTAAACTTTTTTCCGTTAGTATCTTTGTTAATTTTTACATAGTTAAAGCCGGCATAGTATTTAATTTTTTCATCAGTCGGAATTGATTTGCTATGCTTTGAAAAAAGATTAATAATTTTTTTGTTGATGTCGTCGGTCATTTTATACCTGTTTTAAATAGTCAATTATATCAAGCGCAAGCTGTTTTCTTATTTCTACGGGAGAATTTTTCAAATATTCCATTGCATGCGACACTTTAATATTTTTGTCATACCAGCGGCGCATAATGTAATTGTATTGATCTTCCAAAGACATCGGAATATCAAAATCAACATCTTTAAGCCGGTCAATAATATACTCGGCGCAGCGGATCTGATTGTTTTCATCCGCCTTCTCCAGCATTGCAACAGCTTTGCTGACCGTAACATCTAAGTCATACCAACGTTTCTTCATAAGTTTTATTATAATATGTCATGGAAAATTTAGTCAACTTTTATATTTTTTTTGCTATTTTCTTAAAACGTAATATAATATTCTTATGAAAAAGATTTTTGCATTAATTATATCAATCATATTCTCGTTTAATACATTTGCGCTTGCATCAGAACCTCTGCAGGGGCATGTGGAAGAAACCGATGAATATAAACAGATGCAGGAAGAATTATTTACCGGAAAAATAGAACACCTTGAGCGAAAAGATATAATTAATATGTCGGTAACTCAGGTATTGGACAGTTCTTATTCAATGGAAGGCGACGAGTTTTTTGCTCAGGTAACCTCTGATGTTTACGGCGATAAAGGGATTATAATTCCAAAAGGAACGGTTGCTCACGGAAAAATTACCGAAACCGGCGATCCTGGTAAAATGGGGAAACAAGCCTGGATTGAACTGTCTTTTGATTATCTTGTGACACCGGACGGCCGCGAAATTCCCATTGACGGCAAAATGTCAACAAAACTTCATCCTGTTGCCGAAACATCAAAAATTATTGCGCAGGATCTGGGTTATACCGCGGCAGGAGGCGTTGTCGGCGGGCTTCTGGCTCTCAACTGGCTCGGACTTGAAACCGCAATTTTAACTCAAGGATACTCTCTTGCCGGAGGTGCGGCAATCGGAGGTGCTGTCGGGCTTGGAATGGCTTTAATAAGAAAAGGCCACGAGGTTCTGATTGCCCCCGGTGACGAAATAAGAGTAAAAATCAATTCATCCGTGCCGCTTCCCGTTTACAAATCGGAAGCGCTTAAGCAGGAAGAACTTTTATACCCCGGGCTTGATATTATGATTACCGGTGTCGAACACGAAGAAGACCCGTTCGGCGAGATGAATACCATTACCCTGAAACTTACAATATCAAATATGTCGGACAAATCTCTTTCGGGATTTGATATGGCGCTTGTTAACGATTACAATTCTTCTTTCAGACCTTCTGTTTTCGGCGATACAAAAATGATGTTTAAAACTATCAACCCGGGCGAAAAACTTGCAGGTGAAGTGTCTTTTTCCGTCGACAATATCCACCGAAAATACTGGCTGACCTTCTTTGACAGAAGATCCGGCAAAGCAATTACAAAAATCTCGGTTGATAACGCCTACAGAAATATGTCAAGAAAAGATCAGAAAAAAAATGAAAAAAAACGTTTCAGAAAAAATTATAAAAAAGATACCGATTTATTTAATCTGGAATGATTGTAAAGTTTTTTTATAAGAGAATTGAAAACATAAATTGTTATGTTACAATGTTAGCAGTTTAGCATTTATAAAAGGTATTATACTCTATGGTGTGCGGAAAACTCGAAATGGATATTTTAAATTCTGTCTGGACTCTTACGGAACAAAACGAAGATTCGGATATTTCAATACAGGATGTTGTTGATTATCTTTCACAATCCGGAATAGAAAGAGCTTATACTACCATAAAAACCGTAATGGACAGATTAACCGTAAAAAGCATTCTTGTAAGATATAAAGTCGGCAAAAAATTCTTCTACAAAGCCGCTATGGACAGACACGAGATGGCGGCGGAATCGGTCAAGGATTTGTGCGGCCGGTTCTTCAACGGAAGTTATACCGAAATGATCCGTTTTATTGAACGTGAATGCAGTGAGTTTTTGGTCGGATAAAATTTTTTATGACAATAATTGAAAACAGGAAAAGGGTTGCGGAGCTCCTCCGCAGAGTGAGGCTCGGTGAAATGCATGTAAGAGATGCCCTGCTGGCTTTTCCTGATGAAACAGATGACAAAAGCATTATGGCAGCTTATCATGCTCTTGTTCACTATGAGGCGGATGAGGATTTAAGACACCGCGATGATTTATACCGTGAAGAGCAGGATGACTATATTGAATTTTTATCATATATTATGGACAGAGGCGAAGATTTGCCGGATAATGTCATAAAAAGCTACGAAAAGTATTACAAGTCGGCCAATATTCCGCACACAAAAGATACAAAAGGGTTTTTAGAAAGTTTTTTCAGATTTTTGAATATATAGAAAGGAAAATTTATGAAAAAAATTGTTTTAACACTGCTTGCAATGATGTTATTTTCGACATCCGCGTTTGCATTTTTCAAAAAAGCGCCTAAAACAGAACTTGTTGTCATGCCTGTATTTTCTACCGAAACTCAGGATGAAAACAAAGTTTGGGCAGGAACTTTCCAGCTTGTATGGAACGATTTGACGGATAATGTTGTAAAAGCACCTGTTGAATTTACGGACGGCCCCTCAAATCTTGCCGAAGAACTCAACAAGCAGGAATTCACAAAAGAAATGCTTTCAGACAATTCATATTACACGGCGCACGGTGTTGCCAATATGAATTTAAAAGAACAAATTGATACCGCATTGATGGAAAAATTCAACGAAACAAGCGACCTGCTTCAGGGAATGGATTGGTCGGGGAAAAATTACCTTGTTTATGCAATGCTCAAAAAAGATTTTGAATTTTTAAACGCTTTTGACGAACTTAAAAAAGAAAAATTCGGCAAACTCAATAAGAAAAAGGTTGAATATTTCGGCATAAATGAAAAAAGCAAAAAAGGCCTCCGTGAAAACGTCAGCGTACTGTTTTACAACAATCCGGACGATTTTGCGGTTGAATTGCGTACAAAACAAAATGACAGAGTCCTTTTATACAGAACTGATGACAACAAATCACTTTCGGCACTGTACGATGATATGATGCAAAAATCTTCCGAATACACCGAAAGCAGAAGATTCGGCGAAAAAGACAGACTGAAAATCCCGTTCATCAGCTTTAAAAGCCTTAATCAATATCCCGAAATTCAGGGTAAAACCATTAAAGATACTGATTTAACAATAGATCAGGCGCTGCAAAGCATTGATTTTAAAATGGACAACAAAGGCGTAAAACTTAAAAGCGAAGCAGCTTTGATTATGAAAATGTCAATGCCTGTTCCGATAATGAGAAAACCTGCTGACTTTTTCTTTGACGATACATTTGTAATGTTTTTGATTGAAAAAGACAAGCCGTATTTCGCGCTCCGCGTTGCCGACGCCGCAGCGTTAAATGAAAAGAAATAAATCTTTCGCGAAAAATGCCGCCTCTGCAAAACCAAAGGCGGCATTTTTATCTTTTATTCCTGTTACTGAATTTTCTGCACCAACAAAAAGAATAATGATAACAAACCTGCAGTTTTTAATATAGCTTTTAGCAATCCTTTTTTAATTTCTTTGTTACCATGAACCGGCACTACAATTCTGGCATTCTCACCGGTTTTGACATAAATGTGATGAGATCCGGATATTCTGGCTAAATTCCAGCCGTTATCTTCCAATATTTTGCATAACTTTTTGCCGGTTAAATTTTTCATAATGCAACAGATATAACTTCTCCGTCGCTATCTCCGACATCAACTGATAACCAGGCAGTTATCGCTTCTTTAATATTTTCTTTAACTTCTTCAATACTGTCACCTTGCGTATAACAACCTTTTAGTGCGGGAACCTCCGCCCAATATCCATTATCTTCTTTATGTAAAACAACATTAAATATCATAGACAGCCTTTCTGCTTATATTTTAACATTATTTCATATAATTTTCAAGTATAATTCAACAATTTTTGTAATATAATAAACTTATGGCAAAAGTAAAATCAAAATGGATATGTCAGAACTGCGGATATGAAACAGCGGGGTATTTAGGCAAATGTCCCGAATGCGGCAGCTGGGGAAGTTTTGCAGAAGAAGTTCAAACATCGTTAAAACCTCAGGCAATAACGCCGCAGGGATTTTTGAACGATGCAAAACCCTCACTTTTAAGCGATATAAAAATCGGCGAAGAAGTCCGCATAAGCACCAACATTTCCGAATTTGACAGAATACTCGGCGGCGGATTGGTAGAGGGTTCTCTCGTACTTATCGCAGGAGATCCGGGAATCGGCAAATCCACAATACTTTTGCAGACAAGCGGCGAATTGTGCAAAAACAATAAAAAAGTTCTGTACGTTTCGGCCGAAGAAAGCGCAAGTCAGGTAAAACTCCGCGCTGAAAGGCTTGATATTAATTCAAACAGCCTCTATATTTATCCGCAAATTAACATGGAAAGCATCCGTTGCGAAATTGATGCACTTAATCCTGATATAGTTGTAGTTGACAGTATTCAGGCGATTTATTCCGGAACAATTACAAGCTCTGCCGGAAGTGTTTCTCAAATCCGCGAATGCTGCAATATATTAATGCAAATCGCAAAAAATAAAAATATTACGATAATCGTAATCGGCCATGTCACAAAAGACGGCTCAATTGCAGGCCCGAAAGTTCTTGAACACATGGTGGACACGGTTATATACTTTGAAGGCGATAAATACAAATCCTACAGAATTTTAAGGGCAATGAAAAACCGTTTCGGAAACACTTCGGAAGTCGGAATTTTTGAAATGGGTTCAAAAGGTCTCAGCTGCGTTACAAATCCTAATGAACTATTCCTGAACGAACGCTCGCAAGGCTCAATCCCCGGAACTGCAATTGTTGTAACCAATGAGGGTACGCGTCCGCTGTTGGTGGAAATTCAGGCGCTTGTCGGCACAACTCCGTACCCTACCCCCCGCCGTGTGACAAACGGGGTTGACACAAGCAGACTTTTGCAAATTCTTGCTGTGCTTGAAAAACGTATCGGGCTAAACCTTTCCAAGCAGGATGTCTATGTTAATGTTATGGGCGGAATTGAAGTTGACGAACCGAGCGCTGATTTGGGAATAGCGCTTGCGGTCGCAACCTGCGCAAGAGATGTTGTTGTTGACAGCCAGACGGTTATAATAGGCGAAA
Organism: Candidatus Gastranaerophilales bacterium; assembly: GCA_944323995.1. Classification (GTDB taxonomy): domain Bacteria; phylum Cyanobacteriota; class Vampirovibrionia; order Gastranaerophilales; family Gastranaerophilaceae; genus SIG32. The sequence goes on along the minus strand of CALUUN010000006.1, from coordinate 17,408 downwards.
TCGGGCTGTCGGGCGAAATTCACCCCGTACAAAATATTGAAAAACGTCTTAACGAAGCTGTGCTTTCAGGGTTCAAAAAAGCAATAATACCCTATGCAAACAGAGTTGAGAACGACAAAATAGAAATTATTCGGGTAAAACGACTTATTGATGCTATATCAGCCTGTGTTTCGGGGCAATAATCTTTTACTTTTTCTGCGCAACACCCGGTGCATCTTTAACCACAAACGGTCTTACAAACGCCCAGGTTCCGTATAGACAGCTTAAGATACCGGCGATATTCAAAGGATAACCGAGCCATTTTTTATTTTTGGCAAGGCTTCCGAGTGCGGTGAGCGTCGTACCGAACATAAACCCTAAATATCCTTTGAAAATAGTCCGCGGCACTACAACCGTATCATTCATATCGGCTGCATTTTTTGTGTGTGTAATAAATTTGTCCGTAAATTTTTGTTTTTCGTCTGCCCTAAAATTTATATTGCTGCTTATTCTTTGAACTTTCATAAAATTCTCCTTGAAAGTATAATACCCGAACAAACTTTTTTTTGCCATTATTAACATTTTTTTAACAATTCGGAAGTAGTAAACCTATTGATTAGTTTTTGTGTTGGTGGTATAAAATACATGTTATAAAAATAAGAAGGAGTAAAACTTATGGTAAAAGTAGCAATTAACGGATTCGGAAGAATCGGACGTAACACATTGAGAGCAGCTATCAGAGAAGGTATCTTTGATAAGATTGATTATGTTGCAATCAATGACCCCGGATTGAAACCTGCAGAAGCTGCACTTCTTTTCAAACATGATTCAGTTATGGGCAAGTTTGACGGTACAGTTGAAGCATACGAAGAAGGCATTATCGTAAACGGCAAAAAAATCAAATTCTTTGCTGAAAAAGATCCTGCTCAATTACCCTGGAAAGATCTGGGTGTAGAAGTTGTTGTTGAATCAACAGGTTTCTTCACAGATGCTGAAAAAGCTAAAGCTCACATTGCTGCAGGCGCTAAAAAAGTTATTATCTCAGCACCTGCTACAAACGAAGATATTACAATTGTTTTAGGCGTTAACGACAAAGAATACGATCCTGCAAAACACAACGTAATTTCTATGGCATCTTGCACAACAAACTGCTTGGCACCTGTTGCTAAAGTTATCGACGAAAAATTCGGTATCGTAAAAGGTTTGATGACAACAGTTCACTCATACACAGGCGACCAGAGAATTTTGGACGCTGGCCACAAAGATCCGCGCCGTGCAAGAGCAGGTGCTCTTAACATCGTTCCTACAAAAACAGGTGCAGCAAAAGCTGTTGCTCTTGTTTTGCCTCAATTGAAAGGTAAATTGGACGGTTTTGCTATGAGAGTTCCGACCCCTGACGTATCACTGGTTGACGTTGTATTTGAACTTTCAAAAGACGTTACTGTTGAAGAAGTTAACGCTGCATTAAAAGAAGGTGCTGACGGACATGTACTTTGCTACACAGAAGAACCGTTGGTATCATCTGATTACATCGGCACTTCTCAATCATCAACGGTTGATGCTTTGTTAACCCGTGTAATGGGCGGCAATCAGGTTAAAATCATTTCCTGGTACGACAACGAAATGGGTTACTCAACAAGATTGGCTGAAACAACTTTGATGGTTGCTAACAAATTATAATTCAGTCTTGAATAATTAAAAGCGCCGCAGCTTGCGGCGCTTTTTTTGCATCCGGACTTTATATCCTTTCGGGGAATTAAATCCTGCGGAAAATCTGTTAAACTGCTTTTGAAAGAGAGGTAGTTTATGTATATTTTAAAATTAATTGCTTATATCCTTGTGATAATCGGTGCGTTAAACTGGGGTCTTGTAGGATTTTTCAACTTTGACCTTGTTGCGGCAATTTTCGGCGATATGACGGCTGCTGCAAGAATAATCTATGCACTTGTCGGAATTTCAGCGTTGATTTATCTTTTAATGTCATATCGTGATATAGGCGACAGATACTAAGCTAAAGTTTTAAAGAAATCCTGATTTGCTTTTATTGTATTTTCGGTGGCAAGTACGGAATAGGTCGGCTTGCCGCTGAAAATATAATTTGCCGCATTGTAGATATCATCAGGCGTAATCCCGTCAATAATTTTGAGTACTTCATTATCAGAAAGCGCACTGTGGAATCTCAATGAACAATAAGAAAGAACCTCATTTTTGCCGGAGGTTGTTTCAGCGTTATTTATAAGCGTGTTTTTGAGGTATTTTTTTGCACTTTCAAGTTCTTCATTTGAAACCTTTTCGGTTTTAATCCGCTCGATATGTTTGTTAAAACCGTTAATTGCTTTTTGAACATTGTCATAACTTATTTCATTGGTGTCTTTGTTTTCGGTGGTTGTACCTATTTGAAGTTTAATGACACCGGTATTGTCGTTATAATTTACTTTTGAATTAACTCTGTAGGCAAGCTGCTGTTTTTCACGCAGGTCATTGAACAATCTTGAAGAAGCATTGCCGCCGAGGATAATATTTAAAAGGCTTACCGTTGTGTAATCTTTCACATTACCGTTAATTTTAAATTTATACGCTTCAACAATCTGTGCCTGATTTTTGTCATGGGTATCGACAAGAACTTTAGTTTCGGTTACGGGTTCATAAATATCTCTTTTAAAACTTCCGGCAGGTTTTACCGGTGCCAGAGCCGCTGTTTCATTAAAGACCGCATTTAACAATTCCGGTCTTGTTTTAAACGGTGCAGAAACCGTCAAATGTCCCTGTGCAGAGTTCAGAATAAAAGAGTAGAGCGATTTTAAATCCTCAACCGTAACATCGTCAATACTGTTCAAGATATCTTCTTTCGTATATCCTATCGGAAGATTTTTGAAAAGCTCTTTGTAGAGTTTGTTATTAACATTTTTTTCCCGAATTTCAAGTTTTTCTTTGAGTTCTGATTTTAAATGATTAAGCACATCTTCATTAAATCTCGGATTTAAAAGCACTTCTTTAAGTGATGAAAGAGCTTTTTGCATGTCATCAGCGCTGAATTCAGCATTTGCGATAATTTCGGAATCTCCGCAGCTGAAGTAAATATTAATACCGTTTTTGTGCATATCATCCGCAAAATCAACATCATTTCTGAATTTGGAACCTTCATTCAACAAAGCTGACAAAAGCGGTATTGCAGCGGGTTTGGTTTTTGCAAACTGATCTGTATTGTATACTATTTCACAAGCCGAATTGTCGGTTTTTGTATCATTTGTAATGATTTCAAAATTATTCGGCATAATGTATCTTTTTACATTTTCCGGATTAATAACCTGTTTTTGAACATTTCCGCTGAAGGACACTGCATTTTTGTACCTGTTCACAATGGAATCCTTGTTTGCAGTCTGCGGATGCAAAACTGTTACTACCGTTTTATTTAGATTGAGGAACTCTTTTGCTGCATTTACGATATCTTCCTGAGTAATTGAATTTACGATTTTTTTATAATCGGTAAACATTTCAGGCGTTCCGGTTAAAAGGTTGCTTCCGATAATATCATTAATGGAATGCGAAACTTCAAACGCATGGGAATAACCGTTAAGGAGTGTTTTTTTTATGAGTTTCAAATCCTCGTCACCCGGAGGATTTGTAACGATTGAATTTATTTGTTCAAAAAGAGTTTTCAACACTTTTTCGGAATTTTCTTCAGAAGTTTCCGTACTTATAAGGATAGCCTGATTGTCAGCAGGACGGGAGCCTACTTTTTCGCAATTGAAAGACGCATAGGCGTTGTAATCCTTCAGGCTTTTGGAAAATCTTCCGATTGTTCCGGCGGTCAAGAGTTCTTCAATCGCATTCATCAAAACTCTTGATTTTACGTCATTATTTTTAGGGCCGTTAAAACCGAGCATAATATGCGTTGCGGCTGTTTTATCCGAAATCAAATCCTGCCGGACGGTTTTATTTACCGGAATAAGTTCTTCAAATTTTCTTGAATGCGAAACCTTATTCGGAGCCGAAAAATATTTTGCAATAAGTTTTATTGTTTCATCAGGATTAACTTCACCGGTCACAACGGTTACCATATTAGCCGGATAGTAATTGTTGTTGTAATAATCCAGAACATCTTCTTTTGTAAGTGCGGTAATATTTTGGGTAGAGCCGCCGATAAGATCGCCCGAGGTGCTTTTAATATTGTATAATTTTTTCAATGTTTCATTTGCGGCTATATTTTCGGGATCACCCAGAATCATATTAATTTCGGAATTTACGATACCTTTTTCTTTTTCCAGCATTTCAAGCGCAAAACGCGGGGTTTCAAGCATAGAGGCATGGATTTTAATTTTCTTTTCAAGATCGGTATCATCAAGAAGATTTGAACTTATATAATAATTAGTTTCGGCAAACCCTGTAGAGGCATTGGTTTCAGCGCCCATTTTATTAACCGTATCAAAAAACTCGCCGGCTTCTAAACCGTTAGAACCGTTAAAAAGGTTGTGTTCAATGTAATGGCTTATTCCGCGGACTTTGTCGGGCTCATTCATGGAGCCGGTACTGACATAAGTTTTAACGACAGTTTCGCCTTCTTTTGGAAGTATAACAACCCGCTGGCCGTTTGCCAATTTGTAGCAATGAGCTTCAAAATCAAACGGCAGATTTAAGACACCTGCTTTTTGATAAGCCATAGGCACTTTAACATTGTAATCAGGCAGAGCGGAGGGCACCTCGTTTTGCGTTTGAATTTGAGGTGACGACGTAAACGCCTGACGATATTCAGGCTTTTTGCATCCTGTATTTGTTATCGGATTGACTCTAAGCATTCTGACTACCTATATGCTTATAAAAACAAATTTTAAATAAAAATTGCCTTTTTGTTACTAAAATTTAAAAATAGTTTGATCTCGGTCAGGGCCGACACTTACGATAGAAATCGGAGCACCGATAAGTTTTTCCAATTTAGCAAGGTATTTTTTGCAATTTTCGGGAAGTTTTGAGTATTCTCTAATACCGGAAACATCCTGATTCCAGCCTTCGCAGGTTTCGTAAACCGGCTCCAGATATTTATGCATAAACACATCAGTCGGATACTCATCATAAATTTTTCCGTTACGTTTGTCACGGTAAGCAATGCAGACTTTAATTTCATCAAAAGTATCAAACACGTCGATTTTTGTTAAAGCAACGGAAGTCAAACCTCCGACAAGCACGGCATAACGCATTGTAACCGCGTCAAACCAACCGCAGCGTCTCGGGCGTCCTGTAGTAACTCCGAATTCATGGCCGATAGTCCGGATTTTTTCTCCGATTTCGTTATCAAGTTCGGTAACAAACGGCCCTTCACCAACACGGGTAACATAGGCTTTTGCAACACCGATGACTTCATCAATCATCTTAGGCCCGAATCCCGAGCCGGTTGCCGCACCGCCTGCAATCGGGTTTGAACTTGTAACAAACGGATATGTTCCGTAATCAACATCAAGCATTACCCCTTGAGCACCCTCAAACAAAATTGATGAGCCGAATTCTTTTGCATGCTCAAGGTTTTTCTGCCAGTCAAACCATACAAACGGCCGGAAAATTTCGGCGTATTTTTTGCATAAATCAAGCACTTTTTCTTTTGAATACGGTTCAAGTCCGTAGACCTCCTGAAGCTGCCTGTTTTTCAACGGAAGAATTATGTCGAGTTTTTCGCTCAAAGTTTCTTCGCTGAATAAATCCTGAATTTTCAGCCCTATTCTTGCCATTTTATCGGTATAAGTCGGGCCGATGCCTTTTTTTGTAGTGCCGATTTTGCCTTTTTTCGCGGTATCTTCGCTGTAACCGTCAACATCCGTATGGTAAGGCATTGTAATTGATGCCAGCGGGCTTACGCGTAAACCAGAAACATCTACCCCCTGACTTAAAAGTTCGTTCAGCTCTTTTTCAAAATACTCGGGCAAAACAACCGTTCCCGGCCCGATAAGACAGATTTTATTCTTATACAAAATTCCCGACGGTATAAGGTGAAACTTGTAAGTAGTATTGTTTGTTACAACAGTGTGACCGGCATTACAGCCGCCTTGATATCTGATGATTAAATCCGCTTTTTCAGCAAGAATGTCCGTAATCTTTGCCTTGCCTTCGTCACCCCATTGCGCGCCTACAACTACTCTGTTCATATCCTCTGTCCTTTCAAAAAAATAGTCATTTACCCGCCTATTTTAACACAAAGAAAAACTGTGTTGAAGTGTTTCATGGGATTTGATTTTTAAAATCGTTATTTAAAAGTTGTTAAGTCTGTTACTTTCGCTTCGCTCAGGATTAGTTATTGAGCTGAAATCCCCTCCCACCTTGAGGAGTAAAGCGAACCAACGTAAGCAAGGCCTCTCCCACAAGGGGAGAGGCTAGTCTGCTGCTATTCACCTACGCAAACCGCCCAGAAGCCCGGGACGGAGCCGTCTCTGTCGCCATTCGAGAGCCAGCCCGTGCCCACGGAGCCGAATGCGCGCGCGTGCGCGTCGCGAGCGTCCGTCTCCTGACCGGACCACAGGTAGAAGCCGCTGATTCCGCCACCTAGGTCAGTGAGAGTGAAGCCGTATGAGCTTGCTTTGTCTTCATCCATGGTACCTTCGACTAAATCATCGTCTCCACCTGACATGTCTTTACCGTATAAATCATTTGCTAATGCTAATAGCTCACTGTCCGTCGGTAATCGCTTTCCTTGATCTGCACATGCTTTCATTGCGCCGCCCCAGAAATCGTCATCTGTTGTTCTACAGGTTTGTATACCGTATTTGTCTTTGTTTGCATTACAATCTGCTGCTGTTAATGCTGTCGGTTGGAAAAGTGTTCCGAAACATATTCCGTCTACTTCAAATGAACATGAACTTCCGCCTAAACTTGATACGTTTATACTTCTTAAATCTTTATTCTGTGTATTTGGATTCTTAAATCCGTCTACGTCATACAATATTGCCAAGCAGCTTGTTCCTGTTATTTGATTACTAAACTGGTTCTGTACGCACTCGGGGTTATATGCTAATACTGCATTTACTCCGTTTGCAAACTGCACTCCTACAGTATTTGTTCCCCAGCTATCTTGTCCGAAGTGTGATGCTCTTTTTACATCCGCCATCGCTACTTCTTCATTCTCTGTTCCCCATGTAACTTTATCTGCAAAGCATGTTGTAATATCATCGTTATCGCATATTCTTGTTATCTTAATATGTTTAGAAAGTTCATCAACAAATGCTTCTGTTGTTGTATAGCCTGCTAAGGTTCCCTGAACATTCATAACCTTTAACGATTCTTCAAGTTTTCTTTGGAATACTTCAGATGCTGTATCCCATGCATCTTGCTGGAAATTCTGCACTAGTGTCGGGATTGTCAGTGCTGCGACTATTCCGATAATTGCTAAGGTTATCAATACTTCCGCTAAAGTGAAGGCGGCCTTTTTGCGCTTACTACCACATTTTATCGGTTTTGCGATTGCGACGCTCCTTTTTACAGTCTTGTCATTACGAGGAGAATGCGCAGCATTCGACGTAGTAATCGCATTGTCGTTGCATTTTACCAACCTTGCGATTGCGACGTCGCTTCGCTCCTCGCAATGACAGGACGCATAATCGCTGCAATTTACCGAGTCTGCAAATGCACTCTCTGCGGTGCTTTTGCTTAACGCTTTACTCCAAAATACCCCGAAACCCGCACGGTGAGAGCTTAAAGAAGTACCCCCTTAGGCTGAAATCCACTATTCATCATACTTTTAGCCCCTTTCGTTGTTCTTATGTCGTACTACTGTTTTAATATAGCAGATTTTTTGATTTTTGTAAATAGTTTTATTTATAGTATAATTAAAGAATGAATTTGGATAATGCAATTGACAGCCTGTTATCTCCTATTGCCGACAGGATTTCAGGGATAATATTTTACTCCGTAAACATTAATGGCGTTGAAGTTCAGCTTCTTGTCGCGCTTTTAATGGCTGCGGCGTTCTATTTTACATTCAGAATGCGCTTTATCGGCATCTGGGGATTTAAACACGGGCTTAACTTAATTCTTAACAAATATAAACATGACGATACAATAAAACGCAAAAAGAAAGGTGAAGTTTCATCATTTCAGGCACTGACCGCCACAATATCGGCTTCAGCCGGAATAGGCAACGTGGCAGGTTCTGCGGCGGCGGTTTCAATCGGCGGGCCGGGAGTAATCTTCTGGATGGTGTTGGCGGGGTTTTTCTCAATGGCGCTTAAATTTGCCGAAGTGCTCCTCGGTATAAAATTCAGAAAAGTAAACAATGACGGCACTGTTGCCGGAGGCCCCATGTATTACATACTCGGCGGCTTAAAAGCTCCCTGGATAAAACCTTTCGCGCCTTATCTTGCAAAAATCTATGCTGTATGCTGTATTTTTGCAATGATCGGCGGCTGGAATTTGTTCCAGATTAACGCAATGACCGCACAGATTACCGAAGTAACAGGCGGCAGCAGCAGCTTTTTTGACGGCAGAAGCTGGCTTTTAGGGCTCATTGTCGCCGTAATCACTTATGTCACAATTATCGGCGGAATTAAAGCCATCGGAAAATTTACCTCAAAAGTAACTCCTGTTATGTGTACTTTATACGTATTTTCGGCTTTTATAATTTGTCTTATGCACATAGGACATATTCCGCACACAATAATGCTTATAATAAAAGAAGCCTTTAAACCTCAGGCCTTAACAGGCGGCATGTTCGCCTGCATGCTCTGGGGATTCCGGCGCGCAATGTTTGCAAACGAAGCCGGACTGGGCACGGCGCCTATTGCGTTTTCCGCAGTCAAAACAAGCAAACCCGCGGCTCAGGCTTTTATCGCCATGCTTCAACCGTTTGTTGATACGGTAATCGTCGGTTCCGCAACTGCTTTTGTTATTGTGGTGTCCGGAGTTTATCAGCAGTCAACCGGACTTGCAGGAATTGAATTGACTTCAAAAGCGTTTGAAAGCGTTTGCCCGTTTTTCCCGATTTTATTAACTTTTATGGCAAGCTGCTTTGTTTTATCAACCATGCTTTGCGGATCTTATTACGGAATTAAGAGCTGGAATTTTCTCTTTGGAGATTCTAAATTGACAACGAGAACTTTTCAGGTTATATATTGTATATTCATAATTGTCGGCTCGGCTATGAATTTTAAAAGTATAATCAATTTATCAGATGCATTTACTTTATTTTTAGCTGTTCCGAACCTATTTGCGGTATTTTTACTTTCAAACGTAATTATGAAAGAACTTAAACGTTATTGTCAAAAATATAATATTGGAACGATATTTAACAGAGGAGAGAACAACGATGATGAAAAAAGAATGCCTGAACATTGTGGAATCTAAATGCAGAGCTTGCAAAGCATGCGCTCTTGCAAAAACCCGCCATAATGTTGTATTTGCTGACGGCAACCCCGAAACGGCAAGTATTGTTTTGATAGGCGAAGCCCCGGGAGAAATGGAAGATATGGAAGGCAGACCGTTTGTAGGCCGTGCAGGACAGCTTTTGGATGAATTTTTAAGCGAAGCAGGAATTTCCAGAGAAGATGACCTTTATATCATTAACACGGTTAAATGCAGACCGCCGGAAAACAGAATTCCGACCGAAGAAGAAAAATCAGCATGCGAAAAATTCCTGCATGCACAAATTGATATTATGAACCCTAAAGCAATTATTTTCTGCGGCGCAACAGCCCTCAAATCCTTCTGGGCTGACCAGAAAGTTCAGATTTCCAAAATCAGAGGAAACTGGTTTACGGTTAATATAAACAACAAAGAATACAGAGCAATGGCTATATTCCATCCGTCTTATCTTTTGAGAAACCACTCAATGCAGGAAGGTTCTCCGAGAAGACTTATGCAGCAGGATCTTAGGGAAATAAGAAATTCAATTCTTTCCGACAGGATTATCTCAAGCGAACAAGAATTTGCTTTAGCATAAAAAATGACCGCCTTTATGGCGGTTATTTTTTTTAACATATTTCCAGCTGTCCTTTCAAATCTTTTTCAAACTTGTCATTAAATCCGAGCCTTGATTTTTCTTCGTCCGTAAGATTTTTGTACATATTTTTCATCGACTGTAAAATAAATTTGGTTGTAGGCAAAGTTTTATCAACATGGCTCAACGGATTAAAAAACGAGTTCAGAGCCAGAATATTTGAGGTTCTGTACTCTCCATGCTCGCATGCTATATAAAAATGACCGTGCGAAATTACTGCCGCAAGTTTGATAAAATCATCCATAAATTGCCTGCGCTCTTCTAAAAGCCGCCATTCATAACCGTTTATATCTCTTTTATAATCTTTTTCGCTTAAATTTTTTTCCTGCAGCTCGTTTTTCTTGCGTTCAATAAGCTCGTCTTTATCGTAAAAAATTGCGTTAGTCCAGTAATCGGGTTTAATATCATATCGGAAATATTCAATATTTCTTTTTTCACACTCCTGCCGCAAATCATCAAATCCTGCAAGATCAATAACCGTATTTATCTGAGAGTTATGCAGCAAATCAAGGTATCCGATGTTTTTGGCTAGCGATGAACCCCGATATGAAAAATGACCGATTTTGCGCAAATTCGGGATGTAAACATCATCAAGGCTCTGTGCATACCCCGGCACAACGGTATAACCGTTATAATAACAGTCCGGCAAAAATTGCGAATAAAAATGCGCCCTTATTGCGTCGCGGACTTTGCTTCCGCCCCAGTCATCCGCAAAATGACGTTTTTCATAATCGTCCTCAAACTCTTCAAATTTACAGTTTGAAGAAAAAGATAAATTATAGGGTTGTATGGCGGTTATTTTCACAAATTGTATAAACCGTCTAAAAATAATTTTTGCTATGCAGCTTGACTTTCGTTTAAAACTTCTTCATCAACCTGCAAAATTTCTGCCGGCTCAGCTGAATTTTCAACCGTTTCTGCAGGTGTTACTTTCTCCTGTTCTGCGGCTTGTTCAGCGGCTTGAACGTTTTCCGGCTCAATTAACCCGGGTTCAAGTTTTGAACCTGTATACCATTCACGGAATAAGAACTGGGCTTTTGGCAGGCAGTATGCAAGTAAAAAGCTGCTTAATCCGATATTTGCAAGAATTGTCAATGAACGGAGCCTTAAAGATTTATTCGCAAATTTAATTATATCAAGATTTTGACCTTTCAAGCCTGCGGCTTTGGGTTTCATGCCTGCGGCTTTTGCATTTTTGGCGAATTTTTCAATATTATTCTTAAATTTTGCAAGTTCCTTAACATCAACATAGGCTCTCGGATCCCTCACGCCGTTTTCCAGAAGTTTTACTTTGCCGTATTTGCCGGCAAGCTGTGTGAACAGAGCTTTTGGATTGTTATCAATAAATTCGGTCAAATCTTTTGCTGAATTTGACTTTGGAAGGACAAGATTATTATTTTTTATACTTGCCAAAAATCTTTTATTTACAAGCATTTTCGGATCAAGATTTACGTCCGTAATCAAGTTGAACGCCTTTTCTATCCAGTGCGGAGCAACAAAGTTCAAAAACATCATGCCCGAAAACTTAAAAGCCAGATCAATCGCTTCGTTCTTTTTTCTTGCCGTAATAATACGTCCCGCCGCATAACCGCCGTCGGTGACAGCCATTTTTTGCACGGTTGTAAGATTTGTGATAAAAGATGTCAAACCGCCCTGGAATGAGGTCATATTTGCTTTTCTGGGCTTTAAAAACTGCTCAAAATCTTTTGAACCGAACGAAAGATTTTTCATCTGTTCATTTTCATTTTTATATTTTTCCATTTTTTTGGCGGTTGAGGCGAAAATAAGTTTCGGAATTACAAACCCCATCAGCGCAATCGGAACTGCAATTGAGGCAATGAATTTTGTATTCATTAACGTTTTAAACAGTTTGCTGTTTTGTTTTACGTTAATCAAATCCTGAACCGCATCAGGAGCCTTTTGCGCAAAATCTTTTATATTTTTGTCAATATTTTGCAGCGGGTCTTTATTAAAAAGTTTCATATTGACATCTGCATTAAGCCCTAATTTTTTGACTCTTTTAATCGCCGATTTTCCGATTTTGTCAATCAGCGGAATCCCGCCGAGCCAAACCGCCGAAACCGAATATTCATCAATAAAGCGTTCTCTTGCACCGAGCCAGGCAATACGTTTGTCTTCTTTGTTTTGATTATACGTCATTGCAATTTTTGTCGGGACTTCTATACCGCAGTCGCGAACTATTAAAGGATAAATGCTGCTGTTGTTGCCTATGGCAGAAATTATATTAACTAAAGACATAAATTTTTTGAACCTCCAATTCGATAAAAAAATAACTTCTCGCTTTTTAATCCCCGGGAAGCTATTTTTTAAAGAATTGAATTTTATTTCAAGCGCCGCATCAATTCCATAGCCTACCCGAGGGTGCTATGTAAATGATGATGCAATTTTATCAACGCTTTGTTCATTTATTTTTCCTTTGTGAATTTTATTTTAGCATAAGATATTTGATTTAGCAAGTCTTACGCAATAATATCGAAATCCAAAAGTTTTGAACTTTCTAAAAGGCTTTCTTTCAGACCGAATCTGTAATCAATAAGCTGATCTTCGGTAAGATTTTCAATAGCGGCCGCAAGTTTTTCGTCGGAGGGGTTTGCTTCGCCCGTAATTTCTTTCAAATATTTGGGATTGGACGCTATTTTTATAATAGCTTCTGTTTTGTTTTGCGAGGCCAAATCCTGAACGTTCTTTTCCGCTTTTAAAACATTATCTTCGGTTAACGACAAAAACTGTTTTAAAAGACCCGCATTCTCGTCAACGCCGAGATCTCCGGCATAATTTCTTGAAACCTGATAATTTTCAAGACACAAAGATGTTTTGCCGGTGTCCAAATCAATTGCCTGATTTATAAAAGATTTCCGGCTGCCCCAATTTTTTATATTTTTAAACTACTCGTTTAATTTTGCAAGCATGCCGGATTTTTTCGCTTCCATAATCAAACTTTCTTCAATTTTCGGCAGCAAATTTGCCTGAAAAGCAGGTTTGCCGCATTTTTGTAAATTCTGTTGTTTTGCAGAGCCGCAATTTAGTTGATAATTTGTTGAGATCTTCATATTTTTTACTCCTTGTTGTAGATTTTAAATCCTATAAAAATATTTTTTGCTAGATTTGCAATTTATCTTTAATAAACTTAATCTTATTTTCATCAAACACTTTCAAAATCACCGTCTTATCTTTTCCGGTAAGTCCTTTGACAATTTCAACTGAAGTTTTAGGGATTTTAAATTCTTTAGACAAAAATTCAATAAGCGCCTTATTTGCCTTGCCGTCGACCGGCTGAGCGGTAATCTTCACCTTTATTCCGTCGTCGGATTTTATAATTTCGTTTTTTGCCGAATTCGGCCTGATTTTTAATCCGATTAAAATTCCGTCATTTGTATGCTTTAACATTAGTAATCTTTCTGAATGAAATTATTCAATTTTGCTTGAAAAAAGTACAAAAAATTTGTATCATTATTATACCATGTCCGACACAGAACTTTTTGAAGAAATTAAACATAAATTAATTGAACAGAACAGAAGTCAGGAAGATATAAACCTAATCGAAAAGGCATATCATTTTGCGAAAAAACTTCACGAGGGGCAATACAGGATTTCTGAAGAACCTTATATAATCCATCCGGTTGAAGTTGCAAAAATTCTTGTTGATTTAAAAGTTGACACACATACCCTTATTGCGGCATTTTTGCACGATATTCTTGAGGACACCGGCACAAAACCCGAAGAAATTAAGAACCTTTTCGGCGACGATGTCTTAACTCTTGTGCAGGGGGTTACAAAACTCAGCAAACTTCAATTCAAATCAAAAGAAGAACGTCAGGCCGAAAACTTCCGCCGTTTGTTTATAGCGATGGCAAACGACATAAGGATAATATTTTTAAAACTTGCGGACCGCCTTCACAATATGCGGACATTGAATTTTATGGCGGTAAACAAACAGAAAAAAATCGCAAGAGAAACCCTTGATATTTTCGCCCCTCTGGCAAACCGCCTGGGGATGGGTAAAATCAAGGCGGAACTTGAAGATTTGGCTTTGAGATACTTAGAACCTGACAAGTATTTTGAAATTGCGCAGCTTGTTTCGCAAAAAAAAGCCGAGCGCGAACAAACGGTGCAATTGCTTATTGATAAAATTTCAAAAGACGTAAAAGCCGCCGGAATAAACGCACAGATTACGGGTCGTGCAAAGCACTATTACAGTATTTACTGCAAAATGAAGCGTCAGAACATAGCTTTCCATGATTTGTACGACATAACAGCGGTCAGGGTAATCGTCGACACCGAAAAAGAATGCTATGAAGTTCTGGGATTAATTCACTCGCAGTTTAAACCTATACCGGGGCGGTTCAAAGATTACATTGCAATGCCGAAGGGAAACCTTTACCAATCGCTTCACACATCGGTAATCGGTCCGCGCTCAAAACCGCTTGAGGTACAAATAAGAACCTGGGAAATGCATGAAATTGCCGAATACGGGGTTGCGGCGCACTGGAGATACAAAGAAAAAGGTTCGGAAAAGGCAAACAACGCCTCCGATTTACAATTTTCATGGATGCGTAAACTTGTTGAATATGACAAGGAAATGACAAACGCCGAAGATTACGTAAATTCGGTCAAGCTGGATTTATTCTCGGATCAGGTATTTGCATTTACGCCGAACGGGGACGTTCTGGATTTACCCAAAGACGCAACGCCTGTTGACTTTGCATACAGAATTCACAGCGATGTAGGTCACAGAACAATAGGAGCAAAAGTTAACGGCAGAATTGCACAGCTTGACACAAAACTCGTAAACGGCGATATAGTCGAAATTTTAACCTCAAAAACACCTGCACCGAGGCTTGACTGGCTTAACTTTGTAGTCACAAAGCAGGCATCATCAAAGATTAAGCAGTGGTTTAAGAAAAACAACCGCGAAGAACATATTGAACTCGGCAAATCACATCTTGAACACGAATTGACCAAGGCCGGTTTTGATGAATACATGAAACAGGGCGAGTTTGAAAAAATCGCCAAACAGATGAACTACCTTTCGGCAGAAGATCTTTTTGCGGCGCTTGGCTACGGTGAAACAACCTTAAACAAAATCGTAAACAAACTTCAAAAACCAAAAGAAAAAACTATTGAAGATAAATTCCATACATTCACAAAAAAGAAATCCGAAAAAGATATAGTCGGGCTGGAAGGGCTTATGTACTCATTTGCCCGCTGCTGTTCACCGATTCCCGGTGAACCCATTGTCGGCGTCGTAACCCGCTCCAAAGGAGTTACGGTTCACAGAATAGACTGCAAAAGCCTTGAAAATATTGAGCCCGAAAGAATGATGGACATCCACTGGGCAGGCACTAATACAAACAAAACCTACACAACAACAATACGTATTGAAACCGCTGACAAAATGGGGCTTTTAAAAGACATTATCGCAGCTGTTTCCGATAACAATACAAACATAATTACAGCAAACGTAAAATCCCGAAACAATGTCGGTATAATCGAAATCGGACTTGAACTCGACAACATAGAAACCCTTAAAAAAGTAACCAACTGCCTGCAGGCGCTTCCGGATGTATTCAGTGTGAAACGTATCCAAACCTCAGCCCAGACAGCGGCCCCGAAACGCCCGAACAATAATAAACAACGCCCTCAAAAAAGAAGAAGAAACTAGGATACGAATGTTTAAAGTCGTTAAGTCGATAAAACGTGTCTTGGATTTGCTCCGCTCAATAATATGTCATTACGAGGCGGATTTTCGGTAGGGCGCCGTGTGAGCGAAGCGAACCCAGCCCGTAAGGTGCCGGTCGGACGTTACTCCGCCGGCACCCCGAATAATCCGATACAGACGCAAGTCCGACGTAGTAATCGCATTGCCGCGGCAATAATATGCCTAAAACTCCCTCCCCACTTGAGGGGGAGGGCTGGGGTGGGGGGCTTTAATCGTGATATAGCGGGTTTTCATAGGTTAAAACTCCGGTGAGTGATTGTCGGATTAGTAAATCCGACCTACAATTCTGTAACGGTTGCAAGATGCTGAAACAAGTTCAGCATGACAAATTTTACGGCGAACTAGCCTCTCCCACAAGGGGAGAGGCTATTCTATTATTAAAAAGCGGCACTTGTGGAATGTCACAAATACCGCTTTATTAAATATATCTTCTCAAGCCTTGCGGCTCACATGCTATTCCGCTAAGCACACCGCCTGAACGAGGCTGAGGCTGCGGCCGTAGTAGTCGTAGGTCCGGCGCGTGTACGTGGAGGAGAAGTAGCGGTAGTACGCGTTGTCCTTGCTGAGCTCCTCACTCGACCACAGCCAAAACGGAGAGCTGGGAGAGGTGATGAAACCCATTGATACTGCAAGGTCGTTATCTCTGCTGCCACCTGTACTGCCTACTCCTATGCCCGTATTTATTGTTGCTCCGGGATACAAGTCTCTTGCTAATTGGTCTAACTGTTCCTGACTAGGTAAACTTGATCCCATATCTTTACATGCTTTTACTGCACCTGCCCAGTAATCATCGTCATAATAACATTCTTTTATCGGATACCCATCTGCTACTAATTGCTCGCATTCTGCTTCTGTTACTGGTGTTGGTATGAAAGGTGCTGTGAAACATGTTCCGTCACTTAGTTCTATTGCACAGTTGCTGCCTTCTAATGCAATATTTCCTATATCTCTTAAGTCATCACCTCTGTTATTAGGGTTCTTAAATCCATCTACGTCATATAATATGGCTAAACAATCATTTACACTTATGCTTTCTTTGCCTATTGTTATTTTGTTATTGTTATATGGGTCTTGAGTACAGGACGGATTATATGCTATTACGCCGTTTACACCATTAGCAAACTGTACGGCTACCGTATTTGTATCCCAATCATCTTTACCGAAGTTTTTGGATGTTTTGATTTTAGACATCTCTACTTCTTCTCCGTCCCATGTAACTTTATCTGCAAAACATGTTGTAATATCATCGTTTTCGCATATTCTTGTTATCTTAATATGTTTAGATAATTCATCAACAAATGCTTCTGTTGTTGTATAACCTGTTAAGGTTCCCTGAACATTCATTACTCTTAATGCTTCACCGAGTTTTCTCTGGAATACTTGTGACGCAGTGTTCCATGCACGCTCTTGATAATTCTGCACAAGGGTTGGTATTGTCAATGCCGCGACTATACCGATTATTGCTAAAGTTATCAATACTTCCGCAAGTGTGAAGGCGGCCTTTTTGACCCTCACCCGGCACTGCGTGCCACCCTCTCCCAGTGGTAGAGGGTTGTATCCTTTGTCATTACGAGGAGAATGCGCAGCATTCGACGTAGTAATCGCATAATCGTTGCAATTTTCCGAGTCTGTAAATACGCTCTGCGCGGTGCTTTTGCTTAACGCTTTACTCCTAAATACCCCGAAACCCGCACGGTGAGAGCTTAAAGAAGTACC
>CALUUN010000005.1 GCA_944323995.1 Candidatus Gastranaerophilales bacterium | reverse complement strand
TCTGGGATATCGAAAGTGACTTCGTCTGCTATGCATACTGGCTCATTCTTACCCACCTTCTCATAAGGCAAATTATCAGAACCTCTAAAAATGTATGACGGATTTTTATCCGGTTTAATTTTCTTCTCTTTTATAAGTCTTTCTTTTTTAGCTCTAATTCTCTCAATTAAAGCACTTGCAGGTTCATCATTTGGATCTTGAGGAACAAGTTTCCCCTGAACAGCTAATTGTAATATTGAATTTTTTAATTGTTGTGCGTTCATTAGTCTTGTGTCTCCAATTCAATACCCAAAATATCTGTAATCTGTTCTAAGACTCTATCAATATCAGCATTTAAACTTGAACGTTTTTCTTGATATTGTTGTATAAGTTCTTTAGGTGCAAGAATTTCTTCTTCTTCGTGTGGAAAACCACACAAATCTATGTTGTAATTTCTATCAATAATATCCTGCAAAGAGTATTTTTTTGATTTATCAAATTCATCAATAGTTATTTCTTCTCTCTTATTCCACCAATCGAATACCGGCTGGAAGTGCTCAAGTTGCATTGGCTTTGTTTTTGAGAAGTTTTTATAACCTTCCGGCATATCCAAACGGTAAAACCAAGTTTCATCTGTTGGTTTAGTTTTATCAAAAAATAAAATATTTGTTGTAATAGATGTATAAGGCGCAAATACACTATGCGGAAGTCTTATAACTGTATGCAAATTAAACTCTGATAATAATTTCTTCTTTATTGCAACTTTTGCGTTGTCTGTACCGAATAAAAATCCATCAGGTAAAATAACTGCAGCTCTGCCTTTTTCTTTTAATCTGTACATAATTACAGACATAAATAAATCAGCTGTTTCACTACTTGCTAAATCATCAGGGAAATGATTTTTTACATCTTTCTTTTCGCTACCGCCATAAGGAGGGTTCATAAGTATAACATCAAATTGATCATCTTCAGTATAATCAAGAACATCTCTTAATAGCGAATTATCGTGATATATTCTAGGCTCATCAATTTCGTTAAGAAGCATATTTGTAATGCAAAGCATATAAGGGAACTGCTTCTTTTCAATACCATATATAGAATTATCAAAAGCACCCTGATCATCAGTTGTTTTTACTTTTTCTTTAAGCTGCTTCAACCAACTTGTTAAAAAACCACCTGTACCACAGGCAAAATCTGCCATCTGTTCGCCGACTTTTGGGTCAATAATTTTTGCCATAAAATCAGTAACGGCACGAGGAGTATAAAATTCACCAGAAGAGCCTGCACTTTGCAATTCTCTTAAAATTGATTCATAAATTTCACCAAAAGCATGGCTTTCTTCATAATCACCAAGATCTAGTTCATCAATTTCGTTCAGAACTTGTCGTAATTGAACACCGTCCTTCATATAGTTATTTGCATCTTCAAATGTTGTTTTAACTATTGCTTTACTCATGGGTGTTTGAGGTGTAATTTCAAGATTTTTTAAGGTTGGGAAAAGTTTATTATTTACAAAATCAAGCAATACTTCATTTGTCATTGCTTTGCCGGATTTATCATCTTTTGCCCAATTTCTCCATCGACATTCTTCCGGAATAATTGACTTGTAGTTGCTATCACTAAATTCCCAATCTTCTTCTTTTGAGTCATAGACTTTTAAGAATAGCATCCACGCCATTTGCTCAATTCTTTGTGCATCGCCGTTTATACCAGCATCATTGCGCATAATATCTCTGATTCTTTTTACAAATCCTGATAAATTACTCATTCTATCCTACCTTATAAATATTATTTTTTAATTCTTCTACGGCCTTAAAGTATTCGTCTTTTCCGCCAAATAATTGTGCAATTTTTGCAGGTTTCCCAAATTTGTTAATTGGATCTAATTTTAAAACATCCGCACTATTTAATTCAGATAAACCTGTATTCATATATTTATCTAATAATGCTTCAAGAACTTCTCTTGCAGCACCACTATACTTACTGAAGAAGTCTCTCTTTTTAACATTATTTGCACGTTCTCTACGTGTTAGCGGTTTTGCACCATACGCAATATGGCAAATGAAGTCAAAATCATCAACCTCGGTCATATTTTGTTCTTCTTTTAATGCTTCTAAATCAATACCCTGTTCTTTCAGTAATTCAGTAATTTCGGATTTTTTATCTTCTTCGCTCCAGCGTTTAATAAATTGTTCTAATGACGATGAATAGCCAAGAATATTTGATTTAGTGTAATCAATAATATTTTCTTGTTTTAAGAGCTTGCCATCAGTATCATATACAGAAACTGTTTTATTCGTTATTCTTACAGAACAACCGTTTTTATCAACAATTGGTTTATAAGTTGGTGGTGGCGGAGGAGGTGGTGGCGGTGGATACGGTCCTGGACCTGGGCCTTTTTTCTTAGGATAATCGGGATCAATTTCAATTGGACCATCCCAATCAGGATCAGCAAATAATCGTGTAACGTTACGAAAATCCATAACAGTAAAACTCATTTTACCTTCTTTTTCTCTTAAACGAGTTCCACGACCAATAATTTGTTTAAATTCTGTCATTGAGCCAATCATCTTATCAAGAACTATTAATTTAGTCATTTTACAATCGGCTCCGGTAGATAAAAGTTCGGATGTTGTTGCAATAACCGGATATTCCGCTCTGACAGAAATGAAGTAATCCAATTTACTCTTTCCATAGGTATCACTGCCTGTAATTCTAACAACATAATCAGAATTTTCTTTTACTTTGTCGGCGTTTAAATTATTTAAAGCAATACGCATTCTTTCTGCGTGATCTTCCGAAGCACAGAATACAATGGTTTTCGCCATTCTATTGGTCGCTTTTAAATAATTTGTTATCTCTTTTGCTACTTGGTCAATTCTATCTTGAATTATAATATTGTAATCATAATCACTATTATTGTATATTCTATCTTCAATAACCTGACCATTAATATCGCATTGTCCTTTGCGTGGTCTCCAGCCATCTCCAATATCAGTAGTAACATTTATAACTTTAAATGGCGCTAAGAAACCATCATCAATGCCTTCTTTTAAACTATATGTATAAACTGGGTCTCCAAAATAAGAAATATTTGAAGTATATTTTGTTTCTTTAGGAGTTGCTGTCATACCAATTTGTGTTGCAGAAGAAAAATATTCTAAAATTCTACGCCAACGACTTTCTTCTTTTGCAGAACCTCTGTGACACTCATCAACTATAATCAAATCAAAGAAATCCGGTGAAAACAATTCACTATAATGTTCTTTATCATCATCGCCAATTAATTGCTGATACAATGAAAAATAAACTTCGTATGCAGTTATAGTTGTTTTATTATCTTTTGCAAAATTTACTTTATGAATAGTTTTTTCTAACGGAGCAAAGTCTTGCTGAATAGATTGATCAACAAGAATATTTCTGTCTGCCAAATATAAGATTTTCTTTTTTAATCCACTTTTTATTAATCTATAAACAATCTGAAATGCTGTATAAGTTTTACCTGTACCTGTTGCCATAACAAGCAATAAACGTTCTTGCCCTCTTGCAATAGCGTCAAGCGTTCTATTTACGGCAACTCTTTGATAATAGCGAGGCGGATACGTTTTACTGCTCGTATAGTATGGCTGTTCTATAATTTGTTCTTCAGCGTCTGTAATATTTTTCTGAGATTTAAATCTGTTAATCAGTTCTTCTGGGCTTGGAAATTCATCCAAAGCAAATTCTCTTTCTTTTCCAGTAAGAAAATCATGTTCAATAAAACCATCGCCATTTGAACTGTATGCAAATGGGGTATCTAATTTCTTTGCATATTCCATTGTTTGCTGCAAACCATGTGAAACAGAATGTTTATTATCTTTTGCTTCAACAACGGCTATTGGGTTGTTGACATTTATATACAAAACATAATCCGCTTTTTTAGGTTTTTCTCTGGATGCCATATTACCGCGCAAGTTGATTTTACCGTCAGTAAACTGAACCTTGGTTTCCATTGTAATTTTATCTTTCCACCCGGCTTTTTCTAATGCCGGAGTAATAAAATTAAGTTTGATATCTTCTTCAGTCATTTGATTTTTAGGTAATATAGCCATTCTTCACCTCACAACTTCTGATAATAAAAACTTATAGGAAGTTGCCTTAATTGTATCATGAAAATATTCCGTAGTTTGTTGTGTAACAATGCTGATATAATTCCATTAAAACATATGCATATGTCAAATATGGACAGATAAAAAATTAATTTAAAATAAATATTGAGCTTAGTTTTTAAATAATAAGATAAAATTAAATTATGTAGGAATTGAATTATGAAAAATATTGATCAAAATAAATTAATATCGGTTGAAGAATTCTGCAATGAAATGGGCAGATTAATATATTACTTTGATCAAACTATAGATGCAATTAGATTTGATTCAAAAGCTTTAGTTGTATATTTAACTCTCATTAAAAAAATTATTTCAAATGCTGATGCCGCAAATAAATTAATTTTAGAAGGACATATTAAGGAATCCAAAATTATTTTACGAAGTGCAGTTGAAAGTGTAATTTTGATTACATATTTATCGCAATTCCCAGAGAAAATAGAAGATTACCTTGATGAAGCTCAAATTTTAAAGATTAAAAATAATTTTATTATTTATAAAAATATACGTGATGGTGAACCAATCGATGTTAATGGGACGACTATATCGAAAGAAGAGCTTTCCGCAGAAAATGAAAGATGTTTTAATACAATTCAAGAACAAGCGAAACAGACAATACTTGAAGGAATTGGGGTAAAAGAATATAAAATCAATAATTCAAATTTTACAAAATTTGATAAATATTTTACTAGCTTTCGTCCTCAATTTATGAAATATGAAAAAATGTTTAAAGAACTGGATGGTATTGGTTTTAAACTTAAGGATGATTTTATATTTGGTCTCAGGGACATTGTGTATGGATTTTATAATGACAGTTCTCAAATTGCACATGGTTGTTTTTTAGATTGGAGCGGTCCAACGTATTTTACACAAAAAGAAGCTGAATATATGTTTCATTTCTTTATGAAAGTTACATTATTTCTTAAAGTATTACTTAAAGGATCTGTGAATTTTGAGAATGATCATACTCCACAATTTGTCAGAGAAATGCGAAAATCAAATGACAAACTTGAAATGATAATATATGGTAAACTTTTAAAACACTAATCAAAGTTACAAATAAAAATTCATATAGCTTTCATCAATAATATCTTGTTCAATACCGATGTAGCGGAGGGTGATGGCAGAGTAAGAATGGTTAAAAATCTTCTGCAACAGTTCGATATTATCAAATTGTTTATAGTGGTGGTAGCCAAAGGTTTTGCGCAGAGAGTGTGTGCCGATTTTGTCCTGAAGATTTAATGTTTTTGCAGCCTTATTCAAAATCCTGTATGCCTGGTTACGGTCGAGCCTGTTGCCTTGTTGTGTAATAAATAATGGCTCATCTTCCGACCGATCTTTTACAAAATCTTCAAGAACAACTTTTAGCTCAGGATTTAAAGGAAAGCGTTTGTTTTTCTTCGTCTTTTTCTCTTTAATTTCAACAAAATCCCTGCCCTTAACATCTCCGACATTAAGTTTCAAAATATCCGAAATCCGGAGTCCGCAATTTATCCCGAAAATAAAAAGCACAAGATCTCGCTTTTTGCGTTTCAAAACAGCTTTCATTTTCTCAATATCCTCTCTATTCCTTATCGGTTGGACAATATTCATACTTCCTCTTATATCCCCAAATAGTCTACCCCCAAGTTGTATCGCACGAAAAACTCAAAATCCTTGCTATATCTTTCGCCCGTAATGAGTTTTGAAACATAACTTTCTGTCATTTTAAGTCTTTTTGCAAGTTTCTTTTGTGTAAATTCTTTTTGTCTCAATGCAAACCGAATCGCTAGTTCTCGCCTGTATAAAAACACGCTTTTTGTTTTTGCCAAATTTTCATCGGCACGTTCTTTAATATAATCAATGCTCTGTAGCTCTTTTTTCTTCATAAAAACCTCCGAAATTCTCTGGGGAAACACATCTTACCTCTGTTTCTAAGAAACATCAAGTCCTTAAATTTTTATGTCGAAATGATACAAAAGGGGTAAATATTAGTCGGAAACAGTTCCAATTTAAGGTCGGAAGAGTGATGAATGTGAGTACGATGAATAAAGATAAATACATATCAATTCAAGAATTAGCAGACCTCAAAGGTGTGAGTACTCGGGCGATTCGGATGTCGCGTGATAAATATGTCACCCGCGAAATCGTTGTCAAAGGCGGAAAAAGTTTTGAAATTTTGTTATCAAGTATTGAGCCAGAGTTAGAAGAAAAGTATCTTAACCAAAAGACACAAATAACTTCTGATTCTACTGCTTTGATTCCTGTTACGCAATCGAAAAATCTGCCGACTAAAGTGAATGAAATTGCTTTAGCGCGTTTGGACTTGCTCAGGGAATGGAATAAATACAGAAATGCTCACCCGACAAATAAAACGCGTGCGGGGATTGAGTTTATCGAAACCTACAATACCGGCATGTTGTATCCGCAGATTTTTAAGATACTTGGTAAAACTTCAATCGGCTCGGTTGAGCGTTGGAAACGCAAGCTCGGAAACACGACAGATTATCATTTATTGCTGCCAAAATATGAGTATACGACAGAATTTCGCACATCTTTGACCGATTATGAAAAACAGGTGTTTTTGAAAATTCTGCTCCACCCGAACAAGTTTTGTGTCGGCAAAGCAATCTCTATAACCAAGCATATTTTGTCAAAAGAGGGACCGATAAATGTTCAGGATGTGACATTTCGTCGTTATGCAAATTGGTTTCGGGATAACCATTATGACATTTGGACGTTGGCTCGGGATGGTGAAAAAGCCTTAAAGGACAACGTTGAACCTTACATCTTGCGTGACATTTCAAAACTTGAGGTCGGGGATGTGCTTGTGGCAGACGGGCATAAGCTATCGTTTTTAGTGCAAAATCCGTTCACAGGTAAACCCACGCGTGCGACTTTAATCGGCTTTTTGGATTGGAAATCGACTGCACTTGTTGGGTATGAGATTATGCTTGAAGAAAACACTCAAAGTATCGCGTCGGCTCTGCGAAACGCTATTATCAACTTGCAAAATATCCCGAAAATTGTTTATCAGGATAACGGGAGAGCGTTTAAAGCGAAATATTTTGTGAACACAGATTTTAAGGAAACAGGATTTGAGGGGATTTATGCTCGTATCGGGATTAAGACGGTTTTTGCTCGACCGCATAACGCAAGAGCTAAAGTAATTGAGCGGTTTTTCAAAGAGTTTCAGGAAAGTTTTGAAAAACTTTTGCCAACTTATTCAGGCTCAAATATTGAAAATAAACCCGCGCATTTTAAGCGGAATGAAAAATTTCATAAGCAGTATTTCAAGCCGAATTATTACCCGACGATTGATGAAGTCAAAATACTTGTCGATAAGTGGCTTGAATTTAAAAATGCTCAGCCTTGCCCGAACGATAAAAACCATACGATAACGCAAGTGTTTGAAAACAGGACGAAAATCAAAATTGACCCCGCTCGGCTTGACGATTTGATGATGACGGCTGACATCAAGACAATTTATCAAAACGGAATTCGTTTCCTCGGCACTTTTTATTATTCGGATAAACTATATGGGCTCAAAACTCAGGTTATGATTCGATATTCACTTTTTGATTTATCCGAAATTAAAGTTTACACAGTCAAAAATCAGTTTTTATGTACCGCAAAACGCGTAACCAAAGCTCATCCGATGGCTTATCATCTCGGCGATATCAAAGATGTCGAGGATTTAAAACAGAAAATTCAAAAACAAAAACGGCTTAAGAATAAGACTATTAAAGAGTTACAGAAGTTTTTACCAAATGTGGATTTGAAATTTATTGAGCAAGATATTGAAGAAGATGTTCAAGAGGTGATTGAAGTGAAGCCGGTAAAAACGAAAAAGCCGACACCGCGAGAAATACAAATGAACGCATCTGTTTTTTTGAATAAGTATGAAAAGTTTGAATGGCTTATGAAAAATGGCTGCACCTGTGAAGATGATAGGGCGTGGCTTGCGGAATACAAGCAAAGTGAGGAATATCGAGGTCTTTATGAAACGTAAATTTGTTGTAACGCAGAATGTGAAACGATTTGTGGATTTGATGGATACGCTAAAAAATGCGCCGGCGAATCTGCCGAAGATGGCGTTAGTTTATGGCGATTTCGGACTCGGAAAGTCGCAAACGATTATGTGGTGGGTTACGAATAACGATGCTATTTATGTGCGGTGCAACCACAAAATGTCTGCACGTTGGCTTTTGACCGAGATTGTCGAGGAGCTTGATGACGTGCCGACATACCTGACTTCCCTTTTATTCAAGCAGATTGAGGATAAACTGCGCGAGCGGCCAAAGGTTTTGGTGGTGGATGAGGTAGATTTTCTTTTGAATAACTCGTCTGCGATTGAGACTGTTCGCGATTTGCACGACAAAATCGGAATTCCCGTTGTACTTGTCGGAATGAGCCTTGCGGAAGCAAAACTCAAACGACATAAGCATATTTATGACAGGCTTTTGGGTGTATTAAAGTTTGAAACATTTAATAAAGATGATGTGGCAAAAATCGTGACAGAGATTTCTGAAGTCGAGTTTGAACCTGATGCGCTTGAACTTGTTTGTGCAAAATTCAACCAGTTCAGGCAGATTGTGAAATTTTTAAATAAGGTCGAAAACGTTGCCGATATGAACAATTTGAAAACAATTACGCTGCCGGTTTTGGAGGGAATATTGAATGAAAAATAAGATTTTGAAACTCGCTAAAAGGCTTGAAACATTTAGGCTTGAAGATATTGAATCTATTATGGGAGATGGGATAGAAGATGTTTTACAGAAACTTGTTAAGGACGGACAATTAAATTTGGTTGGCGAAATTTATTCATACAAAGCCGAGCGAAGTTTACCCTTGCCCTTTTGTTTCAAATTTCATTCGCAGGAAAAGATTGAGATGATAACGAAGTGCTTTTGTGCCGGGGTGAAGTCAAAACAGGCGAGTTTTCTTTTGGATATCGGGGATGCGACGATGCAGAATTTTTATAAACATTTTCGGCAGATGATTTATGAACGGCAATTGAACGCCCTTAAAACGCACTTTGAACAAAAGCCGAAAATTACCAAGATGCGACGGTTTTACGACATACCTGTTTATTTTTATCTGTATGACGGCGAGCTTTTCGTAGTCGATAAACCGCTAAAGACAAAACGAAAGAAGCTGCCGCACACAAAAGAAGAATCTTTGCGGATAAAAGTTCTCTACTCCCGCCTCCGCCGATCAATAAACCACTCCCAAATGAAACAAAACTTGGCACAAAATGTAGCGGAACATATTTGGAGGTATGGGAATTTGTTCGAATATTTAATTAATCAAATATCTCAATAAGTTTATTAAAAACTTCAAAATTGTTTACTACAACAACTTCTAGCTTATTTATTGCTCTTGTAATCTGTTGAAAGAACATTTTACCTGTAGCATATGGAATTCCTTCTAATGCCCTGTCTCTAAGTTTATTGCCTTCATAATAAAATTGTTCTCCTAATATTACAATCACATTTTCAAATTCTTGTCCGATAACTTCATGCGCATTACCAATATTGTTAGGGTTATATTTTGCTAAATCTGCATATTTATTGTTATTGTATAAACTTGGAGTATATGAAATATATTTGTAGTTATCTTTTTTAGCTTCTATATAACTATTAGCCTCTTCTACTGTATTAAAATACACAATATCAATGTTTTCATTGTTAACTTGTAATGAATTTTTTTTGTCTAGTGAAAGCATGATTCTTATAAAATTTGCCAATTTTTCATTAGTTCGAATCTTTGTATTAAGTCTATATTTTTTTACATTTCTGTATTCACTATTTTCGAACTGTTCAAAAATTTCGCCTTCATGTTTTCTAAATATTTGTTTACCGTCACCACTTAATATTAAAGTTATGTTGTTTGGTTTTATATATTTTTGTACTATGTCAAGAAATTGTTGTTTATTAATCCGTTGAAATTCGTCGATTATTAAAATTTCAGGGAAATTGGTTTGAAAAAGATATTTCCAGTCTTTGATTGCCTCTATATTCCAGTGATAATAATTTTTTAACTTAATATGGCCAAAATTCAATTTTGCACAATGTATTAATCCAACATTTTTACCATCATTAATATATTTTTTTGCTATATGGTAAGTAAGTAAAGTTTTTCCACTTCCTGCATCACCAGATAAAATAATGTAATTTATACCTTGTTCAACATCTGTATAAATGTTTTTTTCTAA
This sequence comes from Candidatus Gastranaerophilales bacterium, assembly GCA_944323995.1. Classification (GTDB taxonomy): domain Bacteria; phylum Cyanobacteriota; class Vampirovibrionia; order Gastranaerophilales; family Gastranaerophilaceae; genus SIG32. Next base: position 123,443 of record CALUUN010000005.1, on the reverse strand, counting down.
CTCTTCTTGCCTTTGTGTAAGGAAATATTCATTATTAATAAATTCTTCTGTTTTTGAAAAAGGTGAGATTAAATAATTTGATGGGTTAAATTTTTCATTTAAATCTTCAGTATAAAAAGTTTGGCTAAAGCCTTGTGATTTTATAATATATATTAATTCATCAAAACTTGCCTCAATAAGACTATTTTGATCATCAAGTTTATATAATTTATTTTCATTTTCAATATATGAAAAAGAATAAATTGGTAAACCTAGAAACTTTAAATAATATTGATTTTGTAACAATTGTTTGTGTACTTTTTGTGTAGTTTGACTTTTATATTCAATATTTAAAATAGTAGAATCTGTTAACCTCAATAAGTCGAACTCTTTTCCAATTTGTGGAATTTTGTAACCCATATAAAAGCCATTTAAGTCTTTGATATATAAACTTTTATCAAGCTCGTGCAATGTATGTAAAAGGCTCTTTAATGACTGTAAATCAATATCTTTTACATCTGTTCCAAGATACTTCATATATGAGTGGCTAAGTTTATTGTCATCTGATTTATTATAAATCTCAATTATACTTCTTAAATTAGCTGTTTTCATTACTTCTCCATTATAATTAATTCAAATTTGTACTATTATATATCAATAATAATTGACTGAATATTAGACATTTGTCTAATTATATAAGATTTTAAATTATATATTAACTAAGCGAAATTCACCAAAATATAAATACTATTTGAACTTCCGACTTGCTTCCGAGTTCGGAGGGTGCAGTTTCAAAATGGACTTTTTGTCCGAAAAGTGTCATCGGGGGAATGTGGCTATATATTTAGGTTTTAGCGATTTAGGCGGATTTATAGTGGAAAGTTGACGCCAATTTGTGGACAATAAAGTGACTTTCCGAGTAGTTTCAGTCAACCACTCGGAAGGGGGTGTAATTCAAACATAAAGCCGAATTTCGGCAGAAAAATAATTTTTCAAATGTCCTGTAAAAGAACATTTTTACTCCTTTCTTTTGTTAAATACACTATAGAAACTTTTGTTAAAATAAATGTAGGGGACAAGCCCTGCTTTAATTTTAGCAATAAAAAACTCCCCAGGCTGGACTCGAACCAGCAGCCTACCGGTTAACAGCCGGTTGCTCCGCCATTGAGCTACTGAGGATTATATCTTTATTATAGGATAAAAATTTTTATTGTAAAGACCTTTTTTATATTTTTATTGGCAAATTGTACAATTGTATGGTAATATATGTAATGTATTATTAAAAAGAGGGGGTACTTTATGTCAAATCCTGTATTTAACGAGAATATGGTTGAACAAACCCGCGTTCTTGAAGGGGAACCGATGACCATTAACGGGGCCATCAATAAAACTTTTATGTTATTTGTTTGCCTTGTTGCCGCAGCATGCTATACTTGGTTTTTAGCATTCAACGGATTCACCGACAAGGCCGGAATGCTTACTTTCGGCGGAGCTATTGCAGGGCTTATACTTGCACTTATCATCATTTTTTCAAGAAAAGCCATGCACGTCTTGACACCGCTTTATGCCGTTGCTGAAGGCTTTTTTATCGGAGGGGTTTCGGCTGTATATGCTGCGCAATATGCCGGAATTGTTATGCAGGCTGTTATCGCAACTTTTGCGGCACTTTTATCCATGCTTATTTTATACAGAACCGGTTTAATCAAATGTACTGACAAATTCCGCTCGGTAATTTTTACCGCAACTTTGTCAGTTGCACTTGTATATCTGATTCAAATAATTGCATCATTATTCGGCCGCGGAATTCCGCAAATATTCACCTCTAGCGCTATCGGTATCGGTTTTAGCATAGTTGTCGTCGGAATTGCGGCATTCAATCTTATTATTGACTTTGATTTCATTGAGCGCGGTTCTCAAAACATGCTTGAAAAAAAATACGAATGGTACGGCGCTTTCGGGTTAATGGTTACTTTAATCTGGCTGTATCTGGAAATCTTAAGACTGCTTGCCAAATTGAGCGACAGAAGATAGTTTTTCAAAAACGTCCGGCATATTTGCCCGGACGTTTTTTTATGCCTCAGTCTGTTAATTTTCCGTAAACTTTTCCATCTTTATACTCAATCAATTTAACATGACAGAGTGTATTTAAAAGATTAAAATCTTTTGAATCAATATATACGGTTATATAATTGCGAGTTACGCCTTTTAGCATGCCGGTATGTTTATCCGGACGCTTTTCTACCAAAACTTCGCGGATATTACCGAGATTTTTTTCAATAAAATTTTTATACTTCCGTGCGGAAATTTCTTTAACAACCGATGCCCTTTTTTCTCTTACCCTTTCATCAACCTGCTCAGGCAAATCCGCACCTTTTGTGCCTTTTCTTACGGAATACGGGAATGTATGAATTTGGGTTAAACCTGATTTTTCAAGATTTTCACGGGTAATTTCAAAATCCTCATTACTTTCACCCGCAAAACCGGTTATGATATCACTTCCCAAAAACGGCATGTCAAACAGTGAATTTATTTTATCAATCTGCGCCAGATAATCTTCAACCTTATAAAATCTGTTCATTGATTTTAAAGTTTTATTACAAGCGGATTGCAGTGAAAGATGAAAATGCGGACAAAATTTATCTGATTTTGCGAGAAATTCAAGCAATTCATCCGTAATCTCAAGAGGATTTAATGAACCCAACCTGTACCGCTCTATTGAAGTTTTTGCCTCGACTTCTTTTAACAAGTCCAACAATTCCATCCCGAAATCTTTACCCCATAAGCCTATATGGATTCCCGTAAAAACAACCTCCTTAAATCCGTGTTTTTCAAAATTTTTAATCTGTTCAAGAACAAATCCGATATTCGCGCTTCTGCTTTTACCGCGTGCAAACGGGATAATACAGTATGTACATCTGTTATCGCAGCCGTCTTGAATTTTCAAACTCGCACGGGTTTTTGTCATGTCGTTAAGTTCTGCTTTGTGGAATTTTTCAAGCCCCATAATGTCGCCGGCAAAACATTTTTTGTTTTCCGGACGTTCTAAAGTGTGAAACGGAAATTCCAGCTTTTCATCGTTGCCGATTACATAATCAATAAAATCGTTTCCCAGCAGTTTTTCTTTTTCAATCTGCGCAAAACATCCGGTCAAAACAGTTATAATATCCTGATTTTTATGCTTTGCGTTACGTAAAAGATATAACGCTTCACTGTCGCTTTTATGTGTAACCGAACAGGAATTCAGGATATAAATATCAGCATCTTCAAACTTTAATGCTTTTACAAAACCGTTTTTCAATAAATTTTCTTCTATTACCGCGCCTTCAAACTGGTTTGATTTGCAGCCCATGTTGTGAATTAAAAATCGTTTCATTTTTTTATAATATTCAAAATAAAAAATAATGTAAATATTTATTAAAAAGAATTAATTAACCGGCAAATTAATTTACTTTTGGGTTTTATATGTGTATAATGAAGATGAAAGGTGTGTGTGTAAAATGCAAGTAAATGCAATTAGCCCACAAAACAGCGGTTCCGTACAGAACTTTAGAGGCAGACGCGACAACATAGATGCGTTTATTAACCTTGATGACGGAGCAATACAGCAGGCAGCTTATCTGCAAACAGTAAGTCATATTGACACTGAAAAGCACAGAAAGATAGATAAAGCGCTTAATTATGCTTTGCCGGTAGCCGGCGGACTTTCATCAGCAGCTTATGCTGCAAAAGGCGCCAGACTCAGTGCATTTGCAGGCGGAGCTCTCGGCTGGGGATTATTCCTGGCTGGCATGGGCGCTGTTTTCGGAATTGAAAAATATGCTAAAAACAGAAATAGTAAGGTTAGAGATTTTATTGAAAACCATCCGATTTTGACATTCGCAGGATCGGTTGTTGCGGCTTATGCAGCCGGACGCTATGCTATAAAAGGCGGCGGAAAACTTATTGACATGCTTGCAAAAACAAAAGCGTACAATAAAGTTGCCGCAAGTTTAAACAATGCCGCTACTGCTTTCAAAAGCAATAAGCATGTCGTTAATTTCAGCCAAAAAGCCGCAAAATTCGCGGAAAAAATTCCTTCAGCTTTGAAGTCAACCGCAAAAGTTGCCGCTTCATGGTCGCCGATGGTATTGATTTTCGGTTCTCTGTTCCACTCTCTAAATCATAAAAATGTCGTTAACAGAGAATTTGCGCATAATTATAATGATTTAAAAGAAAAACAGCTTAATCTGGCAAGAAAAAGAAATCTTGAATTAGCGGTTCAAAATGATTTCATGCTGACAGATCCTAAAAACAGAGAGGATTTGGAGCTGTTAAAAGGCCCTAAAAAAGGTTTGAATGTGTAGTAGTGATAAAAACACCGTTTTGAAAAACGGTGTTTTTTTGTGCTTTGTTATAACATCATAAAAACCATCCGGCGAAAAATCTTTATAAAAAAAGAACCCCCTTAAAGGAGGTTCTTTTAAGTATGAAGATGTAGACTATCTCATCAATTCGCCAACAGCTTTGTAAACAGCCATGCGTTTTGAAGCATCTTCTTCAGCCTGAGCGTAAAGTGCTTCTGCAGCTTCAGGATTTGTTTTCATCAAAGATTTATAACGACCTTCTGATCTGATGAAGTCCTGATAGCTTTCTTTCGGATCTTTAGCATCCCAGGTGAACGGTACTTCGTTATCCGGATTGTATCTGTATAACGGATAGTAACCGGCCTCAACCGCACGTTTTTGTTCTGTCTGAGTTTTTGACATATCAATGCCGTGTGCGATACAAGGAGCATAAGCAAATATGATTGACGGGCCTTTGTATGCTTCAGCTTCCTGGAATGCTTTGAGAGTTTGCGCTCTGTCAGCACCTAAGGCAACTGATGCAACATAGACATAACCGTAAGACATACTCATCAAGCCCATGTTTTTCTTGTATGTTTTCTTACCGCCTGTAGCGAATTTGGCAACCGCACCGGTAGGTGTTGATTTGGAAGCCTGACCGCCTGTGTTTGAGTAAACTTCGGTATCAAGCACCAGAATATTTACATCCTGATTTTGAGCCAGTACATGGTCAATACCGCCGTATCCGATATCGTTTGCCCATCCGTCACCGCCGATAATCCATACTGATTTATCGGTAAAGTAATCTTGAAGCTCTCTGACTTTTGCTAAATCAGGGCATTGAACGTCACTGTATTTGGCAAGAACTTCTTTTGCTTTAGTCTGAGCAGCGATTGCTTCTTCGGTTTTGGAATTTTCAAAGTGCGACATTGCTTCTTCAAGTGCGGATTTCAAATCGGCAGGAGTTTTGTCGTTAGAAAGAACTTTTTCAACATAAGTTTTCAAAGTGCTTCTGTTCTGGTCAACTGCCAATCTCATACCGAAACCGAATTCAGCGTTGTCTTCAAACAATGAATTTGCCCATGCCGGCCCTCTGCCGTCTTTTCTTGTTGTGTAAGGAATTGTCGGGAAAGTACCGGAGTAGATTGAAGAACAACCGGTTGCGTTAGCAATAATCATATTTTCGCCGAACAATTGCGAAACAAGTTTAACATACGGTGTTTCACCGCAGCCTGCGCAGGCGCCGGAGAATTCAAACAACGGTTTTCTGAGCATAGCGCCTTTAATTGTTTTGGTTGTGTTTTTACCCATAACATTATCAGGCAATGCATCGAAGAATTCTTCGTTAACCATTTCACATGCTTCTTCTTCTTTTTCGATTGATGACCAGCTGAGTGCTGCCTTTTCAGGATTTTTAGCCATCGGGCACTGATCTATACAAACACCGCAGCCCGTGCAGTCTTTGCAGTAAACCTGAACTTTGAATTTTTCACCGTGGTCATTCGGTTTTGCATCAACTGTATTGAATGAAGCGGGAGCATCTTTCAAATCGTCAGCTTCAATAAGTTTTGTTCTGATTGCAGCGTGAGGACAAGCAGATGCGCAGATTCCGCACTGAATACAGAATTCAGAATTCCAGTGAGGAACTCTCGGTGCGATACCGCGTTTTTCAAGACATGCCGTGCCTGTCGGAATTACACCGTCATTTGACATTGCAGATACCGGAATATCATCGCCTTTTTGTCTCATTGAAGGTTCAATGATTTTCTTAGCAAAGTCTGATGCGTTATCAGGAATTAATTTAACATCGTCAACGCATCCTACGCCGTCAAGTGATGACGGAACAGGAACTTCCTGACAAGCATCTACCGCTGCATCAATTAAAGCAAGGTTCATGTTAACAACGTCATCGCCTTTTTTCTTAAAGGTTTTCTTGGTCATTTCTCTCATACCTTCAAGAGCCTGTTCAAACGGGATGATACCTGAAACTTTAAAGTATGCAACCATCATAACCGTATTGGCGCCTTTTCCGCGCAATCCCGGCTGTTGTTCAATAAGTTTTTCAGCATCTACGTTGTAGAATTTGATTTTCTTATCAATGATAGTTTTCTGCATATCCCGTGTAAGGTGAGCAAATGCTTCATCCTTTGTATACGGGCTGTTAAGCAAGAACGTTCCGCCTTCTTTAATACCTTTTAAAAGGTCGTATCTGCCGATGTAAGCATGAGCCGAGCACGATACAAAGTCGGGAGCTGTAATAAGATATGTAGATTTAATCGGTTTGTCCCCGAATCTCAAATGAGAAACAGTAACACCGAATGATTTTTTAGAGTCATACGCAAAGTATGCTTGAGCATCTTTGTTTGTATATTGACCGATGATTTTAATTGAGTTTTTGTTAGCACCAACCGTACCGTCAGAACCTAAGCCCCAGAACATACAGTTTGTTGTACCTTCGGGTTCTGTTACAATGTGTTCTTCGATTTTCAAAGATTTATTTGTAACATCATCTTCAATACCGACTGTAAATCCATGGAAACCGTTGTTTTCAGCATGTTTGTAAACCGCAAGAACCATTGACGGAGTAAATTCTTTTGAAGATAAACCGTAACGGCCGCCGATAACTCTTACATCTTTGTTACCGAGAGCTGCAACAACATCTAAGTATAAAGGTTCGCCGATTGAACCGGGTTCTTTTGTTCTGTCAAGAACGGTAATGCGTTTAACCGATTTCGGCAATGCTTCATTAAAGCGTTTAACATCAAACGGTCTGTAGAGTCTTACTTTAACCAAACCGTATTTAGTACCGCGTTTTGCGTTCAGGTATTCAATAGTTTCTTCAATAGTTTCGCAGCCTGAACCCATTGCAACGATTACGTCTGTTGCATCCGGTGCGCCGACATAATCAAACGGATGATATTGTCTGCCGGTAACTTTAGCAACTTTGTCCATGTATTCCTGAACAATATCAGGAACCATTTCATAGTATTTGTTAACAGTTTCACGGCCCTGGAAATAAACGTCAGTGTTTTGTGCACCTACTTTACATACCGGTGCTTCAGGACGCATAGCTCTGTTTTTAAATTCTTCAATGTATTTAGGTTCAACAAGTTTTGCAATATCTTCATAAGAAATTTCTTCAATTTTGTGAACTTCGTGCGATGTTCTGAAACCGTCAAAGAACTGCAAGAACGGAACTTTTGCTTTATATGTTGACAAATGTGCAACTAAAGCCAGATCCATTTCTTCCTGAACCGAATTAGCGGCGAGCATTGCATAACCTGTGTTACGGCATCCCATAACGTCTGAATGGTCACCGAAAATTGACAATGACTGTGCTGCTATTGCACGTGCTGCAACGTGAATTACGGACGGAAGCATTTCGCCTGCAATTTTGTGCATTACAGGAATCATCAACAACAAGCCTTGTGAAGCTGTGTAAGTTGATGTTAAAGAACCTGCGGCCAAAGCACCGTGTACGGCGCCTGCTGCACCTGCTTCTGATTGCATTTCCGCAACTCTCACTTCTTTGCCCCAGATGTTCTGTTTGTGCTGGGACGCCCACTCGTCTATCCATTCACCCATTGTTGAAGAAGGTGTAATAGGATAAATCGCTGATACTTCGCTTAAGGCGTAAGCAATATGCGCCGCAGCGTAGTTACCGTCAACTGTTATAGTTTTTCCCGGCATAATAAAATAACCTCCTTATTTATGCTATACTTAATAACTGTACAAAGACATCATAATACAAACATAACTGCTTGACAAAAAAATATACTTGTAAATTTATGTTAAGATTTACCCGCATTTTTAAGAAAATTGTGTAAAAGATTTTTTTACGGGTTTTAAACCGCACAGAAGGGAAGGAAATATGAATATCAGGCCGATAACATTTAATAACACACCGGTATACAACAACTACAACAATTACAATACCAACAGCATTCAGCACCGGACAAGCCCTGTTTTACGCAGACCGCTTGACCGCGACACCGTTTCATTTAAACAATCTTCAATAAAAGAATCTCTTGAACTGCAGCACGAAAGAAACATGGCGCAGTACAGAATTTATGCCGACGTATTTTTTGATGCGCTTGAAAATGTTGCGCATGAATTATCCGGATACGGTGTAAGTTTTGACAGGCAGTATGCAATGCTTAATCCTATCAAATCAGCGGCTTCAATGAGCAGCAAAATATCCCGCTCGGGTTCTTTTGATGTTCCTGACTTAATCAGGACAACCATTTACCTGCAAAACCCTTATGATGAAGAATTTATATACCAAAAATTTCTTCCTGCAATGGAAGACAAAGGATACGTTCTCTCTAAAGTCAACGGAAAACCCGATATAGATTTCAGACTTGAAGGAATCGGACATCCGCAAAAATCCGGTTACGAAGATATTCAAATGCGTTTTGTGGAAAAAAAGAGCAAGAAAAACAAAATCAAACATGAACTCATAATTCTTTTCGGACCGAACTATGCAAATGCAAAACACCTTGAATCAGAAAAGGTATACAATCTCATAAGACAATTTGACGAGCTTAATATTGATTTGAAAGATGCGCCGATAGGTTCACATGAATTTAAGGCAAACAGATATATTGAGCTTATTAAAACACAGGCGCAGAATAAAATTTCAAAAAAATTATTTGATAACGCCAAGAACAAAGATTACTACAAAATAGATGACGTTTCACCGATTTCATTTACGCCGGATAACAAAATGCTTTTAAACACCTATTTTGCCGCGTTAAAAGACAGAACAAAAGATGCATATAAAATCAAACGCCACAACGCGCAAAACAGCAAAATCGCACTTATTCAGCTGAAAAAAGATGAGAAAGACGATCTTACCTTAATAAATTACATAAACGACATGCTGAATGCGACTATTCAATATTTTGAGAAAAATCCGCAATAGCGACGTTCTCGACGTGGTAGGTGTGGCAGAACATATCAAAAGGCTGAACGCTTTCAATTTTTGCACCTTTTTCCGTCAGGTATTTTAAATCACGTGCAAGGGTTGCGGGATTACAGCTCACGTATATAATTTTTCCTTTGCAGAGTTTAACGGCATTATCAAGAGATTCTTTTGTGCAGCCTTTTCTTGGAGGATCCAGTATAATCACGTCGAACTTTCTTTTTTCTTTTGCAAAAAATTCTGCGGCATCGGTGTTGTGAATTTCAATATTATTTATATTATTAGCTTGAGCAGCATCACGTGCAAATTCGCAGGATTGAGCATTTTCTTCAACGCTGACAACATGTTTTGAAACATCCGAGACACAGATTCCGAACGCTGCAATTCCCGCATAAGCATCAAGGACAAGCGGGGATTTAAAATTATTTTTTATATAATCTTTAACGTAACCGAAAATATTTTCGGCGCTTTTGGGATTAACCTGAAAAAAGGTATTTGCGCCTATTTTAAAGACTTTATCAAGAATACGTTCTTCAATAAAATCAGAACCTGTAATACAGGCCGACTTTCCGCCCAAAATAACGTTTGTTCTTTTTGAATTGAAATTAACGCAAACGCCGGACACGGCATCAAATTCATCATAGATTGCCTGAGCAAATTTTTTAAGTCTATCAAAAACCTTAGTTCCGTTAATGACGAGGACAACGAGATTTTCGCCGTTTAGAACTGAGTTTCTGATAACAATATGGCGCAAATCGCCTGAATGTTTTTTCTCATCATAACCGGAAATCCCGAAATCGCCGGCTTTATTCCGTATAAATTCAACAATTCTGTCACAGATTTCCGGCTGAATGGGGCAGTGTTTTATATTAACAATTTCGTGTGAGCCGGCTTTGTAATACCCAGCAAGGATTCTTTTTGAGACTTTGGTCTGCGATACAGGATACTGAATTTTGTGTCTGTATTCCTTTATATCGGGGCTTGATACGGCATCATTAACCCGCAGATTCAAAGCTCCGATATTTTTCATGGCATCTTCGGTAATCAGTTTTTTAAGTTTCAACTGATAATCATAATCTATAAACTGCATCTGGCATGCGCCGCAGACTTTTTGCATTGCACAGAAGGGCCGGACGCGATACGGCGACGGCTCAAGAATTTCAAGAATTTTCGCATGATAATATGTTTTATTGCGTTTTGTAATCTTAATTTTGACCAGATCACCTGGACATGCACCTTCCGTAAAAATTACAACACCGTCTGCGCGCGCTATTCCGTAACCGAGATTTGAAAAACCTTCAATTTTAACCGTCAATTCATCCTGCATGGAAGACATTATACAGGGAATAAGGGAATAAGTAAATAAGGGAATAAGGGGTATATTAATTGAAAATTGACATAACTCTGCTCAGATTGACTTTTTAACAACTTATTCACTTATTTACCTATTCACCTATTCACTTAAATATTAATTTTTAGTTAAAAAAGGCGGGCTTTTTGCAAAACAGAGTTATAACGTAAGTGTAGAGAATAAGAAGTTTGAAAGGAGTGTTGATTATGAAATTTTTAGTTAGAAAAGCACCGGAGAATTTTATAAGAACTGTGAATGACGAAATCAGCTCTTTATTAAACAGACATTTTGACAGCTATTTTCCGGAAGCTGCCTACTGGGAAGAAATGGACAAGTATTCAATGCCTGTAGAAATTAAAGATAAAGGCCGCGATTATGAAGTAAAAGCGGAATTACCCGGAGTTAAAAAAGAAGACCTCGACATTGATATAGATAAAAACTATCTGACAATCAATGCCAAAAAAGAAGAAGAATCCGAAGAAAATGAAAAAGCCTACAAAAAATCAGAATTCAGATACGGTGAATTTTCAAGAACGGTCTACTTCCCCGAAGAAATTGACGTTGAAAAAACAGAAGCTAAACTTGAACACGGCGTATTAAAAATATCCGCCCCTAAAATCCATCTGGAAAAAGATGCAAAAAAGAAATTAACTGTTAAATAATCATCAACCCTGATTTATTTGAGCCTGCCATAAGGCAGGCTCATTTTTTGTGTAAAGTATTATATTTTTTGATTTATGTTGACATTTTTCAAATAGTGATTTATAATAAATATATATGGAAAAACAATACATCGCAAAATATACTCCTGAAGCAGAGCAGGATTTAAAACAATTGGACAAACAAGATTTAAAACGCGCACTCCGAACAGTTGCACTGTTTGAACATCTCGGTCGCGAAGGTGTAAAAAGCTGACCGCTAAACAAAGACGGATTGTTTGAAATGAAATGTGATAAAATAAGAATTTATTTTATGTACCACGAAAATAACATAATAATTGTAGGACTGATAATACTAAAGAAAACTCAAAAAGCACCTGAAAGGTACAAACTTCAAGCAATATCTAATATTGAAAAATATATAAGGAGCAATATATATGAAAAGACTTAAAACTAACGATGAACTTATAAAAGAATTATTAACTCTGGACGAACAAACAGAATTGCAAAATTTTGTCGAAAAAGAAGTTACAAAGCACCGGGGAGGAGCCAGAAAAGGTGCCGGCCGAAAACCCAAAGCCATTGATAAAGTCCTGAGTTTCCAAATCAGGGTATCATTAGAAGAAAAAAACTTTTTAAAATATGCTCGTGAGCATAATCTGGATTATAAACGGCTTATGGAATCTTAAATTGCAGCCCGTTTCAAAAAATGTGAGCATGGAGCCATCAGGATATAACAAAAAAATAATCCAGTTTCCTAAAAGGCTTACTGGACTTATGTTATAAATGGTGGGCGTTGAGGGACTTGAACCCCCGACCCTCTCCTTGTAAGGGAGACGCTCTACCAGCTGAGCTAAACGCCCGTAAATTATAAAACTTTCAATTGCCTGCATAATTACAGCATTATTTCGGCAAGAACAATCATAACAGCAACAAAAATGTTTGTCAATAATTTTTTGAAACATTTTTTTCAATTCAGCGTCGGATACAATAGTATTCAAAGAGAGAGGATAGTATAAATGATATTGAGCTGTGAAGAAAATACTCTTTTTAAAGATTTGGAATATGAACCGGCGCAAGAACAAATAGAAGAGGAAGATTTTTCGGAAGAAACTCCGAAAACTTTCAATTGCATTTCCCATGATGATGATATTTTACAAATGTACCTAAAAGACATAGGCAAAATAAAACTGCTCTCTTCAAAAGAAGAACGCGCACTGGGCAAACAAATAAAAGAAGATAAGTCGGAAATTGCAAAACGCAAACTTATACAGGCAAACTTAAGACTGGTTGTAAGCATTGCGAAAAAATACATAGGGCAGGGGGTTCTTTTTATGGATCTTGTACAGGAAGGTTCCCTCGGACTTATAAAAGCCGCAGAGAAATTTGACTATTCAAAAAATTTCAAATTTTCAACCTATGCAACCTGGTGGATAAAACAAACAATAATCCGCGCCATCTCAAACAATTCCCGAACAATACGAATCCCCGTTCATATGGCCGATAAAATCCGTAAGTACAAAAAATACTATACATCACTTTCATTTACACTTGGCAGAGAACCGACCGAGGAAGAAATAGCGAAAAAAATGGAGCTTCCCGTCAAAAAACTTGCCGCAATTAAACGGGCGATAATAAAAGAGCCGATAAGCCTTGAAACCCCGGTTACGGATGATCTGAACGTTGGTGATTATGTCGAAGATAAAAGCTACAATTCTCCTGAAACGCAGACGCGGAATAATATGGTGAAAGGGAGCATAGCGCACCTTTTGAGTACACTTGATGAGCGGGAACGGAAGATTATAACATACCGTTTCGGAATAGACGGCAAAACGCCGAAAACACTTGAACAACTCGGCGCGATTCTCGGATATTCTAAAGAGAGGATACGCCAGCTTGAAGATTGTGCACTCAAAAAGATACGGGAACAAAAAGAATTCAGACACTTCCGTGATTTTATTGATGATTGACCGCAACAAGCGCTCTTGCAAACTCGATTGACTGTTCGTTAATCTCTCCTCCGGCGAGTTCTGCAAGAGCCTTGATTTTATTTTCGCCGGTCAAAACATATACCTCAACCTTTGTTTCATCGGTCTGCGATTTTCTGACGTAGAAGTGTTTGTCGGATTTTGAAGCAATTATAGCCTGATGCGTAATCAATATTATCTGGTGGAATTTTGAAAGCGAAAGAATTTCATCGGCAACACTTTGCGATGCCCTGCCCGAAATTCCGGTATCAATTTCGTCAAAAATTACCGTATCTATATCATCGTTTTCAGCAAAAATCGACTTTATCGCAAGCATTACCCTTGAAATTTCACCGCCTGAGGCAACTTTGGCAAGCGGTTTCATATCCTCGGACACATTTGTCGATATCAAAAATTCAACCTCATCAATTCCGTCTGATGACAATTCTTTTTGCCGGACATCAATTTTAAAGCGGGATTTCGGAAGCTCTAGAAGTTCCAGCTTGTCTTGGATCTGAACGGATAAAACATTTGCAAAATCCTTGCGGTAATCGCTTATTACAGAAGCCTTTTCTTCAAGCTGCTTTTTTATATCGGAAATTTTCCGCTCAAGTTCTTCAACATTCTGCGTCGAGAATTCTATTCCCGAAAGTTCGTCCGAAAGTTTTTGATAAGTGCTTAAAACATCAGCCAGAGTTCCGCCGTACTTACGCTTGAGTTTATCCAGCTCAAACAAACGCTCCTGAATCAGGTTTAACCTTTCGGTGTCATTTTCAAGGTTTCTGCTGTATCTGTTAAGGTCGCTTCCGACTTCTCTCAATGCTTCCGAGGCTTCAACGAGCGCCTGTTCAATATCAGAAAGTTTACCGTCAAAAGAGGCTGCTTTTGAAACATTTGCTTTAATTTTATTCAACGCTTCAATTACCGAACCCTCATCACCGTTTAATGCCCAGTAAGAAGCTCCCGTAAGCTCTTTTAATTTCTCCGCGTTTTCAAGGACTTCAAGCTCGGCCGACAATTCTTCATCTTCTGTCTCTGATTGAATTTGAGCCGATTCAATCTCGTTTATTTGGAATTTTAAAAAGTCAAGCTGTGATTCTGTGACCTCAACGGAATTTTTCGCCCTGTCAAGTTCGGACAAAAGAGTCAGGTATTGTGAAAAAAGTTCTTTATATTCTGTCAATTTTTGCCCGTACGCATCTTTTCCGTAAGAATCCAGAAGGCAAATATGGTATTTCGGCTGCATAAAAGAATATGTCTGATGCTGAGAATGAATATCAATAAACACCGAACGCAAACTCTTTAACAAATCCGTATTGACCAGAGTTCCGTTTATACGCGATCGCACTGCATTCGGCGTAATTTCTTTTGATATAACAAGTTCGCTGCCCCAGTTTTCAATTCCGTTTTGATCAAAAAATTTTGTCAAATCCTGTTTCTTATTTTCAATAACAAGTTCTATTACCGCTTTTTCGGAACCCGTTTTAATAACTTCTTTGGAAACACGCGGAGCAAAAACAAGATCAATAGCGTTTATAAGAATACTTTTGCCGGCACCTGTTTCACCCGTGATAATATTCAGACCGGAATCAAAATTCGCAGTCAATTCATCAATTAAAATATAATCTTTTAATCTTAATTGTTTAATCATACCATTAATAATACACTTAAAATCAGTCATGGGCAAGTCAATTTTAAATTGTTTAACCCATTTTAACCCTCACCCGGCACTACGTGCCACCCTCTCCCAGAGGTAGAGGGTTATAATTTTTCGTATTCATCAAATATATACTCTAAAACATTTTTGAGTCGCAGTGAAATATCATTGTTATATATACGTATAACTTTGTAACCGAGAGAACACAAAAATTCAGTTCTTTCATTGTCACGTACAACATTTTCTTCTGTTAAATGTTGGAAACCGTCTAATTCAATAACTAATTTTTTATCAAGACACAAAAAATCCACTATGTATTTTCCAATGGGAACCTGTCTGCGAAATTTAATACCGTTTAATGATCTATTTCTTAATTTTGCCCATAGGATACCTTCAGTGTCAGTTTGATTTTTCCTTAACTTCTTTGCCTTATTTAATGCACTGCTGTTGTAATATCTCGTCATACGACAATTATATCACAACCCTCTACCTCTGGGAGAGGGTGGCACGCAGTGCCGGGTGAGGGTAATACAAAAAAGAGGCGGAACTGATGTTCCGCCTCTTTTAAATATCCATTCCGTAAATTACTTACCGAATAATACTGCTCTTGCTGCATCAGATGCAGGTTCTACAGTCTGACCGTAGAAGTATACCGGGAAGATATCGTTGATACCGGTTGATTCAACCTGGCAAGCGCCTGTTGATTCATCATCGCCTGTACCGCCTTCTACACCTTTTGTACAAACTGTAACATCGTTCGGGTTAGTTGCACCGTTTACGTCGATGAAACCGATACAATCAGAGCTTTTTGTTCCGCAATTTGCTGCAGAAGCATCAAAACCGAATGCAGTACCGTCAGCAAATGAATATACTGCCCAGTTTGTGAAAGTTGTGATTTCTTGATCGTCGGTTACTTCATCACCTGCAGTTGCACCGTAGCAAAGTTCGCCTTCTGCATCAGCTGCTGAGATATCACTTGCTGTACAAGTGTGTTCAGAATAGTAATTGATAGCATCCGGGAATGTGTAAGAGCTTGTAATATTTGTTGCAGAGTTCAATCTTTTCTGCAAAATGTAAGCCATTGATTTGTTGGTTGTACCGTCAATGTCTGCAGGAGTGTCTGCATTTTCATCTGCAACTAATGAAGTGAAATCATAATCTTCCATTGCGATGTTCATCAAAGCTGCCTGGTTCAAAGTTGAAAGAGCTTTTTTGTAAGCTGTTTTGAACTGTGCACCGTTTGTGTTTGAAATCAATGTCGGAATAGTCATGGCAGCAACTACACCGATAATACCCAAAGTAATCAATACTTCTGCCAAAGTAAAGCCGAATCTTTTTGTCATAATCTTTTCACCTTTCTTTTTTTTTACTAATAAAGCTATGAACAATTTTTTATCTTTACTAATGCGATTATAATATCAATTTTTTTAAAAGGTGTCAAGCATATGAATGATTTTTAACAAAAAAAGAGTTTAAAATTTTTGGAGTTCAAATACCCTGAATTCGCCGCATTTAAGCTCTTTCAGGTTCAAATCCGCGCCGGAATTTTCAAAAATTATTTTTTCAAACTTATCTTTTTTAAGAGCATGTTCTCCAACTATAGTATAATCCACCGGCAGATGAATTGTTTTATCAAACACTGATTCACCCTCGACCCATTCGCTGAATGATGAACCGTTTTCATCGGTTTTATTAAATTTTTCGGTCGGAGATTTGTAATTTGCCGCGACAAGAAAAGCTGTTTTTAAAGGTTCTTTTGTAATAAGCCATGCCGCAAATCCGTCCTGTGACTGTTCAATAATCTGTGCTTCGCCGTCGGTAATAACGGGATTATTCTTTACAAAATTATCTATGGCATTGAATTTATCAAAAAATTCCTGATTTTCTTCTCTCGGCATGGAAACTTCTTCGCCTATGGCATGCTCAATGCCTTTGCGCGTAAAACTTTCGTCTCCGTCAACATAAAGCACCGGTCTTTGAGCGAATTTTCCGCCCGGAAGAAATTTGTATTTAAACCATTTGAAAAGCGCACCGTCTTCGCCGAGCTGTCCGGGGTATTGATCAATACATCTGAATTCGCCGTCTTGATTATTATATGTTTTTAATATTGAAAGATAATTTCCCTGTTTAAAATTAACATTATAATTTGCCAGATACTGATTATCACCGGTAATTTTCTCCGGCGTCTTATCCGACTGCGAAACAATATCATTTCCCCACAAAAGGTCAAAATTCATATCCTGATGATATTCTTTGTAAAAATTATCCCAGAGCATATATTCCGCAAGCGATGCAAAATAGGGAACAGTTGATTTTATTGCGCGATTAAGCCTGCCGAGCACAACACGCGGCGCTCTGTAGCTTATCGGCGTACCTTTGCATTCCGAAACACTGTCAACAACATGATCTATATGATCAACGCGGAACCCGTCAAAATTGAACTCGTCACGCAGGTTTTTCATATAATTTATAAAATATTCAATAACAGGTTCATTAAAGTTCCCGTTTTCAAGATACACAAAATAATACGGTGTTTGACAATCCAGATTTGCAAAACAGGTAACATCTTCACCCTTGTAATCATAGTGCTTGAATGTCGGATAGCCGCCGCACTCACTCATTTTGTCATAAACCGGAACACCCGCCGAACACCATGCACCGCCAGGAGCCGGCCAGAGGCCTTCTTTTATAAGTTCCTGAATTATATCAAGCTGTTTTGTAATATTTTCTTCCGTTAATTTTTTATCCGTGTTAAGAATTTTGCCCGTAATTTCTTTAACCCGTTTGTGGATTTTCATCTGCGGTTGTTTTTCAAGCATTTTTTCGGAAAATTCTTTTTTAAATTCTTCCATTTTAGAGTCAAACGTGTTGAATATATTCTGATAGTATTCACTTAAATCACCGGCTGCACCGCCCTGCCTGTAAATTCCTTTAATAACTTCAATATCTTCCGGATCAAACACATCCGACATCAGCTTTGCAACCTCATCAACCTTTTTGTCAAGTTCTGATTGCAATGCAGTAATATCAAACCATCTTGCGATATGAGGATTTGCAAGCACCGCTTTTGAAAATCTGCCTGTCTGCGGCAAAATATCATATATAACGGGATGACCAGCAAGCTGTGCCATCTGTATAAAAGTTTTCACCTGACCTTTTGCATCAAGCCCCGTTACCTCTTGAATTTCACGGTCAAGAAGATTTTCACTGACTTCTGAACTTTTCGGGAGGTAAGCACAGCCGAATTCACGCGGATGGAACGGTATTAAATATATAGTTGTACTGAAAATATTATTTTCAAGATTTCCCGCCGGCAAAATCAACAACTGCTTGAGCCAGTCAATAAACTTGCCTGCTTCGCCTTTTCTTTTGCCAAGTCCTGCAAGGTTTATTAATTTAATATCATGCCCCTCTTTTTTAATCCAATCGGAATTTTTTACGTTAGAGCGCGCAAGAACACTTATTTTATCGGGTGCAAAAGTGAATTTTTCATCAGAAAAAACTCCGTTTTGAATCCATTTTTCTTTAAGCGCAAAAAGAGTTTCGGCCGCCGTTAATTCATCAAGCGCCTTAAAATAAGGATACGGAAGATAACCGTGCTCTTTAACAAGACCTGACAGGTATTCTTTTCTGTCTGACGGAATATTTTCAACATCAAAATGTTCTGACAGTTTTGAATAAATTCCGGTAAGTAAAGAATCTAAATTATGCCCGGATTTCTGTTTTCCGAATAAAAAATCAAACATTTGCTTCCCCTCATTAGTGTGTATCTAATTATAACATAAAAATTTTTTTTATAACCCGCCTATGTTTTTTACAATATTAGCCTGTTAGGTAATGGAATAATTAGTTTGGCTATCCTTAAATTGACTTATCAAAAGAGAGAGGTAATACAAATGACAAATTCAAAAGAAGAAAAAGTTCCCGAAACAATCAAAATTGTAATCGTAGAAGATTTCAAACTTACCCGAGTAGGATTAAGATGCGCTCTGAACGCAAACGCCGACATGCACGTGGTCGGAGAATCCGAAGACGCAATTGAAGGTTTAAAACTCATTGAACGCACAAAACCGGATGTCGTGCTTATGGACTTAGGCCTGCCGGGCATGAACGGAATTGAAGCAATGATGAAAATCAGGGAGTTTTCAAATGAGATTAAGATAATAGCGCTCACATCCCATGACAGGGAAGAAGAAGTAATTGCAGCCTTGAGTTCAGGTGCAAACGCATACTGTTTAAAAGACATAGATCCGCAAAAACTTGCAGATGTTGTTCGTGACGTTGCACAGGGTGTCTGCTGGATTGATCCCGTGGTTGCACAAATGGCGCTTAATTCTCTTCCGAAAGTCGATAATATCGGATTTTTGCCTAACAAAGCGCAGGCCGAAGGCAGAGTACCGCTTACCGAACGCGAGTTTGAAGTTTTAAAGCACCTTGTAACAGGTAAAAGCAACACGGAAATCGCAAAAGAATTAATTGTAAGTGTTCACACTGCAAAAGCACATGTCTGTTCAATTCTTCAAAAAATGTGCGTGAACGACAGAGTTCAAGCCGCGGTAAAAGCAGTCAAAGAAGGGATGGTTTAAGCAGGATTACAAATCCTGCTTTTTTATGATAAATTAAAAATTATGGAGAAAAAATTAAGCATAATAATTCCGACACTGCAAAATAATCTGAAAGTTCTGGAACATCTGGTGCAAAATCTGGACAAAGATTCCGCAGTCGGAGAAATAATAATTATAGATAACTCGTTAAAGGGCTTGAACCTGCAATCGGAAAAAGTCAGAGTAATCATTCCGCAGGAAAATCTTATGGTCAATCCGAGCTGGAATCTCGGCATGGAAAATGCAAAGTTTGACTATTTCGGAATCTTAAATGATGACATTATGGTTCCTGAAGATTTCTGCGGTACAATGCTTTCTTTTATAACTCCCGATTGCGGAATTCTGGGCGTGGATACAAAATTTATTATTAATAACAGACATAATGCCGACAAAATTGAATCACTCAAATTCCCGAAAAGAAAATTAAGATTAAAAAAAGTAAAAAAGCGCAATTTGTGGTTCGGCATTGCAATGTTCGGTCACAAATCATCTTACCGGCATATTCCGGACGATATAAAAGTCTGGTACGGCGATGATTATCTTTTCTATACCAATACGAACAACTGCGAAGTTTCGGGGCTTACTGTTTATCATCTGCATAAATTAAGCTCCTCCAACAAAAAATACGACAAAATAAAAGCCAACGACGGCAGATTGTTTAATATTTTTAAGGTTCAAAATAACCTGCTGAATAATTACTCGTTTGCCGAAAGAATTTTTTCGCTGAAAAATATTTACGGCACCAACGGCAAAAAATTACACAAAACCCTCTGCATCTGCGGGTTGAAATTTGTCTTGAGGTAAAAATACCATATCGATATATACTTCAAAGTTTACCGGACAGTAAAAAACATAAAAAAGAGCCTTAAAAAGGCTCTTTTTAATAATGGGCATGAAGAGACTCGAACTCCCACGCGTTAGCACCAGTTCCTAAGACTGGCGTGTCTACCATTCCACCACATGCCCGTGATGTTCAATCAGTCCCTTTTGGGGACTGAGGCGTGTCTACCCCTCTCACAAATCGATACTTAATCGATTTGTTCGGCAGAGTACCACATGCCCGTGATGTTCAATCAGTCCCTTTTGGGGACTGAGGCGTGTCTACCCCTCTCACAAATCGATACTTAATCGATTTGTTCGGCAGAGTACCACATGCCCGTGATGTTCAATCAGTCCCTTTTGGGGACTGAGGCGTATCCCTCTCACAAATCGATACTTAATCGATTTGTTCGGCAGAGTACCACATGCCTGTATTCAATTGTCAAACCTGTATAAGGCCCCTACAAACTTACCCTAAAACTGACACAATGTCAAGAGTTTGTTTAAAATTGCCAGCGGTGTTTTTTTGTGCAATAATCAAATCATGCAATATTTTTTTGAGGAAGGATATGGAGTACAGATTAAAAAATACAGTTTCTAAAGACGCATTCAGATACGGCTATTTGCTGAATAAAATTTATCCCTATATAAGACCTTTCTGGGGAAGAATTATAATTAACCTTATAATAGCAATTCCGCTCGGGCTTTTGGACGGGGTTGTGGCTTTTTCGCTGAAACCTTACATGGATCTTGTTATTAACGGAAATCCGTCGGTAACTTATACGATTCTCGGGCATGATGTGCAGGTGCAATCCAGCTTTGCGGCAATTATTCCGATTGCAATAATCCTTTTTGCGGCGTTTCAGGGAATTTTGAAATACGTGAGCCATTATCTGACAGATTGGCTCGGACAGAGAATTTCCAACTCTTTGAAAGTTGATTTGTTTAAAAAGTTAACCTCACTTGATCCGCAATTCTATGACGTTAACTCATCCGGCCTCGTATTGACAAGGTTTTTGTCGGATCCTGATGCTGCATCAAAAAATATTATTTCAAATTTGCAGACATTTATTTCTACGGCATTCGGAATTGTAGGGCTGGTTGCGGTGCTTTTGTACAACTCATGGCAGCTTGCAATAGTCGGTGTAACCGTTATGGGGCTTGCAATTACACCTGTTACTTTTATAAGAAAGAAAATCAAGCAGGTTTCTAACGCATCAATGGTTGTCGGCGGAAATATGACAACAAATTTCAACGAAACTTTTGCCGGAAATAAAATTGTTGCGGCGTATAATCTGCAAAACGACCAGAATAAAAAGTTTGAACACCAGATTCACCAGCAGTTTGACCTTGCAATGTCTTTGACCAAAAGGGTCGGCTGGATGTCGCCGATTATGTATTTTATTTGTTCAATCGGTATTGCGCTTGTTTTCTGGTACGGAACCCATTTGATTTTGACGGGAGTTTTAACAGCGGGAAGCATGATGTCTTTTGTTACCTCGCTGCTGCTTTTGTATAAACCGGTCAAAAACCTCGGAAACACCCTGACCGGTCTGCAGGGAACTTTTGTTGCCATGGGACGTGTATTTGAACTTTTTGATCTTGTACCGTATATCCATGATAAAGAAAATGCGCTTGAACTTGACGGATTGCACAGAGATATTTATTTCAACAATATTTCGTTTGAATACGAACCGGAAATTCCGGTTCTTAAGAATATAAATTTAAGAGTAAATAAAAATGAAACTCTTGCGCTTGTCGGAAACTCCGGCGGCGGCAAAAGCACCATCGTAAGCCTTATCCCGAGATTTTACGACGTTACAAAGGGATCTGTGGAATTTGACGGCGTTGATATCAGAAATTACACTCTAAAATCCCTCAGAAATCAAATATCTTTTGTATTTCAGGATAATTACCTGTTTTCGGGAACAATTAAGGATAATATTTTGATGGGCAACGAACATGCCACCGATGAACAAATTCAAAAAGTTGTACAAATGGCGCACCTTGACGAATTTATAGCAACGCTTGACAAAGGACTTGACACTTATGTCGGAGAGCGCGGCACAACCCTTTCCGGCGGTCAAAGACAACGTGTTGCAATCGCACGTGCAATGCTTAAAGACGCACCGATTGTTATTCTTGATGAAGCGACATCTGCTCTGGATAACCAGTCCGAAGCAATTGTGCAAAAGGCTCTTGACAACTTAATCAGAAACAAAACGGTTTTTGTCATTGCTCACAGACTTTCGACAATCAAAAACGCAGACAGAATCGCCGTTATTAACGAGGGTGAACTTGCCGAACTCGGAACACATGAAGAATTGATGCA
This sequence comes from Candidatus Gastranaerophilales bacterium, assembly GCA_944323995.1. Lineage (GTDB taxonomy): Bacteria > Cyanobacteriota > Vampirovibrionia > Gastranaerophilales > Gastranaerophilaceae > SIG32. Next base: position 100,829 of record CALUUN010000005.1, on the reverse strand, counting down.
AATAAATAACGGTAAATACAAACATTTATATGAAATGCAGTTTAAAAAACAAGAGGAAATATGCTGAATTTAATTGTAAAAAAATGGATTGAACCTTACATGCTGCTTGAAACCATCAAAGAGCATTCGTCAACAGAAGAGTTTACGTTTGACGGAACAAATAAAGCTATCCTGAAAACTCACTTCTTAAAACAGTTAAGAGAAACTAAGGGCTTCGGGCTTTATATGAAAAACGTTAATAAGTTTTATCTTTTTGATACAAACTGCAACGTAAAAGAAATTGTAACAAAAGCATTTGAATTATCAGACAGCGATTATGAAATTTCGGAAGATGAAAACAGAGCGTTTGATTTGATAGATTCAGGCGAAGCTGAAGCCTCGATTATTACGTATTAACATTTTGTAACAAAAAGGCAATTTATCCTCAAAAAATCTCTTTATATAAATAAGGATTAAGGGGATAAAATTGAGTTTCTGTATATTTAACAGCGTATATATGCCAAGACCGGCGTGCTGCGGCGGATTTTTCGGATTTGCACCGATGCCCGTCATGCCGCAGGTGTCTATATTCGGCGGATTTTTCACTCCGGGATTTAACTTTTTCGGAGTAATGCCGTTTATTGCACGCCCCGTAGTGCCGAATTTTTTCAATAATTCAACACAATTTGCCGTACCGCAGCCCAATTTCAATACTACACGGGTTGATTTAAGCAAAATTCCTGCAACCGTTCCGTCGGTAAAATCAAGCAATCCGTTCAGTTTTCTTGATGTAAAAACAAACAAAGTTGTAGAAGCCGACAATAAAAAATCAACACGAAAATCGGCTGCAAAAGTTGATACGGATAAAAATGAAGCCTTGCCGTCACTTCAAAAAGCCGGCTATAACAAAAGAAAAGGCAAAAAACTTGCGAATGAAATAGCCGCAGTATCTTCTCAAGGCGGATTTGACAACTATTGCGCAAAACACGTAAAACAGGCAATTGAAGATGCCGGCCTCGGCAGCTATGAATCCGGGCATGCATATCAAATGAGCAGCATACTTGCTGACAACAAAAACTTTAAAGAAATTTCAACAAAAGGATTGGATTTGGATAAACTTCCGGCAGGATGCGTACTCGTTTATGACAAAGGCGTTGCGGGATACAATTCTCAATACGGCCACACCGAAATCACTCTCGGCAACGGCACGGCAGGCAGCGGCGGCATCACAAATAACATCCGCGACGGCGCAAGAGTATTTATTCCAGTCTAAAAATTTCATCAACCTGTTTTGCTAAATCTTCAAGGCTGCCGTTGTTGTATATGATTATATCGGATTTTTTAATCTTTTCTTGCTGCAAGCCCTGTGATTTCAAACGCTTTTCTGCATATTCTTTTGAATAACCGCTGCGTTCAATAAGTCTTTTCAGGCGCAAATCGTCGTCTGCGTACACAAAAACAATTCTGTCAAAAAGGTTTTCCATGCCGGTTTCAAACAACAACGGAATTGAAACTACAGTGTATTTTTCGTGACAATTTTTTTCAAAAAATTCTTTTATTTTTTCTTTTATTTTCGGATGAACAACAGATTCCAGTTTTCTAAGCAAATCAGGGTTTGAAAAAACGAGTTTTCCGAGTTTATCTCTTGAAATCTCACCGTTTTCAAAAACATCATAATTTTTAAACGCGTTTTTTACTTCTTCGCAGTTTTTTAAAATTTCATGCCCTGCGGAATCGGTGTCTAAAACTTCACAGCCTTTTGACTTTAGGATTTTTTCGACTGTGGTTTTTCCTGATGCGATATTACCTGTGAGTGCAATTTTAAGCATTGTTTGAAATCCTGTTTAAAAAATTTCGTAACTCTTTAATCTGCTGCGGTTTTATCGGTTTGAATTCGCCGCGTCTTAAGCCTTCCAGCTGAATTGTCGCATGCTGAATACGCTTTAAGGATTTGACCTCATACCCGAAATATTCAATCATTTTACGGATTTGCCTGTTCATTCCCTGATAAAGCACTATTTGCATTAAAGTGTGCCTGTTATCCGCCTCAAGCAAAGTAACATCGGCATAAGCGATTTTGCCGGGTTCAATTTCAATACCCTTTGCCATCTGCTCAAATTCGTGCGGGTGCATTTTTGCATCAACCGACACAATATAAACTTTCGGAACTTTTACCGACGGATGCGTTAATTCGTTAATCAAATCACCGTCGTTAGTCAATATCAAAAGCCCCGTAGAATCTTTATCAAGCCTTCCGACAGGTTTTAAATTATACAAGTTCTCCGGCAAAAGATCATAAATTGTTTTTCTGCCTTTTTCATCATCACAGGTCGTAATATATCCGGCAGGTTTGTAGAATTTGTAATATACATGCTTTACGGGTCTTACGAGTTTTTGATTAACAAAAACTTTGTCCTTTTCATCAACAAGGTACCCGAGCTCGGTAACTTTTTTGCCGTTTACAAAAACCACACCCTGTTCTATAAGCTCATCCGCTTTTCTCCTTGAACACAGGCCCGATGATGCAATATATTTATTTAAACGGGTTGAGGACATGCAGCGGTCCTTTCAAAAGTTTCTAAAAGAATTTTCGGCATGCGTCTGTATAATTTGCCGTCATTATTAATCGCAACAACTTCCACTTCCGCTTCAATCAACGTTTTTCCGGTTTCTTTGGATTTTATGCACTGCTTGAATGTGACCGATAAAGCGTTGAATTTTTCAATCCATGTTTCAATAACAACTTCGTCATTAAGTTTTGCCGAAGCCTTATAGCGCACATTAAGATTAACAACAGGCAAAACAATATCCTGATTTTTTAAATCAATAAGATTGTGCCCGGCATCCTCACACCATAAAACTCTGCCCATCTCAAGCCATCTGAGATAGGAACCGTGCCATACAACGCCGTATGCATCAGTGTCGGAATAAAAAACTTTTTGTTCAAATACGTGTTTCATAAAAACATTGTATCATAAAAAGCGGGAACTTGCTCCCGCTTTTTAGATGTTTTACCCAAAATACCATTAATAAATAATAATTGTATTAACGACAATATTCAGAAAATCTGTATAAACTACATTCTCCAGAATATGAGTTAAAAATAAAAGCATACTCACAAGAGCCATCAGGGCCATCTTCATAATTATTAGCCAAGGCAAAGCATTCTTCTTCTGTTTTGCAGGCTTCCAGGTTATCAATTGAACAAGGCAATTCGGTCAAATCACCCGATACATCAGCAAGCAGTGCATTGCCGCTTATTGAAAATTTGTACATATCTTTGCCGATTTCATTAGGGTTGGAATTTCCGTTTGTATCTGTATAAATATATATGTTCTTTGTTTCTGCATCCTGTTCTACACCCATTAACATACCGTCTGTTGTTTGGAATATATACGGAACATCTTCCCAATTGAACTGCGAAGGGCTGTCGTTATCTTCTATCGCATAATCTTTCGGCAAAGTTTCCGCATCAAGACCGCCCTTTGTATCGGATAAAATTTTGAATACGTCTTTGTGTGCCTGCGCCACATATTCATCAAAATCGTTTGTGAATGGCAATTGTGATATATCAAATACCTGATCTTTTGCCATCATTAATTTGTAGCCGTTGATTAAAATACTCTTTGTCTTTTTGTATTTTGTTTCAAGAACTTTGTCGTTATAATGATTAATCAACGACGGAAGTGCAATTGCAGCAACAATACCGATTACGCCTATTGTTATTAAAACTTCCGCCAGAGTAAATGCATAGTTTGCGGACTTATAGTAGTGCAAAACTACAGACCTGTCGCTGACTGCATTTCCGGCTTTGCCTTTGCCGAAACCCTTGCTAATTGTGCTTAGAGGAGTCGCCCCCCCCCGATTCGCGATTTGTAATGCTTTTGACTGTTTCATACTTTTTCTCCTCTGATTTTTAGTACAAATAAATTATACCAGTAACCTTGATATATGGCAATACAAATTTACAAAAAATTCAGTAAAATAATAAAAGAAAGGAGAAAAAATGCGATTCAGATGTTTAGTATGCGGGTGGATATACGACGACAGGGAACAGGGGCGGGACTTTGATGACTTGCCGTCTGATTGGGTATGTCCGATATGTAATGCAAGTCATGACAATTTTGAACTCATAGACGAAGCCTGCGAAGGAGAATAAAACAAAAGAGATTCGGCAAAAGCTGAATCTCTTTTTTACATGCTTGACGCCGCGGCATGTTTATTTTAGAGTAAAGAAGTCCGCCTCCGGCGCACAACAGACATTGACAAAAGAATAACTAACTGAATGCAGGTAACGAACAACTCAAATGTTGTCGTGCCTCAGGCACCGGGATGTGGCACTCTGCCGAACAAAACGATTAAGTATCGTTTTGTGAGAGGTTGGTAGCGCACCCCGACAACTTTGACAAATAAATATCAGCAAGTACGAGCAACTTAAAGAGTTGCCGTTTACAAAAACCTTCGGGATGTGGCGCAGCTTGGTAGCGCACCTCGCTTGGGACGAGGGGGTCGCACGTTCAAATCGTGTCATCCCGACCATTTAAAAAAGGCCGTTCATATACAGAGTAAGAGGATTAGGGACATTGGATTTTACAACATTAACAATAGAATTTTTAGGTAAACTGGCATCAATCGTAGGCAATTACGGGTGGGCGATAATAGCGTTAACCGTACTTGTAAGACTTTGCCTTTGGCCTTTAAACGTGTCACAGCAGCGTTCAATGCGGATGATGCAGACATTACAGCCGAAATTAAAAGCGATACAGGACAGATACAAGAGCAACCCACAGGTAATGCAGCAGAAGCTGATGGAATTTTATAAAGAGCACAAATTCAACCCGATGGGCGGCTGCATGCCTTTATTAATCCAGATGCCGATATTCATACTGTTATATTCGGCGCTGATGAGTCCGCAATTCATACAGATGGCCGGCGACGCACCGTTTTTATTCGTAAACAGACTTGACACAACGCTTCGCGCCTCAGCCGGAATTTCAAACGACGGAGTAATGGGCGCATCTAAATTTGATAAATTCATTTTAGGCAAGACAGCGGTTGTATATTTGCCGGATGAAACTCTTGAGAACGTAAAAATTTCAAAACCTAATCAGGCGCTGGAAATTCAGGGCGAACTGGTTCCGGGCGAACCCATTGATTTCAAAATCAGCCTTGACAATTTAAACTTGAAATTCAGCCAGCTGCAAAAGATAGAAAAAGCTGAAGCAGTAATTACCGATATGAACACAAAAGAAAGCGAAACCGTAACGTTTGAACGTCAGGGGGAAATTTTAGCGGCATCAGTGCCTTCGATTGAAGTTAAACAATCGTTCCACTATGACGTACTGCTTTTGATAGTTCTTTTCGGGTTAACCATGTTTATCTCGCAAAAAGTAATGATGGCGACATCGCACACAGACACGGCGTCTCAAGATCCGACGCAGGCTGCCATACAAAAATCAATGGGAACATTCATGCCGATAATGATTATCGCAACATTTGTAATAATTCCTATTCCTGCAGGTGTTTTGTTATATCTTGTGACAAGCAATTTAATCCAGATATTGCAGACCGTTATAGTCAACAAGCAGATGGATATTGAAGAAGCGCACAAAAAACAGCAGGTTGACGACATAGATTTAAAAAACGCGAAAAAAGTGGATAATAAAGAATAATGTTAGTTTCGGAATTTGATTATGAACTGCCGGAGGAATTGATTGCACAAATGCCTGCGGACAGGCGCGAAAATTCAAGAATGCTTGTTTTGGACAGAAAAAATCAAACAATTGAGCACAGGCATTTTTACGACATTATTGATTATTTGGACGAAAACACGTTACTTGTTTTAAACGACACAAAAGTTCTTCCGGCAAGACTTTACGGCACAAAAGCAACCGGCGCAAAAATTGAAGTCTTTTTGCTTGAATCAAAAGAAGGCAAGAACTGGTCATGCCTTATAAAACCTTCCAAAAGGGTAAAACCTGACACGGTTATAAAAATCAGCGATGAATTAAGTGTTCGGGCAATAAAACGGCTTGAAGATGACGGTGAATGGCTTGCGGAGATGATATATCAGGGGGATTTGTTTGAAATTCTGCACAGGGTTGGAAACATACCGCTGCCGCCATACATAGAGAGAAAAATTCAATCCGAAAAGTTAAAAAATTTTGACACCGAACGCTACCAGACAGTTTACGCAAAAGATGAGGGTTCGGTTGCGGCGCCGACAGCCGGCCTGCACTTTACAACAGAAATTCTTGATAAACTGAAATCAAAAGGGGTAGAAATCGCTTATGTAACCTTGAACGTAGGGCTTGGAACTTTCAGACCGGTAAAATGCGAAAACATACTTGAGCATAAAATGCACTCGGAAACTTTTGTAATAACCGAAAAAACAGCAGATATAATTAATAAGGCTAAAAAATCAGGCAAAAAAATTGTTGCAGTCGGCACAACAACCGTAAGAACGCTTGAAACCGCGTTTCAAAAATACGGAAAAATTCAGGCCTGCCATGATCACTCGGAACTTTTTATTTACCCGCCTTATGAATTTAAGGTAATTGACAATCTTATAACAAACTTTCACCTGCCGAAATCAACGCTTTTAATGCTTGTGAGTGCACTTGCGGGAAAAGATTTTATTTTCCGAGCATATAAAGAGGCCATTGAGAATAAATACAGATTTTTTTCTTACGGCGATTGCATGTATATTAAATAAGTCCGTGCAATTGACATTTCGCCAAAAATCCTTAATTTATATGATACCAAAGTTAGTTCTAACGTGTAGAATATAATTGAGGGTAGGATAATGTTTTCACAGATGTTACAAAGATTATTGAACAGCAGCGGGCAGGCAGCGGCAATGCAGCGTGCTGCGCAAATGAATCAGTATGTTAATAATTTTTATAACAACCGGATAAATCAGGCAAACAACATCGCACCTCCGGCAAATCCGAATGTACAATCCTTTGAAAAAGTTTTATCATCCGCGCAAAAAGTCAATTTCGGTAATCTTTTACTGAATCCGGAATCAATGCGCGTAAATGCTCAGATAGTAAAAACAGACCCGACGGACAGCCTTAATACGGCACTGATGCAGGCAGCAGCCGCAACAAATTCCGCAACAACGCAAAATCCCACTAAAAACCAGATAATGGATATGGTCGAACAGATAGCAAACAAGCACGGTGTAGACGATAAGCTGGTAAAAGCACTTATCAAACAGGAATCAGGATTTAATCCGAAAGCAAAGTCTAAAGCCGGCGCAATGGGGTTAATGCAGCTCATGCCCGCAACCGCCAAAGGCCTCGGCGTAACAGATGCATACAATCCGGTTCAAAATGTGGACGGCGGCGTAAGGTATTTAAAATCAATGCTTCAAAAATATAACGGCAACATAATTCTTGCACTGGCCGCATATAACGCCGGCCCCGGAGCAGTAGATAAATATGACGGAGTTCCGCCTTATAAAGAAACACAGAATTACGTAAAAAATATTCTGGCAAATTATTTGTAAACCGGGGGTAAATTCTTTAATATAGTTGAGCTGACAGCTTCAATTAAACATTTTTGCATTTCAAAAAGTTTTTTGCTACAATAAAAGGCGTACAGAATATAAGAGGGATTAAATGAAATTCTCATCATCATTCAAAGTAGGTCTTTTAACATTAATAGCACTGGTATTACTTTTCGGAGTAGTTTTTAAAGTCAAAGGCAGAACGTTTTCAAATGCCGAAAGAATTGAAGTTCAGTTTAAAGACGTCAACGGCATGCGCCCCGGTGCGGGAGTTCAGATGATGGGTATCCGTGTCGGACAGGTGGAAGAAATTACACCCGTAATCGACGGTGAAAATAATTTTGTAAAGGTAAAATTTGTTATAACAGATCCTGATATTGATATTCCGCGCGCGTCACTGTTTACTATTCAGCAATCGGGACTTATAGGTGAATTGTTTCTGGAAATTACACCGCCTAAAACAAGAACCCTTTTTATTCCAATGAAAAGTAAAGATATTTTATATCAGGATGACCCTGTTGAAATGAAACTCGACGACAAGTATTACGACGTCGGAAAAGTTAAAAATATTGAAGTAATCTCAAAAGATGCTGTTCCGTATAATTTCAGGGACAGTATTGAAACAACTTATGCCTACAAAATAGATTACGTGGTTGATTTGCCGGGGTTAATATTACCGGAATTTATGAAAGGGTATCCGGTATATAATAAAGACACAAAAAAATTAAGAATCTCAACTCTTGACGACACAATTCTCCCCTATCCGGCACAAAATTCACAATACACGATTATTGAACCGATGCGAATTGCAGACTTTATGGAATGGCAATACAAAGCCGCTGAATCACTTACCGAAACCAACAGAAAAATTAACGATCTGTTATCGGACGAAGTTATCGCAGAACTCCAGATGTCTGTAAATAACATAAATTCTTTGACATCACAATCAGCTGAAACTATCGCTAAATTTGACAAACTTATTGATGCGTCACAGGGTGATTTAAAAGAATTAATGACACTGCTTGACAGAACAAGCAACGATTTTTCAAAATTGTCAGATAACCTTAACAATATTATCGGCGACAAAGAATTTAAAACAAAATTGTATTCAACGGCGGATTCGCTTGATCTGTTGTCCAAAAATCTGAACAAAATCATGGATAACGGCAACGCTGAAGCCATTGCAGCTGATTTAAGAGTAATAACGCACAACGTAAACGAAATCAGTACATATATTAACTCAATGACAAAAGATGATAATCTGAAAAAAGATTTGACGGCTACTATAAACAGCGTAAATAAAGCAATGAGCGATGTTTCAACAACACTTGCTTCATTAAATCAGGTTACACCGGACAATAAAACCGAACTTCAGCAAATCGTTGAAGATACGGCTGTTACAACCTGCAATCTGAGAAAATTCTCGGAAAAACTAAACAAAAGATTTTTATTATTCAGATTAATGTTCTAAAGAATTATGAATTTAAAAACAAAAATTACACAGCTACATTATGACCGCAATGCCCGGGGAATTCCGGTCACTCTGTTGGAATACTGTTCTTATGTATACGGAGCCGGAAGCGCATTTAAAAACTGGCTTTACGATAAAAAAATACTCCGGCCGAAAAAAGTCGGCGCTTTTGTGGTATCGGTCGGGAACATGACAACCGGCGGCGTCGGCAAAACGCCTGTTGTTCTTGAAATAGCAAGATATTATATCAAAAAAGGCGAAAAAGTCGCTATAATCTCACGCGGATACGGCGGAAAACTTCCAAACAATAAAGTAAACGTAATTTCTGACGGCCAATACGTACACTACACCGCCGCTATGGCTGGGGATGAACCCTTCTGGCTTGCGCAAAAGGCTCAAGGGGCCTGCGTTCTAACATGCAAAAACAGATATCTGGCCGCAAAATACGCGATAGAAAAATTCGGGGTCAATAAAATAATACTTGACGACGGATTCCAGCACAGAAAACTTTACCGCGATATTGATATAGTCCTTATGGACAGCAAAATGGGACTCGGAAATGAAAAACTTCTTCCGGCCGGCCCTCTGAGAGAAGGCGCAGAAGCGCTCGACAGAATTGACAAACTCGTTATAGTAAGCAAAAATACCGACCACACCAAAGCCGAAAAATTCGCAAACATTATGCAAAAACGGCTAAGCATAGAAACCCTTGTCTGCTATACCGAACCTGATTACATCTATAACATAAAAACAGGCGAACACCTTGAACCAGGCGGAACTGCCACCGCAATCTGCGCTATCGGACAACCGCAGCAATTTTTTGATTTTTTGTCGGATTTTTATCTTAAAAAAACAATCTCTTTTGATGATCACCATCAGTATTCACCGATTGATTTGATTGATATTGAAGGCAATATAATAACAACCGAAAAAGATGCCGTGAAACTTTTGAGATTTGATAAAGATAATATCTATGCTCTTAAATTAAAGACAACAATTGATGTCGAAAGGCTTTTAAATGTCAAAAGACGTTAATATGGAGAAAATCGTAGCTTTGTTAAAAGCCGCAGAACAGCCAAGAAGTGATTTCGTAAAACTTATGGACGGCTTTAAAGATCCGTTTATAGTGTTAATAGCCTGCATTTTAAGTTTAAGAACAAATGACAAAACAACTTATCCCGCGACTTTAAGAATGCTTAAACTCGGCAAAACTCCCGAAGATTTTGCAAAACTGGATCCGAAAGTTCTTGAAAAAGCTATTTATCCTGTGGGATTTTATGCAAACAAAGCAAAACAAATTGTTGAACTTTCAAAAGAGCTTGTTGAAAAATACAACTCCAAAGTTCCGGATGAAATAGAAGAACTTGTAAAATTCAACGGTGTAGGCAGAAAAACAGCCAACCTTGTACTCAGTGAAGGTTTTCATAAACCCGCAATCTGCGTTGATGTTCACGTGCACAGAATTTCAAACAGGCTCGGTTACGTAAAAACAAAAAATCCCGAAGAAACAGAATTTGCACTGAGAAAAAAACTGCCCCAAAAATACTGGATTGATATAAATTCACTTCTTGTAACCCACGGCCAAAATATCTGCAAACCGATAAACCCTAAATGCGAACAATGCCCGATTAAAGATTACTGCAACAGGATTTTATAAAGTAAAATAAATTTCTTGATTTTCAACTCACGGCATGCAATAATATGTTTAAGGCAAATTATAGCCGGACAGGAGTTAATAATGGATACAATCAATTCTCACAAGATAAGCACAGCGAAACTGGATGAGATTTTGAAATCGTTCGATTACAAAAAATCCAGCCTGATTGCAATCTTGCAAAAAGTTCAGGAGGAGTACAGATACCTGCCTGAAGAAGCACTTATTTACATAGGTACAAAAGTTGAAGGGCTTTCTCCCGCAACCGTTTTCGGTGTGGCAACGTTTTATGCGCAATTTTCACTTGAGCCGAAAGGCAAGTTTGAAATAAAAGTATGCGACGGAACAGCCTGCCACGTCAGAGGTTCAATGCCTGTGTTAAACGCAATAAGAAATAAACTTAACATTAAAGAAGGACAATTAACAAGCGAAAACGGACTGTTTTCACTGGAAACGGTAAGCTGTCTGGGCGCATGCGGGCTTGCTCCGGTTGTTGTAATTAACGGAAAAGTATATCCGCAAATGACATCGGATGCAATAAGCATAGTAATTGATACCCTTTTAAAAGAGGAAGAATAATATGGAAAAAACAAGTTTAAGTATAGACATAAAAGAAGAACAGAAAAAAGCACAGGAAAATATAAAAAAACAGGGACTCCGTGTTCTTGTATGCGCCGGAACAGGCTGTGTCGCAAACGGTTCGCTCGGTGTAATAGAAAGATTTAAAGAACTCGGTGCCGATGTATCAGTTTTGACTGATTACGACAAAATGACAATAGTGCCGACAGGATGCCACGGATTTTGTGAACAGGGCGTTCTGGTAAGCATTCCGGATAAACACGTAACTTATGTTAAAGTAAGATACAAAGATGTCGAAGAAATTTACGAAACTCACATAAGAGGCGGCAAACCGGTTGAAAGACTTTTATATACCGACCCGCAGACAAAAGAACATGTTTTCAAGGACGAAGATATTAATTTTTACGCAAAACAAAGCAGAACAGCGCTCAAAAACTGCGGGAACATAAATGCTGAAAATATCGACGAAGCAATTGCGGTGAGAGGTTATGAGGCGCTTTATAACGTTCTTGAAGAAAACAATCCGGAAGCGGTAATTGAAACTATAGAAAAATCAGGCCTCAGAGGCCGCGGGGGCGGGGGATTTCCGACAGGAAGAAAATGGAGATTTACAGCCGCAAACAGAGGCGGAAAATCTTACGTCGTATGTAACGGTGACGAGGGCGACCCCGGAGCTTTTATGGACAGAAGTATTATGGAAGGCGACCCGCATAAACTTCTTGAAGGTATGGCTATCGCAGCTTTTGCAATCGGAGCGGACGAAGGTTATATTTATGTAAGAGCCGAGTACCCGCTTGCAATAGAACGTTTGAAAAAAGCAATAAAAGATGCCGAAGAAAGACATTTCTTAGGTGAAAATATTATGGGCAGCGGATTTTCATTTACAATTCACATAAAAGAAGGCGCCGGAGCATTTGTATGCGGCGAAGAAACCGCGCTTATTGCATCTATTGAAGGCGAACGCGGCATGCCAAGACCTAAACCGCCTTTTCCCGCAAACAAGGGTTTATTCGGCAGACCGACTTTGATTAATAACGTTGAAACCCTTGCAAACGTACCGGTCATAATTCTTAACGGTGCTGACTGGTTTGCTCAAATGGGTACCGAAACTTCAAAAGGTACAAAAACGTTTGCCCTGACAGGCGAAGTTAACAATACCGGCTTGATTGAAGTTCCGATGGGTACAACATTAAGACAAATTATTTTTGATATAGGCGGCGGAATACGCGGCGGCAAAAAATTTAAGGCTGTACAAATCGGCGGCCCGTCAGGCGGATGTTTGACGGAAGAACACCTTGACTTGCCAATGGATTACGACAGTCTTATAAAAGCGGGCGCAATGGTCGGCTCAGGCGGTCTGGTCGTAATGGCCGAGGATACCTGTATGGTTGAAGTTGCAAGATTTTTCATGAACTTCACCAAAAATGAAAGCTGCGGAAAATGTGTTCCTTGCCGCGAAGGCACCAAAAACATGCTGAAAATTCTTGAAAAAATAGTTGCCGGACGCGGTGAGCTTTCTGATTTGGATTTGCTGGAAGAGCTTGCACATACCGTAAAAGACGGCTCATTGTGCGGACTCGGGAAAACAGCTCCGAATCCGGTACTTTCAACATTAAAATACTTCAGGGATGAATACATTGCGCACATTGTGGACAAAAAATGTCCGGCCGGTGTTTGTACGGCGTTGAAAACCGTCGTGATAAACGAAGAAAAATGCAAAGGCTGCACAAAATGCGCAAGAACATGTCCTGTCGGTGCAATTGAAGGAACGGTAAAACAGCCTCACCACATTGATCAAACAAAATGCATCAAGTGCGAAGCCTGCTTAAAAAGCTGTCCGTTTAAGGCAATAGAATTAAAATAATAAGGAAATAAAAAATGACAGATAAAAAAACATTATTTATTGACGGAAAAGAAGTTGAATTTACAGACGAACCAAATCTGCTTGAGGTAATAAGAAAAGCCGGCATGAACGTTCCGACATTTTGCTACAGGCCGGACTTAACCTCATTTGGAGCATGCAGAATGTGTGTTGTGGAAGTTGAAGGACGCGGAATACAGTCCTCCTGCACAATGCCTCCCGAAGCCGGTTTAAAAATTCACCTTAACACTGAAAAAACACGCAGAATAAGAAAAACTGTTCTTGAACTTTTGCTTGCAAACCATGATAAAGAATGCTTAACATGCGAAAAATCAGGTGACTGCGAGCTTCAAAAATATTCGGAAGAATACGGAATCAAAAAAATTCGCTACGCAGAGAAAGCACAGGACGAATACCTTCCGATAGATGACAGTTCCCCTTCGCTTGTCAGAGATCCGAACAAATGTATTCTCTGCGGAGCCTGCGTGAGAGCATGCAGTGAATTTCAAGGACATGCAGTTTTAGGTTTTGCAAACAGAGGTTCAAAAACAGTTGTCCAGCCGATTAACGGCAGACCGCTCGGTCAGGTTGACTGTGTAAACTGCGGGCAGTGCGCTGCAGTATGCCCTACGGGAGCGTTAACAATAAAATCAGATGTTGAAGCCGTATGGCAAGAAATTACAAATCCGGCAAAAACGGTTGCGGTACAGATGGCACCTGCAACACGTGTTGCGCTGGGTGAAATTTTCGGGCTGCAGCCGGGTGAAAACACAATCAAATTGATGAACGCAGCGCTCAGAAAAATCGGTTTTAACCTTGTTTTTGATACTAATTTCGGAGCGGATTTAACCATAATGGAAGAGGCAACCGAATTTTTGGAAAGATTAAAATCCGGCAAAAACCTTCCGCTGTTTACTTCGTGCTGTCCTGCATGGGTGAAATATCTTGAAGATCATCATCCTGACATGCTGAAACATCTTTCAAGCTGCAAATCACCAATGTCGATGCTTTCACCGGTATTGTCAGAACTTGTTCCGAAACATTTCAACGTGGAAAGGGAAAATCTGGTTATTGTTGCAATCATGCCTTGTACGGCAAAAAAATACGAATGCAAACGTTCGGAATTATCGCACAATAACAAACCTGATACCGACTATGTTCTGACAACAAAAGAACTCGGACGCATGATAAAAGAAGCAGGTATCAATTTTAATGCACTTGAAGGCGAGGACAACGATTCTCCGTTCGGTGAATATACAGGCGCAGGTACAATATTCGGAGCCTCCGGCGGTGTTGCGGAAGCTGCTGTCAGAACGGCTTATGAATTTGCAACGGGCGAAGTTCTTAATGATGTTGATATAAAACAGTTAAGAGGAACCTCAAACAGATGCCGCGACGTTGAACTTGACTTGAAAGGTACAAAACTTGTCGTCAGAGTTGTTTCAACTCTAAAAGAGGCTGAAAAATCAATTCAGGAAATCAAATCCGGCAAGGCACAATTCCAGATGCTTGAGGTTATGGCATGTCCCGGAGGCTGTATAAACGGCGGCGGACAGCCGACAAGCTGCAATGATTCAAAAATCAAAGCTGAACGTGCTGAAGGACTTTACAAAGAGGACAGCGCAATGCAAAAACGCAAATCTCATATGAATCCTTCAATACAAAAACTTTATCAGGAATATCTGGAGTATCCCAATTCACATAAAGCACATGAACTATTGCATACTGTATATTCTGACAAGTTTGCAAATTCATATCGTGATATCAAATAACAAAAAAAGAGTCATTTAAAAAATGACTCTTTTTTTACATTAATATAAAACCCTATTTAACGGCTTTTATAATATCACTTGTAATGTCATTTCCGCCGTATAGAACAATGCCTTTCGTGATAACCATATCATAACCTTTTGCTTTAGCTTGTTCTGCGATAACTTTGGATATAGAATCTTCAATTGATTTTAATTTTGAAGCGTATTCTTTGTCCATTTTTTCTTTTTTGGCAACTAACTCTTTATTGTACTTTTCTTCAAGAGCCTGTTTTTTCTTTGTGTCAGAAACTGCCGCAACATCTTTTCTTGCTTTTTCGATGAAAGCAATAAGGTCTTTTGTCTTTTTCTGCTGTTCTTTTTTCAATGCCTGAACTTGAGATGAAGCAGACACAACTTTTTGAACATCAACGCACGCAATACCGCCGGCAAAAGCTGCATTAACACTTAAACCGGCAATAATAGCCGCAGTAACGGTTAAAATTTTAATCCTGTTTTTCATTACCCTTTTCCTCTCTACACTAAATGTACGATTTTTGTTTTTTTGCTAAAATAAAAGACTTAACTTTTCGTTATATTATTTACATAACCTCAATAATACACTATAATAATAGCAGGTGAACATAGTTTTTGTGTAAAAAATAAACTTTTGTTACTAAATTGTAATAAAAGTATAAAAAAACTTTATGTTCAACCGTTATGGTAAGAAAATAGTTATAACTGGACTATATAAAGGTAATAAAATGAAAAAGGTGATGACAAAAAAATTTTTTCTGGGTACAGCACTAACGCTGACGGCATTTTGCTGTGTTTCAGCTAATACATTTGCCGCAGAGATTCCTACCGGAGTTATGGATATAATCCGCGATAATCCTGGGGCAATACAGCGCGACGCAGGTTCTAACATAAAACACGAACTTGATTCAAGACAATACGACAGGCAGCGTCAGGAAGTGCAGTCTGATTACGAAAAATATCAAGAACAGCGCGAAGAAGGCGGTACAAAAGGCAGCACGGTAATTCAAGGTGCACCTGAAGGCACCGGAGATGTTATCAGAGCCAAAGTCGAAGAACTTGAAACAAAAGGCTTGTACGTAAATTCAATTGAAGTGGCACCATCAGAAATTCTTACAAGAGAAGAAATTGAACCGATAATCACAAAGTACGCAGGCAAAAACCTGTTCATCACTGATATTCAACAGATGATTGATGAAATTAACAGCCTGTATGCAAAAAAAGGTTTTGTAACCGCAAAGGCGTATCTTCCCGAACAACAGGTTGAAAACGGCGCAATTTACATTGATTTAATTGAAAGCCGTATCGGAAAAGTTACAATTGACGGCAACAAATGGACAAAATCAAACTACATTCTCGACAGAATTCCTGACAAAGAACATGAACTTTTTGATATTGTCAAACTGGAAAAAGATGTACTTGATTTTAACAGATATAACGAAGGCGTAAGACTTACGGCAAACCTCAAAGCCGGTGAAAAAGAAGGAACAACCGATATTGAACTTTCGGCTGACGAAAAATTCCCGTTCCACATAATAGGTGTAATGGACAACGCCGGAAGGTATCAGACAGGTAAACTCAGAGGCGGCCCGATGATAGTTGCTGACAGTTTATTCGGCTATCGCGACAGAATGAGCGCAGGGGCATATTTCAGCGGCGGCGCAACAAGCCCGTTCTTTGATTACAATATACCGGTTAACAAATATGACGGCCGCGTAGGTTTCAGCTATGCATCGACATTTGCAAAAGTTAAATGGGGCGGATTTGCACCGTTAGGCTTAAGAACCAGATCGTACCTGTATTCATTGTACTATACACAGCCTATCAAAAGAACTCAAGGATTTGAACTTAAAGGCTACGGTTCATTGAACTACAAACGTGTATTTACCGGCATGGATATTTTAAGCGGCATATATGATTTCCCGCTTGATCAGGTAACAAGTGCAGATTTAGGTTTGAACTTAAGAAAAGACACCCCGAAAGGTATATGGTACTTGAACCAGAATGCGTCAATGGCATTCCCGATATTTGACAGCAGATCAAGCTACTTCAAATATTCAGGCGGATTGTTAAGACTGCACGACTTTTCACACGGTGTTTACGCACAAATCAGAGCAAATTATCAAATAATCCCGAACAACAAAGATATACCGTATATTGACCAGTTCCAGGCAGCAGGTCTTGCAACTGTCAGAGGTTATTCTGAAGGTATCTTAATCGGTAAAAACGGTTACTTCACAAGTGCTGAATTAATTTTCCCGTTCCTGCCGAGACAAATTACCAGCCCGAGATCAGGAGAAAAGATTCCGTTTTTGGGTAAATACGTTCAGGGTGTTGTATTTGCGGATCACGCAGGCGTATTCCCCGATGCAAGAACAGACCGTATGATGGGCGGCGGAAGTTACTTCCTTGCTTCACTCGGTATGGGGCTTAGAGTTCAATTACCGGGCGATTTAAGCGCCAGACTATACTGGGGCTATCCGCTCATTAACAACGTTCACGAAACAGACAGAAAATACGGACGTTTCCATTTTGAGCTTGTATTGGAACCTAACATTGACAAACTGTTAAAAGACAGATCAGTTGCAGCAAAAGTTGTTCCGCAGGTACAAAAAGAAGTTGAAGCAGAATACATCAACAATTATGATGATGTAAGACACTACGATTACTTCTATGACGGAGCTCTGTAATAATAATTTAAAATAAATTTTGCGATAACTTTTTTAAGTTATCGCATTTTTTAAGGAGAAAAATGACAAAAGGGATATTTATAACAGCAACCGGCACAGATGTCGGAAAAACATACATATCGGCACTGCTTGTAAAAAAAATGCGCGATTTCGGATTCAATTGCGGATATTACAAACCTGTATTGAGCGGAGCGGAAAGTATTGACGGCAAACTTATCCCAGGTGACTGCGTTTATGCGGTTAAAACAGCCGGATTAAATAAACAACCTGAAAAATGTGCATCATATATATTCCAGAACGCTGTTTCGCCGCACCTTGCAGCACGGCTTGAAAATAAAGAAATAAAACTTGAAAAAATTATAAACGATTTTAACCTGACAAAATCTGAATATGATTACCTTATTACAGAAGGTGCAGGCGGCATAACCTGTCCTCTCATATTGAATAAATTATCAATGTCCGACCTTATAAAAGAACTTAATCAAAACATCATAATAATTGCCGACGCTGCACTCGGTACAATAAATTCAACCATCCTGACAGTTGAATACGCAAAAACACGTGATATAAAAATTAAAGGCATAATTTTAAATAACTACAATCCTGCAGATTTAATGCACAGGGACAATTTAACAAGTATTGAAAAATTAACCGCAATAAAAGTTATCGCAACGGTTGAAAAAAATGCCAAAGAAATAAACATTGAAAAAGAAGATTTGTTGAAGATTTTTGAGGAGATATAAATATGAATAACTGGGCAGAACGCGACTTGAAATATATATGGCACCCGTGTTCACAAATGAAAGATTACGAAGAACTACCGCCGATTGTGATTGAAAAAGGAAACGGAATGTACCTTTACGACGTTGACGGAAACAGCTATGCTGACGTTGTAAGTTCATGGTGGTGTAATCTTCTCGGACACTGCAATCCAAGGATTAACGCCGCAGTCAAAAAACAAATTGATTCGCTCGAACATGTTATTTTTGCAAATTTCAGCCACAAACCCGCAATTACTCTGTGCGAAAAACTAGCCGGGCTCCTGCCGGAAGGTCTTTGCAAATTCAACTTTACCGACAACGGCTCCTCGGCAATTGAGGCGGCAATGAAAGTAAGTTTTCAATACCACTATCAAACAGGAAATCCGCAGAAAAAGCGTTTTATGGCGCTTTCTGACGCCTACCACGGTGAAACAATCGGAGCACTGTCTGCAGGAGGCGTTGATTTATATTCCGAAATTTATAAACCCATACTGCTTGATGTTGTGAGAATTGACGGCCCGGACTGTTTCAGATGCCCTTACGAAAAAAACAGGAAAAACTGCCAATGTGAATGTTTTGAAAAAGCGGAAGAAAATTTCAAAAAATACGGAAATGAAACTGCCGCAATTCTTGTTGAACCGCTTTTGCAAGGCTCGGCTGGTATGAAAATTTATCCGCCTCTATACCTGAAAAAATTACGCAGACTGTGTGATGAATACAATGTCCACCTAATCGCGGATGAAATAGCAACAGGCTACGGCAGAACAGGCAAAATGTTTGCCTGTGACCATGCCGGAATTTCACCTGATATAATGTGTCTTTCAAAAGGACTCACAGGCGGCTATATGCCTATGGCACTTTTTATCACAACACAAAAAATCTTTGACGCTTTCTATGCGGATTACAATGAGGGCAAAGCATTTATGCACAGCCATACATACAGCGGAAACCCGCTTGCTTGCTCTGCTGCAATTGAAGTTTTAAATATTCTTGAGGAAGAAAAAATAATTGAAAAGGCTAACGAAAAAGCCGATTACTTTACGCGGATTATCAAAGAAAAATTTCTTCCGCTGGAAAACATCGGAGAAGTCAGATCCATCGGACTTATTAATGCAATTGAGCCGGTTAAAGATAAAAAAACTAAAGAACCGTTTGAAAGCAGCCTCCGAATAGGTTATCAAATTTACAAAAAAGCACTTAAAAAAGGTGTTCTTCTGCGGCCGCTCGGCAATGTTATTTACTTTAATCCGCCGTTAATAATCTCAAAACAGGATATGGATTTTGTAACCGATATCGCGCTTGAATGCACAAAAGAAGTTTTGCACGACAAAATTAACGCTTAATTTAATAAACGTATGCAAAACACTTTATCGAAACCATTCTCTCTTTTTTGGCGACGGAACACCGCCGTGACTTTTACGTCTTAGGATTTAGAGTCTTATCCTTCAGTGGTTAATTCTTCCCAAATGCTCGGTACTACGATTAACGCAGTATAAACGATAAAACCGAAAAGGATTAAGTTAATTGCTTCCATGACAAATATCTCCTTTAGTCACATGTATATTATTCCCAATTGTGAATAAAAATTAACACCGATTTATGAAAAAAATAAATAATTTTGATATAATAATGAGGATACTATGGAAAAGAAGTTAAAAATACTGTTTGATAATCTATGCTGCTCGCAATGCAAAGCGGGTTTTGATGAAGATTCAATTGAAATAAAACGCAGAGAACCGGGTCTTCTTGTAACGCATCTTGTCTGCAGGAATTGCGGAAAAAGTTTCGGTGTGGCATTTTTGGGACTTTCGGGGCTTGATATAAAAGAACCGCTGGAAGTTCAACAAGGGCCTGAACCCATAAACTACGACGACGTAATTGACGCGCACAGATTTATCAAAAATCTTGACGAACACTGGCAAAACTATTTGCCTAAAAACTAAAACAGTATTCCGGCAATTGCCGCAGACATATAGCAGGTCAAAGTACCGCAGATAAGTGCTCTTACCCCGAGTCTTGCAAGGTTTTTACGCTGGTTCGGCGCAAGTTCACCGATACCGCCCAATTGGATTGCAATAGAGCCGAAATTCCCGAAACTGCAAAGTGCAAAACTTGCAATCAAAAAACTCTTATCGGAAAGTGCCTGCGGCAAATTGGTCAAATCAACATAGGCAACCATTTCATTTAAAACGAGTTTAGTACCCATCAAACTTCCGACAGTTGCCGATTCATGCCAGGGCACTCCCATCAAAAATGCAAAAATTGCAAAAATTTCTCCGAGAATCATCTTAAGCGAAAGATGAGCAAAATCAAGCCCTAAAAAGCCGTTTATATGCAAATATTTAACGAAAAACATACCGACTCCGCCCAGAATCCAGTCTATCATTGCAACAAGCGCCACCAGCGCAAGAATCATTGCCGTAACGTTTATTGCAACCTTCATACCTTCCGAGGCGCCTGCGGAAATTGCGTCAAAGACGTTTGCATGCGTTCTTTTTCTCTTGCTGAAACTTACCTGAAAATTCTGGCTGGTTTCCGGAGTATTAACTTCAGGATAAACAATTTTAGAAATAACAAGAGCTCCCGGAGCCGCCATAATTGAGGAGGCAAGAATATACTGTGCCGGAATTCCCATGCCGATATATATAGGCATCATAGCACCGGAAATACACGCCATACTGCCGGCCATTGATGCCAGAAGTTCAGAGCGTGTAAGTTTCGGCAAATAAGGTTTTATCATAATCTGCGCGACTATCTGTCCGACAAATGAGCTTGCTACATTTGAAAGCGCCTCGGCACCGGATACCGAAAGCAATTTATTCATACCTTTGCCAAGAACCGCAACCACTCGCTGCATAATCCCGTAATAATAAAGCATATTTACAAGAATCATCATGAAAATTATTGAACTTATAAGCTGCAGCGCAAAAATCTGTCCGCCGTTTGCAAGTTCAAACTTGGAATCCATTAGTCCGCCGAATACAAATTGACCGCCCTCTCTTGCAAACACAAGAATTTTTTGAATAAACAATCCTATCGCAAGAAAAAGTTTCTGTCCGAGCGGAACCTTAAATATGAAAACCGCCAGCAGTATTTGCAATGCAAAACCGGTACCTATAGTTTTATAGTTAATTGCTCTGCGGTTATTTGACATCAAAAACGCTATGGCAAATATAAATATTATCCCAAAAATTCCAAAAAATCTTTCCATCTTAACCCTTATATAAACTTTTCACAAGAAAATTATACAAAAAACAAGGCGTATTATATACGCCCTGTTTTTTAAATGTGATAAAAGTTAATCTTTTATGCCGCTGAGGAAACCGCAATATCGTTAAAGTTTTCGCGGTCAAAACCCAATTTATCGGTATATTCGTATATCGGGCCTTTTTTACCTCTTTGGGCCCAGCTGAAGTCAATTTTGAGGTCATTTTGTACCATGTGTTTATATTCTTCGGGTTTGTCATAGTACATTCTGAGTGCCTCAACAAGTTTATCGTAGAAGGCTTCTTCCGAAATATACGGAGCCAAAAATCCTGTTTTGCCGTCAACGACAGTATCATGGAATCCGCCGGTATCGGTTGCAATAATCGGTGTACCTTTTGCAAAACATTCACCCTGAGTTAATCCGCACGGTTCGTAAGTTGACGGAGCGCAGAAGAATGTGCTTGCAGACATTATTGCAGGGTTCGGCATATTTCCTTTCAATGCAATAACATGATCAAGTCTTGCTTTATTAGTTCCGTAATCCGGATTTTTCAAATCATAAAGATACTGCAATTCTTCTTCGCTTTCCGGAGGACCGCCGACTATAAAGTACGGCATCGGCTTATCGGGGAAGAGATTATCCCAGTTATCAAACAATCTGAAAATTGCGCCCTTCATTAACAGCAAACCTTTTTGAGAAGTTAATCTGTGCGCAAACGAAATCAACGGAGCATTCATGAAATCATCTTCCGAAATATTCATATTACCCACATCAGGTCTTACTATTTCCGGCGCATTCGGATAATCTTTATCAATTAATACCGGTTTAATATATTTTTGATAGAAATGTTTTTTATTTTCGGCACGGAGTTTCATAATCTTATTCATATCGGAATTCAGGTCATACTTTTCAAGAACAAGATCTTTTACAAAGTTTTTCTTAGAAACAGCGGTCATATCGACCTTATCCTTATCAAGACCGTTTACCGTACCTGAAATAGTGCCTGTTCCTTTTCTGCGCTGCAAGAGCGGATATAAAATACCGGACTGTTTGGGATCCGTAATAATTTCATTTGTATAGTTTTTAGAAACGGGAACAAACCAATCCGAAAGCGCAACACCGTTAAACAGGTGATTGAAGTGCTTATCTGCGGTGCAGCGTTTCATAAGGACAGTATTACACATATCATCGTTATCACCCATTATGCCGCTGTGTGCGTTTTCGGTAATTGCGATTGCGTAGCTGTCATAGAGGGTATTAATAATATTTTCGGTAACTCTGTTTTTGCTGAGAATACTGCCGGCGCCGTCATTAGACTTACCCTGACATCCGAGGTTA
Organism: Candidatus Gastranaerophilales bacterium; assembly: GCA_944323995.1. Taxonomy (GTDB): domain Bacteria; phylum Cyanobacteriota; class Vampirovibrionia; order Gastranaerophilales; family Gastranaerophilaceae; genus SIG32. The sequence goes on along the minus strand of CALUUN010000005.1, from coordinate 77,991 downwards.
TGACCTATCATCAGCAAAGGCATATCTTTCAGGGCACCGAATGTATTGCGCGGGATTTCGCGGTAATTGTATTCCATCGGCGCGCGATATCTTAAAAGTCCGGCCATTGAGCCTGCGTGCCAGTCATTCAATATCATCGAGTTAGGAGCCTTCAAATCATCAAAGGCGGCCTGATCAAAGATTTCCATATCGGACACACCGCTCATTGCTTTTTCGCCGGTATTCAAAGCGGTATTAACTTTCAATTTTGCGAGTTTGTAAACCGCTTTTGTGAACAGGGCAAATCTTTCGGTTTCTTCCGCGTTTGTTGTTGAATCATAGATATTTTCGTTAAAGTAGTTTCCGCTCTTCACGAATATTAATTGTTTACTTTTGCCCGGAGCACCTTCAACCGGAAGTTCGGTCATATAGTATTCAATTTTTTCAAGTTTAGTTTCGCCGTTTCTGAAAACATGCGTTGTAGTTTCCGCAAGTTTAGTCAGATCAAATTTTTGGCCGTTATATTTGTATTCAAATTTATGATTAGGCAGTTTTCTGAATTCTGACTGATTTTTCTTCAAATACATAGGAATAAATGTCGGCATATCAATACCGAGTTTGGTAAAGTTATTTTGAAGATCTACCGGAACGACGCCCAGACCGCCGGTTTTAATCGGAGCATATTCAGCTGTCAGCGACCATGTTGAAGTAAGTTCGGGGTAAACTTCTTTATAGTTTTTAATATCGCGGATTGTATCTTCAGCGGATCTGTCAAGACGTATATTTGCTGCATCTCTTACGGAGGCAAGAGCTTCGTCTGAACGTGTCTGGTCAATTTTCTTCGCATAATTCAACACCTGAAGAAGATTTAAATCATAGTGTCTTACCGTATACATCTGCATAATCGGGTTTAAGCCGACTTCAGTAGCCTTAAGGGCTTCGTTTGCTCTGTTATGAGCATCATTTATACGTTCATCCATTGAATTTACGGTATTACGCGCATCAGTTGCAATTCCGACAGCGGATTCGGCTTTTCCGTGAACACTGCTGGCAAGATTGCGGGCTTCACTTGCATATTTCAAAGCGCTCTTAGGATTTTCGACAATTTCGGATGCCAATTTTCCTGCATCAGTAATCTCATCGTCGGTCAGACCTGAGTCTTTCAGTTTTTCACGATTATTTTTAATAAATTCACCGATACCGAAACCGGAACCGAGCCCGATTAAAAGCGCGGTTAAATTTGTTTTCTTGGATACCAGTTCTTTTGCCTGTTTTTTATTTGCGGCTTTGACGGTTTCTTCGACAGCAGTTTTAATTTTTGAATCAATGTCGAGCTTGCTGAATTTTTCACTCATTTCGGTTAAGGCTTGCTGAACCTTGTTGAGCGTTTTTGTATTAGCCTTACGCGTAACCGCATAAGTAACCGGAATACCGATTACCGAAACAGCAAGGGCTGTCAGGCCGCCGTATTCTTTAATAAAAGACTTTTTGCCTTCTTTTTCAAAGGTATCTTGTTGAGGTGCCGGAGATTTAATCTGAACTTCTGCGGGCTGAGGCGCTGCAGGAGGCACTGAAACAGGTGCCGGCTGCTTCACCGGATTTGCAAAAGATTGTAACAGATTTGAGTTTTCTCCTTTAAAACTGATTTTTTGTACAGGCTGCATTTTTACTCCTTCAAATGAAAATTGCTACTAATAAAACGCATGTAAAAATATTTTTTGCTAACAAAATAAAGCAAATAAACATTTTGTTACAAAACACTAAAAGCAATATTTTTATATCATAAAAACAAGCCAAAGTCAATTAGCCGCACAACTTTGCGCACATATTCAAATCTGTTCCCATTTTTATGCGCTTGGCGCGATTCTCTTGCTCGGCGGCGTTAAACGGGTCTTCGGCTGCCTGCTTCTATGCCGGCGGCATTTCACAGGCAAGCCTCCGCCCTCTGCCGCCTCGCGCTCGAACGACCAATGATGCTTGCGCATCAGGCGTTCTCATCTTTGCTAAACTGCAAAATAAAAGAGGACATTATGTCCTCTTTTATTTTGCGCTTGGCGCGATTCGTCTTGGATTTGCTCCACGCTCACGGAGACTCGCCTTAAAGCCCTACGGGCTATGCCGGCTCGTTCCGCTCGCTATCCGGACTCATTTCATTCCGTCCGTCCGCAAATCCGCCGAACGCTTTGACAAGGCTTGCGCCTTGTGCGCGTTCTGCAAATCTTGTCAAAACTGATAAAAAAGAGGATAGGTTTAAACCTATCCTCTTTTTTATGCGCTTGGCGCGATTCTCTTGCTCGGCGGCGTTAAACGGGTCTTCGGCTGCCTGCTTCTATGCCGGCGGCATTTCACAGGCAAGCCTCCGCCCTCTGCCGCCTCGCGCTCGAACGACCAATGATGCTCACGCATCAGGCGTTCTCATCTTTGCTAAACTGCAAAATAAAAGAGGACATAATGTCCTCTTTTATTTTGCGCTTGGCGCGATTCGAACGCGCGACCTCTCCCTTAAAAGGGGATTGCTCTACCGGCTGAGCTACAAGCGCTTAAAGCTATTCATATATTTCGCCAGTGATTTAAGTCTAGCAGGAACAAATTTTATTGTCAACTACTATTTATTAAAAAAGTGAACCGACTTTGCAATTCACTTTTTTTAATGTTTTCTATTTTATATGTATAAACTTTTTTGCACAATCAAACATGGAATTTACGAGCGCGGCATTTGAATATATATTCATCCCGTTTATTTCCAAAACCTGTTTCATTCGCCTTTCCCAGATACTATAAACCTCGTCCGCGGACAAATCCAATACCTGCCCCACCATTGCAAGCTCTTTGTAATCTATCGGAACAGGCATGGTTCCCCTTAAAATATCAACCATGTCCAGACGTTTTTTCCGCGGAAAGGCTTTCAAAAAATTCACCACTGACATTTTTTTTGATTTTATCGCATCTTTTATAAATTCCACAGAATCATCAACCAGAACAGGCTCCTGCGGAATTTTATATTCTTCAAATTCTTCCGGAGCTATTTCCATCACGGTCGCAATCCTCTCGAGCGTCGTTCCTCTTGTCGAAAACGGTATTGATTCATCTATAAGATTATAAACATAAGAAAGCGTCACACCTATCATTTCAGCAAAATCTTTTTTATGTAAACTGTTCTTCTCCAAAAATTTTGCAACCTTTTCTGAACTTTTTTCCTGTATTATCGGTTTATTTTTCATATATTATCCTCGTTTTTTCCTTCAACTTAACTTCAAAATACGTTTATCTTATCTTTTTGTTAAGCGAAATGTCGGTAAATCGACACGGTAATATTTATTTACGTTAAAATAATAAGTATAAAAGGTTTTTAAAAATGAAACTCGTAACAGGCTTAGGAAATATCGGAGAAAAATACTGTTTTACACGTCACAATGCCGGTTTTATGGTAATTGACAAATGGGCTTTGAAAAATAATCTGTCCTTCAAAGATGACAAAAAGCTAAAATGCTTTATCACAAAATTTAATTTTAACGGCGAAGACATAATTCTTGCAAAACCTGCCACGTTTATGAACCTTTCAGGCGAAGCCGTAATCGCAATAATGAATTATTATAAAATTGACGTAAAAGATATTTTGATAATCTATGACGACATTGCGATTGATCTGGGCAGGCTCAGATTTCGTCCGAACGGTTCTGACGGAGGCCACAACGGTATTAAATCAATAATAAAACATCTCGGAACATCCGATTTTGCAAGGCTTAAGGTAGGAATAGGCCCGCAGCCCCCAATTCCGTCGGAAAACTTTGTATTGCAAAATTTTCCGAAATCCGATCTCGAACTTTTAAAAACTGTGCTTAACCGCGCGGTTGATGCTGTCGAATATTATCTGATTAACGGAATGGAAAAAACGCAAAACACTTTTAACTGACAGGGCAAGACTAAATTAAAAATTTCATGTATAATTACTATTAACAAGGAGTAAATTAAATGAGTATACAAACAGCAGAACAATTTGAAGCCGCAGAACAATACGAACAAGCGTACGAAGAATATAAAAAAGAACACGAAAAAAGACCAAATGATTTAAGTATTCTTGAACGGCTCGGACACCTTGCAATGATGCTGGATAAAAAAGACGAAGCAGCAGAGTTTTATGCAAAGATTCTTGAAAAAGACATGACAAATACCCTCTGCTACGAACAATTAATGGATATTTATGTTGACAAAGACAAGTACAAATACTACGTCTACCGCGGCAACCTGCATTCTGTTGAAAGAAAACTCGAACAGGCCATAAGCGACTTTAAAAAAGCTCTTGCCCACGCCGAAAGTGAAAAAGAAATCGTAATGACCCACTTTACTCTTGCCAACCTTTACGACCAATCAGGCAACACAACAAAAGCAATTGATGAATTCTTAAAAACACTTGAATACGAAGAAAACCATCAGGATGTATTTTTAAAACTTGCGGAGCTTTATGTTAAAGAAGACATACTTTCAAGCGCAATTGATGTTCTGGAACGTGCGAAAAAACGATTTGATACAAAAGAAATAAACGAAACTCTTGCAAAACTTTATCTGAAAAATAATCAGCCGGACAGAGCAAAAGAACTGACAAAAGATGAAATTTTTCAGATAAAATGTATGCTTGAATGCGGAGAAAAAGACAAGGCTTTTGAAAAACTTACACAGCTTGAATCAAAACACAAAAACAATCCCGAATACTACGCACTGAAAGCTCAATATTATTATATTCAGGAAGAATACGACAATGCGCTTGAATGCGTGGAAAAATACAACGAGCTTGACAGAAATTCAGCGCTTGTATATCAGATGCGCGCACTTATATACGAAAACAAAAACGACGACTACAACGCACACCTTAACTGGGGCAAATACAATCTTGTAAGAGGCAATAAAGATATTGCGGTAAACGAATTTTTAAACGCATTCCAGCTTAAGGAGGACAACGTGGATTTGATGAACACTCTGGCCGTTCTGCTTGAAGAAACAGGCGACAAAAACCACGCCATAGAGTTTTGGGAAAGGATTTCCAAGGCTGAACCTTCTAACAAAAAGGCGCTGGAAAAACTTGCCGACTTCAGAGAAAACATAGGCGATTACGCAATGCAGGCCGAATATCTTGAAAAATGGTACAACCTTGAAAACAGAAATACTATCGTAGTCAAAAAACTTGCTCAAACATACGAAAAACTTAAAAACAAACCCGCGTCAATTGAATATTACAAAAGATATCTTGAAATAGCAAAAGGTGCGGATGATTATGCAAAAATTCAGCAAAAGGTTCAAAAACTTGAGCACACCGATATGCAGGAAGATGAAGGTCTGCTGGACAAAATTATGAAATTTTTTAATAAATAACGGGAGATAACTATGCAGGTTAACAAAGTAACTTTAAATACGCCGACATTTCAGGCAAAAATTCCGACAAAAGAGTTAATCGGCTTTATATGCAAAGCCTCAACCACAGACAACAAATTTGCATCATCGGCAGCAACCGTAACAAAACTTACAAACGGAAAAATTCAAGGCCTGCACACACCTGTTATGGATATGTGGAAAACCTGCTGCGATATGTCGGAAAAAATCAGAACAAAATATCCTGAGTTGAAAGATGCGGCGGATTCTGTCGACAGATACTCCAACAAACTTTTTAAACGAAAAATTTCTATCGAGCAATATTTGGACAAATTAGACAAAAAACTGAAAACTTTTGAAAAAAAATTCGGACAGGAAATCGACATAAAAGATTTTGAATAGTTATTTGCTCTTCGGCTGCAGAATAATATCATAATCCAAAACATCACAAATCTCTTGCAATTCTCTTAATCTCATGCTGTTACGCCAGATTCGGTTAGCAAAAGTTGATTGCGGAATTGTTTGATTTGTGTATTCTTCCAGCATCTTAACCAATTTTTTCTGCGAGATTTTTTTATGTGCAACGAGAACCCGTATAATCTCGCTGTTATCCCAGTTTGATATATTCATACATTAAATTATAAATTATTGACAAAAGTAATCAAATATAATATAATTTATCTCATAATAAGATTTATATCTTGTTATGAGGATATTTATTAACATAGAAAATTATCAATTCAAATATTGAAAATTAATTAAGAAGGAGAAAAGGATGAAAAAAGGATTCACGTTGGCGGAAGTGCTTGAGGCACGACAACACATCGGACTTTGGTCAAATACGTCTTGTCATTGCGAGGAGCGAAGCGACGTCGCAATCGCAAAGCTGGTAAATTGCAACGACCTTGCGATTACTACGCAGACTGCGTCTGCTCGTAATGACAGCGCACACAACCCTCTACCTTTGGGAGAGGGTGGCACGCAGTGCCGGGTGAGGGTCAAAAAGGGCGCCTTCACGCTTGCGGAAGTGCTGATAACCTTGGCAATAATCGGTATAGTCGCGGCACTGACAATCCCGACACTAGTGCAGAACTTCCAAACAAGAGCATGGGATACAGCATCAGAAGTTTTTCAAAGAAAACTTGAAGAATCATTAAAGGTAATGAATGTTCAAGGAACCTTAGCAGGCTATACAACAACAGAAGCATTTGTTGATGAATTATCCAAACATATTAAGATAACAAGAATATGTGATAACGACGATATCACAACATGCTTTTCGGATAAAGTAACCTGGGGAACAGAGAATGAAGAAGTAGAGATGGCGGATGTAAAAAATGCATCACACTTCGGACAAGATAGTTGGGGAACAAATACTGTAGGAGTACAGTTTGCTAATGGTGTAAACGCAGTATTAGCATATAACCCCGAATGTGTTCAGAACCAGTTTAGTAATCAGATAACAGGAACAAGCTGCTTAGCAATATTGTATGACGTAGACGGATTTAAGAATCCAAATACACAGAATAAAGATTTAAGAAGTATAAACGTATCAAGTTTAGGCGGAAGCTCATGTTCATTTGAGGTAGGCGGAATATGTTTTGGAACACCATTACAACCGACAGCATTAACAGCAGCAGATTGTAATGCAAACAAAGACAAATACGGGATACAAAATTGCATGACAGGTGATAATGATTTCTGGGGCGGAGCAATGAAAGCATGCGCAGAGCAAGGAAAGCGATTACCAAATGACAGTGAACTAACGACATTAGCAAATGACTTGTACGGACAAACAATCGGTGGCGGCGACGGAGAAGTTGTTGAAAACCTAACCATGGACGAAGAGAAGGCAAGCTCCTACGGCATACCTCTCACTGATTTAGGTGGCGGAATTAGCGGCTTCGTCCTGTGGTCCGGTCAGGAGACGGACGCTCGCAACGCGCATCGTCGCGCTTTCGTCTCCGTAAACACGAGCTGGTACTCGGGTGGCTACAGAGACAACTCCTACCCGACCTTATGGGCGGTTTGCGTAGGTGAATAAAACATCTCTAAATCCGCAGAAAATGCATAAAAAAACAGAGGTTCAAATGAACCTCTGTTTTTTATTATTCTGCAGTAACTTCTTCTTTTGAATCCTCATCGGATTTTGATTTTGGCTTACGTTTGGCGCCGCCTTTATCAAAAGCGATTTTGCCGTCTTTGAGAACGATTTTAACCGTGTCGCCGTTGGCGTATTTACCTGAGAGGATTTCTTCTGCGAGTTCATCTTCAATCTTACGCTGAATTAATCTTCTCAACGGTCTTGCGCCGTAGGCTTCGGAGTAGCCGTTTTCAGCCAGATGGTCTTTAACCTCATCCGTAACCTCAACCGACAATTCACGTTCCTGCAAGCGTTTGAACAAATCTTTCAGCATCAAATCCACAATCTGTCTGATTTCTTCTTTACTCAGGTGAGAGAATACGATTGTTTCGTCAATACGGTTCAAAAATTCGGGTCTGAAGGCTTTTTTCATTTCTTCTGTAACCGTTTCTTTGAGTTTTTCGTATTTGTCTTTGGATTCGTCCTCACCTGTTGTGAATCCGAGTTTAGAAGTATTTGTAATCATGCTTGCGCCGACGTTTGAAGTCATAATGATAATAGTATTTTTAAAGTTGATATGACGGCCTTTGGAATCGGTCAAACGTCCGTCGTCAAGGATTTGAAGCATGATGTTGAACACATCCGGATGAGCTTTTTCAATTTCATCAAACAGCACAACCGAATATGGTTTCTTTCTTATAAGCTCTGTCAAATGACCGCCGTCGTCGTATCCGACATAACCCGGAGGAGAACCGATAAGTTTTGCGGTTGAATGTTTTTCCATAAATTCTGACATATCAACCCTTATCATATTATCTTCCGAACCGAATACGGCTTCTGCAAGCGCTTTTGCAAGCTCGGTTTTACCGACACCGGTCGGCCCGCAGAAGATGAAACTTCCGATAGGTCTGTTCGGCGATTTTAAACCGACGCGCGCACGTCTGATAGCTTTTGAAATCGCAACAACAGCATCGTTCTGTCCGATAACACGGGCGTGCAAAGTTTCTTCAAGTTTAAGAAGTCTTTCGCTTTCGCCTTCGGTAAGTTTTGTAACCGGAACTCCGGTCATTGTTGCAATAACTTCGGCAACATTTTCCGCAGTAACTGTCGGCTTGTTGGCTTCGTGTTCTTCTTTCCATTTAGCGGACATTTCGCGGATTTTGTCGCGCATATTAGCTTCATCATCACGCAATTGTGAGGCTTTTTCAAATTCTTGTTTTCTGATTGCGTCTTCTTTTTCTTTAACCAGAGCACGCAACTGTTTTTCCATTTCTTTGCCTTCGGGTGAAAGCGTGGAAACTTTCAGACGGACTTTTGAACTAGCTTCATCAAGCACGTCGATAGCTTTATCCGGCAGGAATCTGTCAGTAATATACTTATTGGACAGCTTAACCGCCGCAACAACCGCCTCGTCCGAAATTATCAGATTATGGTGCTCTTCGTATTTGCTTTTAATCCCTTTGATAATTTCAATTGATTCTTCTTCGGTCGGCTCATCAATCATAACCGGCTGGAAACGTCTTTCAAGCGCAGAATCTTTTTCAACATATTTTCTGTACTCATCAAGGGTTGTGGCACCGATTACCTGAATTTCGCCTCGCGAAAGTGCGGGCTTGAGAATATTTGCGGCATCAATTGCGCCTTCTGCGGCACCTGCACCGATAAGAGTATGCATTTCATCAATGACAAGAATAATATTTCCTGCCTGTCTGATTTCATCCATAATCTTTTTTAAGCGTTCTTCAAACTCGCCGCGGTATTTTGTACCGGCAACCAAAAGCCCCATATCAAGCTGGATAACCTTTTTGCCGTCGAGAATATCAGGAACTTCAGCGTTAACAATTCTTGTCGCAAGTCCTTCCGCAACTGCGGTTTTACCTACACCGGGCTCACCGATTAAAACAGGGTTGTTTTTGGTTCTTCTTGCAAGAATCTGGATAACCCTTTCGATTTCTTTTTCGCGGCCGACAACCGGATCAAGTCTGTGTTCCTGCGCGGCAAGCGTCAAATCGCGGCCGAATTCATCAAGGCTCGGGGTTTTTGTTTTTCCGCCGGATGATGAACCGCTTGAGGACGAACTTGACGAACTTCCGCTTGATGTTTGCGGTTTGGTTTCGCCGAGCATTTTTATAACATTGCTTCTTACTTTGTTCAGGTCAACGCCCAAATTTTCAAGAACTCTTGCGGCAACGCCTTCGCCTTCTCTGATTAACCCGAGAAGAAGGTGTTCCGTACCTATATAATTATGTCCGAGCTGTCTTGCCTCATCCCAGGAGAGTTCCAAAACCCGTTTTGCGCGCGGTGTGAAAGGGATTTCCACAGCCACAAAACCTGAACCGCGGCCTATGATTTTTTCAACTTCGGCACGTGCTTCCTTGAGGTTTACACCCATTGACTTAAGAGTCTTTGCGGCAACTCCCGTGCCTTCGCCGATTAAACCGAGCAATACCTGCTCCGTGCCGACAAAGTTATGTCCCAGACGTCTTGCCTCTTCCTGTGCAAGCATTATGACCTTTATAGCTTTTTCGGTAAAACGTTCAAACATTTTTTCTCCTATCTCTTCCTATGCTATAAATTATATATCAAAATTAAAAATGTTTCAAGTGGAAAAGTGTTTTGTCGGATTAGTAAATTCGACCGGCCTTGCATTTAAATCAGAATATTTTTATGGGTTCTTTTATTTTCATCCGACAGTCATTTACAACTTCTTTGCATATATCGTTCTGAACTGTTGTACCGCAGTATTTGGCTGATTTTATATAACCTGTTTTGCAGGCGGCGGTTTTGTAGTCGCTGTCGGTCAAAAGAAGTTTTATCTCACGTCTGCTGCCCGTGAACACATCATACATGACATTTACCTTTAACTGTTCACCCGATGGTGCAAAAGTTTCCGCCGGCAGTATTTTCCCTGATTTTAAAAGATAATAAGGAACCACATCATCATTCAGTTTTCCCTTGCCGGAATTTCCGTCGGTATCTATATAGATTAAAAAGCCCGAGCGGTCATCTTCTTCTTCAGCATCCGATAATATCTCAATATCCTCATAATCAGAGCCGATATATAATTTCAAGCCGTTTGCAAGTTCTATATGAGGCGTCAAATTCTTAAAATTACCGCCCGTTACTGCTGCTTGAACGGTTGCGACAGGCACACTGCAATCGCTTTTGTATTTATTAAAAGTCTGTTCCAATTTTTGGCACAACAGCAGCGAAACGTCTGCTTCGTCCGATTTGCTTTTTGCTGCACACACAGTCAAAACTCCGCTACTGTCGCGATTATCTCCATACCAGAACGTGCTCTCTGCGGCAAATATACGAAAGCGAGCTAGATCCTTACCAGCCTCTTGATTCGCCCACAAAACAAATGTAGTATCGGGAGAGGAAATAAACCCAAATGAAATCGCAAGCTCGTTATTTCTGTTCGCATACTCCAGTGAATTAGAAGTACTTGATATAGGAGCATCGTACAACATATTGGCTAACTCTGTTAACTGTTCATTAGTCGGCAGACTTGAATCCTTATCCTCACACGCCTCAACAGCGCCTGCCCAGTAATCAATATCATAATAGCATTCATTTATCGGATAGCCATTTACAATCAATTGCTCACATTCAGATTTCGTTACTGAATTATACGGAATTGGTGCCGTTAAACATGTTCCGCCCGATAATTCAACAACACAATCTACTTTATCTTCTTCCTTAAAAAACCCCGGAATAACATTTGCGGAAATATTCCGCATAAATTCGTACCCCATATATTGTGATGCATAATCGACTTTTTTAAATTTCTTTATTGTAACCGGCAAAGTCACAACCACGATAACCGCAATGATAACAAGGGCTGCGACCAGCTCAGCGACCGTAAACCCTTGCCTGGAGAGGGTTGTATAACGTCCCCCCCGAGAAACCTGTAATACTCTCTATTCCAGCCATTCAGCCTCCTTCGTAACATGTTCATTATATCAAATTTTTTGTAAGAATGCAACCGAAAAAAAAAGGAACAAAAGTTCCTTTTTGAAAAATGGAGTTTAATATTTTTACCTGTTAGTTACCTACCAGCCTCAAGGCTTCCTGCAGGAGTTCTTTGTTTGAAGAAATCAATTTGTTTGTAACTTCCATCTGCAATTTAGCCATCTGGTAGTATGAAATATTGCCTTTAAAATCAGCGTTGGAAAGTTCAAGAAGTCCTGATCTTATCTCACCGTACCCGAGAACCGGTTTTCCTGATTCCGCAGTTTCTATAAACTGTCCGTCTTTAAATTCGTACAGAGCTGATGCGTTATGAAAATTGCGCGTCGTAATTCTGTAAAGAGGCACCGAACGCTTGCCGCCGTCTGCTTTGCCGTAAATTGTTCCGTCGCCTTTTATTTCATAATCATCGTATTTGCCGAGGTATTTGCCGTTATTAGGGTCAATCCACATCTTGATACTTGTTGTCGGAATATCAAGCGAGCCGCCTTTTAACGCTGTTTGCTGATACAAATCCGCACTGACCGATTTTGTACCCTGCATGATTTCGCCTTTGTCGTTCAAAATGTAGCCCTGAACCGTGTTGCCGCTTTTGTCGCGGTAAACACCCTCTCCGTCAAAAGTAAACTCTCCCAGACGTGTGTAAATGCTTTTTCCTTCCGCATTTTTCAAAAGGAAATAACCTTTGCCTTCAAGGAACAGGTTTTCGTTTGAAGTACCGGGAGTTGATTTTCCCTGACCTGTTTTTTTGGCGTAATCATCAGCGATTGCTCCGCCCAGAAAGGTTTTAAAGTTAACCTGTTTTTCGCGGAAACCCGGAGTATACACGTTTGTCATGTTATCAGCGATTACATCCATCCAGTTAACAGTCGCAAACTGCGTATTCAATGCGGTGATAAATGAATCATTCATGATCATTCTCCTTATTATTTCTTCTGTTTTGTTCCTGATTTTGTTTTTGTCTTGAATATGACAAATCTCTGTATGAAAGTTCCTGCTCGTCAAATCGCTGACGCAGGAAAGAAATATTTTGTTTCAGGTATTCTTCGACAGCCTTGTCGCCCGGAATGAATGTTGCTGACACCGCACCGTCTTTATCAACTTTTATAATGACCGAAACATCTTTGTCAAAATTTATTCTGAACGGCTGATTTGTTTTAACAGCTTCGTTCAAAGCATTCATAAGCGTTGCGGAAACTTTTACGTTCTTTGCCGCCTGCTGAACGTTTTGTTCAACTTCGCCCTGCAAATCGGCTGCGACATTCTGCAAGGTTTTATCCGTGTCCTGAACCAGATCCGCAAAGAATTTTGCATCATCCGCGCCCATTTCAATATTCGTGTAATCAACTTTTGCCGGAACCTGCGATGCGTTATTAATCAATGAAATATGTGCAAGCTGCCTGTTTGCATCCATTAGCGTCTGAATATTTGTGTCAAGTGTTTCGTTTAACAAATTATTCTGCATTAGCTGAATATTTGCCGGTATTGTCTGATTAAAATTCAACAAATCAGATTCCAATGAATCGGTAATATCTTTATTTTTCAGAGCGCCGGGTTTATTATGTTTATCTTTTAGCTGATTTGTATCAGTTTTTTTGATTTGAGCATTCTGCAGAATTAAATCAGGATTTTTGACCGCATTATTTTCCTGTTTGTTTACGGTAGGACTGTTCAAATCTTTTTTGTTCATCTCGGGCCGCTGCAAATGTGAAGAATTTTGATTATTTATATTCACATCAGAAGTCTGGCTGTTTTGTTTTGCGGAATCATTCGCAGTATCGACTTTCGCGTTATTTTTTGCATCTGCAGCCGGAGTATTTTGAGTATTTTCTTCAGCCTTATTCATTTCCTCTTTAAACGAGGATTCTGACTGAACAGATTTTTGAGTTTGCGATGAAACCTGCTGTTCGGGTTGAGTAATTGTTGCTGCTGATGAAGTTGTAGAACTAATATCCATTTTCGCCCTCTATTTTTTTTAATTCTTCAAGTAGTTGTCTTTCTTCTTCTTCGAGCCTGTCCTGATTCTGTCTGAAATACCTTGTGACGCCAAGCTCCGAATACTGTTTTAATTCCGCGGCTTTTTCTTCTTCTATATATACTTCACGGTGCCGCTCTTTGTGTTTTTCGAGAACTTTCACAGCCTGCTCCAGCTTAACCAGTTTGGCTGTTTCTATGTCCAGCTGTTCCTGAGCCTGCCGGCGGATTTCTTCAAGCTCTTCCGCTTTGTCCCAGAGATAATTGAGGTATTTGTCATAAGCCTCAAACATCATCGGGTCTGCCGTTCTTAAACCGTTTTTTGTAGCCTGAATTTCAGCTTCGTTTTTTCTTATGTTTTCTTCGGCTATGTAAACAGCCTGCTGAGCTTTTTGTACTACCAGTAATTGCTCTTCTTTTTTGCGGATTCTGAAATCCAGAACTTTCTGTAAACGGTATCTGAATGGCATTGTTACACTTTCTTGCCTTTATTATGAATGATTAGGCAAGCGTTAGAAACATCTGTTTGTATGATATTAATTATTTTTTTTTATAAGTCAATATAATAATTGTTAAATTTTTTCCGGCCGGAATGCGGATTACCGCCGGAATTTCCAAAAAATTGACATCCGGACGGATTTTTTTGTATAATCATTTTATGGGGACACTGCAAAAATACTACAAACAATCTGCAACGTATAAAATTTTCAAAGGTATGTTTGAACTTTTTGCGGATTTTTTGGATACTTTAGGCAAAATAACCGTAAACGGTATTCAGGTTATCAAATGTATTTTAAAAGGACAAATTGATAAGAAAGAACTTATCTATCAGTGTTCCAGATTCGGCGTAAGTTCATTGCCCATAACGCTTACAATAGTCGGAATGACATCAATAATTATAACCTCGCAGGTTGCACTGGAGATGGTAAAACAAGGCGGCGGAAACTTTATCGGTATGATGATGTCAATATTAATCGTACGCGAAGTGGCGGTTATCATGTCCGGTTTTGCAATAATTTCAATGATAGGTTCTTCGCTTGCTTCAGAACTTGCAACAATGCGGGTTACAGAACAGATTGACGCCATCAAGGTTTTGAAAGTTGATCCGGTGGGGTATCTTTTTGTTCCCAGGGTGCTGTCAGGGATTATAATGATGCCTTTTGTGACCATAATTGCTGCGGCGGTCGGAGTTATAGCCGGCGCAATTACATCAGATTTATTCGCAGGTTTGAGCTATATGGCGTACTTTGATTCGGCATGGCTCGGAATTTATATGAAAGACCTGTGGGTAAGCCTTTTGAAAGCGGTATTTTTCGGCGGAACAATCGCTTTAATAAGCTGTTCGTGCGGATATTTTGCGTCAGGCGGCGCAAAAGGCGTCGGACTTGCCACAACAAAGGCCGTTGTCTGGTCTTTTGTTGCTATTGTTATATGGGATATGATATTTGCAATAGCGTTTTTCTTTTAATAAAATAAGAAAGTACAAGCATGAGTATTGAAGTTAAAAACTTAGTAAAAAAATTCGGGAATAAAACAGTCATTGATAACGTTTCTTTTAAAGTTAACGACAAAGAAACGCTTGCGATTGTGGGATTCAGCGGCTCGGGCAAAAGTACGGTGCTGAAACTTATCTGCGGGCTTATCCCGAAAGACAGCGGCGAAATTATTACCTCCGAAGGCGATATCGCAATGGTTTTTCAGTATTCGGCACTGTTTGATTCTCTGGATGTTGAAGATAATATCGCTTTTGCGCTCCACGAAAGACGCGACTTAAGAAAAAAATACTCCGAAGAACAAATTAAAGAAATTGTTGCCCAAAAACTTGAACTGGTCGGGTTAAAAGGGATTGAGAAACTTTATCCGTCGGAGCTTTCCGGAGGTATGCAAAAACGCGTAAGTTTTGCACGCGCCATTGTAACCGAACCCAAATCTATTCTTTACGATGAACCCACTGCAGGGCTTGATCCGATTTCGTCAACTTTGATTGAGGATTATATAGTAAGATTAAAAGAAGAAACAAATGCGGCGTCAATTGTTGTAACTCACCAGATGTCAACAATTACAAGAACCGCAGACAGAGTTATTATGTTGTACAACGGTAAAATAGTTTTCGAGGGTACTCCGGATGATATGCTGAAACAGGATAACGAATACACAAAACAGTTTGTTACCGCATCTTTGGATGGCCCGATGAAAATGATGGAGGAATGATGAGCAGCTTTAAAGAAAATTTATTCAACAAAGACGTTATGTCTTTAGATACTTACATAATGTTTAAACTAAAAGAACAGACCGCAAAATTAAAACCCGAGCTGGTTGCAAAAAACAGAGCGCCGATTTCGCTTTCAATGGGTGCGCCGACAGCAAACCCGCCCAAAGCTCTGGTTGAAAGATTAAAAGAAATTCTTGACGAAGACGGTATTCATACCTATTCAACCCCAAAAGGCGAAGATTATTTCAGAAAAGCGGTTGCTTTGAGAATGAAAAATCGTTTCGGCGTTGAGCTGGACCCGGATAAAGAAATCTATTCGCTTGTGGGTTCAAAAGAAGGTATTGCAAACTTAATCAGGTTTTTAATTACCCAGAAAGAAACCGACAAAGATATCATAATGGTTCCGGATCCGTGTTATGCTTCGTATTTGCAGTTTATACAATGTGCAGGCGGTCTGGCTTACCATATTCCTTTGACACGGGAAAACAATTATATGCCGGATTTGGATGAGGTTTTTGAAAACTTTGTAAAACAAGGCTATAACCCCGAAAACCTGAAAGCATTAATAATAAACTACCCGAACAATCCGCTGGGCGTAAGCGCTACAAGAGAATATGTAAAATCTGCAGTGGATTTTTGCAAAAAACATAAAATACTTTTAATATCTGATCTGGCATATTCTGATCTCTATTTCAGCGAGGACGAAAAACCTTTCAGTGTGTTTGAAATCGAAGGCGCCAAAGATATTGCGGTAGAATTTCACAGTTTTTCAAAACCTTATGCCGTAACCGGCTGGAGACTCGGCTGGGTTTGCGGAAACGAGTTCGTCGTACAGCGTCTGGGCAAAGGCAAATCCACCATAGACAACGGTATTTTCAAAGCTCTGCAAAAGGCCTGCGCCGAAATCCTTAATTCTAAAGAAGGTGATGACTATATCGCACAGGGCAACCTCGGCTATAAACATAAGCAAGCCATTATGGTAAAAGGGTTTACCGAACTCGGCTGGGATATGTCTAAAGTTCCGCATACAACCTTCTACCTGTGGATGCCTATCCCGAGAAAATACAAAACATCGTTTGAATTCTGCGAGGATTTGTTAAGCAAATCCGGTATCGTTGTTGTTCCGGGAACAGCTTTCGGCAACTGCGGCGAAGGATTTTTCAGACTGTCTTATGTATGCTCTGACGAACAATTGCAGGAAGTCATCGACAGAATGAAAGCTGACGGTTTCTATTACTAAGAAATAAAAATTTTAAGATAATCGTACAAGTTCTCTATCTGATTATCAGAAAGTTTGTTTATATTTTCAACAATTGATGATCTTTTTTCATCAATTGTTTTTTCTTCGCGAAATTCAAAAAATCGCACCGGCTCCACTTCAAGCGCCTTTGCAAGCCTTTCCAACGTAACCAGTGACGGAAACGCACGACCGTTTTCAATTGCGCACAAAGATGCCGGCTCTATTAAGATAAGCTCGGAAAGCTGCTCCTGTGTCAGGTTGCGCAGCTTGCGAATTTCTTTTATTTTACTGCCTAATTTTTTCTTCATATATAAATATTAATGTTATATAGATAAAAAAGTAATAATAATATTTCAGCTATATTTTGTAAAATATCGTAAATATTATTATATATCATGCAATATTTACAAAGTTTAAGTGTATAATATGTATGTATTACATGGTAAAGAGGATAAAATATGAAAAAAGCATTTACACTTGCGGAGGTACTGATAACTCTTGCAATCATAGGTATAGTGGCGGCATTAACAATCCCGACTTTAATACAAAATTATCAGGAAAAGGCATGGGATACAGCCAAGGATATTTTTGAAAAAAGACTAAAAGTTGCGACTGATCAGATGAATATAGCAGGAGAACTTGCAGGATATGCATCTACGACAGATTTTATAAATGAATTAAAAAAATATATAAAAATAACCAAAATATGTAACAATAAAAATATTACAGAGTGCTTTTCCGACACCGTAGTATGGAATGAAGATTCAGAAGCCATTGAAATTGAAAAAATAAAAAATGCAGAAGACATGGGTCAAAAAGATTGGGGCACAGAAACAGTAGCTGTACAATTTGCAAACGGCGTAAACGCACTCATTGCATACAATCCGCAAACGAAACAGGAGCCATATAATAACAGATTTGCATCAACAGCTTCAAGCATAGCAATTTTATACGATGTAACAGGATTTGCAAAACCAAACACATCAGATAAAGATATCGGCTCTATAAATGTTAATTCATTAAAACACGAATGCTTCATTGAAAAAGACGGCATCTGCTACGGCAAACCATTTTATCCTGAACCTGTAACTTATGCTGAATGTCAGGAAATGTTCAAAAGTGGCAGATATGGTATTGAAAAAGGCTGTAGATATGATGAAGACTATTGGGCGGGCGCGGTTAAAGCATGCGATGGCACTAAAAACATGCCGACATTTAATGAATACTACAGTTTGAAAAATTCGACGAATCATTTTAATAAGTTAATGACCGCTTTTAGTGAAGCACCTAGCAACTCACCAATAATGTGGGTGGGAGATAATCACAGATATGATTATTATGGAAATTGTGGTAAATTTTATCGCGGCCCTGGAACTTATTTTTGCAACCACAACACAGCTAACGGAATAGCAATATGTAAAGAATAACACAAAGAGGTTCGTCAATTGACGAACCTCTTGTGTTACCAAACTATAGATTAAGGATTTATTTAGCTCAAAGCCATCAGAGCTTTTACCGAACGTGCATTTTCTCTGACTTCTTCATCAGAATGCATTTCAACCGTATCTGTCAAAACTCTGATTGCTTCTTCTTTATTATCAAGAGCCAAAAGCTCATTGATTGTGCTCATTGCAACTACTGTGGACATATCGTTAATGCCTTTGCCTTTGTTTGTGATAGCTACAGCGAGCGAGTCATGCATATTTTTTCTGACAAGTGCACGTGCTGTCAATTCTCTGATTTCATCATCGGATGAATTTGTTCCCATTTGTTCCAAAACTCTGATTGAGTCAGGATCTTCGTGCAAACATAATGCTTCTATAATATTTCTTACTTTTCTGTTATCTTTCATTTTCTATCCTCCCTATGCTGCAATGTTTAATCCTGACAACTCTTTCCACATTGATTCCAACGAATTGACATCCTGTTTTCTGAGCTTTTGTACACTGTAATTATCTACCATGGATTCAAATCCTGATTTGATAGCCTTAGCCGGAGTGGCAAAATCAATGGAAACTTCCATGCTGCCGATTTCGTTAATTTTGCTTATAGCTGATGAAAATCCCTGTTTCATTCTGTTGCCGAATGCAGCAACTGATTCAATACCTTTGCGGAATGTCGGGAATGCATCGCCGATAGATCCGACAAATGCGCTTAATTTTAATTTGTCTTTTAAAGACGGTTTAGCTGCTTTTGTTTCAAATACGTCAGCAGTTAACACATTGCCCTTAAAAGTTGACGGGGCAAAGGGGTTTGATGAATGCTTTACTGTCTTTCCTACACTGATAGGTGTGTTGAGAACCTGACCGATCTTTGCAATTATTGCCATTAATGTATACCTCTCTCTAACTATTCACACATATAGAATAACATAGTATCAGGATATGAAATCCACCTTTTGGTGTATTCTTTAATATATTAATATAAACTTTAGTTGGAATTTGTGATAAAATTTTAATATGGGATATGAAAATTTAGAAGAATTAATTGAAGTAATACGGAGTTTGCGCGCACCTGACGGCTGCAAGTGGGACAGAGAGCAAACCCATTATTCTCTCAGGCCGAACATGCTTGAAGAAGCCTATGAGGCCGTTGACGCCATTGATGACAACGACATGGTTCATTTGAAAGAAGAACTCGGCGATGTGCTTTTGCAGGTTGTTTTGCATGCACAAATTGCCTCGGAAGAAAATGAATTTAACATAGATGATGTTGCAAAAGGTATTAAAGATAAATTAATTCACCGCCACCCGCACGTTTTCGGGACGACAAAAGTAAGCTCCACCGCAGAGATTCTCGACAACTGGGACAAACTCAAAGCCGAAGAAAAACCGCACAGAAAATCCGCAATGGACGGGATTTCAAAGTCACAGTCAGCTCTGATGAGTGCGCAAAAAATCAGCAAAAGAGCGGTCAAAACCGGGTTTGAATGGCCGGATGAAAAATCTCTGTATGAATGCATCTTTTCCGAATTTGACGAGTTTAAACAAGCATGCCTTGAACATGATAAATTACATATGGAAGAAGAACTCGGCGACATACTCTTTGCCGTCGTAAATCTCGCTCGCTGGAATAAGCTCGATGCAGAACAGGCGCTTTTAAAATCAAACAAAAAATTTGAAAAACGTTTCCGCAAAATGGAAGAATTAGCCGTAAAACCACTTGAACAATATTCGTTTGAAGAATTTGACAAACTCTGGAAAAAAGCTAAAAAAGAATGCTGTTAAGCAAAATTTTTCATTGTAAACAAATGTTACAACGTACCGGATTAAAAAAGCAATTTTTCATTGAACAAATCCTTTATTAAAATATACAGGTTGGAAAGAGGATAACTCAATGAAAGAACAAGAATTAAACACAATGATGTCAGTAGTATCAGATCCGATTAATAACGTCTACAAAATCGAATCAAGAAAAGATCTTGAAGAAATTCAGCGTATAATCCGCATCTTCAATATTGCTGACGAACAGCATAACAAGCACAAAATGCTTTCCATCAAAAATCTTGCGACATTCAGATTAGTATTAAGCAATAACTAGAAATAAAGAAATAAAGAAAGAAATGTGGTTTATAAAGTCTTGAGCAATGCTTAAGACTTTTTATTTTATAAGTAAATCAAAAATCGGCGGCAGAAAAAGCAAAAGCCCTATTGCAACCGCAATGAACGTTGTAAACATAACTGCGCCCGCCGCAATATCTTTTGCCATGCCTACAAGTTTTGAATATTTGTTATGAAAAACCGCATCAAGTGAAAATTCAATTGCGGAATTAACCATTTCCGCACAAATTACGGCAGAAATTGTTAAAAGCAGCACACAGATTTTTGTTGCGGAAAATTCAAGTAAAATCGCTGCAAGAAGAATTAATAACGCGGCGCAAAAATGCACTCGTATATTAACCTCGCTTTTTAAAACAAGCCGGAGTCCTTTGCGGGCGTTTTTGAATGTATTAAAAAATCCCTGCGATTTGAATTTACTCATAATAAAATACCTTCCAGAGCCGTATTCTGCATTCCTACAACAAAATTATAGTCTTCTTCCGTTTGATGGTCAAATCCTAAAAGATGCATTATGCCGTGACTGATTAAAAACGCAAGTTCATAATCAAATCCCGTACCTTTTTTCCGTGCTTCTTCTTCGACTTTATCAATTGCTATTATGACTTCGCCCAGATTAATTTCACCGTCAAAAATAAATTTTTCTTCGCTGTCCGCAAATATCGCAAAAGTTATAATATCCGCCGGATAATCTTTGTTTCTGTATTCTTTGTTAATCTCATGAGTTTTTTTGCTGTCACAGTACAAAAAATCAAAAGAAATCGTGTTGAAATCGTATCCGGCAAGACATGATTTTTCAAAAATTTCAGACAAATAAAACCGCAGAACCTTTTTGGCGATATTTATGAATTTTCTTTCATTAATCTCGCGGGTGCTGAAAATATTTTCACTAAACACATTAATCTTTGTTTTCGTCACTGCGTTGTTCCAGCTGTTTAATCTTATTTTCCAAATCCGCATCAAGCGTTTTGTTCGGCATTATAATCTTGTTTTTGCCGAATTCTTCCGCCAGATTTTCCTGATACTTAATTCTGTTGTGCTGCATACCGCGTAAAATTCTGCTGAAAGTCGCCGCTATAACCTTCAAATCATGCAGGGTCAGCGGACTGTCCGCAAGCTGAGTATCGTTCAATCTTTCAACTATAATTTTGTCTATTATTTTTTCAATTTCTTCGGGCGTCGGGTTTTTCAAAGAACGTACCGCAGATTCCACGGCATCCGCAATCATCAATATTGCGGTTTCTTTTGTGTTGGGTTTTGGGCCTGTGTACCTGAACTGCTCTTCTTTTACGTTTTCCAAGCCTTCTTCCTGAACCGCCTGATTGTAAAAATAGCTTGCAAGCCCTTCTCCGTGATGCTGGAGAATAAAATTATGAATTACCGGCGGCAGCCCGTATTCTTTTGCAAGCTCGACACCGTCTTTCGGATGGGCTGTGATAACCATCTTGCTTAATCTGGGATTAAGTTTCTGGTGCGGGTTTTCAATTCCGAAATAGGACTGGTTTTCAACAAAAAACAGCGGACGTTTGAGTTTTCCGATATCATGATAAAACGCACCGACACGTGCGAGAATAGGATTTGCTCCGATAGCTTCCGCAGCCGCCTCGCAAAGATTAGACACCATAAGGCTGTGGTGGTAAGTTCCTGGCGCCTCAAACTGCAAACGCTTCAATAACGGCTGATTGTGATCCGCAAGCTCTGCAAGTCCGTACGGAGTGATAATTTTAAACCAGCTTTCAAATATCGGGAAAAGCCCCAAAGCAATTATTGAACTTAATATGCCGTTTAAAAATATGAAAACACAGTTTTGCAAAATCATTATATTGCTTACATCAATAAGACATTTTTCAATTAAATATATGCTCAAAACAATCACAAGACCCGCAAGAGAAATGTGAAATCCTGTTTTTATAAGGTCAAATCTTCTTGAAAATCTGATTTGTGAAAGCGTAATCATAGAAACCATACCCAGCAAAATAAATGTTATGAGCCACTGAATATCATACTGGGCGCCCGTTGCAAGTACACATGCCAGAATAACCGTCGCAATACATGCAACACGCGGATTTAAAAATATCGACATTATGATTACATACGCCGGAATAGGCAGTATATATGGCGAAAATCCCGTAGGCATGACCGTTGCAATAAGTGCAACGATTATTGATAAAACAGCGGAAATCGCAAGGTAATTGGGTTCTAAGAATTTTTTCTCAAAAAATTTCATATACCCGAGAAACATAATTGTTGCCAGAAATACCAGAATATATATTGCCGCAAGTCCCTGCCAGTTAAGTTCATAGACGTTATATCCGGCCTGTCTGAGTGCATCGCGTTTCAAACGTGTGACAGGCTCTCCGTCAAACAGAATTTTGTCACCTTTCTGGAAAGTTATTTCGTATGGTTTAACCGAATTCATCGCATTTTTTCTTGCAATTTCGGTAGCAAATTCATCAACCACAAGGTTCGGTACAATAACCTGTTCTAAAAGCGCACTTATAACCGATATCTGACGCTTTGAAACATTTGAAACCATATTATTTGCAACCAGCAGGTGAATATCATTATTCTCATAATCTTTTTCACTTATACCGGCACGAAGAATTTTGTCCAGAGTCATGTTAGCTTTGTCAAAAACTTCATGAAGGCTTGCATCATCCGATTTCAACAAAAAGGTCGTTATAAAATCTTTTCTCGGGTTTCCGGACAAATCAAGCAGGATTCCTAGTTCCTCAAGTTTTACCGAATTCATTGTATCTTTTTTACGTATCTGGACAATTGAATTTTCCATTGTCACAAGATTTGTCTTAATAAATTCATCCTCGGCAGCCGTTAACACCGGCTCAACTTTTGATGCGACTTCTTTTCTGTGCTGTTCGGTTCTTTTAACATCAACCACGGTCAAAGTCTTTTGCGCAATAATATCGCGTTTGCTTATTCCGTTTTCAATAATATTCTGGAAAAAATAATTCTGTGACGCAATTACCGCAGTCATTAAAACAGTAAAGCCGATAAGTGCCGATATTTTAATCGTATTGGCTGAAGTTACAAATCTTTTTACGTTATCTATAATCATGATTAATTTCCTTTTTGTATATATTTTATAACTTCCTGAATTTTTTTCAAGTGTTACGATACTTGACACACGGCTTGATGATGTATAATAGATGTGTATCCGTTAATCGGACAGGGATGGAAGTTAATATTTTCTGCAGTAAAGTTAATAACCGTTTCCGACGGATGGTTTATTTATCGTCCGAATTTGTTAACAAAACTTCATATTGATGAGATCTGATAGCAATTTTATTTTTGTTAAAGACTCTATATATATAGAAGGTGTTTGTAGGTAGATATTATGAAAGTGGAAAAAATAAATAACAATTATTCAGGTGTTTACCGCGATGCGGCAAAGAAAACCCGCAGTTTCGCAGCACCGAGTTTTCAGGGAGCCATCGGCGCCCCGATACAGAAAGTATCCACTGATGTGATAGTTTCAACATTAAAAGGCATGATGGGAAACGGATTCAAGTTTATGGACTTCATCAAAAAGCAGGAAGGTGAAGTTTTCAATACCATATTTAACTCGGTTGGTACAGGTTTAGTCGCCCCGATATTTATAAAATGGAACCCGCTTTCCAAAACCGATAAAGACACGAGAACATATTCAGCCTGGAGACAGCCCGTTTCGGCCGTACTTGCAATCGGCACACAGGCCGCTGCAGTTGTTCCGTTTAACACATTGATTTCCAAATGGTCGAATGAAGGCTCTCTGCCTCAACATTTGAATACAACATTATTCCAGGATGCAAAATATCTTACCAAACAGATTAAAAAATTACATCCGGACTGGGATAAAGAAGCGGTTAAAAAAGCTGTCGATCAAGCTCAAAAAGATCAGTCGGCAAAATTAGTTGAAATGATTAAAAACGGAAAAATCGAAATTCCGACAAAAGACGGAAAACCGATTATAATTACCGAAGACGACCCGATATTTAAAAAAGCAACTCAAGATACGCTTGACAAATTGATTAAAAAACAGGATGACGAATTCAAAAAATGTCTGGAAGTTAAAGCTCCTAAAAAAATTGAGCGTGCAAGATTCTACAAATCCCATCCTGCCGAATCAAAAAAACTCTTAACCGGCTTGAATAAAAAACTGGATGAACTTTTGACCCGCGAAAAACCGGGCAGCGCAAGCGCCGCAAGACAATACAGAAAGTTCCTGAACCGCGAAATTAAAGAATTACGCAGAAACAATGCCAATCCGGAATTAATCAATCTTGTAAAAGAAGTTAAAGGCCGTCTGAGCGGCAAATCATTAGGCCCTGTTAAAGGCAAGTTGTCCGGCATGATTGAAGATTTGAATATATACAGCAAACTGGGCAGCGACGCTGAAATTTCAAAATTCATATTTGACGAAAGAATAGCCCCCAGACAAAATGCCATAAGCCGCATGCTCGACGTACTAAACGACATCAAAGCAAAAACCAGCAGCGGTGAGATGACTGTTGCGCAGGCTGATAAGTATATCAAAGATAAAATTCAGATGATCAAATCCGCAAATCAGAAGTCAAGACTTGAAGAATACGTAAAAGACTTTGCAAAACAGGTTGCGGACACATATAAAGAAGGCGTAAAACGAAATCGTTCAGGATTTAAAGCACAAACAGGTTTAATCGTTGCATTGTGTATGCTCCCGATTACCTGCAGTCTTTTGAACTGGATATATCCGAGATTCATGGACTGGGCTTTCCCGAATCTTTCAAACAAAAAACACAATAATGTATCAAAAGAAATGGTTGAAAAAGCTAATAAAAATGCCGAGGTGAAATCATGAGCAGCGTAGGAAAAATCGTAGAAAAACCGCTGCACTGGGCAGTTAACGGTTTGGCAAAAACAAAAGTTTCAAAAAACATTTGCAACCAGTATTACAAAGATAACAGAAACTTCGTAAACGGACTGGGCGTTGTATCAATTGTCTTAAGGGACGGTTACGGATGTTATCTGTATGTTAAACAGAGTTTGAATAACAAAAAAATCCCCGATGATAAACGTAAATTCGTTGCGGCATTAGACCTTGCAAACGGCGGATTAATGATAGCAATGCAGCTTTTGATGTTCTTTACTGTTTCAAACAAAAATGTTCAAAAGAAAATGTTTAACGCATTGTTCGGCAAAGTATTCAACAGCAGATCCGCACAAAAAGGCTATCAGGCACTGGTTAAGAATATTGATTCCTGCAAAGGAATGACCGGCCCGCAATTCCATGAAGCCTTCGGCAAAACAAGAAAAGTAGCGGAAGATGCATTCAGTTACGTAACATCCCTTGCTGCCGCTACAATTGTCGGAAAACGTGTTATCGTTCCGTTCATTGCTACACCGCTTGCGGATAAAACTAAAGCATGGATGAGCAAAAATGACAAACCCGCAGTTACCCATCCAGAAACAAAAAATACGTACAGTGAACATCCTTCAATGAAGGGCGCTCAGAAAAATTCAAATGCCGAAAATACCGAAACGAATTTAATAGAACGCTACAAACACGCTTCACATCAATAAGTAATCCGCGATTTGAGAAGCTATTTCGGATGCCACTTTTATCTGTGTTTCAATTGTATTTGCGCCCAGATGCGGAACGGCAATGACTTTTTCGGGATAATTCAATAACACTGAGCTGCTTATATCAGGTTCATTTTCAAATACATCTGTTGCAACTCCTGAGATTATACCGCTGTCAAGTCCTTTAGCAAGGTCTTTTTCGGGGGCAATACCGCCGCGGGAGCAATTTATAATTTTAACACCTTTTTTCATGTGTTTTATCATTTCGTAATTAATCATGCCGGAGGTTTCCGCTGTTTTAGGAAGATGAATAGATATAAAATCACAAAGCGGCAAAAATTTTTCAAGAGAATTAAAACTTTGAAATCCGGCAGCCGGCCTTCTTGAATAAACAATTACATTCATTCCGAAAGCACTTGCAAGATTGGCAACTCTTGAACCTATTCTGCCGAAACCGATTATTCCCAATGTTTTGCCGAACAAATCATTTCCGGTAAATCTGCACCTCTCCCATTTGCCTTCAAAAACCGAATTACAGGCGGCCGGAATATGTCTTGACAGAGCAAGCATAAGAGCCATTGTGTGTTCCGCCGTTGCAATCGTATTACCGTCAGGTGAATTAATCAGTTTAATTCCGGATTTTTCAACCGCACTCAAGTCAATATTGTCAAGTCCTGCCCCGACGCGGCCTATAATTTTCAGATTTTTGGCGCATTTTATAACTTTTTCCGTAATATAGGTAAGATTACGCAGAAGAATTGCATCAAAATCACCGATTATTCCGCACAGGTCGTTTTCATTTAACGGAGGCAGAACAACTGTTTCAATCCCTGCATTTTTAAGTATTTCTACCGCAGCACTATTAACATGATCAACTAAGAGAGCTTTCATTTAAAAAGGTTTTGTCTGGTTTAACTTAATTCTTAAATCACGGAAACGGGCAATATCCTCCTGAGTTTTGCCTGAATCCTTAAATACGGCCTGAGCCGACGGATGCACCATAAGAACATAGTCCATATGAATTTCAAGAAAATTATATCTCCGCGGAGATTGATTGGCATTACGCGGATAAATTTCGGCATTTGTAACTGCCAGAAATCTGCGTTCTTTATCGTTTAACAAATCAGTCAATTCTCTGTTTGTATTTGTGTATTTAGAAACATGAACAATACCTTTGATGTCATGATCAACAGTCAAAATGCTGACTTCTATAGGAACCGTATCAATATTTTTAGCCATTTACTTACCTCTATAAACAAAGTATATTATATTTTCACGAAATTGTCCATATGTAAAGATATTGTTATATCTTAATTCTTCTTTTTAATCTTGCGCCGTATGCCTCATGCACATCAACAACCGCAATTAATGCAGTCGGGTCAATTTCTTTGATTGTTTCTTTCATCTGCGACATTTCAAGACGTGAAATAATGCAGTAAATCATTTTTTTATCAATTCCGGAATAACCGCCCTGACCGTAAAGATAGGTAATCCCGATATCAAGTTTTTCAATCAAAGCCTGACCTATTTCCTCAGATCTGTCACTTATAATGGCAACGGATTTTGAACTGTTAAGACCTTCGAGCACAATATCAATAACCTTGAACGCAATGAAATATGTAAGCATTGAATACATTGCCTTGCCCCAGCCGAAAACAAGCCCTGCACCGCAATAAATAAAAATATTCATTCCCATTATAAATTCACCGACCGAAAATCCCCATTTTTTTGACAAAACAAGCGAAAGGATTTCGGTTCCGTCAAGCGAACCTTCATTTTTCAAAATTATACCGACACCGGTTCCGAGAACTATTCCGCCGAAAACAGTTGCAAGCAGAAGGTCATCCGTAGCCTGATGTCCGTGGATAAGGTTCAATGCGAGCGAAAATATACTTACCGCATAAAAAGTCTGCAGCACAAAAAATTTCCCCATTTTGGTGAAAGCAAGACATATAAACGGGAAATTAATCAAAAATACCAGCAAGCCTAAATTAACTTCTGTCAGATAATTGGCTATCATAGAAATACCGATAATACCGCCGTCAATAATATTATTGGGCAAAAGGAATCCCTCAATTGCTGCCGCGGCAATAAATGCCCCGACAGTCAGAAACAAAATTTTTCTGAAAAATAAAGCTATTTTGATTTTTAACGGTAATTTTTTTTTGTGCATACTACTTCTTCTTGATAAAATTATTTATATTAAATACTGTTCTTTTGGTCTTTTCATCAGTTGTTTTGACACCCAGAATACTTTCCAAATCAGCTTTTAAGGTTACAAGATCATCATACTTTTTCAAAGTTCCGTCAAGCGAAATTGAAACATCGCCTGTTTCTTCAGAAACCACAAGACAAGCGGCATCACTTACCTCGGTCATACCGATTGCCGCACGGTGGCGGGTGCCGTATTTCCAGCTGAGTTTCGGATCCTCGGTCAAGGGCAAAAGAACCCCCGCCGAAATTATTTTATCTCCGTTAATAACAACAGCACCGTCATGAAGCGGTGTATTCGGGTGGAAAATAGTCAGCAGAAGCTCGGTTGAAACATCTGCGTTCAAAACCGTTCCGACATCATAGTATGTATTGCTTAAATCGCTTTGGAACACAATGAGCGCACCCGTATGAGATTTGGAAAAATATTTTACCGATTCAATGATTTCTTTTATAACGTCAATTCTTTTATCGTCATTTTTTTTGTTGGAGTTGTCAAAAAGTTTATTTATAAAGTCAACCTGTCCCAAAAATCCCAGAAATCTCCTGAGTTCAGGCTGGAATATGACTATCAAACTCAAAGATACAACTGTTACAATTGCTTTTAAAAACACGCCGAGAATTCTTAAATCAAACCGGATAAGAATTTCACTGAATATCCAGAGAAAAATAAGGAAAAATGCACCTTTTACAAATTTTTCGGACTGTGTATTTTTGATAAATTTTTTATAGAAAAACCACAGGATAAGGAATATGACAAAAATTTCAACCATATTTGTCCAGTTGAACGACAATTCCATTGATGCTATTAAACTTTGAACATAAGTTGAAATTTCAGAAATCATATTAACCTGTTTGGAATCAAATCATGAGAAACCAAATCTTCCAATGTCTCTCTATTTACTATAATATCAGATTGTGAATTATTTACAAGTACCATGGCTGATTTTTGCACACGATTATAATTTGACGCCATGGAATAATTGTATGCACCTGTGTTGAAAACGCACAGTATATCGCCTTCTTCAGGATTCGGGAGATTAATATTTTTTATTAAAATATCACCTGATTCACAAAATCTTCCGGCAATTGTTACCTTTTGTAAAGTTGAAGTTTCATCCGGCTTATTTGCAATTTGAGCTGAATATTCCGCTCCGTACATTGAAGGCCGCGGATTATCGGCCATTCCGCCGTCAATTGCAACATATTTTGTGCCTTTTGGAACCTGTTTTGAACTTCCGATTGTATATAAAGTCACACCCGAGGTTGAAATTATACTTCTTCCGGGCTCAATATACAAAACCGGCGGATTTATTTTATATTTTTCAATAGCGGAATTTAATCTTTCAATAATTATTTTTGCAATTTCATCAGTAGAAGGCGGATTATCCGCTCCTGTATATTTAACCCCGAGTCCGCCGCCTATATTTATTTCATCAAGATTGAGTCCGAATTTTTCATTAAGCCGCGCAATTTCTTTTACAAGAATTTCTATTTCATCTCCATACACTGACGTTTCAAAAATTTGGGAGCCGATATGTGCATGCAAACCGCGCAGATTCAGATTGTTATATTCATTTAAAATAAGTTCAACCGCCTCGTCAATTTGAGTTAAATCAAACCCGAATTTTGAATCAAGGTGGCCGGTTTGAATATATTCATGAGTATGGCATTCAATTCCGGGAGTAATTCGCAAAAGAATGTCAACGGTTTTGTCTTTTGCAATTTCATTTAAAAGCGAAAGTTCAAAAAAATTATCAACCGAAATTCTTCCGACACCCAATTCCAAACCGAGAACTAATTCGTCGTATGACTTGTTATTGCCGTTAAACAAAACTTTCGACATATCAACACCTGATTTGTAAACAGTATACATCTCTCCGCCGGACACAACGTCAAATCCAAAACCCTCATCCGCTATGATTTTTGAAGTCGCAAGCGTACACAGAGCCTTTGATGCGTACATCATTTTAATCTTTGAATAAGCGGAAAAAGATTTTTTATAATCGTTACAAATACTTCTCAATGTTTTTTCATCAATAACATAAAGCGGGGTTCCGTATTTTTCCGCAAGCGTAACAAGGTCACACCCTCCGATTTCAAGACGGCCTGATGAATTTACTTTTGTTGTAACAGGTTTGATTGATTGATTTGTACTCATTTCATATTTAAGAGTAACATAAATTAAAATATTTTTTCAAGCACCAGAGCCAAACAAATAATTAAAGTAAAATAAGTGTTAATATTTCTTGCAAGATAAAGCCTCAGATAAAAGCTCTGCGTACCTTCTTCAGTGATATGCTCCCAGTTTCCGAGCGGATAGTTCCACCAGAAAACCTCGGGTACAAACTTTTTATCCGAATTGTAAACCTTCATTGATTTATACAAAAGGTAAACAAGCGGAATTGTAATGTAAGATGCAAGAACAACAAAATTATGCGAAGTAAACGCAAACAACGCAATAAACAAATAACCTGCAATATAAAAAGCGATAAGAGCTTTTAATGCATCATTTTTATTTTTAAAAGAACATGCAAGAGTTTTTTTATGCGAACACAAATCCCCGTCGTAATCGAGCACCGTATGAGCGTATAAAAACGCAATTACAAACATTACAACCGCAAAAGAAAGTATCAAAACCTCTTTTGAAAAATGTCCGGTCATAACATAATAAACACCTTCAAAAAGCAAAGGCCCGTAGGTCATTCCCACAGCAAATTCACCAAGTCCTATTAATGTAAATTTTGAATAAAAAAGAACAAATACAGCCGCAATTCCCGCAACCAAAATAACGCCCGCACCTGCAAGATACGCAAGCAGCGCACCTATAACCGCCGCAATAAGGCAGCATACAATACCTGCCGCAAGCATTCCTTTGTGCGAAATAACTCCGTCGGTAATTAATTTACATTTGCAAATCTGCGCGGATTTAAGGTATTTTTCATCCTTAGAAAGAATTTTATAATCGTTGTAATCATCAAAAATATTCGTTGCAAGGTGGGCAAAACACACACCGAAAAGCGCTAAAATACCGTTAAAAATATTACCGTCAATTGCAAAAATAAAAACAACAAGCCAAGACATAACTGTAACCGGCAATGCAAAAGCTCTTGAACAATTCCACCAGAATTTAAAATCTCTTTTCATTTCAAAATACTACCCAAACCTAAAACTGACTCATAACTTGCGCCGGCTTCAAGGATTTCTTCCGCAGTAAGCCCGAACAGGGTTACAAGTCCGTAAACATCCTCGTTGCTGCCTGAATCCAGCATTTCAACAACAGTTTCAACTGCTTCTTCTCTTGACAGCTTTGAAAATCTGTCATTAATTCCCAGATGTAAACTTCTTTTCTTTGCTTTTCCCACTTAAAAATCCTTTCCGAATGCCAGAAGCGCGGCACCAATCATGCCTGAATAATTGCCGGCTGCAGCCTTAACAACTTTTGTCGGTGTGGTTACTATTTCTTTGTTAACCGCACATGTTAAAAATTCCGTATCAACAAATTGAGCCATAGAACCCGACAGGACAATGACATCCGGATCAAATATATTTGCAAGTCCGATAAGCCCTTCCAGAATATCATTTTGCCATCTGTTAAAAATTTCCGTCATAACCGCATCACCGGATTCTTTTCCTTCAATAATATCATAGGTTGTAATATCCGTTTTTTTGGAAATCTCTTGGCCGGTCAATTTCAATCCGGTACCCGAACAGTAAATTTCAAAACAATCCCACGAACCGCAGGTGCATTTTCTGTGTTTATCCGTACGCATTTTAAAATGCATTTCGCCGGCTGCACCGTTTTTGCCTTTAAGAAGTTTGCCGTCCACTATAATTCCGCCGCCGACGCCTGTTCCGAGAGTAAGCATGACAGAATTTGCACAACCTTTTGATGCCCCGATTTGATATTCTGCCCAGGCAGCACAGTTTGCATCGTTTTCAAGAAATACAGGTTTTGTTGATAATGAAGAAAAATCGGTCAACGGATACTCTTTTGCAATGTTTCCGGTTGAACCGAGAATTTTGTTATTGGCATTATTTACGGCACCGCATGTTGAAAATGCAACAACATCAACTTCGTTTTCGTATTTTTTTATTATTGACCTGAATATATTCAAAATTTCGTTATAATTTTTCGGCGTGGAATGTTTTTCAATATCAGAGATTATACTGCCGCTTTCATCAATAATTGTATTGTATATTTTTGTTCCGCCTACATCAATTGCAAGAGCCTTTTTCACTATTTCCCCCTCTGGACAAAACGCTTTGTAATCAACTGCGGACGTGTAATTGCCGAACCTATCACAACACAGTGTGCACCGGCTTCAAAGGCTTTGTCAACTTCTTCAGGCTCCCAAATTCTGCCCTCAAGCGCAACCGGTATGTTAACCGCTTTTGCAAGCCTTGCAAGAAGAGGAATATCAGGCCCCTGAGGAGAATCTTTTGACTCAAGAGTATATCCGGCAAGCGTTGTCGACAAAATATCAGCCCCGAGTTCGGCGGCTTTAACACCTTCTTCAAAGGTTGAAATATCAGCCATCGCAATTTTTTTATTTATGTGGATATATTTAATCATCTCCTGCAAAGAAGCCTTATTCGGGCGCGGACGCTGTGTTCCGTCAAAAGCTATCACATCGGCTCCTGCATCCACAAGTGAAATCACATCCTCAAGTGTCGGCGTTATATAAACAATTTCTTTGTAATTCGCCGGAATAACATCGGGTTTTGTAATTCCGATAACCGGAACATCAAACAGAGTTTTTGCGTTTCTGACATCGCGCACCCCTGCGACACGAAGTCCGCCCGCTCCGCCTTTTACAACTGATTTCATCATTGCGGCCATGCATTTTTCAAGATACAAAGGCTCGCTCGGCATCGCCTGTACAGAAACCACAACCTTATTTTTCAAACGCTCAATAACATCCATAGAATTATTATAACCTAAAAAAAGATTTTTGGGATATAATGAATTTATGAGAGGTAATATGCAAAAAATAAAATATCCGTTTTTAACACAAGATGTAGAAGTATATAAACGAGCAAACGGCCACACCATAGTTCTGGCACATAAAGAAGGAATCCTTGCCAACGTGAGCACCTGGGTCAAAACAGGTTCAATAAACGAAACCGACAAAAACAACGGGATTTCACACTTTCTTGAACATTTGATGTTCAAAGGCACACACAAACATAAAGCCGGCGAGTTTGACAGAACACTTGAAGCCAAAGGTGCAATCGTAAATGCAGCCACCTGGAAAGATTATACTTTCTATTACGTAACCTTACCGAAAGGCGAAAACTGCTGCGATTTAAACCTTGCGATAGAACTTCATGCGGATATGATGCTTGACCCTGTGCTTCCTTATGATGAAATCGGCGCGCCGTTTGATGTTAACGATCCGAACGTAACCGACAAACGCGAACGTCATGTCGTAATTGAAGAAATTAGAATGCGCAAGGATCAATCCTGGACAAAGGTTTATAATACATGCAACTTTAACATGTATACAAAACACCCTTATAAACGCGACGTAATCGGGACTCCGGAAATCATTTCGCAGCTAACCCGCGAAGATATAATGGATTATTACAAAACATTTTACACGCCGGAAAACATGACGACCATCGTTGTAGGTGATTTTAACCATGAAGAAATTCTCAACAAAATT
The DNA here is from genome assembly GCA_944323995.1 of Candidatus Gastranaerophilales bacterium. Lineage (GTDB taxonomy): Bacteria > Cyanobacteriota > Vampirovibrionia > Gastranaerophilales > Gastranaerophilaceae > SIG32. The sequence continues at coordinate 44,171 of CALUUN010000005.1, read as the reverse complement.
GAAAAAGAATTTGACTTTAAAGGCAGACAAAACAGCATAAAAATCACAAATGAACCTGACATGCCGGTCAGTGAAACCAAATATACAGAAGAAACATCTCACATAAATACTTCCTATGCAATGTTCGGCTGGCTCGGCCCGAAAGCGAGTGATTTAAAAGAAACAATCTGCCTTGATTTGATAAGTATAATTTTCGGCGACGGAACAAGTTCAAGACTTTACCGGAATCTTATTGAAAAACCCGAAAATCCGGTGTTCAACATGATAAATTCCGAACACTACCAATTTAAAGACGGCAATAATTTCTTTATACAGGCAAACTTTAAACCGGAAAGGAAAGAAGAAGCCTTGAACCTCATAAAAGAAGAACTTTCAAATCTTTTAACCGTCAAAATAACCGGCGACGAACTTTTAAAGGCAAAGAAAAAATCCAAATCAAAATTCGCCTACTCTGCGGAAACCGTATCTGAAATCGGTGAAAATATAGGTTACTTTACAACCGTATGCGGAGATTTGAAAATTATAGAGCATTATCTCAATGACCTTGAAGGTATTACAATTGAAGATCTTGAAAATTCAATAAGAAAGTATCTTAATATCAACAACGCGGTAATTTCCGTACTTGTACCGGAAAAAGGGTAAATATGTCCGAAAACGCAGAAGAACAACTTGAAAAAATTCGTCAAAAATGTTTGAACTGCCAAAAATGCAGTCTGTGCAACACAAGAACCAATGTCGTGTTTTCCGGCGGAGTTCCGAATCATAAATTAATGCTTATCGGAGAAGCTCCCGGATACTATGAAGATCAAAAAGGCGTACCTTTTGTAGGAAAAGCGGGACAACTGCTTGATAAAATCTTTGCATCAGTCGGTTTATCACGGGGAAAAGATGTATATATCTGCAACACAATCAAATGCCGTCCGCCCCAAAACCGTGATCCGCTGCCTGAAGAAAAACTTGCCTGCAGAGAATACCTTGATGCACAAATTGAAATATTAAAGCCGAGAATAATTCTTCTTTGCGGACGTGTTGCGGTTAATTCGATTCTCGGAACAACTCAGGGGATTACAAAAATCCGCGGACGCTGGTTGGAAGGGCCAAATTTTTCAAAAATGATGCCGATTTTTCACCCTTCTTACCTTTTAAGAAACGACTCAAGAGAAAAAGGCGGGCCTAAATGGCTTATGTGGCAGGATATTCAGGAAATCAAAAAAGCATACGACATGCTTGAATAAAAAATGAATGCCTGCTCTTAAGAGCGGGCATTTTTAAATTATTCACTGATTAATTCATTCCACAATTTCTTTTTGTGTTCAATTTTCTTCTGGACAGCTTCACGTTTTTTCTGCTGTTCGGCTTGTTGTCTTTCTCTTTCAAGTCTAGCCTGTTCTTGCTGTTTTTTGTAAGCGTCCTGTCTTTGTTCCATTTCAGCTTCTTTTTTGTTAATTTTGTCGGTTGTCTGCTGAGCCCAGTCGCCTAAAGGGCCTGCAAAGCCTGCAGTTGCGGCAAACATAATTACCAGTGATGCAATTAAAGTTTTTTTCATGTTTTTTCTCCTTATTCTTCCAACAGTTTTCTTAACTGTTCTCGTTTTTCTTCCAATCGTTTCTGATTAGCGTCATAAACTTCCTGACGTTTTTTCTGCTGTTCAAGAATTTTCTGCTCGCGTTCTTTCTTTTTGGCTTCAAACTTTTGCTGCTGTTTTTCATTTTTCTTTTGCAAAAGCGCTATTTTAGTATCAACACTTTTATTGAAGCTCCACCAGCTTTCAAAAAAAGAATTGAAAGCGTTATCGCCGGCAAAAGCCGGAACACCGAGAGAAACGATTAAACATACAGTCAATATATTTTTTTTCATGTACTAACCTTTACGTAATAAAATTATAACAAACTTTTTAGTACATTGCAATAATTTCATCAATTCCTTTCTTTGCAATTTTAAAAATTTCTAACATTTGTTCATAATCGTAAGGATTACCTTCCGCTGTAGTCTGGAATTCAACGATTTTTCCGCTTTTAGTCAAAACCACATTTGAATCAACCTGAGCATGAGAATCTTCTTCATAATCCAAATCCAGTCTGACTTCACCGTTTATAATTCCTGCAGAAATCGCACCTACAGGCTCAATTATAGGATTTTCTTTTAATGTACCGTTTGCAATTAATTTTTCAACCGCATCGGACAAAGCCGCAAAGCCGCCGCAGATGCTTGCCGTTCTCGTTCCGCCGTCTGCCTGTATAACATCGGCATCAATTGTTATTGTAATATCCGGCATTTTGGTCAAGTCAACACATGCTCTGAGGCTTCTGCCTATAAGTCTTTGGATTTCCTGAGTACGGCCTGAAATTTTTGTTCTTTCTCTCTGGCATCTGGTATTTGTTGCAGAAGGCAGAAGCGAATATTCAGCCGTAATCCATCCGCGCTCGTCATCTTTATCCATCCATTTGGGTTTGCCGTTTTCAACCGACGCAGTCACTATAACTTTTGTATCGCCGAATTCCGCAAGCACGGAACCCATCGCATGTTTTGTGTAATTTCCCGTAAATTTAATTTTTCTTTTCTCGTCATTTTTTCTGTTTTCTCTCATAAATTTATCCTCTGTAATCGTAATCCCACATATAAATTTGTCCGCAGTATCTGCACACCGCATGTTCATTCATAAACCTTAAATCAGGAATAAACGTATAACCGTCAACCGTGATTTCAATTTCTTTTCGGTCATTATAACGCTGTTCAAAATGCTTTTCGCCTTTGTAATCGGGAGAAAACATTAATTCAAATTTGTCGACTGATTTACAGTTTTTGCAAATAAACATATTTATTTACCTGATTTTTTCTTTGAATTATTTTCATCTTTTACGCATGCCAGATTTTTATACCACAAACTCCAGCAAATACTGCGCATAGGAAGTGTCAATCCCGCAATTACAAAAAGAATTGAAGATGACAGCACTTCTTTTGCGATATCAAGCGCTGTAATTGACGGGAGCTTAAAGTACGCAAGAGAACTGTTTATATCGGCAAGCGGAAGCGTTGATGCCCAATTTTCCAGAATCCCTTTGAAAAATTCGCTCAGTTTTGTAATATCAAATAACGCGCTTAAACCTGCATTTAAAACGTAATGCGAAATTATGACGAGAACAAACATAATCAAAAACGTTCTGCCGAAATTCCCTTTAATCAGGTAAAAACTGCGTTTAAAACACCCGAATATTGAACAATCAGGTTCAAACGTAAACACCTGAAACACAAGGATAAAATATATAAAAAATATCAATCCCAGAACCCAGAATAAAGGATTAATCGCGATTATTGACAGCACACTTATAACAAGAAGCAGACCGAGATATTTTGCACAATGCCTTGTGACAACCTCATTATGAGCCTTAAAATCATACAATCTTCCGGTTGTTATTACAGCCTCGGTCATTGAATTGAGCGCACCGTATGCAACCAGAAAATCCCAGAATGCTTTTAAAAATATTGCAAATCCCGGAAGCGCCGCAAAAATCAAAACAACTGATATTGTTGTAAAATTGTTAAAAATCGCGTGTTCTTCCGCTAAAACAGGCAGCGACTCCACAAACCATCCGGTCAATCCGAAAATCAACAGAATTCCTATAACCTGACCGAATACCGGAAACAGCATGTATTGTGTAAATTTTAAAAAATTTGTAAAATAAAGTTTCAAACCTTCGGACAAAACCTGCCAAATACCGTCTTTTATTTTGAATTTCGCCATATTCTCTCCTTTGATGTATAATAATTTTATTACAAAGATAGACAATTATGATAAATTACAAAGAATTAATAAGAAGTTTTACGCGGGAAGATTACCTGAACCACAGAGTGAATCTGCATATTCATACAAGTTACTCTGACGGCAGGGGCGAATTTAAAAATATTGTAAAACAAGGTGCGAAATTCAAATGCATCGCGATTTCCGATCACAACACAATTCAGGGATATCTGGAAAACGAAGTTCCGGATTATGTAATTCCCGCCGTTGAGTTTGATGTTTGGTGCGGATATGTATTTATGCACCTGCTTGCATACGGGATTGATGTTAATTCAGAATATCTGAAACCTTTTCTTGCAAAATCCAAACGCGAAACCGAAATGGATATAGTCAGAATATTTGCAAAACGCGACATAAAAAAACTTATGGAAGCAATCCACAAATCTGGCGGCATCGCGGTAATCGCACATCCTGCATGCTGCTGGGCAATAAGTCTTGATAAATTTTTCAAAAAACTCAAATCCCTCGGACTTGACGGCGCGGAGGTGTATTATCCTTATGAAAGACACAGAGGAATAATCAAATTTCACACCCTGTCAGCAGTTGAAAAAGCAGCACAAAAACACGGACTTATAATGACCGGCGGAACCGATCTGCACGGAGAAAACCTTATTCCTTAGAACGGCTTCTTAAATATTCTTCTATAAACCCGTCAATATCACCGTCCATTACGGCATCAACGTTTCCGGCTTCATAATTTGTTCTGTGGTCTTTTACCATTTTATACGGATGAAAAACATAGGAGCGGATTTGTGAACCGAAATTTATGTCAACATTTTCGCCCTTAAGCTCTGCGAGTTTTTTCTCATGTTCAGCCTGTCTTATTGCAAGAAGTTTTGAGGCAAGCATCTGCATTGCATTTTCTTTATTTTGTAATTGAGATCTTTCCTGCTGGCATTTAACCACTATTCCGGTCGGCTTATGCAAAATTCTGACGGCAGTTTCCACTTTGTTAACATTTTGCCCGCCGGCACCGCCTGAACGCATTGTATCAATTTCCAAATCTTCGGGCGGAATCACAATTGTTTTTTCATAATCTTCAATAATCGGCGAAACCTCAAGCGATGCAAAACTTGTCTGTCTTTTGCCGTTTGCGTTGAAAGGAGATATTCTCACAAGCCTGTGGACGCCCTTTTCGGCCTTTGCATAACCAAATGCATATTTGCCGGTAATTTTTATCGCAGCTGATTTAATTCCGGCTTCTTCCCCGTCAAGTTTATCCAGAAGCTCAACTTTCCACCCGTGCTTTTCAGCCCAGCGCATATACATACGCAAAAGCATACTTGCCCAGTCCTGCGCATCTGTACCGCCGGCACCGGCATTCACGGTTAAAATTGCATCGGCTTCATCATACTCACCGCTCAACATCTGCCTGAGTTCAAAACTTTCCGCCTCTTTTTGAACGTTTTGAAGCGAAACCGAACTTTCCGCTTCAAGCTCGTTATCCTGCATTTCCAGAGCAACTTCCGCATCATCAATTGCAGTCTGCCAGCGTTTTAACATTTCCAAATTTTCTTTTATCTCTTTTATATCAGACCCGAGCGCGGAAACCTTTGCCTTGTCCGACCAGACATCCGGCGCCTGCATTTGCTGTTCAAGAGAAGATAATTTTAATTCAAGCCCCTGCGGGTCAAAGACACTCCTTTATTTTTTCAATACGGGGTCTTAAAGCGTTTATCCGTTGTTTTAAATCAAGTTCCATAACTGAATTTTATAATAAACTTTTTTCTATTGCAATTATTTAAAAAAAATGTTATCCTGAACGTAAAAGAAAGGAAAATATATGTTAGGAATTAAAGATGCAATCAGAAAGATTTATTCGGGAGAGAACACTTTAACAAAACACATGATACTGTTTGTTTTAACAGCTGTTCCGGCAATGCTTTCCCTGCCGCTGAACAATATCAGCAAGGTTAAAGATATAGATACGGGCACGGTCGGAATGTCACTTCTTGCTCTGGTTTTAATGCTTGTTATATCAATTTATTTATGCGGATACCTTTATGAACTGGTAAAAAATTCATTTGATGAAACAAGAGAAGAGATTTTGCCGGAATTTGATAAAGATAAGTTTACACTGTTCTGGAAAGGTTTTCCCTTACAGCTTGTCTGGGGCTTATATCTAATCGGATTTGTATTAATCTGGCTTCTTGCTTATACACTTTGCCGCATGGTAATTTCTCCTGCAGCAGCTGCAATTATAACATTCGGAATTTTTATAATATTTATGTTTTTCTTCTGTATTATGATTCCGTTTATCACAGTGCGATTTGCAAAAGAATACAAACGTGACGGATTGTATGATATCAGAATCCCGTTTAGAGATATGAAAAAAGCAATGGATAGTGTAATATGGCTTTGCGTAAAATTATTGCCGCTGTTTTTGTTATACCTTATTATAAGCATGTTCGGCAAAGATCCGAGTGTTCTCGGATACATTATGGCGGGCATCGGAGCCTATGTGGCGGCCATATCGCAGTATATTATGCATTTTTGTTATGTACAAATATACAAAGAAAAACTTGCAAATTACCAAGATTAATTTATAAAGGCGGGTTTTAAAATCCGCCTTTTAAAATTCCATTTTTTTACACAACCATTTGCGGGAAAGTTTTTCAAAGAGAATTTCCGTTGAATTGTCGACGACTTCCAAAAGCACAATACCGGAATTTACGCACTTGTCCTCAAACGTATCGTGTAAACCGATTCTTGTTTTAATTCCGCAGCCGAATTCCGTTATAATATCTTGAAATTCAACTGCATCATCCTTTCTGTTTTCTAATCTGACACCGATAATTGTTTTCATGCATTTCCTCCGTTTTTTTTTAATAAAGCATATTACGCAAAAAAATAACACCCGCAATCGGGTGTTATCTTTTTATACTGTGTGATCTTATTGTTGATCATCTTCGGCCTGAAGCTGTTTTTTCATAATATTGTGCACTACGGCATCAACAAGAAGCTCATAAGATTTCATGCTCTCAATATTCGGGAACTCTTCTTTGAGCTGTTTTCTGACCATTGCTTCAAGCTCTGCTGCGTCAGACATTGATTGCAGTTCAACCCCACTCACCATTTGAATATAATCGGTCGAGGTTTTGTCTGCGTTTTTATTTGAAAACATCAGCCATCTCAATTTGGGACTGACTTCTTCTTTTAACTTTTTAACGATTTTTAAATTCTTGAATCGGTTAAACATTACTACCTCTATCAGTTACCTTCCGGTATTATTGTAAAGTATCCTCAAGAAAAATATTTACTCTTTTGAGCCAATTGTTTACAATTCTTTATAATTTCCTTGAAAACCGGCTTACAGCTTGCTGAAATCGGCAAGTCTTTCGTATTTTCTTTTCAAAAGAGTCAACAGAGATTGTCTGTTTTTCTTAACATTTTCATCCTTGTCCATAACAAGCACATCATCGAAAAACTTCTCCACTACGGGATTTATGGCCTCAAGAGCGTCAAGATAAGCTCCGTATCGGAAGTTTTCATTAACAGACAAAACAGCTTCATAAAGCATGCTCTCTGCCTGCTCTTTAAACAATTTTGTATCAACGGGCGCCGTACTTTCTTCTTTCAAAATTCTCAACACTCTGTTTGCGCTTTCAAGCATCTGCGGAGCATTGAGATTAGAAAGTAATTTAACCCTTTCTAAATAATCATTCAGGTCAAAAAGCGGATTTTTAACAGCAGCGCATGCTTCAAGAACATTCTTTTTGTACTCGTCATTCAGCATTATAATCAAACGCTGTATGAAAAATTCATTAACTTCCGCGCCGCAGTCATTTTGAACAGGAAGCAATTTAACAGCTTCATCAATATATTTTGCAATATTAATTTTTAATCCCGCGTCAAGAACAGTTCTCATAACACCGAGCGCCGCACGTCTGACACCGAGCGGGTCAGATGAACCCGTCGGCTTTTTGCCGGCTGCAAACACAGCACATATTGTATCAATTTTGTCGGCAATACCGACTATTTGACCCTCAATACTTCCGGCTGTTTCACTTTCGGCATTGAGCGGGAAGTAGTGTTCTTTTATACCAAGCGCAACTTTTTCATCTTCTTTTGAAACTCTTGCGTAATCAGCGCCGATAAAGCCTTGAAGTTCGGTAAATTCAAACACAAGCTGGGTTGTCAAATCAGCTTTGCACAAAAGTGCAGTACGCTCAATTGACGGTGAAGCTGCACCGCAATCAGCTGCGATATTTTTTGACAGTTTTATAATCCTTTGTGTCTTATCATAAACAGATCCCATGCCTTTTTGGAATGTAACGCCTTTTAAATCTTCAACATAATCGACAAGCGGTTTTTTGGTATCTTCGGTAAAGAAAAATACCGCATCATCAAGTCTTGCCTTAATTACACGAACATTACCCGCTTTTATGTTTTCAAAGTCATCGCCGATGTAATTAGTCATGGTAATAAACTTATTGATAAGTTTTCCGTCTTTATATAAAGCAAAATACCTTTGATGAACAGCCATAACCGTTACGGTAACTTCTTCTGGAATTTGAAGATATTTAGAATCAAATTCACAAACCACAGCCACCGGATATTCCGTGATAAAGGTAACTTCATCAAGAAGATCGTCCGAATATCTTACAACCGCACCGAGTTTGTCGGCTTCGGCTTTTGCTTTGTCAATTATGATTTGCTTTCTTTCGTTTTGATCGACAATAACGCAGGCATTACGCATTGTTTCAATATAATCGTCCGGATGTCCTATCATAACTTTTTGCTGCGCAAATCTGTGGCCGCGCGAATATATTGAAGATTCTTTGTCGATAATTTTTATTTTAACTTCTTCTCTGTCAAGAACAGAAACAATCCAGCGAATCGGACGTGAAAATTTTTCATCATTATATCCCCAGCGCATAAAATGAGCACCCTGAAGTTTCATAACGATTGCCGGAACATTTTCTTTTAAAAGTTCTACAATGGATTTGCCTTTTATAACTATTTTTGCGTGGATGTAATCGTTTTCAATATAAATATCTTCCGGCTTTAAATTATTTTTATTCAAAAACCCTTCGCCGGCTTTTGAAAGATTTCCGTTTTCATCATAAGCAACTTTCTTAATCGGGCCTTTAACAATTTTTTCTTCATCGGGGCTTTTTGAATCAAGACCGCTTACAATAACGGCAAGACGGCGCGGGGTTGCATATACGTCAACTTTTTCAAAACCTACTTTGTTTGTGTTTAAAAAGTTTTCAAATCCGTTTTTCAACTGCTCAATTGCAGACGGGATAAATTTATAAGGTAATTCTTCCGTTCCGATTTCCAATAAATATTTGCTCATTTTTCATCCTTTAAAATTAGTCTATGCGTCAATTATAACCAAAACAAAAAAAGATGTAAACATCAGCCGGCTTCTCTTATCTGCTTGATAATGGAATTTATTCCGTCGTATTTTGCAAGCGAGTGCGCGGCATTTTGGAGATTTTGGAGTTTAAGCGGATTTTCAATCAAATCGGAAATGAGTTCAAGTAATTTTTCCGGAGTTAATTCCTCATCTTCAATATAAATTCCCGCTCCGCATTCTTCCATATATTTTGCATTTTTACGCTGATGGTCTGCCGCTGCATGAGGATACGGAACAAAAATTGTTGCAATACCCGAGGCGCACAATTCCGAAATACTCAAAGAACCTGCCCTTGAAACCGCGATGTCCGAGGCTTTTAAAACACTTACCATATCATCAAAATAAGGTTTTACAATCAAATTTTTATCGGACTCATAATCAGGGTAGACAGCAGACAGGTTATCAATAACCGTTTGGAATTTTTTCTTGCCGGTCTGGAAAATTATCTGCACGTTATATTTTTGCGATAAAGTTTTTAAGATATCAACAGATGCCGTGTTGATTGATTTTGCACCCTGTGAACCTCCCATAATACAGAGAGTAAGTCTGTTTTCAAGTCCGAGATTTTCTCTTGCTTTTTCTTTGGAAAGCAGTTTAAAACCGGCTCTTAAAGGGTTTCCGTTTATAAAACAGTTTTCATTATTTATGTAAATCTGCGCGCAGTCAAAAGCCAGAGAAACACTTGCCGCCCCTGAAGCCAGAGATCTTGTAACAAGTCCGGGTTTTGAATCGCAGTCATGCAAAACATACGGAACTTTTAAAATTTTTGCAGCAAACAATGCCGGCGCAGACACATACCCGCCGGTACCAAAAACAACGTCCGGCTTATATTTAAGGATATAAAACATACACTTAAAAACTGCAAAAAGAAGTTTTATTCCCCATTTTAAAATATCAACACACGCTTTTCGCGGCATACCGCTGACATTGACCGGCAAAAATTCATAACTTTTATTTGCTACAATATCAAATTCAAGATTTCCGGGATTTCCCACATAATAGATAACATTCCCGCCCTCATCCGCGAGATAATCCGCAACCGCAACCGCCGGATAAATATGACCGCCGGTGCCTCCGCCGGTAATAAAATAAACTGATTTATCCGACTTCATCTTCCGCATTCCTTATTTTTTTAATTCTTTTTTTAGAAATATTCAAAAGAATACCTACCATCCACAAAGAAACAATAAGCGATGAACCGCCGTAACTTATGAAAGGAAGCGGTACACCTGTTGTGGGCAAAAACGAACTTGCAACACTCATATTCAAAAATGCCTGAAATCCGATAGAGAAAGTTAAACCGACCGCCAGAAGTTTCCCGTACATATCAGGGCATCTTCCGGCAATTAAAAAACCGCGCTGAACAAATGTGAAGAATAACCCGATTACAAGAATACAACCGATAAAGCCCATTTCTTCGGCAATGATTGCAAAAATAAAATCAGTATGACATTCCGGCAGATAATAAAGTTTTTGAATTGAACCGCCGTATCCGACACCGCTGAAACCGCCTGAAGCAAAGGCTATTAACGATTGAATTATGTTATATCCCGCACCCTGCGGATCGGTTTCGGGATGCCGCCATATCCGCAAACGCTGCAATTGATAGGGTTTTATAATAGTTGTTGCCGCAATTACAACAGCCGTAATTCCTGCAGTTACGGCACTTATAAAAAGTTTGAGCGAACCGCCCGCGCACAAAAACATTACAACTGATGTTGCCAGAAGCAAAATTACCATACTCAAGTTCGGCTGGGCAAATATAAATCCTATCATTGCAAGAATCGGGAAAAAAGCAAACATCCATTTTCCCTGATCAAAAAGGTTTGCATCATTTTTAAAAGCCGATGCCAGAAGCATTACAACTGCAGGCTTTGCAAACTCAGACGGCTGCAATTGAAATCCTGCAATATTAATCCAGCGCTTTGCACCGTTGACGGTAACCCCAAGCGGCGTAAAGTCAACCAGAATAAGCGCTACCACAATTACAATCATAAATATTGTATTCCATTGCGGAAGTTTTTTATAATCATAATTTGAAAAGAATTTAAGCCCGATAAATCCGACAATAAAAGCGAGAATTTGTTTTATCAAAAATTGCGCCGGATTGCCGCCTTCATCCAGACATTTGGGCGCGGTAGCCGAAAATATTGCCATAAACCCGATTATTACAAGAAAAGCAACCGCAACAAGCAGAGTTTTATCGGGTGATGACACGATAATGCTTTGAAAAGGGTGTTTACGTTTCGGAGCTCTGTTTTCAGATCTTTGATAAGACATAATCTTTAAAAACGTCCCCCCTTTCCTCGTAACTCTTGAACATATCAAAACTTGCACATGCCGGCGACAACAATACAACATCAGGTTTTAAATCAATCGCTCTGTTGATTGCCGATTGCATTGAATTTTCTCTTAAAATATTTTCGAACCCGCTGTTTTTAAGGTTTTTCTCAAATCTGTCAGCAGCTTCGCCGATTAAAATAACTGTTTTTATGTGAGCTTTTACCTCATCACAAAATTCTTTAAGGCTTGTATTTTTATCCCGTCCGCCCGCAAGCAGAACTACATTTTTATTATTAAATGATTTTATTGCAACAATGGCAGCTTCGGGGTTGGTTGCTTTTGAATCGTTATAAAACGAAATTCCGTCTTTTTCCGCAACAAATTCCAATCTGTGCGCAGGAGATTTAAAATCTTTTATGGCTTCAATTATGGTTTCGTTATCAATTCCGGCGAGCTTGGCGCAAATTATTGCGCATTCCGTATTTTGATAATTATGTTCGCCGACAAGCGGACAATCCGCCACCGGCATTACAAATTCAACAACCCCGTTGTTCTCATAGATAAATTCACCGTCTTTTCTGTAGCAGCAGTTGCCGGTTTTTCTTTCGCCGAACCAGAAAACTGTTCCGTCAGCCTCAAAGTTTTTCAATCTTTCATCACACGCATTCAAAACCGCAAATTTTGGCGCCTGAGGTGCTTTAAAAATTTTTGCTTTTGCCGCGAAATAATTTTCAATTCCCTGATGCCAGTCAATATGATCGGGTGTAAAGTTTGTCCAAACCGATATAAAAGGTGTCAGGGTCGGACTCATTGCAATTTGATATGAACTCATTTCACAAACATAATAATCAAGTTTGTCATCTGCCATGTCACACGGCGGCTGGCCTATGTTCCCGCATGCTTTTGCTCTAAATCTGCGCTCAAAAATATGTGCCGTAAGCGCAGTAGTTGTCGTTTTGCCGTTGGTACCGGTTATCGCGACAAAAGGAGTATCGCTCATTCTGTAAGCAAGTTCAAGCTCCGAAATTACAGGTATGTTTTTTAACCTTAAAAGCTCAATAATAATACTGTAAGGCGGAATTCCGGGACTTGTAACAGCAAACTCCGAACCGTCCACAAACTTCAAAGAATGCCCGCCTGTTTCTATATGTATTCCCATTTTCTCAAGTTCAGCATCGGGTTCTATTGACTTGCTTTCGGTCAGATAAACATCATAACCGTGTTTTTTCAAAAACTTTGCCGCCGCTATTCCGCTTTTTGATAATCCCAGTACAAGAACTTTACTCATCTTATATAATTCCTTTTATAAATAACTCAAACAACCCAAACGCAATTACGGAACAAATCAATGAAACAACCGCAAACACAACGACGATTTTCTTCTCGCTCCATCCGCAAAGTTCAAAGTGATGGTGCACAGGTGCCATTTTGAAAACTCTTTTGCCGGTTGTTTTAAAACTTGCTACCTGAATAATTACCGAAAGAGTTTCCATAACAAAAACCGCCGCAAGGAAAATCAACAAAAATTCAAATTTACCCATAACCGCTAAAGTTCCCAACAAACCGCCTATTGCAAGAGAGCCTGTATCACCCATAAAAACTTCAGCCTTCGGCTTGTTGTATTTCAAAAATCCGACTAAAGCGCCGGCAACTGCCGCAGCAATTATTCCGACTTCAATATATCCGCTCATTGACGCTATTAAAGCACACGCAATAAATGCAGGTATGCCTGTTGATGCCGCAAGTCCGTCAAGTCCGTCTGTCAAATTGTATGCGTTTGAAGAACCGGTAATTATAAATATTGATAACAAAGGATAAAGCCACCCGAGATTAATTACCCAGTGGCCGACCGAAAAATACGCCCCGAACGGATTTGTCATCATTATATACAGTGTCGGTAAAAGAGCAATTGCGATTTGTCTTAAAAGTTTTCCGCGCGGGGTAAGACCGTCATTGCCTTTGCCTTTGAGCTTTATATAATCATCCTGAAATCCCGCAAAAGTGTAGAACAGAAGTGTTATCAAAATTATAAACGCATCTGTCGTAAGCCTTTGCGCAAGCATAAGGACAATTATTGATGCGGCAATTATCGCTATTATGATGAAAACTCCGCCTGTTGTCGGCGTACCCTGCTTTTTTGCATGAGTTTCGGGCGCCAGATCTTTGACGTACTGCCCTATCATTTTTTTCTTTAAAAAATCAATATACGGAACACCCGACAGCAGACATAAAATCATTCCCAGAAGAAATGCCACCGTAATCATTATCATAGCTTATTACCTCGTTTCAATATTTCTAAAATTTCTTCAAATTTCATTGCTCTTGATGCCTTCAAAAATATTGTATTACCGATATTTAAATTCGCAAGAATGTAACGGGAAACCTCTTGATTGTCGTCAAAAGATTTAACAAAGAATCCGGCTTTTTCAAGCTCTGCACCGATTTCACGTGCAAGCCCGCCGACAGTCAGAAATTTAACATCTTTACAATTCAGCTTTGCAAAATATCTTCCGGCTTCTCTGTGGAATTGCACGGCATTCTCACCGAGTTCCGCCATATCACCCAGCACGACAACAGGATTTTTATAAAGTTCGACAAAAGTCTTAACTGATGCTTTCATTGAATCCGGATTTGCGTTGTAGCTGTCGTTAATAACTTTGAACCCTGCTATATCCGTAAGCTCCCAGCGTTTTTCTATAGGTTTGTATGCAAAAAGTCCGGTTTTTACCGTTCTGTAATCAATATTAAGTTTGTATGCCGTTTCAATTACTGAAAGCGCATTTTCAATATTGTATTCACCCTCAACACTCAATTCATATTCTTGATTTTTGTATACAAATTTTGAATATGCAGGCTTTTTCTCTATAACCTTAACGTCATTAATTGAGTAATAAATCTTTTCTCCTGAATATTCTGCCGTGTTTTTAATTCTGTCTTGATTAAGCGCGATAAAAGCGCCGTCAGGGTTTAGATATTTTGCGATTTCGCATTTTGCTTTTGCAATATTTTCAAGAGTTTTAAGCCGTCCGATATGCGACGAACCGACGTTTGTAATAATTGCAAAATCGGGTTTTGCATAACGCGAAATGAGTTCTATTTCGCCTAATCCGCGCATACCCATCTCAACTATCAAAATTTCCGTATCCGGTTTCATTTCAAATACAGTCTGACAAAACCCTATCTCGTTATTATGATTTAAAAAAGTTTTTACCGTTTTAAACTTTTGAGCGAGAACAGAATAAAGCATTTCTTTTGTGGTTGTCTTGCCGGAGCTTCCGGTAATACCTATTACCGTCGGATTAATTTTATTGCGGTAAAACCCTGCAAGTTCAAGATACGTTTTCAATGTATCATTAACCTTGAAAATGACATCCGCTGTGTCAAGTATAATATTTTGCGTCGTAAAATATCCCGCCGCTCCTTTTTGCAAAGCATCAGCTATAAACTTTTCGCCGTCAAAATTTGCACCCTTTAACGGCAGATATAAATCCCCTTTTTTTATTGTTCTTGTGTCGGTGGAAATACAATAATCAATATCTTTTGCGCGTGATTTTAATACTTCCGCCCCCGAAGCCTTGACTATCTCATCTTCTCTCATATTCTTATAATACTGCAAACAAATGCCAAAAATCACAAAGTTAACAAATATTAAAACTACTTGACAACCGCTTTTCAGTATCGGATAATAAATTTACGTAATACTATGCGGTAACTCGTTATGTAAAACCCCGCAAGCCGAGAATAGCAACCCCTCCGGTCTGTGTTTACGGCAGCGGCGGTTACGAAACCCAAAATGAAAGGAAAAAGAAATGTACGCAATCGTAGAAACAGGCGGAAAGCAATATCCGGTCGAAGAAGGACGTTATATCGACGTTGAGTTGCTTGATGCGGAAAAAGACAGCAAAATTGTTTTCGATAAAGTTGTTATGATCGTAAACGGCAAAAAATCAAAAGTAGGCCAGCCCTATGTGACAGGCGCTTGTGCGGAAGGTACCGTTATGGCTCATGACAAAGCTAAAAAAATCATTGTATTCAAACAAAGACCCAAAAAAGGCTACAGAAGAAAACAAGGTCACAGACAAGGCTTTACCAGAGTAATGATTAACAAAATCAGAACATCTGCTCAGAAAAAAGCCGCTGCAGCAGAAGAAACAGCTGCTGAATAATTTACAAGTATAAGGAGAATAAAAAATGGCACATAAGAAAGGTATGGGATCCACCCGTAACGGACGCGACTCGGAAGCGAAGCGTTTAGGCGTTAAAAAATTCGGCGGTGAAACTGTTAAAGCCGGTAATATTCTTGTACGCCAGAGAGGTACTAAAATCCACCCCGGAAATAACGTAGGTATCGGTTCAGATGATACTTTATTCGCGTTAATTGACGGTCAGGTTAAATTTGAACCTCACAGACGCGACAGAAAACAGGTCAGCGTTTACGCGGTGTAAGTTAAAAAAAAACAGAGAAAAGAGGACTGACAATCAGTCCTCTTTTTTTATGTAAAAATTTGTTTACATAAAACTGATTTTGTTAAAGATTTAAAAAAATTACTCCGATAACAAAAATGTAGTTAGTCATCTAAGGAGTATTTTAATGATAAAAAAGATTTCTCAACCTTCGTGCAACATAAGCGACAGCGTTGAATTTATATTAAGAGGAGCGAGAAAACGCCGTTCAATGGCGTTAATGAATGCGAATGCGATAAACGCGGACGCAGGTATTCAGGCCAAATTAAAAGCTGTAAATTAACAGCTTGAATAAGAAGAGAGTTTTAAGACCGGCATAAATACCGGTCTTTTTAATTTTTATTAAACATTTTACGGTTTAATCAAGAATTTAATCGCTTTCCCCTCAATATGCTGCTGCATTGCATATTCAACTTTATCCAGAGGCAAAGTATCGGTAATAAGTTTTTCGACTTCTACCTCTCCGGATGCAATATAATCCAGCGCCATACGGAAATATTCGGGAGTATGGTGGAAAACACTCATCATTTTTATATCGCCGTAATGCATTCTTGTAGTATCAAAAGTCACGGTTGAACCTGATTTGCAGCCGCCGAAAAAGTGAACAGTACCGCCCGGTCTTACGCATGAAAAAATTCTTTCCCAGATTTCCGGCAGCCCTACACATTCAACCGCAATATCAAGGCCTTTTTCTTCTTCCGTAAATGCTTTAAAAATTTTTTCCGGATTAGGATATTTTTTCAAATCGACTATTTCATCAGCATGAGCAAATTCATCGGCCATTTTAAGTTTCAAAGGGTTGCGTCCTGCCGCAATAACTTTTGCGCCTTTGAGTTTTGCAAGACGGGCAAACATAAGACCTATAGGCCCTATACCGATAATTCCGACCGTATCGCCTTCTTTTATTCCCGTACGTTCAACTCCATGGACAACATTAGCCAGCGGTTCGCAGAATGCTGCGCGCTCAAAACTTAAATCCTCCGGTAAAATAAGCATGTTTTTTTCAACAATTCTTGCGGGAACCGTAATATATTCCGCATAGGCGCCGTTTAACAGGTCAAGATTTTCGCACAAATTATACTCTTTGCGTCTGCAATAAAAACAGTGACCGCAAGGAGCCGAATTTGCCGCAACAACTCTGTCGCCGGGTTTAAATTTTTCAACACCGCGGCCGACTTTTTCAACAATTCCCGAAAATTCATGCCCGAAACCCGAGGGAATACTTTTGATTAAAACAGGATGACCGCGTCTGTAGGTTTTAACATCAGTACCGCAGGTCAGCGCCGCCATAACCTTTACGACAACTTCACCTTCTTCGGGAGGTTTCACCATCACATCTTCCAGCTTTATATTTTGCGGCCCGTAATACTGTATAGCTTTCATATCTATTCCTTAATTTTTATATAAGCCTTCATAATCCGGTTGTTTATTGTATCATCAAAAGCCTTCTGTATATCGTCAAGCGAATAAACGACAGACAAACCTGCTACTTTAACCTGTTTTGATGAAAGCAGGTTTTTGGCATCCTGCAAATCAACCGGCGCCGGCGAATAACTTCCGAGAACGGTTAATTCTCTGTAGTAAATTTCATTATTTGCATAGCCCCAGTTATTCGGCGTACTTGAAAACACAAGAATTTTGCCGCCGTTTCTGACATATTTCAGTGCGGTATTTATTGCCTTATCAGAACCTGATGTCATAAACACGCCGTCCGCTTTAAAATTCGGATCCATTTCTTTTACGTTAAACGCCGCAATTCCGAGATCTCTTAAAATTTTAACTCTTGCCGGAATTAAATCACAACCCATAACATCCATACCGAAAGCCTTAAGAGCCTGCGCCATCATAATACCTATAGAACCCAGCCCCACAACAAGCGCCGTAGAATTTCCTCTGAGTCCGGCGCGCTTAATAGCTCTGACGCAGCATCCGAGAGGTTCATAAAAAGAAGCCTCGATATCCGTAAGATTTTCCGGTTTTTGATGTGCAACATTTTTCAAATGCTCTTCGGTCAGATAAACATATTCACTAAATCCGCCGGGGGCAATATTTGTAGCCTTGAAATGCTCGCACATGGAAACATTTCCGTTTTTGCAATAAACGCACTCACCGCAGGGAATATGATGGGATGTCATAATCACATCACCGGGTTTGAAATTAGTTTTGGAATTTATCTCGACAACTTCCGCAACAATTTCGTGACCGAGAACAGTTCCGTCTTTTGAAATTTTATGAATAAATTTAACAATATCCGAACCGCACAATCCGCAGCCGAGAACTCTTACAACTGCGCCTTCGCGCCCGTTGAGGGCTATATCTGCGGTTTCTTTTACAACAATTTTTCCTTTATTAATTACAGCTATTTTCATATCTCGCCTCGCATAAAATATTTTAGCACAAACTTGCGTAAATAAAAAATATGTATTAAAATATACATATGACAAGGATCAGGAAATTATTCTGCTTTGATTATCCTAAAATAAAGAAGATGATTTCTTATTTGGGCTCTAAAGAAAACGACAGGTTTTTAAAAGCGATTATGGAAGAACCTGCCGGAATTTTGAATAACCTTCTGCCGCTTCAATACAAATTCAAACCCGAATCTTACATTCTGCTGGAAGGTGAGGAAATTCTCGGGCTTGTAACAGTTGCTCCGACAGAGGGTAATCCTTACAAAATTAATATAACACGACTTGTTTTCAAACAGGATTTTTATAACGTCGGCAAACAATTAATTGAATTTATAATTGCAAAATACGGAGCAAAAGGAGCACACTCTTTTACGGTATATGTTGATGAGTGTCACGACGAATTATGCACGCTTTTTATTGACGGATGCGGATTCAGGCAATGTTCTTACGAGAATTTGTGGAAGCTGGACAACTTTATTCCCGAAAACAAATCATGCGCAAATTTCAGGCCCTGCCAAAACAGCGACGCAAAAGCGGTTGCAAAATTGTACAACAGCGAATTAAATAACCTCTACAAACCCTCAATGGAACGAATACCGCAAGAATATGTTGAGCCCGTTTTCGGGGGATTTACTAGCTGTTATAAAAACAGATACGTGCTTGAAGATAACAACAACATTATTGCCTATCTCTCAATTACAACAGTTGATAACATGAATTTCATCATAGATATTTCCACCTGTAACGGATATCAATTTGATTACGATAGGATAATTAATTTTGCCCTGTCTGAAATTTCACGGCGCAAGTCAAGATTCACCGCATTTTTAAAACACAGACAATACGCAAAAAACGCGGATATACTTGAACAATACCTGCACAGCAGAAATTTGAACTGTATTCAAACGCAATGTGTCTTTGTAAAAGATTTTTACCGGCCGGTAAAAGAAGCCGAAAGTGTGCTTAAGATATTTTTGTTCGGAGAAAATAACGTTTTGACAAATTAAACTTTGAAAAAAATATTCTTTATGTTAGAATAAAGGCTTAAGAAGGCGGTAAAATATGTTTGATACTGAAACTGTTTATGAAGTTGTTGTGTTTTCAATAGGCGATACAAAAGCCGGAACCAAAATGGGTAAACTACAGCTTAAAGACACTAAAAATGATGCGATATTAAACTGCATTTTATGGGAAGAAACTCTTAACAGGCTTGATAATAAATTATTCAGGCCGGGAAATCTTGTCAGAATAGTTACGGCAAGTTTTAACGAAAAATTTAATAATTGTCTTGTTTCATCACTTGAACTCATAAAAGAAGCCAAAACAGGACTTGATGAAAATGAACGTGAAGAAACCTATAAAAAACTTGTAAGCTACTTTGACAAAATTAAAGACGAAAAAATAAAAGATTTTTTGAACAAATTTTTTGAAGAGCACAAAGAAAAAATCAAAATTTCACCTGCCGCAAAAGTTATGCATCACAACTATATAGGCGGCTTGATGGTTCATACGATTGAGTGCGTTGACTTTGCCGAAAAGAATCTGGAACTTTTCACTTTAAAATTAAGCCGTGATATCGTTCTTGCCGCGTGCATTCTTCATGATATCGGCAAAATTTTTGAGTATACGGTTAATATGGAAACAGGATTAATTGACTATGATGAAAATTTCCGCAATGAATGGATAAGCCATTCACAATACGGATTTTCCGTTTGTATGATGCACGGTTTTAAACGTATTGCCAAAATGATTGCGGCACATCACGGCCGTGAAGAATGGGGGGCAATTATTGATCTTGACGGAAAAGATCTTGAACCTGAATTGTACTTCCTGCATTTTATGGATAATTTATCCGCTAAATTCGGAAGAATAAACGTTGCAATGATAGAAAGAGGATTACATTGGCAAAATTAACCGAAAAACATAATTATGACGGCACGCTTGTCTGCGTCGAAGGTATCGACGGTTCAGGTAAATCAACCCAGCTTACTCTTTTAAGAGATTGGCTCAAAGCTCAGGGTAAGGATGTAATATTTACCGAATGGAACTCTTCGCCGCTTATTTCACAAACAACAAAACTTGCCAAGAAAAAGAATATGCTTTCACCGAGAACTTTCAGCCTGCTTCATGCGGTTGACTTTGCAGACAGGTTGAAACAGGTTATTGCCCCTGCACTCAAGGCAGGTTTTATCGTACTTGCCGACAGATATGCCTATACGGCTTTTGCAAGAGATGTTGCAAGAGGTGTTGACCCCAAATGGGTGCGGCAGGTTTATGATTTTGCAATACGACCTGATTTGACAATATATTTTGATATTGACCCGCAAACATCAATGGAACGTATCTGCTTTAACAGAACTCCGAAATTTTACGAAGCGGGTATGGATTTGAAACTCAGCAATGACCCGTTTGAAAGCTATATTCTTTTCCAAACAAGAGTAATAAGTGAATATAAAAAAATGCTCAAAGAGTTTGAAATAGTAAAACTTGACGCAAATGATTCAATCCATAAAAAGCAAACTGAAATCAGGAAAATGCTGAAAAAAATCTTAGAAGCAAAAGGAGTAACAATCTAGTGGTAAAATTTAAGACAAAACACGGATATGAAGGATTGTTAGTTGTAATAGAAGGGACGGACGGCTCGGGCAAATCAACCCAGCTGGAACTTTTAAAACGTTCTCTTCAGGATCAATCATACGGGGTTATGGTATCCGAATGGAAAACCTCCAGACTTATTGCAGACGTAATTGACGACGCAAAAGAACGTAACCTTTTAAATGCCACGACATACAGCCTTTTGTATGCCGCAGATTTTGCGGACAGATTGGAAAACCAGATTATACCGGCTTTGAAATCGGGTTTCATTGTTCTTCTGGACAGATATTACTACACAGCACTTGCGCGTGACGTTGTCAGAGGCCAGAATATTGAATGGGTTAAAAACCTCTATGAATACGCTCCTGAGCCGGATCTTGTGTTTTATCTGGATATGCCGGTGGATGTTTTATTAAAAAGAATTATCGGCACTACAGGGCTTGATTTTTATGAAAGCGGCAGAGATGTCGGATTTTCAACCGACTTTTATAAGAGTTTTGAAATATATCAGAACAAGTGCCTTGAGCAGTACGAAAAAATGAAAAAAGCGTACGGTTTTATAAGCATTGACGGCACCAAATCAATTCCCGAAATTCATAAAATCATGAATAGCGAAGTCCAAAAAATTCTGGACAGCGGAATTCTTGATTAGCTCATTAACAAATGTGACAATTGTAAATAATTGAACATAAAAATTTACTTTATGAAACATTTTGCACTTTTCGGTCATGGTTTGTGCTAAGTTAGATAATGTGAAAGAGATTATTAGGTTTAAGGAGATTAATGAATGTCTGAATATTTGAGCAAGGAAGAGATTAAGCAATGGAGAAGCTCATTAGAAAAGATTACATTAGAAGAATTTGCTGCCAGACTCGGAAAAAAATTAGAAGAATCCAAACCGACAAATGACATTGTAGATCTGGTTCTTAAAGGCCAGCCGGTAATCTCAAACGAGGATGACTGGTTACAATCAAGAGGAGAACGTTTAAGCACAATTGCTGACAGAGCTTATGAACGTGAAAGAGAAATTTCACCTTCTCCGTTCTCTGCACATAATATTAAACACGAAACCAAAAAAGCAGCACCTAAAAAAGCTCCGGCTCCTGCGGTTAAAGCTGAAAAAAGTGCGGATACTTTGCGTGAAGAAGTCAGAATCGTATTTAAAAAAGCTCTTACTGACAGAGAACAAAAAGTATTTGACTATTTTGCACAAAACAGCAACAAAATTGTTTATGCTAAAGATTTAGCTGCACTTTTGGATTTGCCGAGAGATTATGTTTACAAATACATTAAAAATCTGCGCGCCAAAATCGACGGCGATAATTTGAGAAATGCGGATAAAGGCGGATTTGTATTATCAATATAAAGCAATATAAAACTAAAGTAAAACCGAATTATAAAAAAACTCCCTTTCGGGAGTTTTTTATTTTGTTCCGAACACGGATTTTAAAATTTTAGTCTTGTTTTTAACAGCTTCAGAATATTTTCCTGATTGGGAGATACTTTGTTTTAATATATCCGCAATCAATTTGTCCTCGTACAATGCAATTTCTTTTGCGGCAAGAAATTCCGGAGGTATCAGGTATTTTTCATGATTTGTCAAAACTCTGCGGAAACTTTTGCCGCCGTCTGATATGCAGTATTCTTCGGCAACAGGAGTTTTTCGATGCGGATAACGGGCAAAAACTTCAAAAATACTGTTTATACTGCCCCATTTGTGCTCTTTTTCGGTGTGCCCCGTGACAATTCTTTTGCCGAATATATTATTTTTAACAGAAACTTTTTCTCCGTCATACACAACGTTTGAGCTTGAATCGCTCAGTGGTTTCACGATAAGACGCATAAAATTTTTTTCATAATCAGGATTTTTAATAAAATCTTTTGCCAGCTTCTCAGCGCCGTCACCTTTAAGACGAAATGCCGTGAATGTCTGATTATTGACCGGTGTTATACGCATCTGTATTTCTCCTTTAAAAACTTTAAACCCGGTAAAATATTTTTTTGCGCTAATCCTGTTTAATTGTTCTGGTAATTAAAGCCGCTGTCAAAAGGCATAGCGCTCCGACAAGAAAAGCATATTCCCAGTGATAATTAACCAAATCATCGCCGGCTGTGAACACGCATTTTGAAATAAACCACGCAACAAGCGTACACACAAATACCTGAGGCCCGGCAATAAATATGTTAAATATTCCCATAACAGACCCCTCGGTGCCTTTTTTAATATATTTTGAAAGCATTGCAAACGGCAGCGCGCAAATGCTTGCCCAGCCGATACCGGCAAGTCCCATTAAAACGGCCACGTAAATAGTATTAGCCGTAAACGCCATCCCAAGATATGCAAGCACCATGGATACAAGCGATACAATATGAACTTTTTTATTACCGTATTTTTCTGCCAGAATACCTATCGGAATAGCAACAAGAAAACAAACAAGATTAAATATTGCAAAACAAATTGAAGAAAAATTTGTGCCGTTTATAACAGCATCCTCAAACATGTGCCGTGCTGTTTCGGAAGCGGTTGTCAAATCCGGCACCCCGAAAACAGTATGAACCGAATACTGCGTAAAGAAAATCAGCATACACATAGTACCGATCCATGTAAAAAACTGCATTACACAAATTTTTACAACCTCAGGCGAAAGCAGAAAGAAGTTTTTCAAAGAATCCCAAAAATCATCTTCAACTTTATCTGCGACCGCAACATCTTTTATAATTTCTTTTTTAGTCTGATGCTCGTTAATCGTAAAGCAAGTCCAGAGCATTCCGAGAGAAAATGCAAGAGCCGCCATAATAAACTGCGCCGGAATTGACATCTGATAATTAAAAATATACTTTAAAAACGGTGCGGTACCGGCAGCTACAACCGATCCCAAGCCGATTGCAAGGCTTATGTATGAATTTGCAAGCGCATGCTGTTCTTGCGGAACAACGTCGGGAATTAATGCCCTGTAAGGCCCCTGGGCAACATTTATACACGCATCAATAACCCATATCATAATCGCCGCGATTAATAAAGCCGTCCAGATGGGGAATTCAATGCCCGCAGCACTTTCAAGCGCAATAGCAACATTTTGAGAGTTCGGGAAAATCCACAACGCCAAACTCGCAATCAAAGCTCCGCCAAGCAAATACGGACGCCGTCTGCCAAATCTTGAAACTGTTTTATCGCTCAAAGCACCAACAAGCGGCTGAACAACCATGCCGGTAAACGGCCCCGCAAGCCAGATTAAGCCGTACAAAAAAGGAGAAGCACCCAGATTTTCCGTAACCGGCCCGGACAAAATTATCCTCATCTGCCAGGCAAATTGAAGGCCGAAAAATCCTAATGCAAAGTTCAAAAACTGTACAGTATTAAACTTTTTTAAATCTGTCATTATACTCTCCAAAATATGTTATACTCTTTTTGCAGCCGCGTCAATCAGACCCTTGAACAAAGGATGCGGCTTATCCGGACGCGATTTAAATTCGGGATGGAACTGTGATGCCACAAACCAGTCAAGTTTAGGAAGTTCAATAACTTCCGCAAGCATACCGTCTGGCGACATGCCGGAAAATACAAGTCCTGCGTCCGCAATCTGTTTTAAATATTCGTTGTTGACTTCATATCTGTGTCTGTGGCGTTCGGAAATTTTTTCTTTTCCGTACGCTTTTGCCGCAACCGAACCTTTTTTAAGAATGCAGTCATAAGCACCCAATCTCATTGTTCCGCCGTAACCTTTTACGTTTTTCTGCTCCATCATCAAGTCAATAACGGGATACGGTGCGTTTTCATCAAACTCTGCGGAGTTTGCACCTTTTAATCCGGCAACATTTCGCGCATATTCAATTACGGCACACTGCATTCCAAGGCATAAACCCAAAAACGGCAGATTATTTTCTCTTGCGTATTTTATAACATTGAGTTTGCCCTCAATGCCTCTGACCCCGAAACCTCCAGGCACAACAACCGCCTGAACATCTTTCAATAACTCTTTGCAGCGTTTTTCTTCAAGACATTCTTCGGAATTTATCCATTTAATATCAATTGCCGCATCATTGGCATAGCCGGCATGTTTTAATGATTCCACAACCGAAATATACGCATCCGAAAGTTTTGTATATTTTCCGGCAATGGCTACTTTGATTGTTTTTTTCGGGTTTTTAATTTTTTCGACAAGTCTTTCCCAGCCTTTTAAATCAGGTTTTTTCGCCGTGACTCTGAGCATATCAAGAATAACGTCAGCCATTTTTTGTTCTTCAAGAGCAAGAGGAACTTCGTAAATACTTTTCATATCACGGCATTCAATAACGGCTTCTTTCGGAACCGAACAGAAAAGGGCCAGTTTTTCTTTTTCAGTTTTCGGAATTGCTCTTGTTGTACGGCAGACAAGAATTTCAGGCTGAATACCGTAACTTCTCAAAACACTTACACTGTGCTGAGAAGGTTTTGTTTTCAACTCGCCTGATGTAGGCAAAAACGGCAATAATGTGCAGTGAACCGAAATCGCATTACCGATACCGACTTCCGATTTGAATTGTCTTATTGATTCAATAAACGGCAAACTCTCAATATCACCGATTGTTCCGCCGATTTCTATTAATTGGAAATCAGGTTTAAACTGTTTTGTGGCGCCTGCAATTCTTGATTTAATCTCGTTTGTAATATGCGGAATTACCTGAACTGTTGCGCCGAGATAATCGCCTTTTCTTTCTTTTTCAATAACTCTTTGATAAACGCTGCCGGAGGTAACGTTGTTAAACTTGCCGAGGTTGGTATCGGTAAATCGTTCATAGTGGCCGAGATCCAGATCGGTTTCCGCACCGTCATCTGTTACAAAGACTTCGCCGTGCTGAAACGGGCTCATAGTACCCGGATCAACGTTAATATACGGGTCAAATTTCTGGTTAATAACCGAAAATCCGCGTGCTCTCAATAATCTTCCCAACGATGCCGCGATAATCCCTTTGCCTAATGAGCTTACTACCCCGCCTGTAATAAAAATATACTTTGTCATTCTTTTATCCCTTCACTACCCCGATTGCCGGCATTAATTAATCTTCGGAACTTTAAAAAATCCGTTTTCTTCATCAGGAGCATTTGCCATTAACTCTTCTTTTGTATGGTCGTATACAACTTTGTCTTCTCTCATTACATTTACAAAATCTATAGCATGCGACATCGGTTTGACATTCGACGTATCAACTTCGTTCATTTGATCAACGTATTTAAGAACATCCCCTAATTGTTTTGTATAAAGTTCTTTTTCTTCTTCGGTTAATTCCAATCTTGCAAGTTTTGCAACATGTTCAACATCTTTTATCGTAATCATTTTTTGCTCCTATGCATTAATTGTAGCATAAAAATTGTCATGCCCGTAAAATTATTAAATAAAGTTAAAATTTAGATATAAATCAAAAATATGGTATAATAAAAATCATGAGAGAGTAAACGATGACAAAGACTTACGAAAAACTCGACAGTTTGATAGCATCTTATAAAAAATGCACCGACGAAAAGAAAAAGAGAATGCTTCATCTTAAGATAGTTGAAGACGCGATGATTCTTGTAAAAAAAATCGCAAATACAATTGCCATGCAATCCGGTGTAAATAATGAAGACCTTATTCAGGTGGGTTCTCTCGGGCTGATTAAAGCAATAGATGCCTATAAACCCGATATGAACACAAAATTCAGAACCTATGCCACTTATTTTATAAAAGGAGAAATCAAACATTACCTGCGCGATAAAGCAGCAATGATAAAAGCTCCGCGTGAATTACAGGAACTTGTGTTTAAAATATCCACTACAATAAAAAAACTCAACGAAGAAGGGGTTGAAGATCCGACAGCAGAAGATATTGCGGACGTTCTCGGACTTTCTGCAGCAAAAGTGGAAGAAGTTATGAATATTGACAAATACAAAAACGCTCTTTCGCTCGACCAGTATTTAATGGGTGATGACGAAGATTTTTCATTGCTGGACAAAATTCCGGCAGGTGATTATAAAGAATTTATGAATTCTTACGAGGACAAAATAATGATTTCCGGCACAATAAAAAAACTGCCGCCGGAATTGAGGCAGATAATAGAATTAAGCTATTATGAGGATTTAAACCAGCGCGAAATTGCGGAAAAAATCCATATTTCGCAAATGCAGGTTTCCAGAAGACTTAAAAAGGCTTTGAATAAAATGTACGAATTAATTAAAAACAACGAATAGGAGTGTTATGATTATAGTTCTTTTCTTTACGATATTATTATTTGTATTCATTATAGGGCTTTGCATCGGAAGTTTTTTAAACGTTGTAATTTTAAGAGCCTTGAGCAATGAGTCAATTGTTTATCCTGCATCAAAATGTCCAAAATGCGGACAGACACTTTTATGGTGGCATAATATTCCGGTGTTGTCATATATTTTATTGAGAGGCAAATGCGGGTTTTGCGGTGAAAAAATAAGCATTCAGTATCCTGTTGTTGAACTTTTGACCGGTTTAATGTTTGCAATCCTGTTTTTGGAATACGGAAACAGCTGGGATACATTATTCGGCTGGATTGTCGGCAGTTTGCTTATAGTTATAGCCGGTACCGACTGGAGAGAAAAAGTTGTTTTTGATATGCATACATATCTTCTTATGGGTGCGGGACTTGTTTATTCAATTATTGCAACCGGATACAATATATATCAAAATTATGCAATCCTCGGCGGGTTCCAATTTTCGACCGAATGGCTTGTGAACAATCCGGTGACGGGTTCCTTACTCGGGATAATAATCGGGTTCGTCCTGCTTGAAGCTGTTGCAAGGCTCGGTTATCTTGCCGCAGGTACAAGGGCTTTCGGAGAAGGGGATTCCTTCATCGCGGCCGGACTCGGTTCCGTATTCGGATGGAAAGCGCTTATCGGTATACTTATTTTAAGTGTAATTATTCAATTTATCATAACTTTGCCGGTATTTATAAAAAAAGAAATCGACAACAGAAACCGGATGACCGTTCTTTCTCTTGCGGCTTTCATAATTTATACGGCGGCATTTTTTATGGCGCAGCAATTCGGGTGGCTTGCAAATTCAACAGCCTATATTGCAAGTGCACTTGTGCTTGCCGGACTCGGTATTTTTACATGCAGAGAGATTTTAATCGGGATTAAAAATCCCGAAAACAGGACTTATCTGCCGTTCGGGCCGGCAATGATTCTTGCCGGATTTGTAATACTTTTATTATAAAGACAAAATTTTCAAAGTTTCTTTTAAAATTTCTTCGGCTGAAGCATTTTCGCTGATTAGTGAAGAAGCCTTTGACATTGCGGATTTTATTTCCGCTTTTTCATAACCCAGTGATATAAGAACAGTCTGTGCGTCTTCAATTGCCTGTGAATCCTGAACTTTTGCCGTCTGAATTTGAATGGGTTCGGTTTCTTTATAACTCATCAATTTATCTTTCAATTCAAGAATAATTTTTTGCGCAAGTTTAGGCCCGACACCTTTTGCTCTTGTGAGTTCTTTATAGTTGCCGTCTATAACAAAACCTATCAGCTCGGACGACGGAAATTCATCCAGAAGCGTCAGAGCCATTTTGCTTCCGACACCTGAAACGGATGTGAGAATATTGAAAATATCTCTATCTTCGCGTCTTATAAATCCGCACAAACTCATTTTATCTTCTCTGTGGATTAAAACCGTATAGAGTTTTATTTTCTCATCAACGGCACCGAGTTCGGAATAATCGCGCGCGGTAATTTCCGTCAAATACCCGACACCGCCGCCTGTTTCAACGGTTGCTGAAAATCCTTTTCCGTTTTTTGTTTTATTGGACAAAATTCCTTTTATATAATCGTACATGTTTTAATCCTTTAATTTGCCTCTGATTTCGGATATTGAGCGGTCAAGCTCTTTGTTCATTTTAAGTTCATCTTTTATTTTTTCATAAGAATAAAGCATTGTTGTATGTTTTTTATTAAAATAATCCGCAATACTTTCAAAACTTTTGCCGGTTATTTCACGCGCAAGGTAAACCGCAACGTGTCTTGCACTTGAAACTTTTTGATTTCGTGATGAACTTTTAAAATCAGCAAGGGTTACGTTAAAATATTCTGCTGTAATTTTTGCAACTTTATCAATTGTTATTGCTTTTTGCAAGGCTTCGCAATTCAGAACTTTTTTAGCGTAATCAAGCGTCAGGTCGACCTTTTCGATATCGGCGTATGCGCTTACTTTATTAAAAGCGCCCTCAAGTTCTCTCACGTTGCTGACAAAGTTATTTGCAATATATTCAAAAACTTCAAAATCAATTTTCATTGAAATTTCATCCGCAAGATTTTTCAAAATCGCAACTCTTGTTTCAAAGTCCGGCGGTGTAATATCAACAACAAGCCCCATTTCAAAACGGGTTCTCAACCTGTCGGGAAGCGTCGGAATATCTTTGGGCAGCCTGTCTGAGGTTATAACTATCTGTTTGTTATTATTGTGGAGCGAATCAAAGGTATGGAAAATCTCTTCCATTGTATAAGTTTTTGATTCCAGAAATTGAATATCGTCAATCAATAAAACGTCAATATTCCTGTATTTTTGCCTGAATTTTTCCATACGGTTGTTACGTTCGCCGCCATGTTGAAGATTTTTTATGAGCTCATTTACATATTCTTCGGTTTTAATATAACGAACTTTTAATTTTGGTTTGTTAAAAATTATATAATGGCCGATTGCCTGCATAAGGTGTGTTTTACCAAGACCGGATGCACCGTATATAAAAAGCGGATTATATTTTTTTGCTGGATTTTGGGCAACTGCAAACGCAGCTGCATGAGCAAATCTGCTGTTTTCGCCTACAACAAAATTATCAAATCTGTATTTTAAGTTCAAATTGGAAAAAGACTGCATCTGCGCAAGATTTTCCATTGTTTTTGATACTGAACTGTCATCGTCTTTTCTCAGTTTTGATTTTTCTTTTTGTTTCTCTTTTTTGTACTTTTCAGCCAGATCCGCATCATATCTTATGGAAAATTCCGTTTCATGCCCGAGAACTTTTTCAAGCGCCTCTTTAATTTGAGCGTAGTGACTTTTTCGGATGATTTCCACTGCCATTTGATGAACGGTTAAAAGCGAAAAAATATTGTTATCATACCCTGTTGCTTCCAAAGATACAATCCACGTGTCAAAAACATGCGACGGCAGTGTGTTTTTCAACTCAACTTTTACATCTTCCCAGACTTTTTTTACTTCTGCAACTTCCATACAAATATTTTACTATAAAAACAGTTTATACAAAACAACAGCGCAAGAAACACTCAAATTCAAAGATTCTACGGTTTCTTTCATCTCAATTTTTATACTGCCGGTGCTGAAATTTATCAATTCATCACTCAACCCGTCAGCTTCGGAACCGAACATGACAAGGCAGGGAAATTCCGGCTTATAATTTTTTAAATAATTTTCAGACCGCGGTAAAGTCGCAATTCTTTTATAATCTTTAAAAACAGTTTTTAATTCATTAAAATCTTTTATTTCAAAAACCGGAATTTTCCACAAATTCCCGACAGAAGAACGGACGGTTTTCGGGTTATACAAATCAACGCTGTCGCCATACAAAACAACGGCATCCGCACCAAATGCAACTGAAGTTCTTAAAATTGTTCCGAGATTACCGGTATCTTTGATATTTTCAAGAAGAACAACTTTTTTTGCCGATTTCAAAATATTTTTGTCAAATTCTTTTTTAAACCCGACCGCAACCGCATCGGGTGCACTGTCGGTGGTTGAAATTTTCTTTAATACCTGCTCTGTAGTCAAAATAAGTTTATCGCCCAAAAAATTATACTCATCCGCTTTTTTAGCAAGAACAAACGCATAATCAATTTCAATTCCGGACAAAAACGCCTCATTTATAGATTTGTAGCCTTCAAGAAGAAACTTTTCCGTGCGATATTTTTTCTGTTGAAGTTTGACCGTTTCTTTTACAAGATTATTATTAACGCTTGATATTTCCATCTAAATCACTCCGAATTCTTTAAGCTGCTCTTTTTCAACGTCTGTCAACAAAGAATAATCAATCAATTTTTCTTCATAAGGCATACGGACAAATGAATTTATTCTGCCGTTTTTCAAATAACAGGAATTTTCAAGCCTTACGCCGAAATGTTCCGCATTGTATAAACCCGGTTCAATCGTGAAGCACATATTATCTTTCAAAACTGTTTTTGCGATTTCACCTTTGCCAAGATTAGGCGGTGCTTCATGAACATTTATACCTATACCGTGACCGAGCCCGTGATTAAAGACAAATCCTTCAATTATGTTTTCGTCAAAAAAGGCGCGTGCTGCGGAATCTATTTGATATCCTGTAGTTTCAGGCGTGATTTTCGTATTATAAGCATGCAAAAATGCTCTCAAAACAGTTGTATAAACCCGTTTTTGCAGATCTGTTGGCGTTCCTTTTACAAAAACCCTCGTAATATCAGTCGCAAGCCCGCCTTCAAAATACGCACCGCAATCAATCAGAACAAGGCTTCCGTCTTTTAAAATCTCATCGGGTGAAGATTTTGAATAATGTGCCAGAGCGGAATTTTTGTCTTTAGCGACGATAGAATTAAAACTCAAATTCTTTGCACCGTTTTTTATAAATTCTTCTTCAAGTTTGCGTGCAATATCAAATTCCGAAATATTGCGGGTATTTTCAATATATTCTCTGACCGCTTTGAGGGCATTGTCAGTTCTTTTGAAAGCGTCTTTGTAGTGTTCAATTTCGGCATCCGTTTTAATTGATTTCATTAACTTAACGGGATTTGAATGCATTTCTGCCGCACGATTACCTAAAAGTGCGTAGTCATAGGCGTTGACGGAAGATTTATCGACAAAAATCTTTTTATCGAGATTTTTGATAAATTCTTCAAATCTGTCAAGCCTGTCTTCTTCAAACAAAATTGCTTTGTCCTGCATAATAACGGCTTTTGCTTTAATTTTTGCCGAAAAAGGCATTGAAAAATCTCTTAGATTGAACAGGTAAGAAACTTCCTCAAGGTTGGTGAGCAAAATAGCTTCATCTTCTTTAAGACTAATATTTGCGATTTTTTCTTCACTTGAAAGTCCGGTAAAATTTCTGTCAAGAGCAACGGTATGCGCCGGAGCGAAAGATTTAACGGCATCAAGCGGGTCAAATGGCAAAAGTTTTATTTTCACCTGTTTTTGAATTAATTCGACCGCCGACTGTGAATTTTTTTGCGAAAACAAGCCGAGCACAGCATCTTTTGGAATTTTTTTAAGCATTTCATCAATAAAACTTTGACCTGTTTGCAGTTTTACTACAGTAACAAAATTATGATCGACTTCAATATCCGCCTGAATGTGGTATCTTCCGTCAACGAACAAAAAAACATCTTCGGCAGAAATCAGTGCATCGCCTGTTGAGCCGGTAAAACCGGTCAGATGATAGCGCGAATTTTCAGCAAGCGTATTATATTCCACCAGAAATTTGTTAGTGGAATTAACGAGCAGATAATCAATTTTTTCATCTGCCATAAATTTTCGGAGTATAGAAAGAACTTCGCACATTATTTTTTATCGGTAAGCTGAATCAAATGCCAGCCGAACTGTGTTTGAACCGGCTTAGAAATTTCACCTATTTCCATATCAAAAGCTGCCTCTTCAAAGGGTTTGACCATCATGCCGCGGCCGAAATATCCCAGATCTCCGCCTGCATAACCCGAAGGGCACAATGAATATTCTCTTGCAGCGTCCGCAAAAGATTTTCCGTTTTTGATTTCATCATACAATTTTTTAGCTTCTTCTTCTGTTTTAACCAGAATATGGCTCGCTTTTACTTCAGTTGTCATAACAAAACTCCTTTTTAAGAGGATTATACCTCAAAAGGTCTGCGGTTGCAACCGGAAAAAAGCAATAAAAAAGCGTAAGCCCAGAATAAACCAAACCCGCTTAAGAAAAATCTTGTCGCAACCCCGAAAAAGTGCCTGGATATAATGAGCTTACGTATACATGATAACGTTTTTTCTCTAATTTTTCACCCTCCCGCGGAATTACTTTTTTAAGGTCAATAATAATGAATAGTAATTAATTCTAAAGAGTTAATAAAAGCTATTGCATTTTTTTTGCTTTTATCATAGGATAGACGTAGTGCGGAAGTAACTCAATGGTAGAGTCCCTGCCTTCCAAGCAGGTTGTTGCGAGTTCGAATCTCGTCTTCCGCTAATAAAAAAGCCCCTCTACGGGGCTTTTTTATTAGGAATGACAGAGATGAGAACTCCTTTTCCCGAGTTCGAGCGGGCTGCGAGCTGAGGGCGGAGGAGCTTTCTTTTATTAGGTAAAATTATTTCTGCACGCGCAGCTCTTTTTGTGCTACAATACAGATATGCGGAAGTAATTCAGCGGTAGAATGCAATCTTCCCAAGGTTGACGTCGCGGGTTCGAGTCCCGTCTTCCGCTCCATCTAAAAGGCTTTATCTGTCTTTTTGATAAGCATAAAATCCGTGAGCGCGGAGCAAATCCAAGACAATCTTATAAGGAGTATTTATGATTACGGAAATTGTTAATATAGCGGAAAAAATTGAAACGGCATTCAGAACTCTCAAGTTCGGGCTTATTATAAGCATTGTCGTGAATATTATAATTGCGGTTGTTTTATTTAAGGTAACCGATATATTTATTAAAAAGCTCAAAGATCACTCGCAAAAATCGGATTCTGCAATGCTTTCGGGGCATTTAATTCCGATACTTGACAAGATAATAAAATTTTTAATACTGTTTTTTATTCTTGCATCTTTTTTGCAGAGTAACGGTTATTCAATAACTTCCCTGATAGCAGGTTTCGGAATCACAGGTTTGGCAGTAGGTTTTGCAGCCCAGCAGACAATAGCGGACTTTTTCGGAACCCTTGCGATTATTGCGGACAAAATATACAAACTCGGCGATTACGTTAAAATCGGCGATGTCGAAGGTACTGTCGAAGATATAAATCTGCTTTCGACAAAAATCCGCACACTTGACGATTTTATCGTTTCAATACCGAACAATAACATATCGGCAACCGTGATAACAAACATTTCAAAAGCAAACAAACGAAGAATTAACGAGGTTTTCGGGGTAACTTATGACACTTCTGACGAAAAACTCCGTCAGGCTATTGAAATTATAAAAGATGTATGCAGCCAAGATAACCGGCTCCATAAAAATCCCGTTGTAGTAACAGAAACACTGTCCGCAAGTTCAATAGACATAAGACTTTATGCTTATGTCAAAACAAGCAGTTTTAATGAACTTATTCAGGTTCGCTCGGATGTAATCCTTGAGACAGTAAAACGTTTCAGGCAGGAAGATATCAACTTTGCATTCCCGTCACAATCTGTTTATATTGAGAAACAATGAAGATAAAGATTATTGCTCTGGGCAAAATTAAAGAAAAATTTTTGAAAGACGGTATTGAGGAATTTTTAAAGCGTCTTGTTCCGTACGCTTCTGTTGAAATGGTTGAACTTTCGGCGATAGAGATAAAGGATGAAAATTTAACGGAAAAAATTCTTGAAGCGGAAGGCGAAAAGATTCTTTCACATATAAAGCCGTTATCTTATGTAATAACGCTTGAAATTCAAGGGAAACTGCTTTCCTCACAGGAGTTTGCGCAAAAAATAGAAACCCTTACAAATGAAGGCACGCAGGAAATTGTTTTTGTAATCGGCTCTTCCTGCGGGATTGCAAAAACCGTTTCTCAAAGGGCTGATTTCAAACTAAGCATGTCAAAAATGACTTTTCTTCATCAGTTTGCACGTCTGATTTTGGTTGAACAAATTTACAGGGCATTTAAAATAATCAAAGGCGAAACTTACCACAAGTAGATGAGCGCAATTTAATAAATTCATGATATAATTTCCGGCAAAAGGAGATTTATATGAGAGAGTTTGAATTAAATTTATCGGCGGAAGAATTGAAAAAGCGCACAGGCAAGGATTATCTTGTAACGAAAAAGTTTTTAACACCGGACGCTCCGGAATACCTTGAACTTGATGAAGGCGACAAAAAAGCGCTCGTTCATCTTGTAAAAGCCGCAAACATAATTGAACAAATAAACATGCAGCTGGATTGCCATGACAATTTGGAATTTAAAGCATTTTTGGAAAGAGAAATTAAAAAAGGAAACGAAAACGCAAAATTAACAAAAATTCTTTTTGACGCACAAAAAGGCATGAACGCAGTCGATACAATGTCGAACAAAATTAACCTTGCCAAAGGCATAGAAGAACTTCCGGGCAAAGGCGTTTTTCCGAAAGACTTAACAAAAGAAGAATTCCACAAAATTCTTATACAAATGATTAACAGCAATAAAATTGACGAAGTCAAAAAAATTCTCAGCCAGCGTTCGG
The DNA here is from genome assembly GCA_944323995.1 of Candidatus Gastranaerophilales bacterium. GTDB lineage: Bacteria > Cyanobacteriota > Vampirovibrionia > Gastranaerophilales > Gastranaerophilaceae > SIG32. The sequence continues at coordinate 8,910 of CALUUN010000005.1, read as the reverse complement.
TTGTGGAACGAAGCGGCAAGCATCTTGTCGGAATAGATTACGTAGACAAATTCAGCAAAGAATGCGGTATAATAGCGGACGAACTTGAAAAAGCCGCAGAAACTTCCACTAACGAAGATTTTAACGAATATTTAATTTTACAGGCTAAAGCCCTAAGAACCGCAGACCCGACATTTGACGCTTTTGCGGACAAAAAATGGGCATCACTTCAGGACACGCCGCTTGAGTTTACAATAACCCGCGAAAACTACGAGGACGAAATGACCGGAACGATTATGGAAAATCCCGAGTTAAAATCTCTGCTTGAAAAACATAACATCACTCCGACACCGAAAGATTTTCTCGGCGGCAGGGTCGGAATTGTAAACAAAAAAGGCACCGAAGCTCTGATGGCAATAAAAAAATATCTCCCTGAACTTGCGAAAAATATGCCGTACTGTGATGAATACGAACAGAATATTTCGCCCGACCAAGACACAAAACAAACAATGGTTGATGTTGATATGGTTCAGGCAGCGGGAGATGTCGGAGCCTACAGGGGCGGGATTACTCTTGCCGAAAACCTTCCCAACGACGACAAACCGTCTTTACAAATCGGCGGAGGCAGACGTAATGTTTATCACAGACAAATAAGGTTTATAAGCGACAAGAAAAAACTGCAAAAAAGACTTGATGCGATTTTAGACAAAGACCAGCATCAATATTATCTGGATGAAGCGGATCACTGGTTTACAATAGGACACGAAAATGCACATTCGCTCGGCCCTAAAAAAGGCTGCGAAAAACTCGGCAAATACAGAAATATTATAGAAGAAAACAAAGCTGATATGGCATCTTTAGCGTTTGTGGATTTGCTGACCGAACTGGGAATGTATACGGAAGAACAACGCAAGCAGATTATTGTAACCGTAACAGCCGACAATTTTTTGAAGTCAAAACCGACACTCAGTCAGGCTCACCGCGTCAGAACCGTAATGCAGAATAATTATATGGCTAAAAGAGGCGCGTATGAAATTGTTGACGGCAAAATCCATGTTAATATAGATAAAGTTGTTCCGGCGGCAAAAGAAATGCTTGCGGAAATTATTCGTATACAAATCGACGAAAAGTTTGACAAAGCGGACAAATACGTAAAAGAAAATTTTGTCTGGACGGATAATATGGAGCTTATTGCAAAGAAACTTCAAAAAGTAAACAAAGCCCTCAACGGCAAACTTGAGACAAAACTTGCCGACAAACTGGCAAAAATACGGGATTAAAAATATCCGTTATTCTTTCTGATAAGCCCATGCGGAGTGGTTATGGATACTTTCAAACGCTTCGCATTCAACTTCAAACGATTTTACAACCGGATGCTTTCTGAGTTTTACAACGACATCGCGCAGAACATCTTCGACGAATTTCGGGTTGTCCCAGGCTTTTTCGGTCACAAACTTTTCATCCTTACGCTTTAATAAAGGATAAACAGGGCATGATGCACAGCTTTCAATAAGGTCTATCAAATCCTCAAGCCAGATGTGCTCGTTTTCATCATACGAAATTTTGACCGAAATATACGCCCGTTGGTTATGCGCACCGTTATCGGAAATCTCTTTTGAACACGGACAAAGCGTAGTTACCGGAACAACAACACCGAGAATAAATTTGTATTCACCTTCATCAATTCTGCCTTCAAAACTGCATTCATAACTCATAGGAGCCACAAGCCCCGTGACAGGCGCGGTTTTATCAATAAAATATTTAAACTTAAATTCCAGTTCGCCGCTTCCCGCATGAAGTTTTTTTATAATTTTTTCAAGGCATCCTTTAATATCAACTCCCAGAAGATTTTTTGTCTGCCATTCGTTTAAAACTTCCACAAACCGCGACATGTGCGTGCCTTTATATTTTTTGGGCAGTGAAACACTCACGCGCGCTTTTGCACTCACAACCTGATTGAAATTATTTTTTCTTTGAATAATCAAAGGCATCTCTAGATGCTTGATTCCAACCTTTTGTATGTCAACCTCTCTTGTATCTTCCAGATTCTGAATGTCTTTCATAAGACAATTTTAACATAAAAAAATGCGCCTGACGGCGCACCTAAAACTTTCTATCTGCAATAACCCACATACCACTCTAAGCCGTGATCGTTATGTATTCGACATCCAGCAGCATCAGTCCAATTCATATATGGACATGCTCCTGATTCATTCTTATATGAACCTAATGCATAACATTCTTCACGCGTTTTACAAGCATCTAAATTATCAACAGAACAAGTCGCAATTTCAGCCAATTCATCTGATACATCGACAATAGCAGCATTACTGCTCAATCTGAACTTATATAAATCTTTTTTTACTTCGTTCGGCCCGGCATTAGCGTTTAGATCTGCGAATACATAAAAAATATTTGAATTTTCAGTATCTTGCTCTACACCAAATAACGTGCCGTCTGCAGTTTGGAATATATATGGAACATCTTCCCAATTGAACTGTGAAGGACTGTCGTTATCTTCTATCGTATAATCTTTCGGCAATGTTTCCGCATCAAGACCGCTATTTGTATCAGATAAAATTTTGAATACGTCTTTGTGTGCCTGCGCCACATATTCATCAAAATCGTTTGTGAATGGCAGTTGTGATATATCAAATACCTGATCTTTTGCCATCATTAATTTGTAGCCGTTGATTAAAATACTCTTTGTCTTTTTGTATTTTGTTTCAAGCACCTTGTCGTTATAATGATTAATTAATGACGGAATTGCAATTGCGGCTACAATACCGATTACACCTATTGTTATTAAAACTTCCGCAAGAGTAAATGCATAGTTTGCGGATTTATAATAATCAAAAGCGTCGTTCAGCCTGACACTTACCGAAAAACATGACTTATTCTCAAAAACCCCCGAAACCCTGTCATAGAGAGGCTTATTATTTACCCCCCCCCGACTTTACATTTCTTAACATTTTTAAACATTGCTTCTTCTCCTTCTTGTTAATGTGCTACATGTTTAATATATCAGATTTTTTGTTTTTTGGCAAGACATACGCAAAAAAAAAGACCTTGTGATATCCAAGGCCTATCCGTTTAAATAAGAAGAGAGAGCTTTATACTATTATAAAGTCCCACTTCTTACAAAAATTGCTAACATTTTCCCTTAAATTTTACATATTTTAACAATTAATTTACGGGAACTAAATCAAGCATGCCCCTTATTCTCAAATATCTGTCAAGCTCGACTCTGAGTTTTTTCAAATCCTGATATATAGCGTTATTCAAAAGGATTCTGTTGTCATATTTCGGGTCTATAATATACATAGTCGGAAAACCTGACAATGCCACATCTTCCACCAGAGCCTGATTTGCCGGATCTTCCGCATTAAGCATGACAACATTGTATTTATCTTTATATATTTTACTGATTGTTTTATATTTAGGCATAAATTTTAAGCAATACCCGCACCAGTCAACATAAAACAGCGCAAGCATGGGTTTTCTTGATTTAATCGCTTCTTCGTATTTTATCCCTATCTTATAATCAGACGGCTTGTGTTTCTGTGCGGTTGACGGATTTGTAAGCGCATAAGTAACCGCAGATGTCAATACTACCGCAAACACAATTCCCAGTATTATCCAAATCTTTTTTCTCATCTTTTTCCTTCCCCCTTTAATTAAATAATACAACAAAAATACTGATATCAACGATTTTTTCAACTTTTTCAAAAAAATATACTTTACATAACTTTACATACATGTTAATAAAAGTATATATCGTGGTATATACTTTTTATATACTAATATCTCGTGAGTCTTATGTCAAACTCTGCCCAAATGGCAGAAAACTATCAATGCGTGTAAAGAAGAGGAGTTTAACATGAAAAAAAATTCGCCGATTACTATGAAAAAAACAACAAAATTTTCAAATCCGGCAAAAAATGAAGTTTTACAGGCCGAAAATGACAGTGTGTTATCAAATTATTTAAGAGAGATTTCAGCTTATCCGTCACTGAGCGCAAAAGAAGAAAAAGCGGTTGCAAAACGTGCAAAAGAAGGCGACACTGACGCGAAAAGAGAACTTATTCAGGCAAATTTAAAACTTGTAATCACAATTGCAAGAAAAGCAATCCACACCTCAAATCTTCCGCTTGTTGATTTGATTCAGGAGGGCAACCTCGGTTTAATGATTGCGGCAGACAAATTCAACTACAAACTCGGTTACAAATTTGCAACTTACGCAAGCTGGTGGATTAAGCAGTCAATGTTCAAAGCGATTTCCGAACAATCTCACTGCATGAAAATTCCGGTTTATATTCAAGAAACTTTATCAAAATTTTCAAAAATCAAATCCGAAATGGAAAAAACAACAAATGAACAGGTTAAAACCGAAGACGTTGCGAAAAAAATGAATATTTCCGCAGACAAAATCGACACATTCCTGTCCGCATACACAAAAACAATTTCAATAGAAAGCGGACTTGAAAAAGCTGACGGCAAAGAACTTAATGTTGCGGACATTCTTGCAGATGAAAACAGTTCGGTGAGCGAAAACGCAGAATTTGAAAGTTTAAAAACCGACATAGAAACGGTTGTTTCAACATTAAAAGACCGTGAGCGCGATGTTGTCAGAATGCGTTACGGACTTGGCGACACAACACGCCGCACGCTTGAAGAAATCGGAAACATTTACGGCGTGACAAAAGAGTGTATCAGGCAGACAGAATTGAGAGCTTTGAAAAAGATGAAGCTGACAGGACAAGAAATCCTGTCGGGTTACATTTCGTAATTTCCTTGTATTGAAAATCGCCTCTCGGGCGATTTTTTATTTTACTTCAAATGAGTGGTTTACTTATCGCAAAAAAACATTATTATAATAATATGAAAAAATTAATTGCAATAATTTTTACTCTGATATTTTTCAGCACAAACATGAGTTTTGCCGAAGGCGACATGTGGGATCATTTCGGCGACCAGAACGTATACGGACAGACACCTGTTTCTGACGAAGAGTTTGACAAAGCACTTGAAAGCAAGATGAAAAAACGCAAAAAACGCGACAAAAATATTCCGAAAGGCGAAGAATTTCATCAAAGTAACGAAACTCAATTTATAAAAGAAGCGGAAAAAGAACTCCCCGTTTTGTGCGTTCCCGCAAACCTTGCCGCCGAAGGGAATAAAATTCTGCCGGTCGGACATTATCAGGTTATTGGCGAAAAGAAAAACGGAAAGCCTGTTTTGAAATTTTATCAGGCGCATTTTTTAATCGCAGAAGTTCCGGCCGTTGAAACTCAGGACGATTTTAATCAGGAAACCGTACATTTTGTCAAAATTCTTGATAACGGCGAAAAACAGGTAAAAATAATTTTCGGCTCGCTGGATTTTAATGCATACACAATAGTTAATATTGCGGAATAACCTTTATGCTATAATAAAGAAAAAAAGGGGAAAACATGAAAAGAGCGATTATTATTGTAATAGATTCAATGGGAATCGGTGCGATGCCTGACTGCCGTGAATTTAACGACATTCCGGAATGCAACACACTGAAAAATGTCTGCCGTTTTAACAACGGTTTAAAAATTCCGAATCTGGCAAAAATGGGTCTGGGTAATCTTGATGAGCTTGAAGGAGTTGAAAAGACTCTTGAACCTGCCGCCGCATACGGAATTATGGTTGAAAAATCAAAAGGCAAAGACACAACAACCGGCCACTGGGAAATTGCGGGTCTTGTGTCCGAAAAACCGTTCGCAACTTTTCCGGAAGGTTTTCCTGACGAACTGATTGAAAAATTTATACAGGAAACAAACTGCGGAGGCGTCTTAGCAAACATTCCCGCAAGCGGAACAGTGATTATTGAACAGCTTAACGAAGAACACAACAGAACAAAATTCCCGATAGTTTACACATCGGCAGACAGCGTCTTTCAAATCGCTGTTGATACCGATTTAATCCCGCTTGAAACACTTTACAAATGGTGCGAAATCGCAAGAAAAATTCTTGACGAAGGCGGCTACAACGTATCAAGAGTAATTGCACGCCCGTATAAAGTTATTGACGGCAAACCGACAAGAATTTCAAAAGACCGCAGAGATTATTCAATGGCGCCGAAACACACACTGCTTGACGAAATTAAGGAAAAAGGCGGAAAAGTTATAGGTATCGGCAAAATTGAGGATATTTTTGCAAAAAAAGGAATCACACACGCAATTCATACCGGTTCAAACAAAGAAGGCCTTGAATTAACCCTTCAGGCCGTTAAAAACCAACTTGACCTTGATAAAATTGCATACGAAAACAAAACTTACGGCGAACCTACACTTATTTTTACAAATCTTGTTGATACCGATATGCTTTTCGGTCACAGAAACGACGCCGAGGGTTACGGAAGGGCGATTGAAGAAATCGACAGGTATCTTGAGTTAATTCTGAAAGAATTAAGCGATGAAGATTTGTTAATAATCACGGCAGACCACGGCTGCGACCCGACAGTGCCCGGCACCGACCACACAAGAGAACAGGTTCCCGTACTTGTTTACAACAAAAAAATTGAAGGAAAAAATCTCGGTAAATTAGACGGATTTGACCATGTTGCAAAATTTATAAAAGACTGGATATTTTAATTTTTTTGTTTTATAATATTTCTGCGGAAAGTTTCCGCGTGTAAAAAATAAATAAGGAGAAAACAAAATGACAGTAAAAATTAATGACGGTTGCATCGGATGCGGCGCTTGCGAATCAATTTGCGATGCAGTATTTTCAGTAGACGGAACAGCTGTAGTAAACGAAGCAGCAGTAGCAGATAACATTGATGCAGTTAAAGAAGCTGCTGATTCTTGCCCGGTTGGCGTTATTGAAATCGAATAGTTTTTAAAAAAAGCCTCCCTAAAAGGGGGGCTTTTTTAGTACAAAAATCATAAAAAAAAGGACGCATAAGCGTCCTTTTTACTGTATAAAACTTACACTCTGGCAAGTGCAGTTGCTTCTTTAACAACAGATTCAAGAGCTTCCAGAGCATCAGACGGAAGTTTATCCATGCCTGCTTTTTCAGTTTCTCTTGATTTAACGAACTCAATTCTGTCGTTCATACGGGCAACAAACTGAGCTGCGTATTCCTTGTTGGAGAAAGAAGCGTCAAAGCCTTCAATATCCATAATTTCGATATCGGAGAAGTTTTCCCATTTGTGGAATTTAGCAGTGCCTTCAACAATGGCTTCAATAATACCGAGAGTGTGTTTAGGTTGAACTTTAGTACCCATGAATTCGCCGGTATTCAAGATGTAGCAGTCAACGCCGTCAGCGATTAACTGTTTGAATCTTGTATAGTCAACTTCAAGCGGATAAACTCTGAACGGGTTAGCATAAGGTTCAACAACCAGCGCGTTCGGGTCAACTCCTGCCGCAAGTCTTTCAGCAGAAGAACGTTTTGTTGCAAGGGTTGCACCCATGGCAGAACCGAGTGAAGCACCTGACAATTTCAATACCGGAGGAATTGTCGGGTCTTTCATAAGCCAGAAAATAGCGTTAATCGGCTGGTCAATTCTGTCTACTCTGTTTGGAGACCAGAGTTTTGACTTAACAGCACGGCCGTTACCGTTTCTGATATCTTCGGTAACAGAAACCACTTTACCGTCTGCAAGCTGGATTGCACCTGCGTTTTGCTGGGTTAAAATATATTTGTTGTCGTCACATCCGATAGGATAGTCCGCTGTTTTATCAAAATAAGCGGGTTCCAGAGCGATTGTGTATTTATCGTGAACATTAATTACAAACGCATCATCGTGAAGAACTGTTATGTTGTATTTATTATTGTGTTTTGCGTGAGTAATAGTTGATTTACCTGAACCTGAAAGTCCGAACACTGCAACCTGGAAAGATTTTCCGTTATCGAGGTTGTAACGTTTCATACCGCCGTGGCATGAAGCATAACCGTTACGTGCGGCACAACCCCATGCAAGAGTTAACGTGCCTTTTTTATGTTCACCGAAGTATCTCATACCTAAAATTGCCGCGCAATTGTGTTCAGGATCAAAGAAGGTCAAGCCGTACGGGAAGTCAGGATGTGACCAATCGGGATCTGAAAACACATAGATATCTCCGTCCGGAAGTTCTCTTGAATCTGCATACATATTTGCGTAGGCTTCGTTTATGTACTGGAAGTTAAGCATCCAGGAATACATAATATTTTCAAAGCCTTCCGGAATCATCAGGTGAGCTTTTACCATAAAATCTTCTTCCAAACCGACAACAACTTCAGTTTTATACATTAATCTGTCGCGGGTCTGATATATAGCTTCACGGATAATCGGTAATAAATATTTCAAATCGCAATTCGGTTCTCCGACAATTTTTCTTGCTGCAGCGCAGCGGCCGACAACAGTACCGTCGTTGAATAACAACTGATTAGCACCTTGAGGCAGACCGATTTTTTCCGGTTTATAAACGGGCATGCCTGTAAGTTCAATTGTGCCGGGGCTTGATTTTGCCAGTTTATAGGCTTCCGAAACTGATTTTATTTCTTCTACATTATTTCCGAAAAAAGGCGCGGTGATAGTCGCACGCGCTGCTGACATAATCTTTTTCATCTCGTCAGAATTTGTAAAAAATTCTTTTGTTGCCATAATATTTCTCCTTATAAATCTTTTCTTGCGCGGTCTTGAAATTTTGCCACACACACCGAGCATACCATAAACAAAAATTTGGAACAAGGGGGAGGATAAAGTGAATAAGTGAATAAGTAAATAAGGGAATAAGTTGTATCCAGGATTTGTCTGAATAAGTCGTCTGCGGGGCTTTTTAGTTAATAAGGTAATAATGGAATAAAGGAATAAGTTAATAAGTTGTATCCTGAATCTGTCTGAATAAGTCGTCTGCGGGGCTTTTTAGTTAATAAGGTAATAATGGAATAAAGGAATAAGTTAATAAGTTGTA
>CALUUN010000004.1 GCA_944323995.1 Candidatus Gastranaerophilales bacterium | reverse complement strand
GGTAATAATGGAATAAAGGAATAAGTTAATAAGTTGTATCCTGAATCTGTCTGAATAAGTCGTCTGCGGGGCTTTTTTAGGTAGCAAGGGAATAAGGGTTATATAAAAGCGACAGCGGAAAAACGTGCTCAGATTAATCATTATACAACTTATTCCCTTATTAACTTATTAACCTATTCCCTTATTTACTTAACTAGTTACAAAAAAATAATTATTGTGTTAGAATATAAGAAAAGGGGATATAAATATGAACAGAAGAATTAAATTATTGATTGTAACAATTGTAACCGCACTTACATTTTCAGGTCAGGTATTAGCGCAGAATGCAGCGCCGGCAGCAAAACCGGTTCAAACCGAACAGCAGACAGTTTACACTCTTGTAAATGCCCTTGATGTTGTTGCGGCACCGTCAAAATACCTCAACAAGAATATTACAATCAAAGGCAAATTTGATAAATTTTCAACGCTCGGACTTGATTACGCTCCTGCAATGAGAAGTTCGGAAAACTATATAACCTTTCTTATTCAAAGAGATGATGTAAAAGATCATAATATTCCGCTATCGGAAATGAAAATATTTTTGAAAAGAGCTGAAGCTGAAAAACACATTGACCTTAATGCGGGTGATGTAATAGAATTCAGCGGCAAAGTATTTTCAAATGCGCTCGGCGACGTCTGGATGGATGCCGAAAAATTCACGGTAGTTTCCACCCAAAAACCTAAAGAAGAAGTTAAGCAATAAAATTTTTATATTCGGAGTTAAGTATGGCAGATAATGATAAATTTCTAACAATCCACGGTCACTTTTACCAGCCGCCGAGAGAAAATCCATGGCTTGAAGCAATTGAACTTCAAGACAGTGCGCTTCCTTTTCACGACTGGAATGAAAGAATTACAAAAGAATGCTACAACCCTAATTCTGTCTCAAAAATAGTAGATAACAGAAACAGAATTCTTGATGTTGTAAATAACTATGAATTGATGAGCTATAACTTCGGGCCTACACTTTTATCCTGGCTTGAACAAAATGCGCCCCTGACTTACGAAAGAATAATAAAAGCGGATATTGAAAGTATTGACCTGAATAACGGCCACGGTAATGCTCTGGCACAGGTTTACAATCACATTATAATGCCGCTTGCAAACGAACAGGACAAACAAACTCAGGTCAAATGGGGTATAAAAGATTTTGAATACCGTTTCGGCAGAAAGCCGGAAGGCATGTGGCTCGCCGAAACTGCCGTTGATGACGACACATTACGTGTCCTTCAAGAAAACGGTATAAAGTTTACTATACTCTCCCCCTATCAGGCGCTTAAAATCAAAAAATCAACCGATAAAGAATGGACAGACGTAAGCTGGGGAAACATTGATCCGGCAAGGTCATACAAATACAATATTAAATCCGCCCCCGGAAAATCAATTGATTTATTCTTCTATGACGGCGCGATTTCCCGCTCGGTTGCATTTGATGAACTTTTAAAAGACGGCAACAAATTCATAAGACGCCTCAAAGAAGGAGTTTCCGACACAAGAGATTATCCGCAGTTAATAAACATCGCAACCGACGGCGAAAGCTACGGACATCATACAAAATTCGGCGATATGGCACTTTCTTATGTGCTCAAAATAAGAGCCGAAGATGAAGGCTTTAAAATAACAAACTATGCGGCTTATCTTGATAAATACAGAAGCGATTATGAAGTTGATATAAAACAGGCATCTTCCTGGAGCTGCTTCCATGGTGTCGGCAGATGGTGCGAAGACTGCGGCTGTTCAACAGGCGGGCACCCCGGATGGAACCAAAAATGGCGTAAACCGCTGCGAGATGCTCTGGATTATCTTAGGGATGAGCTTGTAAAAGTTTACGAACGCGAAGGCGCTAAATATTTCTCACGGGATGTTTGGGAAGTCAGAAATAATTATATTGACGTTATTCTGGCCCGCTCCGAATCTAATATTAAAAAATTCCAGAGCAAATATTTTAAACCTGACTTAAGCGACGAAGAAAAAGTAAGAGGAATGAAACTTCTGGAAATTCAACGTCAGTCACAATTGATGTACACAAGCTGCGGCTGGTTTTTCTCTGAAATTTCCGGAATTGAAACAGTTCAGATAATGAAGTATGCGGCACGTGCAATGCAGCTTGCTGCGTATTTTACAAAAGATGATTACGAAACAAAATTTCTTGAAATACTTGCCGGCGCAAAAAGTAATATTCCCGAATACGGCACCGGAAAAGATATTTATGAACGGTTTGTAAAACCTTCCGTCGTAACCACAAAACAAATTGCGAGCTTGTGGGCTATTTCTTCACTCTATCAGGACTTTGAAGATGAAGAAAATGTCTATTGCTATAAAATTAAAAGATTTGATTATCAAAAAGTCCAAAAAGGCAATTCAACATTTATTGTCGGACACATTGAAATTAAGTCGCGTATTACTCTTGAAAGCGTAAATGAAGTCTTTGCCCTGGTACAATTTTCGGGCGGAGATTTCCACTGCGCAATCAAAGAATTCTCCGACGAAAACGATTACGCTCAAATGCGGACTAATTTGATAAAAATATTTATGCTGAATCCTTTGACCGAAATTATCCGAGCACTGGATGAAAACTTCGGCAAAGAATACTTTACGCTTAAGGATATCTTTATTGAAGAACGCAGAAAAATTCTTCAAATTATGCTCAAAGGTAAACTGGAAAAATTTGCGCAAACCTATAAAGATATGTATGAAGAAGGCAAAGGTTCAATATACCACCTGCAAAATCTCGGACTTTCAATTCCCGATGAATTTAAAATCTCGGCTTCATACACCCTCAGTCATAAATTCAATGATCTTGTGGCAAATTCCGGCGGATTTGTGGATCCGACAATTTTGCAGCAGGCTTTTGATATTAATTACGAGGCAAGAAAAATGGGCATCACCCTTGACAGAGGCCCTTCTAACGCTATTTTTGCAAAGAAAATTCTGCAAAATATAATCAGACTTGCACAAAGTTTTGAAAGCCAGCAGGCGGAAGTTGTTCTTGAAATATTTGACAATATCGAAAAACTTGAACTGGAAATTGATATTTCGGAAGCTCAAAATATTTACTTTAACCGAATTTACCATAAAATCGGCAGTATTATAGAAAATTTTGCGAAATCAAGCCGTTCAAAAGACAAAGAGTTTGTAAATATGCTTCTTGATATCGGAACAAAATTGAATATCAATACCGATTTTTACAGAAATAAGCTCATTAATCCGGTAAAAGCCTGATTACCAGTTTTCGGAACCGTGGTTTTTATGGACTTCAATTGAGCGGAGCATTTTTTTCTCGACCGTATCAATTTTTTGCAGAATTTCGGGTGATTTTGTTTTCTTTTTCAACAGGTCAAGTTCAAGAAGATCTTCTTTAACCTTGCGGATTTTCTGCTTGACTTCTTCGCGTTTCATAAAAAGCCAGCCCTCATATCCGCACCCCGGCGGTACAATTGCCCAGGGGGAAGCCGGAAAATGTTTACACAATAAAAGCCTGTCTTCATAACGTGTGCAAAGATTGTTATCATCAAGATATTTGCATTTGTAAAATGTCATCTCTTCTTCATTGTAATTTCCGTCTGCTTTAAGTTCTTCAATAACATTGTCAACGGTTTCTTGAGAAACTTTTCTTGCATCTTCAATTGAAGGATACGGCTCAAAAACACTTAAAAAATCAATCGCACCCTGATCGCCTTCATCTCTCATTTGTTTTAATTTTTCATAAGGGATTGAAGTAGTTGCAACACGACAACACAAGCCGCAAAGACGACATAAGTTTTCAGGACGCTTGGACAAATAATTTTTCTCATAATTATCCATACTTACATTATATCTCTTTTGAAAAATATAATAAAATAGTGTAACATTTCTTAAAAAATCAACAAAAAAGGCAATATTTTTGTTTTTCAATACTTTATAAAATTAAGTAGTGAAAAGGTAGTATTATGCAAAATACTGTAGGACATCAATATTTGAATACACAGGCGCCGATAAATCAAGCACCTCAGCCTGTCGTGACACAGCCCAATTATCAGCCGGTACAGCCGCAGAATGTACAGGTTCCGAACTATTCGGGCGTAAATATTCAAATATTCAATCCGTCAGTGGGTGTTCCGGGAGGTGCTCCGGTATATAACGTAAATGCTCCGCAATACCAGAGTCCTGCATGCTATCCGTCCCAGTACTATACAAACAACTGGGGAGCGAATAATCAAGGTGCCTTAAACAATAACGGAACAAATTCGTCTGCTTCTGCCAATAATACAAATACGACAAATACAACGAATACAACGACCACAACAAAAACCGAAGAAAAGAAAAAAACGGAAAAACGCAATATAGTCCAGCTGACAGACGAATATATCAAAAATCTTGAAAATTATCTGAACAGTCAGGATAAAGAAATCAGATTAATGGGCGCAAAAGAAGTCGCAGCAAGACTTCAGGAAGATGAATCCAGAAAAGACGACAAAGCTCTGACAGCATTAATTAACAAAATGCTTCAGGATCCATATCAGCCGGTAAGATTCATAGCTCTCGGAATGCTTGATACAAGAGCCGTAACCGGTGATGACTTTACCGTAAAAGTTCTGCAGCAAATGCAGCAATCCGATTCCGGATACGGTCAGGATGCACTTCAGGCAAGCCAAATTCTGTTAAAAATGTCAGGTCAGACAGTTCAAAAAGAATTTGAAGTAAAAGACAAACCACAAAAGGAAGATAAGAAATAATGAGCGTAATCACAGCCATAAAATCCAATTACGGTAAATACCTTGCAAGAGGTGCAGGTGCGGCGGCACTTTACCTTGTGGCGCGTGATGCCCATACTTACGGAAAAATTCAGGCTGATATAAACAGAAAAAGCAAAGACGCAAAAGCAGCACAGTATTTTCTTGATAACACAATGACGGTAGATAAACCGAGCATGACCAAAATTAAAATGCAAAACGGCGTTTACAAATTTGAACTTAGCCAGCAGCTGCGCGGATTTGTGAACTCCGCAATAGGATATTTTAAAGGAATAGGCTCAATGCTTGTATCTGATATAATACCGCTCGGACTCGGTTTAACGTCGCTTTTTGCAAAAAACAAAACACTTGCAAAAGGTTCAGCCTGGGGACTTTTAGCGTACGGAGCGTATTCGTTTATTAAAGACGGACTTGGTATAGGCAAAACCCACGATCTGACTAATTCAGCAGGTCTGGACGTCGCTCTTTAGTCCTTTTTATTCTTTCTGCCTGACGAAATTCGTTAATCTCTTTATGGTTGCCGTTTAACAAAACTTCTGGCACTTTTAATCCTCTGAATTCTCTTGGTTTTGTATACTGCGGATATTCAAGGAGCCCGTCGGCAAAGCTGTCATCAAAAGCTGATTCAATTTTACCGAGCGTTCCTTCCAGTTTGCGGCTCACAGCATCAATAACGCAAAGCGCCGGAAGCTCACCTCCGGTCAACACAAAATCACCCAGCGAGATTTCCACAGGTTTTATAATCTCTCTTATACGTTCGTCAAAACCTTCATAATGTCCGCAGAGTAAAATAATTTGTTCATAACCTGCAAGTTTTTTAACCGAATTTTCATTCAGCGGTGCGCCTTGCGGTGAAAGCATTACGGTAATTGAATTTTCAAGTTTTTCAACACTTTCATAAGCATCAACATAAGGCTGCGGCATTAAAACCATGCCAGCCCCGCCGCCATAGGGCGTATCATCAACTTTTTTGTGCTTGTTTGCGGCGAAGTCGCGCGGATTAATCGTATTTACACTGACAACGCCGGCTTCAACCGCGCGTTTGAGAATACTGAAATTAAAATAATTTTCAACCATCTCCGGAAAAAGCGTCAGAACGTCAAATCTCATTCCAAAAGCCCCTCCAGATTATTTATAACAACTTTTTTGTCTTTTAAATTAACCCCTGTCACAATTGCTTTCACAAAAGGTACAAGCGAAACCCGTTTGGAATTCGTTTTTACGGAAAGGAGGTCAGACGCGCCGTTATTGGAAACTCCTATTACAAACCCGAGTTTTTTACCGCTTTCATCAACAACATCCAGCCCGACAAGTTCGTCAATTAAAAATTCGTCGTCATCAAGATTTTCTCTGATGGTTTCTTCTTCAACAAATAAAAGCATACCCTTATACGGAAGCAAATCATTAATTGAATTTATCCCGTCAAATTTCACAATTGCAAAATTTTTATTTATTCTGGATTTAGAGATATTAAGCGGCTTGTAGTCAGACCCTGTTTGCAGAAAAACTCTGTCCAGCGACAAAAAGAAATCCTGCTGGTTTTTGGAAAAGCCGACCTTTGCTTCGCCTTGAATACCGTGGAAATTCAAAATTTTGCCGACAGAAATAAACTTACTCATTTTCAGCAGAATCTTCTTTTTTGGTTTTTCTTCCGCGTTTTACTTTTTCATCAGCTGCGGGTTCGTCAGTTTTTTGTTTTTTGAACTCTTCCGGACAATCTTCACGTTCCTGATTCCACCGTTCAAGCCCCATCTGTGAGCGGATTAAACCGATACCGACATGGACGCGCCATTCATCCATTTTTAACTGTGCTGCAATAATTTTATGGCAGCCTATAGGCGGCAGCGGCAATAAAGGTTCATAAAGATTTTTTATTGCAAACAACTGATCCGGAGAAATTGCCAGTTTACGTTTCGGGAACGGAAGTTTCGGCAGCATAAGTTTTTGTCTTACGAGATTGATGCCGAAAAATACCTTTCTCGGTTCCAGCCCTATTTTTTCTCCGATAACTTCATGAGCGTCGGGATTCGGCAGAGGAAGCATGGGTTTATACAACGCTTCAATCTGCGCGAGCTGTTCTTTGCTTACAAGAAGCTGTTTCGGGCCTCTGGATTTATTCATCGGTCTGCGGTTAAAGTTAGGTTTCTGATTTCTGTTAAACCCGCCTTTATAGCTGCCCTGCTGCGGACGCTGATTGTTATAATTTCTGTTATAACCGCCTTGAGGACGCTGATTATTAAATCTGCGGTTATTGTTATTGCGGTTGTAACCGCCTTGAGGACGGTTGTAGTTTTTGTTGTAATTATTAGGACGCTGCGGTCTTGTTTCGCGTTCTTCGCCGGCACTGTAGCTGTTGTAAAACTTCGGCTGTTCTTCGGTGCTGTAGCTCGAAAGAGGTTTTGTTTCCTCTGCCGGTTTTTTCTCAGCTTCGGGCAAAGATGGTGAAATTATCATCTTTTTATCCGGATACAAACAATCAGGACAGATAACTCTTTTGGGGTTTTTGGTTTCAAACTCACGACCGCACTTAATGCACTTGTTCACATACATAATTTAAAAGCCTCTTAATTGAATAATGTCATAAATAAAATAAATTAAAATACTACTCCTCGAATAAAATCGATTTCAAAAAATAATACAAATTTGCATAACTATTTTAACATAAAAAATAAATATTTGCAAGTGTTATTTATTATTTTTCAAGCCAGAAGGTAACAGGGCCGTCATTGACAAGTTCAACATCCATCATAGCCCTGAATTTGCCGGTTCTTGTATTCAACCAGTGTTCTTTAACTTTAATAATGAAATATTCATACAAGTCAACCGCTTTGTCGGGCGGAGCTGATTTATCAAAACTCGGGCGTGTACCTTTTTTGCAATCTCCGCAAAGCGTAAATTGCGACACCACAAGAATTTCGCCCTGAATATCTTTTACTGATAAATTCATTTTGCCGTTTTCATCTTCAAATACGCGCAGATTAATAATTTTAGAGGCAAGTTTTTCGGCATTAAGTTTTTCGTCTTCTTTTTCCACACCTAAAAATACCAGCAGCCCCTGTCCGATTTCCGAATAAAGTTCGCCGCCGATTTTGACTGATGCTCTTTTAACTCGCTGGATTAATGCTTTCATATAAAAATACTAACATAAAAAAGTCTTACAACAAATGCACTGCCGAAATTCCTTGCAATAATTCCGGTAACATGCTAGCATGTACTAAAGTATGGAACCTTTAGTATCTGTTTTAATACCTGTATATAACACAAAATACCGGTACCTGCGCGAGGCAATAGAAAGTATTCTAAACCAGACGTACGGCAATTTTGAACTGCTGATAATAAATGATGCCTCTTGCGACAACGCGGAAGATGTTATTTTGTCTTATAAAGACGAACGGATAAAGTATTATAAAAATGAAACAAATTTAAAACTTATCGCAACTCTTAATAAAGGTATTGAGTTAAGCAAAGGCAAATATATTGCGCGGCTTGACGCAGATGACTATTGTACGCCCGACAGACTGGAAAAACAGGTAAAATACATGGAAGAACATCCGGATACGGGCCTTATCGGAACTTTATTCAAAACAGTTCCCGACAATGAAAATTCCGTATCAAATGTTGCGGACATTCCGCGCTGTATCAGGTATATTCCGGGGTGTCTTTTGCATTCGTCAGCAATGATGAGGAAATCTGTACTTGACGAAAATAATATTACATACAATCCGGCATGTCTGCACGCGGAAGATTTTAAAATGTGGTCGGATATAAGCCGTGTGAGTCAAGCCGCTGTTCTGCCGGAAGTCTTGACGTACTACAGGCAGACAGAAACAGGCATCTGCGCAAGAAACAAAAAATACCAGAATAAAATGCTTATGGTAATAGCGCTTGACAATATGATTAAGGATTTTGAATGCGATAAAGATAAACTTTACTCTATCCTTGTAAAATTCGTGAAATCAGCACCTGTTACTCAGGAAGAATTTAATACGGCAAAAGATTTTCTCGAAAGCGTTATAAAATCTCTTGTTCCCGAGCTTTCCGCCCCTTATAACGCCAGAATAATACAATATTGTGAAGCCATCTTAAAACATTTCAACATAATTAAAAGGACGGAAGTTGTATGGATGAACCGGTAGTTTCAGTTTTAATGTCAGTTTATAACGCACGTCCCGACGAACTCAGGCAGTCGATTGAAAGCATTTTGAACCAGACGTTCAAAGATTTTGAATTCATAATCATAAACGACGGTTCAACAAACGAAACAAAAGAGGTAATTTTGTCCTATGAGGATGAAAGAATCCGCTATGTTGAAAATGAAACCAACCTCAAAATTATAACAAGTCTGAATAAGGGGCTTAAACTTTGCCGCGGAAAATATATCGCAAGATTAGACAGTGATGATTACAGCGCGCCGACACGTCTTGAAAAACAGGTCAAATATATGGAAGAACACCCGAATGTAGGCGGTCTGGGAACATTTTTCAAACGCCTGCACACCGGCGAAGAAGTTCAGCTTCCGACAGAACCTGAGGACGTAAACCTTTTAACACGATATGTAAGAGGCTGTATTTCAAATCCTTCGGGCATGATAAGACGGTCCGTACTGGTTGATAATAACCTTGAGTATGACAAAAACTGCCTGCATGCGGAAGATTTTAAATTATGGTCTGATATGTCCTATTTTTGTGATCTGGCGGTTATTCCGGAGGTTTTGACATTTATAAGAAGCCACGCGGACGGAGTTTCGCGCACCAACCTTGCATGGCAGAATAAAATTGTAAAAGTTGTTTTGATGGACAATATGATAAGAGATTTTGAATGCGACAAAAAATATCTCTATTCTATCCTGACAAAATATGTTAAAAATATTCCGGTAACCCGCAAGGAATTTGAAGATTTCAAATTCCATCTTGAAAAAGTAAGCGACTATGTTGCTTTAAGAGTGAATTTTCCCCATAATTTTATTGTAAAACCTCATACTTTGAGTATGCTTGAAGGTTTTTTAATACTGAAAAAATGAGAAAAAGTCTTTATTTTTAATAAAAATAAACAGTAAGATAGAGGTTTCAATATTTCGGGAATAATAAATACGGGGTACAAGCTGCGGGGTTTGCTATGGGCGATTTTACTGTCGGATACGCTTCCAGAGCCGATGTTAAATCAAAACACTTCGGGTTTGAGTCGATGTTTCCGAGAAAGGAAAATATTGACGATATGTTTCGTGAATATTTTTCAAAACACAGCTCAGACGACGGATTTGTAGACTTGCACGGCGAGCTGCAAAGGCTTGATTTACGCGGTTAATCTCTGATGTGCGTTATTAAAAAAAATTAGGAAAACCACACTTCGGTGCGGTTTCTTTTTTTGTGATATAATTTTTTTGAAGAAGGAAGTATTAACATGAGTTTGACAGTATATTTAGGGATAGATGTAGGATCGGTTACGACCAAACTGGCACTTGTCGATGAAAAGGGCAAATATATAGACAGCTATATGCTTAGAACTGCAGGCAAGCCTGTTATGGCGGTTCAAAAGGGTTTGAAAGAACTCTATGCAAAAAAATTAACCGAATATGACGTAATGGGAGTGGGCACAACAGGTTCCGGAAGAAATCTTGCCGGAGCACTTGTCGGAGCCGATATAATAAAAAACGAAATTACGGCACACGCTGTTGCCGCAAGCACAAATGTTCCCGGAGTACAAACAATTCTTGAAATCGGCGGACAGGACAGCAAAATTATTTTGCTCCGTGACGGCATCGTAACGGATTTTGCAATGAAT
This sequence comes from Candidatus Gastranaerophilales bacterium, assembly GCA_944323995.1. GTDB lineage: Bacteria > Cyanobacteriota > Vampirovibrionia > Gastranaerophilales > Gastranaerophilaceae > SIG32. The sequence goes on along the minus strand of CALUUN010000004.1, from coordinate 127,275 downwards.
ACCGTCTGCGCTGCGGGCACGGGAAGTTTTCTTGACCAGCAGGCAAACAGATTGAATGTTCCTATAGAACTTTTCGGAGAAACCGCGTTAAAATCCGAAAATCCGGCAAGAATTGCCGGAAGATGCGGTGTTTTTGCCGAAAGTGATTTGATTCACAAACAGCAGCTCGGATATCCGGTTGAGGATTTATTATACGGACTTTGTCAGGCGCTTGTAAGAAATTATTTATCAAATCTCGCACTCGGAAAAGAACTGCTGCCGGTATTTTCATTTCAAGGCGGTGTTGCAACAAATTCCGGCATGGTAAAAGCATTTGAAGAAGCACTCGGGCATAAAGTAGTTGTTCCTGAAAATCACCAGACAATGGGTGCAATCGGAGCGGCTTTACTTGCTATGGAAAATCATCAGTACACCGAAACTCCGACAAAATTCAAAGGCTGGGAAGTCGGTGATATGCATTTTTCATCAATTACCTGCGAATGCAACGGCTGTTCTAACAATTGCGAAGTTATCACAATAGTTGAAGGTGTTGACGAAGTCCAGCATGTTGAAAAAATTAAAGATATCAAAGGCAATATTATCGCACGCTGGGGCGGAACATGCGGCCGCTGGGATATTGCATAAAAAGGAGTTTTTATGGCAAACGAACTATCTGCATACGCTAATTACGAATTAGGAGAAGCATTTTTTGAAATTATCAACAAAATGGTTATCCGTGACGGAATTCCTTTTTCGCGTATAGGCGATTTTGAAATCGTTTCTCCGAGCTGGAGAAAACTTGCGGACAAAGAACAAAAGACTCCCGATGAAATCAAAAAGGTTGATGAAGATTACAAAATGGAAATCCGTGATCTTGCGGATTCCTGCATGATTTATATGGCGGCAAAATGCGGCAACAAGAATTATAATATTACGCTGGAAGAATATAAAATATTTCTGACCCAGACAAATGTCGATAAAACAGCTATTCCGAACGACAAAACAGAACTTGAAAATTACAACAAAAGAATTGAAACCCAGTTTAAAAAAATCGCAAACCACGGCGAACATACCGGTGACGACCTTATTGACAACAAGGATTTTGCGGCGTTTATTTATGCGCTTGATATGAAAAGCGAGCGCGATGAAAATAACAACTTCAAAGGCTTTATTTTAAACGGAAAAATCACGCCTATGAACTATGCAATAGCCTACCGTGAACTTAAAGAAGAAGCCGACAACATGATTTCGTTCAAATTACGTCAGGCATATAAAAATTTATTTTCATAATTTTATGCTAAACTGTTGTTATGGAAGATTTAACGGCATCGGTAAATAATTTACGGTCAAAATACCGGGAGATATTTCATACATCGGTCAAAGAAATTGAAAAAAGAGTGCTGGCGTTAAAACCTGCCGGAGTTGTTGATATATTTGACAAATACCCGTCAAATTCAGCCGGAGAAAAATGGCAAAAAGCAGTTCTGGAAATGTTTGACAACGATATCTGCAAAGAAATATACCGCAAATGGAATGAAATTCTGCTTTACAGAAAAGAATTTTCCTGCACCGGATGCGGCACCTGCTGCAGGCTGGCATGCAGTGAATTTTCACCGGAACAATTAAAAACAAAATCTGAAAACGGCGACAGATTCGCAAAACAATTTTTAAGCGTTTTTGTTCCGTATGAGTCAAAAGAAGATGCACGAAAAATCTATCCCGAATACATCAAAATGCTTGAAGATAATAAAGAGGACGAAGTATACTTTTATCACTGCCCGAAATTAACCGACTGCAGCAGATGTTCGGATTATAACAACAGACCGCAAATCTGCCGCGACTTTCCTGACAATCCGCTTGCACTCTTGCCAAAATCCTGCGGTTATGTAAAATGGAAAGAAGAAGTGGAACCGGTTGCTTTAATGCTCCATTCCATGCTGGAAATTATTGAATATTACAAGGAAAATATAAATGCAAACATTAACAGGACTTAGCCGGGAAGAAATAGAAAAAATAACCGACGCGCTCCGTCAGTCTAAATTCAGAGCGCAGCAGATTCACAACTGGATTTATTTAAAGTCGGCAAAATCAATTGACGATATGACAGATCTGTCAAAAAATTTCAGGGAAGATTTAAAAAAAGTCGCAAAAGTATCTGACGTCAGAATAAAGACCAAACAGGTAAGCTCTGACGGCACAATTAAATATCTTCTTGAATATCCCGACGGCGAGTGCGTGGAAACCGTTCTGATGCGATTTGACAACCGCGCAAATCTGACCGCCTGCGTAAGTTCTCAGGTCGGATGCGCAGTAAATTGTTCTTTTTGCGCTACCGGCAAACGCGGATTCATAAGGAACCTTAATTATAAAGAAATTATTGAACAGGTTTTGACAATCCAGCGGGATACCGGTTTAAAAGTGACAAATATTGTCTTTATGGGGCAGGGTGAACCGCTTTTGAACCTTGATAACGTATTGAAGGCAATGGAAATTTTCAATGACAGTTTCCAAATCGGGCAAAGGCGACTGACCGTTTCGACAAGCGGGATTATTCCCGGCATAAACAGGCTTGCGGAAATAGACATGCAGTCAACACTTGCTATATCCCTGCATGCCCCAAATCATGAACTGCGGAAAAAATTAATGCCGGTTGAAGAAAAATACAACCTCAAAGATTTGAAAACAGCATTAAAAAAATATGTCGAAAAAACCGGAAGACGAATTACGATTGAATATTTGCTTATTAAAGATTTAAACGATACAACCGAAATCGCAAAACAGCTTGCCGAATATTTGCACGATATAAAATGCAATATAAATTTAATACCGTATAACCCGACAGCAGATAACGATTACAAACGGCCTTCCAATAATTCAATTATGAAATTCAAATGTCTGCTTGAACATTCAGGCAAAAAGGTTACGGTGCGGCTGGAACGCGGGGCGGATATTGATGCTGCCTGCGGCCAATTAAAAGGAAAAGTTGAAAACGGAGTATAAAAAAAGCTCCCTTTCGGGAGCTTTTCATATCTTATTTTGAAGTCGGAATCCGCATTCCGTAGAACGAACGGATTACGAAAATCAAAGCGATTACCAGTAATATCCAGCCTGCAATCGGAGCGATAGCTTTGAAAGATTCGCTGATAGCGATTTCCATAGCCAAAAGTCCGAACAGAGTGGTGAATTTGATAATCGGGTTCATTGCAACTGATGAAGTATCTTTGAACGGGTCACCCACAGTGTCGCCGACAACTGTTGCTTCGTGAAGCGGAGTGCCTTTTTCTTTCATATCAACTTCAACAATTTTCTTAGCATTATCCCAGCATCCGCCTGCATTAGCCATAAATACTGCCTGGAACAAGCCGAATACGGCAATTGCAATCAGGTAGCTTACGAAAAATGCTACAGGGTGTGAATTATCACCTGCCGGTGCTGAAAGACATGCAAGTGCAAGCGCAAATGCAAACAATGAAATAAAGATATTAATCATACCTTTTTGAGCATACTGCGTACAAATTTTTACAACTTCTTTGGAGTTAGAAACATTTGCACTTTTGCAATTTGCATCATCAAGTTTGATATTGTCTTTAATATACTCGGTTGCGCGGTAAGCACCTGTTGTAACAGCCTGCATAGAAGCACCGCTGAACCAGTAAATTACGGCACCGCCGGTTAAAAGACCGAGCAATGTGTAAGGATTCAGCATGTTCAAAATCATTTCAGGCTGGATACCGAGAGTATTCTGGATTACAAGAATCAATGAGAAAATCATTGTTGTTGCACCGACAACCGCAGTACCTATCAAAACAGGTTTTGAAGTTGCTTTGAAAGTATTACCTGCACCGTCGTTTTCTTCCAGATACTGTTTAGCGTTTTCAAAATCAGGTTTGAAACCGTAATCTTTTTCGATTTCTTCGGCAACGCCTTCTCTTTCTTCGATTAATGACAATTCATAAACCGATTGAGCGTTGTCGGTAACAGGGCCGTAGCTGTCAACAGCGATTGTAACAGGCCCCATACCAAGGAAACCGAATGCAACCAGACCGAATGCAAATACTGATGAATAAACCATAATATCTGCCGGTATGAATGTGCTTGCAAAATATGCAAGACCCATTAAAAGAACGATTACCATACCGATCCAGAATGCGGAGAAGTTACCTGATACAATACCTGAAAGGATTGTAAGAGATGCACCGCCTTCTTTTGAAGCTGTAACAACTTCTTCGGTATGTTTTGCTTTAGGAGAAGTAAAGATTTTTGTAAATTCAGGAATCAAAGCAGCACCTAAAGTTCCGCAAGAAATAATACCTGAAAGTACAAGCCACAAACTTCCGCCTAAAGGAGCCAATAACCAGTGGCTTACGCCGAAAGTCATTGCGATTGACAAGATTGATGTCAGCCATACAAGGTTTGTCAAAGGCTGTTCAAAGTCAAACTTAGCGGTTTTTGCCGCGTAAAATCTGTCTGCGATACCGTTAATCCAGTATGCAACAACAGAAGTTACAATCATCAAAAATCTCATAGTGAATATCCAGGTCAATAACTGAACCTGATATTCGGGCATAACACCCAGAAGAATAAATGAAACAAGTGCAACACCTGTTACACCGTAAGTTTCAAAACCGTCAGCAGTCGGTCCGATAGAATCGCCTGCGTTGTCACCGGTACAGTCAGCGATAACACCGGGGTTTCTCGGGTCATCTTCTTTAATACCGAACTGAATTTTCATCAGATCAGAGCCGATATCCGCAATTTTTGTAAAGATACCGCCCGCTACACGCAAAGCTGATGCGCCTAATGATTCACCGATTGCAAAACCGATAAAGCAAGCGCCTGCAAGATGTCCCGGTACAAACAAGAGAATTGTTAACATCAAAATCAATTCAACCGATACCAGCAATACACCTATGCTCATTCCGGCTTTTAACGGAATATTCATAATGTTTAAAGGATCGCCCTTGAGTGATGCAAAAGCTGTTCTTGCGTTTGCAAGAGTGTTCATTCTGATACCGAACCATGCAACACCGTATGATCCCAAAATACCGATTACCGACCATGCAAGAATGGTTAACACTCCTGAAAGTCCCATCTGCTGCAAGTATCCGAAATAAAACGCGATACACAAGCCGATCAAAACTTCCAGCACAAGCAAGAATTTACCTTGCTGAATCAGGTAAGTTTTGCACGTTTCAAAAATAGTGTTACCGATTTCTGCCATGGCAGTGTGCACTTGCAATTTTTTGATACGCAAAAATTCAATAAAACCGAAAATACATCCGATTAAAGAAATCACCATGCCGATTAACAATAAGTTAAAACTGTCAGGTGATAACCGGTGGATATTCGGAACTACCAAATCTGCTTCTCCCGCAAGTGAGGGAGCAACGCCGAGCAATAACGCGCCAAATAACGCCATCATTGCTTTTGGACTGAATAACTTTTTAATCATAATATCCTCCACTAAAAGTTACAATTTCCAGCCTAATTATAATCCAAATATTTTTTTTAGCAAGTTTGTTACAAAAAAATCCGAACAAAATGTCCGGATTTTTTTAATTATGAAATTCTAACGACAGTAGTTGCCAGAAAACCTGCAACGATTGCCATCCCAAACAAAACCTCCTTTACACGAATATCCGTTATTAAGTGCCTGACAGCTTCCTTCAGTTGTGCAACCCCCCGGCGTAAATATATTACAAGAAAGTTTACCAAAAAATTCACTATCTGTCAGATCAACAAAAATACCGTTTCCATAGATTGCGAACGTAAATAAATCTTCACCTATTACATTCGGTTTGCTTTTACCGTTTAAATCCGCGTATAGCTGCACAGCGCCACGGCTGCGATCTAACCCCATAACCATATAAGACATGCCGTCAGTTGTTTGGAATGTAGGCAATTGTGACACCATACTTGAGAGGTCTCCTTTTTCCGGCTCTCCGGGTATTGTATAATCACTTGCAAATGCTTCCGATATATCAGGGTTTGATGAGTCACGCATCATTTTGAATACTTCTTTATGTGCATTTATTATGCAATCAATATCCCTCTGTCCGCATTTCATTACGGACAAATCTTTTATGTCAAAGACCTGCTCTTTTGACATCATTAATTTGTAGCCGTTGACGAGTATGTTTTTTGAGCGTTGATATCTTGTTTCAAGCACCTTGTCGTTATAATGATTAATTAATGACGGAATAGCAATTGCGGCTACAATACCGATTACACCTATTGTTATTAAAACTTCCGCCAGAGTAAATGCATAGTTTGCGGATTGATAATACCGTAAAGCTGCGGCGCTGTCACTAACTGCATTTCCGGCTTCGTCTTTGCCGAAACCCTTGCTAATTCTGCTTAGAGGAGTCGCCCCCCCGATTTGCGATTTGCAACACTTTTGACTGTTTCATTTCTTTTTTCTCCTCTTTTTTTTGGTTTAACAAATGTAATAATACCAGATTTTTTAAATTTTGGCAAGAGTAAAAATTTGACAAGATGCAAAAAAATTTGTTATATTACACAGTGGAGGAATTTATGATAAGAATTTTATTAATTTTGGCAGTATGTTACGGAGCATGGTGGTGTTACAACAATATTGACTTTAACGCGGTTAAAACTAACACCATAAACACGGTAAAAAGCGAAAAAACAATTCAGGCAGTTACAGAAAGCCGCCGGCAAAACGCCGACGCCGTAAATGACGCACTGGGCAATTAATACAAATAAACATCCTCAAGCAATTTTATTTCAAACTCACTGCCGGCGGGGATTGATATTCTGCCGCCTTTGTTAAAAAGTCCGAACAGGGGCGAGCCGGCAAAATTTACGGCGTAAACGCCGACACCCGCCACAACGGTTACGGGGGTTAAGATAACAGTAAACGGATTATCCGCTAACTTTGAGGTAGCGCGCATCATTTTTTTGTAGAATTTTGTGCCTGGTTTCAGTGAATTGGAAACACCTTTCCAGTATTGTCTTTTGCCTTTTATATTATTCAAAAATATTTTCTTATGGTTAGCTTTTGTTATCTTAGCGTCAATTCCGACTGTCGAACCTTTAAACACCATGCTGTCGATTGAAATTACAATCAGGCCTCCGTTTCCGGAAAGCTGCGGAAGGTGTGAATTTGCGATTTCACCTTTAAAAACCGTTCCCTGAGGGATTGTAACATATCTTTGCGTAACAGCCTGTTGTGAAACAAAAGAAAGCCTTGTGCCGGCTCTTGCAGCATCAGAAATCGTTTGAGAAGACTTAACCTTAAATTTTGTACCTTTTTTAATCCTAATTGCGGCGGACTTATCAATTTTTGAAATCACCGGCTTTTTATCGGCGGGAGTAAGCGGCGGAAGACTGCCAATCGGTTTGGCGTCAGGAATTTCAATCGGCTCAAGCGGCGGTTTTGCCTGAGACTCGGACGGTTTTACAGACGGCAGAGGAGGCAGCGACTCCAATTCCAATTTTGACGGATTGTAATTTTTCCTTATTTCGTCATCAACCGACAAATCAAATTCCAGAGCCGAAACCGGCGCCAATGCCAGATTAAAGCATATTAATAATACAAAAAATTTATTTAAGTAATTCATTTATAGCTTTTGCCGCTTTTTTGCCGGCTCCCATTGCGTTAATGGCGTTTGATTCCCCGACGGGTGCAACGTCACCGCCTGCATATACCGCCGGAATATTTGTTGCTCTTGTTTCTCCGTCAACAGTAATATATCCGCGTTTGTCCGTAATAATTTCCAGACCTTCGGCTTGGGCTGACTTTTGTATAATCGGATTCGGGCCGGTGCCGAGTGCCACAATAACCGTATCCAGCTCAACGGTTTCAATTTTTCCGGTTGCAACCGGCCTGCAGCGGCCTGTTTCATCCGGTTCGCCGAGCTCCATAACCTCAAGTTCCACAGATTTGACATAACCGTTTTCACCGAGTATTTCTTTAGGAGCGTACAAAAATTTAAATATTACGCCTTCTTCTTTTGCGTGACGGATTTCTTCAAGACGAGCCGGAAGTTCTTTTTCCGTGCGTCTGTATATAATATAAACTTCTTCAAATCCGACGCGCACAGCTGTTCTCGCAGCATCCATCGCAACGTTTCCGCCGCCGAATACAGCAGCTTTTTTGCCGACTTTGAGCGGAGTCGGACTGTCGGGTTGACCTGCGTGCATTAAATTAACGCGGGTTAAAAATTCGTTTGCAGAAAACACACCGTTCAAATTCTCGCCCGGAATATGAAGCATTTTCGGAAGTCCTGCGCCGGAACAAATAAATATTGCGTCAAAACCGTCCTCTTTTAACTGTTTCAGGGTAATTGATTTGCCGACAATAACATTTTTCTTAAATTCAACTCCCATATTTTTAAGGTTGGTAATCTCGCGGTCAAGAACGGTTCTGGGTAATCTGAATGGCGGAATGCCGTATCTTAAAACACCTCCGAGCTCATGAAGCGCTTCAAAGACAACAACTTCATGCCCCGCTTTGCGCAAATCCGCTGCCGCAGTAATACCTGCGCAGCCTGAACCGATTACGGCAACTTTTTTACCTGACGGTTTGATTTCAACAGTTTCGGCTCCGGTATTATCGCCGACATATCTTTCAAGAGCACCGATTGCAACGGACTGCCCTTTTATACCCAGTACGCATTTGCCTTCGCACTGCCTTTCCTGCGGGCAGACACGGCCGCAAACTGACGGAAGCATACTTGTTTCGCGGATTATTTCGCCTGCTTTTTCAAGATTATCTTCTTTCAACGCCTGTATAAACTGAGGGATTTGAATATTAACCGGACACCCTTTGACGCATCCGGGGTTTTTACAATTCAAACATCTTGAGGCTTCAAGTTTTACCTGTTCCGGAGTCAAGTTGCTCTCTACCGGATCAAAGTTGTGCCGTCTTTCAAATTTATCCTGTTCCTTAACTTTTTGTCTTTCTGCCGCCATTTTTATCTCCCATAAATTATTGTACAGAAAAAAATAACAATTGCAAATAATTCTTGCTTGTTTTTTAATAAAAATATGGATATTGTATCTAAGACAATCAGCTCTCTGGAATTTGATAAAGTTCTTGAAAAAATTTCCTGTTTTGCAAAGCTCAAACAAAGCAGGGAACTCTGTTTGAACGCAAAGATTTTTGACGGAATAAACGATATAAAACAACAGCTTGAATTTACAAAAGAAGCAAAAAAAATTCTTGATAATGCGCTCGACATACCGGTTGAGTTTGCGGCTGACATTGAAAAAATCGAACAAAATTCTCTCGTAAGCTATCTTAATGAAGAAGAACTAAACGATATCGCAAAGACGCTCAGAACTTCAAGACTCGTGAAAAAATTTCTGGCTGAAAACACTTTGCCGGATTCAATTTTAAAAAATCTTTCAAAAGATTTGACGGTTAACAGAGAACTTGAAGAAAAAATATTTTCGACTTTTGACGAAAGTTTGAACATAAAACAGGATGCAACACCTGAATTAAAAGGGCTTTTTGCCTCTTTAAAAGAAACCGAAAAAAATCTTAAAACAAAAGTTAATGAGCTGATGACCTCAAATGAATTTTCAAAACATTTGCAGGAAAACATTTACACAACGCGCGATGAGAGGATTGTGTTTCAGGTCATGGCATCTTCCAAAAGCAAAGTTCCGGGAATTGTCCACGACGTTTCCGCAACAAATAAAACTTTCTATATTGAACCTGCGCAAATTGTGCCGCTGAACAACAAAATAAGAGAATTAAAATCCAAAATTCATGCGGAATTAATAAGAATTCTGGCGGAACTTACAGGCCTTGTTAAAGCGGAAATCGAAAATATTAAACTTTCGGAAAAATTGCTTGCGCAGATTGATTTTCATTTTGCAAAAGCTCGCTATGCCGTTAAAATTCAGGCTGTCGAACCCGAGATAACAAATTCAAAAGAAGTAATTCTGGAAAATATGCGCCATCCGCTTTTAATCGGAAATGTTGACAACGTTGTATCCAACGACTTTGAAATCGGCAAAAATTACAAATCGGTAATAATAACGGGTTCAAACACGGGCGGCAAAACAGTTACACTGAAAACAATCGGGCTGTTTTTGCTTATGACAAAAGCCGGCTTTTTCCTGCCGTGCTCAATGGCAAAAGTTTACCCGTTCAGGCAGATTTTTGCAGACATTGGCGATTCGCAAAGCATACAACAAAGCCTTTCCACGTTTTCTTCTCACATGACAAACATAATTGAAACAGTAAACAGGGCGGACGAGGACACATTTGTTCTGCTTGACGAAATTTGCGCGGGAACAGATCCGCAGGAAGGCGCAGTGCTCGCACAGGTAATACTCGAAAATCTGGCTGCAAAAGGCGTTTTTTCAACTGTTACAACGCATTACGGCGAACTCAAGTCGCTTGAATACACAAATCCTTATTTCAAAAATGCCTCGGTGGAATTTGATACAGAAAGTCTGAAACCTACCTATAAATTGCTTTTAGGTATTCCGGGATTAAGCAACGCAATTGCTATTTCGTCCAATTTAGGTCTTGAAAAAAATATTGTGGAAAAAGCCAAAAACATTCTTGTTTCGCAAAAAGACCCGTCTATTCTTGTTGTTGAAAAACTTCAGGAAACCCAGCAGCAATTGTCCAAAAATCTGGAAGAAGCGGAAGAACTCAAAGAAAGTTCGCTTTCCGTCAAGCAGGAATACGAAGAAAATCTTTCAAATCTTAAAAAGGATAAAAAGAAAACATTAAAAAATATTAAGGACAAATTTGACAGAGAATTAATGACGGTTAAAGCTGAAATCAAGGACATTCTTGATGAACTCAGGCGCGAAAAATCAGAAAAAATTGCGCGCCGGTCATACGCACGGCTTGCAAAACTTGAACAAAGTTTCCGCGGAAAACTTGATGAACTGGATGAAAAACAAAAATACCTTGAAATTGATCCGGATAAAATTCAACCGGACGACAAAGTTATGCTCAAAGAGCTTCATCAGCCGGTTGTCGTACTTGAAAAACCGGACAAACACGGCAATGTTCTCGTTCAGATGGGAAACATTAAAACAAAAATAAAAATTGACAAACTTGCCGTATTGGACGAAAATTATAAAGAACATCCCAAAATCTATACCCCGAGCAGTTTTGAAAAATTTGAACTTAAGCGGGTAAATATTTCAAGCACGCTGGATTTGAGAGGGTACAGAGTTGAAGACGCGCTCGACAGTCTTGAATTTTATCTTGACAAAGCAAGTCTTGCCAACCTGTCGCCGGTTCGTATAATCCACGGCCACGGAACAGGTGCACTCAAATCAGCCGTGAGAGATTTTCTCTCAACTTCGCCTTATGTCGCTAAATTCAGACCCGGCGAAGACGGCGAGGGCGGTGACGGAATCAGTATTGTTGATATTAATTGATTTACAATATTTGATTTATATGTTAAAATTTTTAAACTACAAGGAGTAATAAAATGGACATAAATACTTTAAGAAAAGAAAACGAATTGATAGATTTATTTTGCAGTCTGGCGGAAATTCCTTCCCCGTCTTTGAAGGAAGAGAACTTGGCCAACCGGATTCTGGAGTACTGCAAAGACAAAAATTTAAACTGCGAACTCGACGCATACAAAAATGTCCATATTACTGTAAATGCAACGGATGAAACAAAACAGCCCATACTTTTGTCGGCGCACATGGATGTTATAGGGGATGATTCTCCGGTAAAAATACATCTCGACGGAGATTTAATAAAAGCCGAAGGCAGAACTCTCGGAGCCGATGACAAAGCCGGCGTTGCAAACGCGCTTTATTTTGCCGTACAGCTTGCAAAATCCGATATGAAACACGGCGGACTTGAATTAATTTTCACAAGAGATGAAGAATCAGGCATGACCGGAATTAAAAACATTGATTTTTCAAAAATCCGTTCAAAGTATGTCCTTGTGCTTGACAGCGACACTTTAGGCCAGCTTTTGACCTCCGGTGCCAGCTACACTCTTGCAAAAGTTGAAGTTAATTCTTTCAAAGGCGGACACTCAGGAATCGACATAGGCGACGAGACCCGCGAAAATGCCGCCAAACTTATTGCGGAACTTATAGCGGAATTTCCGCAGGGCGTATTCTATTCCGAAAACAATCAGGTAATCACCTCCTGCAACATCGGCGGAATATCTTCCGGAAACCTTGATGTTACAAATATTATAAACACTCACGGCGAGGCAACCTATTCAATAAGAAGTTCAAACAAGAAAAAAGAAGAAGAACTGAAAGATTTAATGAAGTTCTTGGTCGATGATTTTAATAAAGAATACGCAGGAACAGCACAGGCTAAGATAACATTTAAAGAACATATGCCCGCCTTTGAAAAAGTCGAAGACGATTATATCCCGATATTATTTGAAACTGTTGCAAAAAAACAAGGCATAACGCCCGAAATTTCTTCATTCCACGCAGGTGCGGAAACCCACATATATGCGAACCAAACAAACGCAGACGGTGAAAAATTCGCGCCCTATCTTGTCGGACTGGCAACCGTATGCAACATGCATTCAGCAGACGAATACGTTGATTACAAAACAATGATTCAGGGCCAAAAACTTCTCCAATCACTGTTTGAGGCTTATAATTCTTAACAAGATTTATGAGAATGCTTTGAAAGATCGTTCAACGTTCTTTTCAATAACACTCTTAACTGAATCGTATTCAGTCTGGAGTGCGTTGTGTTCGGTATCAAGTTTTTTAATATCGTTGTCGTATTTTTTGTCTTTAGCTTCTATTTCGTTAAGTTTTTTGGTATATTCTGCTTCTGCGCGGGCTATTGCAACTTCGTCTTCAACTTCTGCGATATCGGAACAGCTTCCGTAAGTAGTTGCTGTCCATTTTGAATATTCAAGACCGGTATCGTCTTCAGCTTCTTCAACAAATCTTACCTGTTCCAGCATAACAACGCCGTGCTCAAGCGCAAACTGCAGCCAGGTGTCGCTGTTTAGAAGATTATCTTCAAGCTGTTTATAGTATGTTCCGTTTTTACCTTCGGTCGATTTGTAATCGCTTTCACCGTTCATTCTGTGCCAGAGATTGGTGTACCATTCTGTTTTCGGATCTTCAGGGTCGGGGATTTCCGGTGTCGGGAGATTTGCAATGGCTTCCTGATACTGGTCATAAAGCTCGTTGCAGGCCTGCTGCCATGCAGTGCCGTCTAATAGTGCTTCTTGATATTCAGCAAGTTCTTTCTCATACTCTGCATATTCTTTATTGTATATTTCCATTTGTTTGTTGTATTCTTCCATCCATTCGGCTTTTTTATCTTCATATTCCTGCTTACCTGCATTTTCCAAATTTGCCAAATCAGTATAGAATTGCTGCCACTGGGTATAAAGTTCTCCTGAGGATTTTGGATTTTCCGCACTGCTTATTGTGCCGTATATTGAATAACCACCGGTTGTTGATAAGTAATTAACAACATCACAATATAAATCAATCAAAGATTGTATAACTTCTTTAACGCAATCATACTCTTCCATAACGTTGTTTTGTTTAAAACCGTTCAATAATTTTGTTGCTGCATCTTTTCCTGAACCTCCGAAACCGGATGTTATACTGTTATCATCCAATTGAGATTTATTTGCAGTAATTGTAATAGTTCCGTCAGAATTAGTAATTGTACCGTCCTCACAGAACCCGCCCGGGCCCCAGATTAGGTGACACAGGTTGTGTTCCATGTGCCAAATTCCGTTGGCTCCTGTTCCGTTAACACTGCCATGGCAAGCAGAACCGTTATATGCAGCCGCTAATGCTGCAAAGTCCGGCATATCCGGCATTGTCGGCATTGTCGGTTTTGTCGGTGGGGTTGGCTTGTCTGCCGGTGATATCGGAATATCTTTTAACTTGTTCAGCAATTCTCCGTACAGGCCGCTTGCCTGACCGATATATCCGTCTATCCAGTCACTCTGTGATTTCCAGGCATCATACTGCTGCTGCGTCATGCCGGTATTCCAGCCACCGACCCAGCCTTTTACTCCGTTTGCAAAGTTGTTTAATCCGTCGTTTACTGTGTTGTCTGCTGTGTTATAGAACAAGTTGTAATCCTGTCCGTACAACGTTTCTAATGCGGCTGTATATTTCGGGTTGTCTGTTAATTCTACTCCGTACATTGATACAAATTCATTTACGTTTGCGCTGTTTTCAAAATTTGCTGCATCTGTTGCACTTACCAGCAATTGACCTGATGTGTTTGATATCCCGTACTGGTTTTTCATATCTGCGTACTGGTACATCAAACCCGCGGTTAACGGATTCTGTATTGTACCGCCGTCTGAATTGTATGTTGTAAACACTAACTTTGTTGCGTTTAATGAATCTAAATATTCCTGACTTGCTTCCTGGGTTTTGTCAGCAAGACGAACTTTTGAATTCGCTATTTGCTGCGAATGCAATTCATTATCAGATAACCTTGCGGTTATGCTCAATAGTCTTGCTTGTGATGCTGACAATCCCATCTGAAAAAATTTCCTTTTTTATTGATACCACATGTATTTACGGATTTTTGTGCCGTTATCTTTAAATATAGTTGTTTAAATATTAAGATTTTGTAATATTAAAACAGCTTGTAAACAAATGTAACAACTTTTGTCAACGGGCTGAAACCCTGTTACAATGCCTGTATGGTATGGTATGGTATGGTCTAAGTGCGTTTTTACCCCTAAAGTCATCCCCGAAAATTTCCGTAATCATGAACAGATTATTGATACGGAAAGGACTCTATGGGATTATCAGCGTCACAGGCGAGATTGTTGAGCATAACCGCAAGGTTATCTGATAACGAATTGCATTCGCAGCAGATAGCGAATTCAAAAGTTCGTCTTGCTGACAAAACTCAGGAAGCAAGTCAGGAATATCTTGACTCATTAAACGCAACAAAGTTAGTGTTTACAACATACAATTCAGACGGCGGTACAATACAGAATCCGTTAACCGCGGGTTTGATGTACCAGTACGCAGATATGAAAAACCAGTACGGGATATCAAATACATCAGGTCAATTGCTGGTAAGCGCAACAGATGCAATGAATTTTGAAAACAGCGCAAACGTAAGCGAATTTGTATCAAAATACGGTGTGGAACTTGTTGATAACCCGAAATATACCGCCGCACTTGAGGCAATATACGGTGAAAATTACGGTCAATATTTTGATGCTAATGATAAATACGGCTGGAACACAACTATCGACGGATTTACAAGCGGAGATTTATCCACAATTAAACAATTAGTAACAAAAGACCCTAAAGATTTGACAGAAGCAGACGGACAAACAGTCTTAAATGCAATACAAAAATGGACAAATTCGTTTAAAACAAACGGAGTAGAAGATCCGAATGCATTGTCAGGTTCTTTCGGAGCTTATGTTGATGAACTTTTGAACTTTACTCCGAGTTTTCCTAAAGAAGAAGACTACACCGAAGAAATCCAAACCGGCGGCAGCCAGGACCTTGCGAACAAATTCATTGATGCATCAAGCGGCTGCTATAATGCTGCTATGAGGACTTCCTCCACTTGTTATCTTCACGTATTAGCTCATTTACTTGATTTATCTGCTGGTGATTTAACGGAATCAAAATATGGATCTCCTGCTGTACCAACAGATTATGAACGTGTATACACGACTACTACCGGCAACCACACAGTAACAATTACAGACAACAATATCAACGGATCAACCATTCAAAGTACCGGTTATTCTGAAGATATGTCAGAGGTTTCGGAATTCATCTGTAACCCTGACAACAATGTTATGGCTGCAAGTGACCCTGATGATACGACAACTGAAAGCTCTCCTGAGCTTTATAAATTATTGAGCAACTACAAGTTTGTAAACGGCGAAAAAGTTTTGAAAACATTTAAAGAAAAAGTCGTTGACCTTTTCTATGTAGTACAAAACAGAGCATCTTTTAAGGATCCGTCAATAACTTATGATGAGTTGAAACCATATCTCAAAAATTTCCAGGCAGAACTTGCAGGCTCTTTGACCACAAGGTTTGACGAAGCTAAATATCAATCTGATGTTAATGCGTGGAAAAATTCAGTAAGTGCATGGTTAACACGGATTGAAAATGCAAAAAAAGATTACACCGAAGACCTTGATAACATTCCCGCACCGGAAATTCCCGACCCCGAAGATCCGAAAACTGAATGGTACATCAACCTCTGGCACAGAATGAACGGTGCAAGCGACGATAAATCAACCGAAGGTAAAAACGGAACATACTATAAACAGTTAGACGATAACCTTCTAAACAGCGACACCTGGCTGCAGTTTGCGCTTGAGCACGGCGTTGTTATGCTGGAACAGGTAAGATTTGTTGAAGAAGCTGAAGACGATACCGGTCTTGAATATTCAAAATGGACCGCAACTACTTACGGAAGCTGTTCTGATATCACAGAAGTTGAAGACGAAGTTGCAATAGCCCGCGCAGAAGCAGAATATACAAAAAAACTTAACGAAATAGAAGCCAAAGACAAAAAATACGACAACGATCTTAAAAAACTTGATACCGAACACAATGCACTCCAGACTGAATACGATTCAGTTAAGAGCGTTATTGAAAAGAACGTTGAACGATCTTTCAAAGCATTCTCATAAAAAAACGACCCTTATAGGGTCGTTTTTTATTATTAAAATTTGTTATATAGAGAACGTTTCCGGATTCAATTCCAAATCAAGCGGGTCTTCATCCAGAACCTCAACCTGCAGCTTGTCCTCTACCCTTGACACAACAGGTGCCGGAGCAGCCTTAGGCGCCATAGTCTGCGGTTTTGAAGCATTTATCATCGCAGGATCGGGGTTTGATTTTAATCTGTGATAATCTGACATGATTTTTGCGATAAAACGTTTTGTTTCCGCATACGGCGGAACTTTATTGTTATATCTTTTTACGTTGCCCGGGCCAGCATTATAAGCAGCAAGCGCCAATTCCATAGAACCGAACATTTTATACATGTTCTTGTAATACATAATTCCGCCTCTGATATTATCATTCAGCGAATATGCGTTCAAACCCATTCTCTTTGCGGTTGAAGGCATTAATTGAAATACTCCGACAGCGCCGTGGGCACTTCTTGCTTCATGACGGAATCCTGATTCCGCTCTTGCGATACTCAAGGCAATTGCAGGGTCTACCCCCATTTCAATTGAATGCTTTACTATCGTTGCCTTAATTGTATTTATGTCTGATGCGTATGCCTGTGAAAATAACATAAACACTATCGCAGTAGTGAATAGTAACAGTTTTTTCAAAATGTAATCCTCTGGTTGTAAATTGAAATCCTCCAAGCCTTCTTTTTAAACGGTTGTTTAAATTATAACTCTTTGGAATAATTTTTATATAAACATCGTAATACAAAAATTTTAAATTTCAAGTCCAAATTAAAAATCCGCAATCCTGCATGTGCCTAAAATGCACTCTGTGAGATAATTTCAGCCGCTTAACATTTAAGGCTGAAATACATTATTTTGCTAAAATGTATTTATCAAAATGTTTATGCTAAAATAAATCTCATAACAGGAGAAAAAAATGGAAAATAAAAATTTAGCAACAATAGGTGTATTCGGCGGTTCAGGATTTTACAAATTTCTTGACGATATTGAAGAAATTAAGGTGGAAACACCGTACGGAATGCCGAGTGACAATATATTTCTGGGCAAAATCGGCTCGCACAAAGTTGCATTTATGCCCAGACACGGCAGAAACCATACTATTTTGCCGCATTTAATTAACTACAGAGCAAACGTATGGGCAATGAAATCAATCGGATGCAAAAGAGTAATTTCGCCCTGTGCTGCCGGAAGTTTGCAAAAAGAAGTTAAACCCGGAGATTTTGTAATCTGCGATCAGTTTGTGGATTGGACGAACGGAAGAAAATCAACTTTCTTTGAAGGCCCTGTCGTAACCCACCCGTCTGCAGCGGATCCTTATTGTCCGGAACTTAGAAAACTGGCGATTGAACAGGGTAAAAAATTAGGTATTAATATTCATGAAACCGGAACTGTTGTTGTTATCAACGGCCCGAGATTTTCAACAAAAGCAGAATCAAAATTCTTTACAAGCCAGGGCTGGCATGTAATCAATATGTCCGCATTCCCTGAAGCCTATCTTGTAAAAGAACTTGATATGTGCCCGCTAAATATATCTTTGATAACGGATTACGATGCCGGACTTGTCGGAGATGTTCCGCCGGTTTCGCACCACGAAGTTATTGAAGTGTTTAATAACAATGTTGCAAATCTTAAATCATTATTGTTTAATATGATTGAAAATATTCCGCACGAAAGAAATAATTGCGAATGCGCATTAACCAAACAGCACTCACAATTATAAGAAAGGATATATATGATAGGAATAATTCACGGCATAAATAATATTTTTAACCTGTATTTTTTCTTGATTATACTGAGGATATTTTTGAGCTGGATTCCCGGCCTGCGCTGGGAAAATCAGCCCTGGAGCACTTTGCGCGATATTACGGATATTTATCTGAATGTATTCAGACGCCGGATTCCGCCGCTGGGAGGATTGGATTTTTCGCCCATTGTCGCGCTTATTGTTTTGCAGATTGTTCAGAATCTTATTGTATATATTTTGCTGGGATTTAAGTAAAAAGGTGATATTGACGTGAAAATTATAATTTTTGGCGCAACAGAAGTAGGATGCCTGCTTGCAACGGAATTTTTTGAAGACCACGACATAACAATTATAGACAAAGAAGAAAACAGAACGGATGAATTTGACAAACTCGACATAAGTTTTGTCCACGGGAACGCAACAGATACCGAAATTCTCCGTCAGGCGGATATAAGAAATGCCGATGTATTCATAGCCTGCACAGCCGTTGATGAAGCGAATATCGTTGCCTGTCTTGCAGCAAAAAAAGTCAGCGGCATTAGAACAATATGTTTTGTAAGTAAAGAAGAATACAAAAATGCCTTAAATAAAAATCAAAATGACAGCTATTACTGCGACTTTTTCATTGATTACATAATCTGGCCGGAAGAACTTTTGACTCAGGATATCTTCAGAATTGTAACCGTTGCACACGCGCTTGATGTTGAAAATTTCGCGGACGGCAAGGCAAGACTTCTGGAATATAAAGTCAAACCCGGCCTGCCCATTGTTAATAAAAAAATCAAAGATATCGGGTTTACAAAAGATACCGTAATTGTCGGCGTAACACGCGACAGCAAACTTTTTATCCCGAACGGCGAAACCGAAATTCTTTCTGATGACAAATTGATATTTATGGGCACCCCGCATTCGCTTGATATTCTTGCCGGTACTTTTTTCCACGAAAAAGAGCAGGTCAAATCAGCCGCAATTATTGGCGGAGGAAATGTCGGCGCAATGCTTGCAAAAAGCCTTGATGATTTAAAAATTAAAACAAAAATCATTGAAAAAGATTACGAACGCTGCCAGTTTTTATCGCAAATTCTTGAACGGACAATGATTATCCACGGCGACGGAACAAATTTAAAAATTCTTGATGAAGAAGACATCGGCTCAAGCGACATCGTAATCAGTGTTACCAATAACGATGAGAGAAATCTTCTGTGTTCTCTGCTTTGCAAACAGCTCGGCGTAAAACGTGTTATCGCACGCGTTGCAAAAGTTTTAAACATCCCTCTTTTTGAAAAAGTCGGAATTGATATTGCGATTTCTCCGAAAAATTCCGCAATTAATGAGGTTAAAAACGATCTGGAAGAAAATAACGTTGATATTCTTGCAACAGTCGAACAAGGTCAGGGTGAAGTTCTTGAAATTACCGTAAAAGAAGAATTTAACAACAAAAAGATTATGGAATTGAGATTTCCGGGCAGAACGGTTATCGGGGCAATCCACAGGAAAAATTCCGTTATAATTCCTTACGGCGATACTCAAATAAAAACCGGAGATGTTTTGATTACGTTCACTATGGCTAAAGATGCGGAAGGTATAAAAGAATACTTTAAGGTAGGATAATGCGTATAAATTATTTGCTTTATGCTTTGGGAATAGTCACAAAATATGTCGGGATTATGCTTTTTGTACCGATATTAGTTGCTGTTTATTATAAAGATTTTTATTCAACAGTTCCGTTTTTAAGCATCGGGTTGATTTCGGTAATTTTCGGCGTATTAACAAAAAAAATTGCCTGCAAAAATTGCGAAATATCAAATCTGAACGACATAAAAAAATCGGAAGCCCTTTTTATAGTCGCCATTTCATGGGTAATTTTCGGAATTCTTGCGGCGCTGCCGTTTTTGTTTTACGGGATTAATCCGGTTGATGCTTTGTTTGAATCGGTTTCCGGAATTACGACAACCGGCGCAACAATATTAACGCACTACAATTACCCTAAAACCATGTTTTTCTGGCGTTCATTTACGCAATGGCTGGGCGGTATGGGAATTATAGTATTGTTCGTTGCCGTACTTCCTCAATTTGCGGTTGCAGGAAGGCAGATGTTTTTTGCGGAAGCTCCGGGCCCTGTTGAAGAAAAATTGTCACCCAGAATCAGAAATACGGCATCTGCACTGTGGGGAATTTATCTGGGGCTTACAATACTTGCCGCAATACTTCTGGTTATGGCCGGAATGCCTAAATTTGACGCTGTCTGCAATGCTATGTCAACACTTGCCGCAGGAGGTTTTTCTCCAAATTCTCAAAGCACAATGGGCTATAATTCAAACCTGATTACCTGGATTATGACATTTTTTATGTTTCTCGCAGGCGCCAACTTTTTGCTGCAATTACGTGCAATAAAACAAAAAAATCCGTTTGTTCTTTTTAAAAGTGAAGAATTTCGGGTTTATACTTACGTAGTTTTAATTCTGTCCGGACTTGTTGCAGCCGCATTGTATTTAAACGATCATTATAATTTATTTGACGCGGTAACGGCCGGATTTTATCAGGTAATAAGCCTCACAACTTCAACAGGAAGTGCAAGTGCGGATTTTGCACAATGGAGTTTAAGCGCAAAACTTTTACTGTTCATTGCCATGTTTACAGGCTCCTGCGCAGGATCTGCCGGCGGCGGTATCAAAATGACACGCTGGATTCTTGTTTTCAAATCAATGAAAAGTGAAATTTTCAGAATTTTACACCCGAATGCAGTGGTAAATATTAAGGTTGATAATATGATAATTCAGCCGGAAATTATCAGACAGATTATTGTTTTTGTATTTTTCTATTTCTTTATATTTTTATTAACAGCATTAACTGTATCCTTAATCGAACAAAATACCGTAATAGGTGTTTCTGGTGCAATAACGACTCTGGGCGATTCAGGCCCCGGTTTCGGGCCGGTAATCGGGCCGATGGGAAATTTCAGCAGCCTGCATGTATCTTCAAAATTAATTTTTACGGCAAATATGCTTGTCGGACGTCTTGAATTAATTCCGTTCCTTGTGCTTCTGGAACGTGATTTCTGGAATTTCAAGCAAAATTAATTTGAATAAATGATTAAAATGAACAAAAAACATGCTTAAATCGTTATATAAAAAAGAGGATAGCGATTTTGCGGTTTTGTATAAAAAATATTATAGCACTTTGCCTGTCATTTACCCTTTTGACAAGCATTTCCGCATGCGCTATTGAAGAAATTACTATTGAAAAAGACAGCATCGTAACCATAAATGACTGTATAAGAATCGCGCTTGAAAACAGTCCGATTATAAAAAGGTTTAAATACAATTACGGAGTTTCAAAAAGTAACGTCGGAATCGCAAAGGCAGCCTATTTCCCGACTCTCGGCGTCAGTACCGGTTATACATTCAATGATACGGCCAGCTCAAGCAGATACAGCAGAAATATGACCGGCACAAATAATTACAATGTGCAGGCATCTTTAAACCAGTTAATCTGGAATTTCGGCAAAACAAACGCAAATATCCGCATGCAAAAATTCAACCTCATAACCGCATTATTTAACTTTGATGACGGAGTTCTGGATACGATTTATGAAGTAAAAACAAACTACTACGGAGTTCTCGCCGCAAAAGCCGCCGTTGACATCAATAAGGCAAATGTCCAGATTAACGAACGCAATTATCAAAGAACAAAAGCCTATTTTGACGAGGGAATAAGGTCAAAAATAGACCTCGTAAACGCGGAAGTTAACCTGAGCGATTCAAAAGTAACCCTTGTTAATGCTGAAAAAGCCTACAAAAACGCAATGGTTACGCTGAATAACTCTATGTACATTGCCTTCACACCGGATTATGAAATCACTCCGACCGAAACGTTTAACTTGAGCACATATACAATTGACCTTGAAGAATTGGACAAAAGAAACAATTTGGATACTCTGCCCGAAGATGTTCAGGATGCAACCCTCACCTCTTCAGTCGAAAAAACAGATATAATAACGGATTACAAATTTGAAGAATTTCCATACACATTTGAAAAATCAGTGGAACTTGCTTACAAAAACCGCCCTGATTTAAAAGCCTATGACGCAACATTAAAGGCAATGGAAGAAAACCTTTTATACATAAAACGCGAATATTTCCCTGAACTTTCGGCAAGTGCCGGCTACGGTTACAGAAACATGAATTCAACCAGCTCATTCAACGTCGGCGTAACATTATCCAGCAGCGTGAATATTTTAAGCAAAAAACACGAAATCGACAGCGGCAAACTTCAGGTAAAACTCGCGCAGAACGAAATAGATCTTTTGAAACAAAATGTCTATTTTGAAGTTCAAAACGCATACGTAAATATGATAGAACTTGAAAAACAAATCCCGCTGCTGGCGGTAAAAGTAAGACAAACACTTGAGAATTTTGAACTGGCTGACGGAAGATACGCTGTGGGACTCGGTGATTTTATAGAACTTCAAGACGCTAAAGTTCAATACAATAATGCCCAGCACAATTATGTTCAAACGGTATATAATTATAATGTGGCGCGTGCCGCTCTTGAAAAAGCAATGGCACTGCCGCAGGATGTTACAATAGCAATTGAGGACGTGAATTAATGAAAATAAAGAAAAATCAGATAATAATCTTAACCGCGGCAATTCTTGCAATAATACTTCTGGTTGTAATAAACGCGCAGGCAAACGGCGTAAAATACCAGACCAGAAAAGTCCGCCGCTGTACAATAACCGAAGTTGTCGAAGCCTCCGGAACGGTTAATCCGGTTAACACGGTCAGCGTAGGTTCTACGGTATCAGGGCTTATCAAAGAAATTTATGTCGATTTCAATTCGGTTGTTAAAAAAGGGCAAATTTTAGCACAAATTGACCCGGCAAACTTTCAAGCCTCGGTTGATCAGGCAACCGCGCAAATAAATAACGCAGAATCCAATCTGGCAAGAATGAACGCGGTAACCGAAATGTCCAGAAAAACTTATGTCCGTTATAAAAACCTTTACGCAAAAAACTTTATAGCAAAAAGCGAACTTGATCAGGCGGAAAGCGATTACCTGTCAAACCTTGCACAGGTCGGAGCGGCAAAAGCACAAATTGCACAGGCCCGCGCAACATACAATACAGCAATCACAAACCTCGGTTATACAAAAATAATTGCACCGGTTGACGGAACAATAATTTCACGTGAAATTGACCTCGGCCAGCCTGTTGCCGCAAGTTTTCAGGCTCCGCAGTTATTTACAATCGCGCAGGACTTGACCAATATGCAAATTGAGGTGAATGTTTCGGAAGCCGATATCGGAAAAGTAAAAGTCGGACAAGAAGTTACCTACACCCTTGACGGATATCCTGATACCGATTTTACGGGCAAAGTGACTCAGGTAAGAATTTCGCCCACCACAGTGTCAAATGTTGTTACCTACGTTGTTATTGTTGACGTGCATAACGAAGATTTAAAACTAATCCCCGGAATGACCGCAAACGTTTCAATAATTACCGACAAAAGAGAAGATGTTCTATGCGTCCCGAATGTTGCGCTTAAATTCACTCCGGAAACCTCAGGCCAAAAATACAAAAATCAGGGTATCTGGATTTTACAAAAAAATAAACCTGTCAGAATTGATATAGAACAGGGAGCAAGCGACGACACCAGATTTGAAGTTATTTCAGACAAAATAAAAGAAGGAGATCTTGTCCTGACCGGCTCAACAGGCGGCAAAAAATCAACCGCACAAACTCCAAGAAGACGCAGAGGAATGTTCTAAATGGCATTGATTGAAGTTAAAAACGCTATAAAAACCTACCAAACAGGTGAAGACAGCTTTAATGCAATGAATAATGTGTCATTAAGCATAGAAAAGGGTGAGTTTGTCGCCATAATGGGCGCCTCCGGTTCCGGCAAGTCAACTTTTATGAATATGCTCGGCACACTTGACAAGCCAAACAGCGGCAGCTACTTTTTAGACGGAGTTAATATGCTCACACTCGGCCCGAATGAACTTGCCGAGGTTCGTAATCTTAAAATGGGTTTTGTTTTTCAGGGGTTTAACCTTATCTCAAGAACAACCGCACTTGAAAATGTTGAACTGCCAATGATATACAAAGGAATTCCCGAAGAAGAACGTAAAATAAAAGCAAAAGAAGCTCTTAAAATCGTAGGACTTGAAAACAGAGAAGATCACATGCCAAACCAGATGTCAGGCGGCCAGCAGCAGCGTGTTGCAATTGCCCGCGCAATAGTAAATGATCCGCCCCTTATTCTTGCGGATGAACCGACAGGTAATCTGGATACGAAAACAAGTATTGAAGTTATGGAATTTTTCGTAAAACTCAACGAGCAGATGGGAAAAACTATCGTGCTTGTAACCCACGAACCCGATATAGCGGAATATTGCAAACGTGTTGTGAGATTTAAAGACGGAAACATAATTTCCGATGAGGTGAAAAGATGATAGACTTTAAATCAACTTTAAAAATGGCAGTAGTTTCGCTGAAAATAAACAAAATGCGCTCTATTTTAACAAGCCTCGGCATAATTATCGGCGTAAGCGCGGTAATAATAATGCTTGCCGTCGGCTCCGGCGCCAGCAAAAAAATCGCCAAAGATATGGAATCTATGGGCAGCAACCTTTTAATGATAAGGTCAGCCTCCGCAACCTCGGGCGGTGTCAGAATGGGTTTCGGTACAAAACCTTCTTTAACATTGAAAGATGCGGAAGCTATTGAAAAAAATTGCCGCGGAATACTGGCTGTCGCTCCTTATTCTTCCGCAACAAGCCAGTTGACCTACGGAAATCAAAACTGGTCGACAACAGTCGGCGGCACTACTGCCGAATACTTATTCATCAGAAATTACGAAATAGAATCCGGACGTAATTTTATCCCCGAAGATGTGAAAAACAATACCAAAGTGGCTATTATCGGAAGTACAATCGCAACCGAACTTTTTGGCGATATGAACCCGATTAACAAAACAATGCGTATCGGAAATGTTCCGTTTAAAATTATAGGTCTTTTAAAAACAAAAGGCCAGAGCGGCATGGGCATGGATCAGGATGATCTGGTTTTTATTCCGATAACAACGGCGCAGAAAAAAGCCTTTGGTACGGAATATCCGGGCTCGGTTAAAATGATTAACATAAAAGCCCAGAATGCTGATGTGCTTGATATTGCGCAGGAAGATATCACCGACCTTTTAAGAAACAGACACAATATCGGCAAAAATCAAGAGGATGATTTTGAAATCAGAAACCTTGCCGAAATGCAGGAAACAATCAAGTCCTCCGCCAGAACAATGTCAATTCTTCTGGGTGCAATAGCTTCCGTATCACTTTTGGTCGGCGGTATAGGGATTATGAATATTATGCTCGTTTCGGTAACCGAAAGAACAAAAGAAATCGGTATCCGTATGGCAATAGGCGCCAAAGCCTCCGACATCAGAGTTCAGTTTTTGATTGAATCATTTTTGCTGTCAATTATAGGCGGGGTTATAGGTGTTGCTATCGGAATTCTGGGTGCAAAAATTGTTGAATTAACCGATGCAATGACTATTTCAATTTCCGGCAGCTCAATAATTCTTTCTCTGGGATTTTCGGGCGCTATAGGTGTTCTTTTCGGATATTATCCGGCTTATAAAGCATCACTGCTGAATCCGATTGATGCATTGAGATATGAATAAAGTTCTAAAAAATCCGCCGGTCGGGTAATTTTATTTGTTTTATTATATATGTAAAATTTTGGAATAAGTCTTCCAACAACTGAAAACAAAAATTCTTCATCACTCTGCCTTACATTAAGATTTGTATAATTATAATATTATTAACGATACGATAATATATTATAACAGATTAAATGTCAATATTACATAAACTGCCAATATAATAATATTATGATTAAAATAAGACTTAGAGAAGTTATGTGGGAAAAGGATGTGACAGCGGCCGAAATAAACAGGGCAACTGGTCTGAACAAAGCGAATTTATCCAACATAATGCGCAATAAACACACCAATGTAGGTTTACACACAATAAATATCCTTTGCAATTACCTGAAATGCAGTTTGGACGATCTTCTTGAATATACTCCCGACTAGAGAACTTCCAGAAGGGCTATTTTCATGGCGTCGGTATTGGGGGTGCGGCCGGTCCAGATTTCTTCTGCAGCGGCAGCCTGTCCGATAAACATATCAACACCGTTCACTGTTCTGTAACCGGCTTGTTGTGCCAATTTTAAAAGCACGGTATTTTTGGGGTTATAAATAACATCATAAACAAGTGCATGCTCAGGCAGTGTCATAAGCTGCGGTTTTTCAACCGGAGTCATGTCAGCCGATCTTCCGAGCATTCCGATCGGGGTAGTATTTACAAGTATATCAACCATTGACAAATCTCTTATATATTCAATTTGATATGCATCAAATTTAACATTCGGAAAGAGTTTGCGCATATAAGTCAAAAGTTCAAGCGAATTAGGGATACTGCGGGTATAAAAACGTATTTCTTTAACACCTGAATCTGCCAGAGCAACAGATGCCGCATGACCTGCACCGCCTGTTCCCAAAATTCCGGCGACTTTTCCGGTAAGATTAAAATCCTGAGGAATCGCACGGCGAAATCCCAAAACATCGGTATTATACCCCTTCATTGTTCTGTCGGGATTTATGACTACAGTATTAATTGCGCTTGCAATATCCGCAAATTTATCAACTTCATCAACAAAAAGCGCCACCGGCAGCTTTAAAGGTATAGTAACGTTGAAACCTTTATAATTGTTATTTTTTAAATATTTAATTCTTTCTACAAGATCCTCGGGTGCTGTTTCTATAGTTTCATAAGAGGCTTGAATACCGAGACTTTGAAACCCTGCCTTATGAATAACGGATGAAAGCGAATGCCCCAGAGGGTAACCGATTACGCAAAATTTGTTTTCGCGTCTGTCAACGACCGGTTCGGGCAAAACCTGTTCTACGGGCTTTTCTGAAACCTGTTCAAAAGACTGCTGAAAAACTTGCTCTTGAGGCTGCTGAAAAACTGGTTCGGGATTTTTTTGCGGAGCCGATTCATTTTGGGGCTTGCTTTCGCCTTTTAATTCTTCGACTGAAATACCGAGCTTTTTAGCTTTTTTTTGCAGATATCTTTCATAAAGATCTTTATTCAGCATTTTCTTCAACCTCTTTTTTGTAACCGCATTTCAAATTGGAACAAGTGATTACATTACCTTTTTTCAAAACTTTTTTCACAAGGAGCGAACCGCATTGCGGGCAGACATCACCTGTCGGCTCATTCCATAATACAAAATCACAATCAGGGTAAGTATTACATCCGTAAAATACCGTACCGCGTTTGGATTTTCTTTCAACAATTTCACCTTTTCCGCATTTCGGACATTTTACGCCGGTTGATTTGCGGTAAGGTTTTCTGTGTTTGCAATCAGGGTTGGTGCATTCAAGATATTTGCCGTAGGGCCCTGTTTTAAATACCATATCCGCGCCGCATTTTTCGCACTTTTCTTTACAAAGCTCTTCCTGTTTTTCTTCCTGATTTTCCTCATTTTGCGCTGAAAGAACATTCATAGGCAGAGCTGTTTTACAGTCAGGATAGTTTGAACAACCGAGGAACTGTGTGCCGAATTTGCTTGTTCTGACAACCATAGGCTGACCGCAATTCGGGCAATTGATACCGGTTTCAATATTAATTTTGCGAGCGGTTTTCATCACGGAATTTACTTCTTCCATAAAAGGGTCGTAGAAGTCTTTTAAGACCTTGTTCCAGACGGCTTTTTTATCGGCAATTTTATCGAGTTTTTCTTCCATGCCGGCCGTGAATTTGTAATCCATAATATCCGAAAATTGCGTTACAAGCTGTTTGGAAACCGCACGGCCGAGAATAGTCGGGAAAAGAGTTTTATCTTTTTTCTCAACATATTTACGGGTTTGAATAACCGTAATAATTGTCGCATAAGTTGACGGACGTCCGATACCGTACTCTTCAAGCGCTTTGACAAGCGAGGCTTCGTTATATCTCGGGGGCGGCTGGGTAAAATGCTGTTTTGGTGTAAGTTTACGGCAGATTACTTTGTCGCCTTTTTCAAGGTCGGGAATTTTGGACTCTTCGGTTTTTTCTCTGTCATCATCCGAATCGTTATACAGCTTTAAAAACCCGTCAAACGTAACTTTGCTTGTACCGGCTTTCAAAGTATAATCTCCGGCCGTTATTTCTATTGATTTATTAGCAACTTCCGCATTTGCCATCTGGGAGGACATGAATTTTTCCCAGATAAGTTTATACAGCTTATACTGATCGTTATCAAGATACTGTTTAATACTTTCGGGCGTTCTTTCCGGATAAGACGGTCTGATGGCTTCGTGCGCATCCTGAACGTTTTGTTTGCCTTTTGCGTAAATGTTCGGAGTTTCGGGATAATATTTTTCACCGAAATTATTCAGGATAAAATCTTTTGCCATTGCCATTGCATCATCGGAAACTCTTACGCTGTCTGTTCTCATGTATGTAATAAGACCGACCGCGCCGCTTTCAAGCTCAATACCTTCGTAGAGTCTTTGCGCAACCTGCATTGTTTTTTGAACTCCGAAACCGAGCTTGGAACTTGCGGCACGCTGCAGGGTTGAAGTTATAAAAGGCGCCGTGGGTTTGCGTTTGGTTGTCTTATTGGTAACTTTTGAAACAGTAAAATCCGCATTTTGAAGATAATCAACTATCTTTTGCGCTTCTTGCTGATTTTTGATATTTTTTTCAACGGGTTTATCTTTGTATTTTGAAACTTCAGCTTCAAAAATCTTGCCGTCTTTATCAAGATCCGCGTGGATTGACCAGTATTCCTGCGGAACAAATGCTTCTATTTCATCCTCACGTTCACAAATCATACGCAGCGCAACCGATTGGACTCGGCCGGCGGAGAGGTTATAATTACCCATCTGTTTCCACAGTACCGGACTTAATTTAAAGCCTACGAGTTTGTCAAGAATTTGTCTTGTCTGCTGCGCCTGAACCATGTCCATATTTATCATACGCGGATGTTCTACCGAATATTTCACGGCTTTCGGAGTAATTTCGTTAAACTCTATACGCTTAATTTTTTCATCCGGAACTTTTAAAACCTGACGCACATGCCAGGCTATTGCTTCACCTTCACGGTCAGGGTCTGAGGCAAGGTAGATATTATCAAATTTTTGTGCGAGAGTATTTAATTTTTTTACCACATCTCTTTTTCCGGGAATAATTTCAAATTTAGGTTCAAAATTGTTATTCACATCAAAGCCCAAGTTATCGGTCTTTGGATCTTTTGCGGGAAGATTTCTTATATGGCCGAAACTTGCTTCAATCTGATATCCGTCGCCGAGAATCTTTTTTATTGTTTTGGATTTTGCGGGCGACTCGACTATTACAAGCGATTTTTCTTTTTTATTTTGTTTTTTTACACTCTCTGCCAAAATTATACCTTTTTATATCTGTCATTACCGACTTGTTTTATTATGCCTTTAAGCTCCATCGTTGTCAAGCAGGTCAGCAAATTTTCCACGCCGAGTTTTGTGATAAAAACCAGTTCATCAAAGGATTTCTCCTCAATTTCCAGCGCGGAAAAAATTTTTTCTTCATCTTCGGTCAATAAAGGAAGTTCTTTTTGAACTTCAGTTTTTTTAACCTCCCAATTTAAGGCATTCAAAATATCTTCTGCCGACGTCACAAGGGTTGCTCCGTTTTTAAGAAGTTTATAAATTCCTTCCGTATTCGGGTTGGAGATAAGTCCCGGCATGCACATTAATTCCCTGCCCTGTTCCAGCGTAAGATTTGCCGTAATCAGAGCACCGCTTTTTAAAGATGCTTCAGCAACAAGCGTTCCGTAAGAAAGCCCTGACACAATTCTGTTTCGTTGCGGGAACCTGAATTTTAAAGGCTCAAATGACGGAAAATATTCACTTATAACCGCACCGTTTCCGTTTTCTATTCTTTCATAAAGGTGTTTGTTGCTTGTGGGATAGAAAAAATCCAGACCGCTTGCGATTACGCCGATTGTTTTAAGGTTATTATCAAGAGCCGC
The DNA here is from genome assembly GCA_944323995.1 of Candidatus Gastranaerophilales bacterium. Lineage (GTDB taxonomy): Bacteria > Cyanobacteriota > Vampirovibrionia > Gastranaerophilales > Gastranaerophilaceae > SIG32. The sequence goes on along the minus strand of CALUUN010000004.1, from coordinate 96,875 downwards.
AATATGTGCCTGTGAATCAATACCGGCCGCAAGACCGGATACAATACAGATATCCGTGCCGGAGAACTGTGAAATTATTTTTGTTAATTCTTCTTTTGCCTGATAACTTGCCCTTCTTGAACCTACAACAGCCAGAGTTTTTTCAAGGTTGCAGATATCAAGACTGCCTTTGTAATAAATAACCGCAGGAGGATCGGAAATCTGTTTTAACATTTTCGGATATTTTTCATCTTCGAGCGTCAGGTAAAAAATATTCCTTTGCGTAACCTCATCCAGAACCTTGTCGGGATTAACTTTATTACGCATATTAACAAAATTTTCAGCCTTTTTGATATTCAAGCCGTCAATATGGCTCAATTCACTTATAGAGGCATTAAATGCCTGCTCTATATCTCCAAAATAATTGTATAATCTTTGAATAAAACGGCTGTCAATCTGCTCGATTGATGAAAGCGCAATCCAGTATTTACTTTTCATCTTTTTTCTTCTTTATCTTCTCTATAAGAGTTTTTACGTTTTCTGTTTCTTCCCGCGGAACATCAAGGCCGAGATATTCTTCAAAATATTCAATTGCGTCATCATAATCGCCCCGCGCCATAAATAAGATTGCGACCTTTTTATATGCGGGAGGAAATTTTTCATTCACCGCAATTGCTTTTAAATAATTTGAAATTGCTTTATCCAGCTCGTCATTTGCTTCATAGGCCTGTGCAAGATAATAATATATAAATTCATTATTTTCTTTATATTCAAGCACGTTTTCAAAATTTTCCGCCGCAAGCTCGTAATTCCCGAGTTCAAAATGGACTTTACCCAGATCGTAATAAGCATCATAATTATCGGGCTGCTTTTCGAGAATTTTTTCCAATTCGTCAATTGCAAGATCAAGCCTTGCATCTTCCATATAAAACCTTGCAAGATAATGCGACAGAATCAATTCATCAGGCAGCTCATAAATTCCGGTATTTAAAAGTCCTATGCCGTGTTCAAAATCACGTTTTCTGTAATAAATATCAGCAAGATTAATATAGGCCTGAGGAATTTTCGGGTTTAATTCAATTGATTTAAGATAATTCTTTTCCGCTCTGTCATAATCGCCTTTGTTTGCATAGCACAGCGCCAGATTATTATAAATTTCGGCGCTTTCGGGCTGAGTTTCGATTATTGATGAAAACGCATCAATAGCGTTATCCCATTCGCCTTTTTTAAAACATTCTATTGCTTTTTCCAATTTTTCCCGCATTATTCCAAATCCTTATAAACCGAGTGTCATGCCTGAATCCTGACCGTTTTCCGAGCCGATATTTTTAATAACCGTTCTGGTATTACCTGTTGCTTCAAAATCTTTTGGTTCAAGAGTCATGCGTATTTTATCCGCATAAATTGTTCTGACGCCCTGAGTTATGCTTGATCTGCCCGTAAAATAAATTTCGTTGGGCTTATTGGTAACTTTATCCGGATAAAAAGTCATTTTGGGGCCTACCGCATAATAATCCTGATACCAGACATGTACGTTTCCGCTGGCGTTATAAATATTTTTCCGTTTATTATATTCCTGATAAACCGATTTCAAAACGAGTTTATCTCCGCCTTCCATAGTTGCTTTGGAGGTAGTATTTCCGGTAGCGGTCAAAATCTCGGTCACGGGATCGTAAACAAATTTGTCTGCAAAGGATTCGTTATTCTGTTCTTTAACCCTTGCATTGCCTGTCAGGGTAATATTTTTCAAATCGCCGTTTTTGTCTGTTTTAATAGTTGCATGGTTTGAATAAGTTTCAATTTCTTTATACTTGATTGTAACAGTACCGTCAGCTTCCATAACGCCCGTATTTGTATCATATTCCTGCGTATCGGCATTTATCACCACGATGGGAGTTTTTCCGTCAAAAACAACCGATTGGGTATCGCCTTCGGCTTTTATCACTTTTGTAATCAAAGATACTTTCAAAATATTTGCTTTAACTTCACGTTTTTTGTTCTTTTTTACTTCATAAGCGTAAGGTTTATCGTAAAAAGTAGCGGTATCAAGCTGCTGGTCTTGCGTCACGTTGACATCGGCTTTGTCTCCGACAACACGCAAATCATCAATCGCGACGTTAACATCACCTTCAAACTTAATTTTACTTTCGGATTCCGCATAAGTCTGGCTTTTTGATTCAATAACAAGGTCGGACGCACTCACTGCAATTCCGGTAACCAGTAATGCCGCTGTTAAAACAATCAGTATCTTTTTCATTTGTTCTCCTTGGTATCATACATTTTGGAAGTAGTATTGCCCGAAATCTTAAAACTGTTAAACTCCGGACTTATTTCAACTTCGTCTGAAGTTGCAAGAAAATTTTCATCACGCGTAATTTGAACATTTCCGGTGGCGATTATCGGCTTGTCATTGCCGGCATAACGCAGTCTGTCCGCTTTGAGGGTTGTTCCGTCTTCCAGAACCACAAATGTATCGGCATAAAGTATAATTATCTTTTTAGCCGCGTTATAGGTGCCTTTTGAGGACTGAAAACTCATTGCAACTTTGTTATCTTTATAGAAGTTTCCGATTACGTTATCCATAAGCGCAACTTCGTTATTACTGTCGTAAGAACCGGTTTCACCATATATTTCCCAGTATTTTTGAGCATTTTTTGTTTCGGTCAGAATAATCCCGTTAATCAGGGCTTCCTGCCTGTCTTTGTCTACCGAAAGCTGGCTGCGGTTAAAGTCATGCGTAATGACACCCGCAGACACAAATGCCCATATCATTATTGATGCAATAGCCGCAAATGCCGCAATATAAGCCTTTTTCTTTTTATTCAAATTACTCCACCAGTTCATAAGAAAAGTTTAGCACGAAGTAATAATATAATCAATTTTGCAAAAGATTAACCGCGAAAATATTAACTATCTTTAATATTTGTGCGCAAATTGGTAATTTTGTAATATAATTAGGAAGAAGGATTAGGGAAAAAAGGGGAAAAATTATGCCAATCAGATTTGACGCAGGTGAAGTTATTACAGCAATGGTCACGCCTATGGATGAAAAGCGCGAAATTGACTATAACAAAACCGAACTTCTGGCGAAACATTTAATCGACAACGGCAGTGACGCAGTGCTTGTCTGCGGCACAACCGGAGAATCGCCGACTTTGACTCACGAAGAAGAAGCTGAATTAATAAGCACGGTAAAAAGAGCCTGTGCAAACAGAGCAAAAGTTATTGCAGGTGCAGGTTCAAATTCAACGGAAACCGCGGTTATGTCTGCAAAAACAGCACAAAAAGAAGAAGTTGACGCAATTTTATCCGTTGTACCTTACTACAACAAACCTTCTCAACGCGGAATGATTGAACACTTTTCCGCCATTGCGGAAGCGGTTGACCTGCCGATAATTCTTTACAATATCCCGTCAAGAACCGGTGTTACAATGCAGCCGCAAACGGTTGCATATCTTGCCGGCAAATACGACAATATCGTAGCTTTAAAACAAAGCTGTCCTGATCTTGATATGGTGAGTGAGTTAAAACTCATCTGTCCTGAAGATTTTGTGATTTATTCGGGTGATGACAGCCTGACACTGCCGATGCTTTCTTTAGGGGCACACGGTGTAATTTCGGTGGCATCGCATCTTTTCGGCTCCGAAATTAAATCAATGATACGGAATTTCAAAACCGGAAATCCTGCTGCGGCAAAAAATATGCACATAAAATTATTTCCGGTGTTTAAGAAACTTTTTATGGCGCCTAATCCCGTGCCGGTAAAAGCCGCTCTTGCTCACAAAAAACTTATTGAAGAATATGTGAGAAGACCGCTTGTGGAACTTAACGAGGATGAAAAGATTATTCTTTTTTCAGCAATTGACGGGTTCCGTGCAGATTAGCCTAAACAGGCTATAATCGGAATTTTATTTTTGATAAAATAATAATATCAGTAGTTATAAGAGGAAAAAAAAGTGAAAAACAAAATTATTATGTTTTGGGCAATCGTACTTATCGTAATCGTTTCGACGGTTATAATATTTATGAAACCCACAAAACTCGGACTTGATTTGGTCGGCGGTTCACGTCTTATGCTGGAAGCCCAGACCACCGAATCAATAGCAAAAATTACTCCGGATGTTATGGGAAGACTGCAGTTTGCAATAGAAAACCGTGTAAACAAACTCGGTGTTGCAGAAACCGTAGTTCAACAGGTAGGAGAAAAAAGACTTTTAATCGAAATCCCTAACGTTACGGATTTAAAAGAAGCAAAAGCATTTTTGGGCGAAACTGCGCAGTTGGAATTCAAAAAAGAAGGAACAGCACCTGACGGCAGCCCTATTTGGGTATCAACCGGACTGAGCGGACAGGACTTGTCGCGTTCGTCATTAAGCACTGACCAGACCGGCCAGTGGGTTGTATCTCTTGAATTTAACGATGCCGGTGCAAAAAAATTCGCCGAACTTACAAAATCGCTTGTAGGCCAGCAGATGGCAATCTTCTTTGACGGAGAAATCCAATCCGCACCTGTAATCAGAGAAGCAATTTACGGCGGTAAAGCACAGATTTCAGGCGGAAACAGCGGCTTTGAATACGCAGAAGCAGAAAGAATGGTTAACCTGTTAAATGCAGGTGCGCTTCCGGTTCCGGCCAAAATCGTTGAAGAAAACACCGTAGGCCCGACACTCGGTGCTGACAGTATTGAAAAATCAAAACTTGCCGGTATAATCGGTTTGGGAGCCGTAATGCTGTTTATGATTGCTTATTACAGATTACCCGGATTGATTGCCGACATTGCACTTATCATATACAGTTTAATTCTGTTTGCTCTGTTCAAAACAATTCCGGTAACTCTAACCCTTGCCGGCATTGCGGGCTTTATTCTTTCAATAGGTATGGCAGTTGATGCAAACATCCTGATTTTTGAAAGAACAAAAGAAGAACTCCGTGCGGGCAGAAACCTCTTTACGGCAATAAATTCCGGATTTGACCGTGCATTTACGAGTATATTTGACTCAAACATGACAACAATAATCACCTGTACAATCCTTTATTTATTGGGAACAAGTATTGTTAAGGGCTTTGCTCTAACGCTTGCACTCGGTGTAATCGTTTCAATGTTCAGTGCAATAACAATTACAAAGAACTTTATGCACTTAATATTCGGTACGGGTGAATTAAAATATCCGGCATTATTCGGACTTGCTAAAGACGAAATAGGCAAAAGTTACGAAGCAGCCGAAACTAAACGTGAAAAAGCACGTTTCGGAATTTTAGACTAGGAAAGGATTAAAAAATGTTTGCACTAAAAAGACATCTGGTACATATAGTAAAATACAGAATTTTGTGGATGGTGTTATCCGCAATCCTTCTGATACCGGGAATAGTTGCGATGGTTTATTCATCCGTAACCTACCCGAACCACGCACCGATGAAAGTCGGTATTGATTACACGGGCGGTACAATTTTGCAATACGGTCTTAAACAAAAAATTACAAACAACGACCTCACAGCAACCCGTGCCAACTTAGAAAAAATCGGGGTTGAAAACCCTTACCTGCAAATCTTAAACGTTAATAACACCCAGCAGGAAGAAACTAAAAACAACATCAGTTCAATTATTTCAATCAGAACTAAATTCATCGGCGAAAGCTCCGAGGATGTACAAAATATTACAAACGCACTTTCAAGCCAGTTTGAAAACCCTGAATTGATTCAGGTAAGTTCAGTCGGTCCGACTATGGGCAAAGAATTGTTTAAAAATTCATTTATTGCGGTTGCGCTGGCATTTTTGGGAATTTGTATATACCTTTCGCTCAGATTCAGATTTGACTATGCAGTTGCGGCAATTCTCGGAATTTTGCATGACGTGCTTTTTGTTTGCGGTGCGTTTTCAATTCTCGGGCTGTTGTATAACGTACAAATTGACGGATTATTTATCACGGCGATTTTGACAGTAATCGGATTTTCCGTACACGATACAATCGTTGTATTTGACAGAATAAGAGAAAATTTAAGATATTATTCTAAGAAAATGAGTTTCGGCGAAATTGTTGACGCATCTGTTAACCAGACACTTGCAAGAAGTATCAACACTTCATTGACAACATTAATCACGCTGTTTGCACTGTATTTCTTCGGCGGAGTAACAACAAAGGACTTTGTTCTTGCTATGATTCTCGGTATTGCAATCGGAACATACTCAAGTATATTCTTCTGCAGTATGCTGATTGATTTCTGGAACGACAAGAAAAACGCTCCGAAAGCTCCCGCAAAAGAAATTCCGGCAGCTTAAACAAATTTCTGAATAGTAAAAAGAGCCTTTAAAAGGCTCTTTTTTATTTTAAAAGTTCAAATGTATCGACCTCAAAATATTTAGCGATTAAGTCTAATTTTTCAATAGTAATATTCATTTTAGCATTTTCGATTTTGCCGATGTAAGACCCGTCAAGCTCAAGTTCAAGCGAAAGATTTTCCTGAGTTAATCTTTTTTGCTTTCGCAGTCGTTTTATGTTTTTAGCGAGAATTTTTTTGATATCCTTTGTCATACAACAATTTTCCCAGCAATTTGAACAATTACCACGATTGACAATCGTGAAAAATTATGTTACATGTAGGTATATCAATCATGTTAGACGGTTTAAAATGGAAGGAGAAGTAATGAATAGAAATTACGGTTTTACACTTGCAGAAGTTTTGATTACTCTTGCAATCATCGGCATTGTTGCAGCATTGACTATTCCGACATTAATAAGTAATTACCAAAAAAGAGAATATGTTACCCGATTACAACGAGGAATAGCTATACTTAACAACGGTATACAACTTATGATGGCTGATGAAGGAGTTTTTGAACCTTCTCAACTTGCATACTACAAATGTTATGGAGATAACGGTAACGCAACTATTAATATTGATGGTGAAAAAAGAGAATGCATAAATAACTATTTTTCAAAATATTTTAAAATAATTGATTATTCCAACAAACAAAACGATACAGATTTTTATCCTGCTTATAATGAAATATTACAAATAAACGGAACAACAAGCACATCACAGGGTGCATTCAACATTGTATCTTGGTACGGCTTTGTCACATCAGACGGAATAATGTTTATCCCTGACAGCTTTACGACAGATGCTCTTATAGATGTTAACGGAACAAAAGGCCCGAATCAAATTGGTCGTGACATATTTATGCTGGATCAAAAAAATGGTTTATATTCAGCACATGGCATGGACACCTGGGATGACGAATCAGAAACAAACGATTACTGCGGTGATAACAATCCCACATTAGGCCTCGGATGTGCCGGACGAATCGTTGCAGAAGGTTGGCAAATGAATTATTAATAAACGGCTTTAATGGCTTCAATCATGCCGGTTTCATCGGCATGATTTTTGCCTGCAATATCAAAGGCAGTTCCATGCCCGGGGGAAGTTCTTATTACATCCAGCCCGATTGTCATATTGACCGTTTTAGCACCCGCAACCGTTTTTATCGGGATTAAACCTTGATCGTGGTAGTTTGCGATAATACAATCATAATCAGCATATTTGATAAACAATGTATCCGCAGGCAGCGGGTTTGTGATATTAATTCCGCATCCGCGCAAAACCTCAACCGCAGGCTGCAAAATTTCAATTTCCTCTCTGCCTAATATTCCGCCCTCACCGGCATGCGGATTTAAACCGCACAGAGCAAATTTCGGCTTTGTAATTCCTAATTTTTCCGCAAAGAATTTTTGCAGATTCATAATTTTTTCAATCACAAGTTCTTTTGTAAGTGTCACATCTTTCAATGCGCAATGACGTGTCAAAAGCAGAACCCTGAAGTTTTCTGCAACAAAAAGCATCTCGGCAAGCTGTCCGTCATGAGCCAGAAATTCTTGCAAAATTTCGGTCTGCCCGTTAAAATTATGCCCTGCCAGATGAAGTGCGTTTTTGGCAACCGGCGCTGTCACAATTGCACGGCCTTTTAATTCGCAGGCTTTTTTCAAACTCTGAAAACAAAATTCACCCGCGGCTTTTGTAACTTTGCCCGGCTGAACTTCTTCGTCAAACGGAATTTCACAAATTTCATAGTCTTTATCCGGGTTTCCGTAAAAATCCAGAACTTTTCTGTTTGAAACCAGCAATATATCACACGCAGGCAAATCCAGCTTTTTCAAAGCCTTTACGGTAATTTCCGCTCCGATACCGTTCGGATCGCCGGTTGTTATAATTATTTTATCCATTTATACCGCCTCGTGACGATCAAAATATCTTAAAATATCAATTAAAGTATTTACCCCGCCGAGGTTGCCGGATTTTGTAACAATCCACTGCGCATTATGGTCAAGGCAAAGTGCAATCGCCGGCGCAACTTCATCTATAAGCTGAAGCTGCATTGCGTTAATTTCAGCACAGCATTTATAAGAGGTTTCGCCCCCGAGGGTTATTAATATAACCTCTTTTTTTGCAACAACCTGACGCGTAAGTTCTGACAAAAAGTCGGTTATAACTCCGGCCAGTTCTGCCTTGGTAAGTTCCGCACGCAAAGATTCATCCGAAAATCCGTCAAAATTCTTTATCAAATTCGAGGTGTGAACCACAACTATATTATTCTCGGCAAGATTTGAAACAATTCGGTCTACAAGTTCCTCTTTAACTCCGCCCAGAACCGTCAATAAATCAAGGTTTATAACAAGCGTATTTTCATCAAATTCATCACCCTGTTCAAGCCGCTCTATCTGGTTTGCCGTAATCTGTGTGGCGCTTCCTGATACAATAAATTTGGGAAGTTCAGGCATGGATTTTTTTATCTGCTGCATATCAATGTCCGCAAACCATATATTACTGAAAGCTCTTGCAGCGGCCGCCGTTCCGGCAGGCAGAATTTTATACTCCGATTTATCAATAGCAAGAACAAGCTGCTCTATATCAGTTGTTGATACCGCATCGGCTACAATCAGTTTTTTACCGTTCTTTATAAGCTCATTGAGTTCCCTCAAAATAGGGCCCGCGCCTTTCATAACCGTTGACAGCCCGAGCGTTGCAACCATTGAATGAAATTCTTCCGGAAGCTGTGATTTTAACAAATTGGGCAGATAAGAATCAGAAATCGGGGAATGCGGATCCCGCGCCATTTCGGTTCTCTCTATCGGAACCCCTTTTAAAAGATGGTAACCGCCGACCGTAACTCTGCCTTCTGACGGAAATGCCGGTATTATAACAACCGCATCCCATTCCAAAACCTCAAGAAGTCCGAGTGATTCAACCGCAATGTTTCCGCGCACGGTCGAATCTATTTTTTTATAAAAATAGTCAGGCTTTAAAACTTCCGTAAACATTTTTGCGGTATGTTTAACTTTTTCATACGCTTCATGCGGAGTAACGTTTCTTGATTCGGTAGAAATCGCCCATGTTTGAGTCCCTGCAATATTCAACGGCTCAATCTCATCGCTCAAAAGTATTTGAGTGTTTGCACCGCGTAAATGAAACTGTAATGCCGTATCGTTTGCTCCGGTCAAATCATCCGCAATTATGCCGACTACGTTTGAATTAATTATCATAAAACTTCTGCATCTCTTTTAGAGCCTAACAATCTGATATTGTTAGCTATAACCATAAAACTTTCTCTGTCGCTGCCTGTGGCTTTATCAGTCCACTTGTTCTGGCCGACTCGGCCGTCTACGGCAACCAGAATGCCCTTTTTAACATATTCACCGGCAAATTCAGCCTGCTTATCCCAAACATCAACATTAAACCAGTCGGCAACCTCAGATTTTGTCTTTGCATCCCAGCGATTAACCGCTACTGAAAAATTCGCCTTTACTTTTCCGGATTCAAAATATCTGACTTCCGCATCTCGTCCGACACGGCCGACTAAAACAACTGTATTCATTTTTTACCTCTTTCTCGTTTTATTACATATTACAATAAAAACGAATTTTATGAGGCGAAACCCGATTTATTGATAAGAAATGTTAAACATCAAGCGGTATAAGTTTGTCAACAGTTATTCCCAGCGCAAGAGCTAATTTGGCAATAACAACCAGCGACGGGCTGTATTTTTCATGTTCAACGCGTGCAAGATATTCAGGTGTTATATCAGCTTTCTCCGCCAGATATTCCTGTGAAAATCTTTTCCTCGCACGTTCCGCTCTCAAGTTTTCCGCAAAAATTTTAATAATCTTTTCTCTTTCCATATAGATATATTACTCCTTTTTTTATCTCATGCTAATGATTTATAAATATATAAATATGATTTATAAATCAATAATAACAGCCTATACTGATTAGCCTGATGTCATGAATAATAATTATTATAAATCAGATGTTTGTGCTACAATTTTTATGTAGAGTTAGGGGGGTCCGCCCCGGGGGCAAAAGTTTATATAAACGTTATTATTTAAACAGAATTTGCCGTAGAACCCAAAGGACGAAAGGAATAAAATGGAAAAAAACGAATCAACGCTGGGTGTATTAAGACACTCGACATCGCACATTATGGCACAGGCCGTACAAAAGCTGTTTCCTGAGGCAAAGTTGGCTATAGGACCGGCAACGGATACGGGTTTTTATTACGACTTTGATTTGACTGACGGGCATGCCTTCACCGAAGACGACCTTGTCAAAATCGAAGAAGAAATGAAAAACATAGTAAAACAAAATTTAACATTTGAAAAACACTATGTAAAAGATGTTGATGCACAGATTGAAGAATTCAAAAAAGAAGGTGAAATTTACAAAGCCGAACTTTTGGAAGAACACAGAAACGACAATCCGACACTGTATCTGACAAAAGACAAAGACGGCAATGTATTGTTCAACGACCTTTGCGCAGGCCCTCACCTTCCAAATACAAGCTATATAAAACCGAACGCAATCAAATTACTCAAGGTTGCCGGAGCCTACTGGAGAGGAAATGAAAAAAATAAAATGCTCCAGAGAATTTACGCAACGGCATTCTGGACAAAAGAAGATCTTGCGGATTACCTGAATTTTCTTGAAGAAGCCGAAAAAAGGGATCACAGAAAACTCGGTACAAAACTTGATTTGTTTTCGGTAAGAGAAGAAATCGGCGGCGGACTTGTTTTGTGGCACCCGAATCTGGCTGTTGTGAGAGAAGAAATCGAAAATTACTGGAGAACGGAACACAGAAAACGCGGTTACGTTATCGTTAATACCCCGCAAATCGCAAAATCAAAACTCTGGGAACTTTCAGGACATATAGACCATTACAGAGAAAACATGTTCTTTATCCAGAAAGAAAATGAGGACGACGAACAATATATCGTAAAACCGATGAATTGTCCGTTCCATATTCTTATTTATCAGGCAAACAGATATTCCTACCGCTCTTTGCCGTTAAGAATGGCGGAACTCGGAACTGTTTACAGAAAAGAAAAATCAGGTGCACTGTCCGGTTTAACCCGTGTACAGGGCTTTACTCAAGACGATGCGCATATTTTCTGCACACCCGAACAGCTTGTTGACGAAATCAACGAAATCATTGATTTTGTCGCAGATACAATGGCAATGTTCAAGATGGATTTTGAAGTTGAACTTTCAACCCGTCCGGAAAGCTATGTCGGCGAAATTGAGAACTGGAACAGAGCGGAAGCCGGTCTGAAAGAAGCAATGGACAGACGCGGAATGAAATACGAAATCAACGAAGGCGACGGCGCATTTTACGGTCCGAAAATCGACTTCAAGGTAAAAGACGCTATCGGAAGAACATGGCAGTGTGCAACAATTCAGTTGGATTTCAACCTTCCGGAACGTTTTGATATTAAATATCAGGACAAAGACGGTTCAATGAAAACCCCTGTTATGCTTCACCGTGTAATATTCGGTTCTATGGAACGCTTCCACGGAATTTTGATTGAACATTACGCGGGCGCATTCCCGACCTGGCTTGCACCGACTCAGGTTGCTATTGTTCCTATATCTAACGAAAAACACGTTGACTTTGCTGAAGAAGTATACAAAAAAATGCGGGCAGCAGGTATCAGAGCAAGACTTGATGACCGCTCGGAAAGCATGAATTACAAAATCAGAGAAAGCCTTCAAGATAAGAAAATTCCTTATGTTGTTGTAATCGGCGACAAAGAAATTGAGTCAAATTCAGTTGCTGTCCGTGCTCGCGGTATCGGTCAGGTCGGAACAATGAAAGTTGATGAATTTATTTCAAAAATTGAAAACGAAATTCATTCACGCTCAACCGAATCGTTCGCAAATGACCTTGTTAAAGCATAAGAAAAAGCAGGCTTTACAGCCTGCTTTTTTATATATTTTTTTCAAAATAATCGGTAATACTTTGAACAACCGACAGTACTTTTTCTTTTGCTAAATCATTTTTAAACACATCCTGTTTTTTATAATAATTATAATCTGATTTCAAAATTTCAAGATTTTCTTTCTTATAACTTCCTCTAAATATTTTGTCTATATCCGCCATATCTTCATGCCCGTAAAGAGCAACCCTGAAAGTATCATATAGCGAGTCAATTGTTGACATACGCGCATAGTCGTCTTTGAACAGGAAGGACTCATTCACATCGTCAATTTTGCAAAGCAATTTTGTAAGACCGTCTTGAATTTTATACGGCAGGTTAAAAAATGTCTCCATAGGTTTGGCTGCTTTTTCAATCTCGCTTTGTGCAAATTGAAGAATGGCAAATCTTTCATCTTCGGGTCTTTCCGCAATTGTTTTCACCAATTTTTTAAACATATCAACGTTCGGAAGAAGACCGCAATGCTCTTCATCAAGAGCCATAACCGATTTTACAATATCTGGTTTCTCCTGCTGATCTTTAACAAATTTAAGGTTTTTGATAATATCTTCAATGTCGTATTCGCTGAACCGTCGGGATCGGCCGATCCTTGCATCACGCAATATATCTATGCATTCATTTTCAATTGCATTGATGCCGCGTGCCAGAGAACCGAAGTGTACATTAACGCCTTTTGTATCATAAAGAGAAGTTTGGAATGAATAATCCCGCGCAGGTGAATTTTTCTTTGAATCCTGCATTTGCCGGTAATTTACGGTTTTATTCAAATCAACTCTGTTTACATACATAACTTCACACCTTAAAAAATTCTTCCTGAATTTATAAAACTCAGGAAGAACTTTTATTGACTTTTTTGTAACGAAATATTAACCGTGTTTTTCAATAATCACGCGTGCCATTTCGTCAAGTTTTTGGAAAGTTTCGGGTTTAGCTTTGCCCTTAATCAAAATAGGCTCAATCAATTCAACCTTAAGATTGGAGAGCATATTTGTGAGTTTTCCGACCAGATCACCGCCCCAGCCGTAAGAACCGATAATTGATGCATACTTTGCTTTCGGATTCAATATATTCACAAGATAAGCCGCGTTAGCTGCCGCAGGATGCGGAGAGCAAAGGACCATAGACGCGCCCAGAACAATTGTTTTTGCATCGACTATAGCCATTGCAAGATCGCCGAGGTCATCTGACACAATATCATGTTTAATTGTTTGTATACCGGCTTTATTTAATTTATCCGCAAGATAGTTAATCATCTCCTCAACGCTTCCGTACATGGAAACATAAGGAAGAACAACCAGATTTTTAGGCTCATCGCTTGACCAATCTTGATACAAATCAAGAATAAACTCAGGATTTTTATAAATAGGGCCGTGGCTCGGCAAAATCATATCGGGTTTCAAATCTTTTACCTGCTGCGTGTATTTCTGACACATTTTTCTGAACGGCATCATAATTTCAGCGTAATAACGTTTTGCGGAATGTTCAAGTTCTTTGCTGTCGTCCGCAAAAATATCGTCAAATGTATAATGCGCTCCGAGAAAATCACATGTGCAAAGCAAATTATCCTCAACAATATACGTAAACATTGTATCGGGCCAGTGTACACCGGGAGCCATTAAAAATCTTAAAGTTTTATCACCGAGAGAAATTTCTTCATTATTTTTGATTACCTGAATTCTATTCTCCGGAATTAAAAGCATTTCCATTATATTATTTTTGCAGAACTGGTTTGTAACAATTATCGCTTCGGGATATTTTTTTATTAATTCCGGCAAAGTTCCCGTATGATCCTGTTCACCGTGGTTTGCGATAATATAATCAATTTTTGTGATGTTATTTTCGTCTAAATTTTTCAAATATTCTTCTGATTTTGGCGGATACATTGTATCAATCAGCGCAATTTTTTCAGAACCTTTTACAAGATACGAATTGTAACTTGTTCCCTGCTCAAGCGGAATAAGTTCATCAAAAATTTTGCGCTCTCTGTCATTTAAACCGCAATAAAATACATTGTTTTTAATTTCCCTGAATTTCATAAGCATCTCCTTATTTCGGTAGTAAATCCCATAAAAATTATATCATAAAAAAGGCTTTGCAAAAAGCAAAGCCTTTAAAAAATTAATAGTTGTTTGCTTTCACAAAGAAATATGCTTTAGGATGTTTGCACACAGGGCAGATTTCGGGTGCATTTTCACCTTTGAATACATGCCCGCAGTTTCCGCATTCCCACAGAACTTCGGAAGATTTGTTGAAAACAGTATTATTTTTAATATTTTCCAGAAGTTTTCTGTATCTTTCTTCGTGTTCTTTTTCAATTTTTGCAACCATTTCAAAAAGAACGGCAAGCTCATTAAAGCCTTCTTCTTTGGCTTCTTTTGCAAATTGAGCATACATTTCCGTCCACTCGTAATTTTCGCCGTTCGCCGCATCTTCAAGCGCTTTTAATGTTTCGGGAACTTTTCCGTCGTGAAGGTATTTAAACCAGAGTTTTGCGTGCTCTTTTTCGTTATTTGCGGTTTCTTCAAAGATTCTGCTTATCTGAACAAAACCTTCCTTTTTGGCTTGAGAGGCGTAATAAGTATACTTATTTCTCGCTTCGGATTCACCGGCAAAAGCGGTCATAAGATTTTTTTCCGTTTTAGATCCTTTTAATTCCATAATTTTCTCCGCTGCTCCTATTCATCTTCCATAAGTTCAAACATTTCTTTAGGCATTGCGCATAAAGGACATGTCCAATCATCAGGCAGTTTCTTGAACGGAACACCGTCATTTTCAGCCGGATCATAAACGTATCCGCATACAGTGCATACATACTTTTCCATAATTTTCTCCTTTACTCTTGACAGTCTTTGCACAAACCTTTGAACACAATTTCATGGCTTGTAACTTTAAAGCCTGTTTCTTCTTCTGTCTTACTTACTACATCTTTTGCAACATCACTGCTCACATCAAAAACCCGTCCGCACTTTTCGCATATAAAATGATAATGCGGATGCGTGTTATGGTCAAAATGAGCCGGTGCTTCAAGTCCGTCGATTTTTTTTATTATTCCGGCTTCCGCAAGCTGATTTAAATTTCTGTACAAAGTAGCCTTGCTGACCTCCGGATATTCAATCTGAATTATTGAATACAATTTTTCGGCAGTCGGATGTATCACATTATTAATTAATGCATCCAGAACAACTTCTCTTTGTTTAGAATAATTCATAATACCTCAAAACTTGATAATAATTCTCATTTTACGATATTTTCGTTAAAAAGTCAATGCATGAACGGTTTACCTCTTAATATAAATACAAAAATGTAGCAATTTTTTCACGCGCTCTGTTTTAATAGAACTATGGAAGTGGTAGTGAAAGAAAATATTGCAAACAAACCCATGCATAACGGGCCGTTTGTACTTGGTGTAATACAGGCGCCGGACAAGCATTATGAGCCTGTATTATACTCGCATTACCAAGCTACCAAAGATTTTAACAAACTAAACGAGGATATTTTTGTAAGCGGTGAAAAATATAATCCGATAGATCGCAAGAAGACTCCTGCATCAGTATTTTGCACACTGGGGGCAGCGGCATTGTTCGTGCTTTACAAAACGGTAAAACATTTGATTAAAAAATAACCGTCCTGCGGGTTTTTATATTATACTGTTAATAGTAGTATGTTTTAAAAGGGGAAATTATGAGAAAAGCGGTTATAATAATGTGTTTGTTAGTTGCAGGAAACTTTGCGTTTGCGTCAGGTTTTAACGTTTTCAAACTGGACAACGGACAGACCGTAATAATTGAGGAAGTCCGGACAAATCCGATTGTAACGATTGACACCTGGGTTAAAACGGGTTCAATTAACGAAAATGACAAAAACAACGGAGTTTCGCATTTTCTGGAACATTTATTTTTCAAAGGCACAACAAACCACGCCCCAGGAGAATTTGACAAAATTCTTGAGTCAAAAGGAGCCGTAAACAATGCTGCAACAAGTAAAGATTTTACGCACTATTATATTACAATTCCGTCAAAAGATTTCAACCTTGCATTAAGCATGCATGCAGACATGCTTCAAAACCCTTTAATCCCGCGCAAAGAGCTTGAAAGAGAAAGAAAAGTGGTTCTTGAAGAAATCTCAAAAGATAAAAATACCCCCTCAAGCAAAGTTTACGAAAATCTTGTAGAGATGATGTATACGAACCACCCTTACAAAAGAAAAGTAATCGGCACAAACGAGATAATAGAAACAATAACGCGGGAAGAAATTCTTGAATATTTTGACAAATATTACGCACCTTCCAACATGATAACAATAATAACCGGTGATGTTGATACACAGACGGCGCTGGAAAAAATCAAATCCGAATTCAACGCTGAATATAAAAAAGTTCCGAAACACAATTACCCGAAAGAAAAACCTCTCACAACTCAAATACGCAAAACAGATTATGCACAAACCCAATCGGGATATATGCTTATCGGATTCAGGGGCGTAAAAATAACCGACAAAGATTCTTACGCGCTGGATGTGCTTTCCGCAATTCTCGGCGGCGGCAAATCATCAGTTCTTTATCAGAACATAAAAGACCGCAAACAGCTTGCATTTTCAGTTTCAGCCTCCAATGCAACATTCAAAGAGGACGGATTATTTTATATCTCGGCGAATTTCACGCCTGAAAACTGCAAAAAACTTGAACAAAATATATTCAACGAAATTGAACAAATTCAAAAAAACGGCGTGACGTCAGAACAGGTAAAACTTGCGCAGAACATGATAGAACGCGACACTTACTACGCAAGAGAATCAATTACAAACATTGCGGGAGAACTCGGCTACACGGTTGTGACAACAGGCGATACAAAATTTTATGAAAACTATGTTGAAAACATAAAAAAAGTAACGCCCAAAGATGTTAAGACCGCAGCCGTCAAATATCTCGGCGTAAACAAAAGTGCAGTTTCAATAATTCTTCCGGAAAGTTCAAAAGAAGTTAAAGTTTCCAACATAACACCTTTAAACACCGAGGCGGAATTGGTCAGTGAAAATTCCGAAACGCAAAAATATAAACTCTCAAACGGTGCCGAACTTCTTTTGACTCCGAACACTTCAAACGATATTATCGCAATAAGTATTCTGGCAAAAGGCGGTGAATTTATTGAAAAAATTCCCGGAACCGGAAAAATGACCGCATCAGTTATGATGAAAGGGACAAAAAAATATTCTTCCTCAGAACTTGCGCAAATCCTTGAAGATAACGGCATAAAAATTTCACCGCAATCCAAAGGCGATATGTTTTCAATTTCAGTTCTCACAACAAAATCCGAATACGGCAAAACTCTTGAAATCTTAAACGAAATTGTCAACAACGCAATTTTTGATGACTATGAAATAGAAAAAGTTCGCACCGAAAAAATCAATTCGATTAAAAAGAACCGCGATCTTCCGCTGCAAAAAGCAATTGAAGAATACAACACCCTAATTTATAAGGGTTCGGTCTATTCAAATTCGACTAAAATTCTTGAAAAAACCTACCCCCAAATTCAGCAGTCCGACATAGTTGAATATTACAACAAAATCTTTTATCCGAAAAATATAGTAATATCTGTTAACGGAAACGTTGACAAAGAAAAAACAATTGCGGAACTGACAAAAATATTCAACGGCAAAAAGGGCGAAACTTTTGATTATACAAAATATTCAATCACACCAGCAGATTCAGCAAGAAAATCAATTCAACAAGACAAAACCACTCAGACCGCCTGGATATTTTTGGGCTGGCAGACTGACGGACTTATGAATTTGAAAGATTACGCAACTCTTCAGGTTATAGATTCCATAATGGGCGTCGGCATGAGCTCAAGACTTTTTAAAAATCTCCGCGATCAAGAAGGGCTTGCATACCAGCTCGGAACCTCGTTTAACCCGAGTATGCTGCGCGGAAATTTTGTTATGTACATAGGCACAAATCCGCAGACACTTGATAAGTCACAGACAAAACTTTTTGAAGAAATCAACAGACTCAAAACGGAATATGTCGGGACAAAAGAGCTTCAGGAAGCCAAAGACAAACTAATCGGCCAGTTTGTAATAGGTCAGGAAACCAATCTTGAAAAAGCCTCCGCAGCAGGCTGGTTTGAAGCCTCAAACAGAGGCTACGGCTTCAAAAATGAATATGCAAAACTGATAAACAGCGTGACAGAATCCGATATAATCGAAACCGCAAACAAATACTTCAATGATAATTACGTGCTTTCAATCGTAAAAAATTAAAAATTAAACCATTTTTCAAAACTAATACCGAGAGCGTCAAATATTTTACTGACGCTCTTTAGCGTAATGTTGCATTTACCGTTTTCAATCTGGCTTATCCTGTGTTCGGAAATTTCAACCATTTCGCCTAACTGCGCCTGCGTAAACCCGCGCTTCATCCTGCTCATTTTAAGCCTGAAACCAAATTCTTTGAGAAATTCTTCTTCCGTCATAATAATATGTTAACAATATTATATTGACAATTAAATTAGAATATCATAATATAAATATTATAATATATTGTAATAAAGGAGAGAAATATGAAGAAAAACGCTTTCACGCTCGCAGAGGTGCTGATAACATTAGCGATTATCGGAATAGTTGCGGCATTGACTATCCCGACGTTAGTTCAGAATTATCAGACAAGAGCATGGAACACTGCATCACAGGTATTCCAGAGAAAACTCGGTGAAGCATTAAAAGTTATGAATGTTCAGGGAACCTTAGCAGGTTATACAACAACAGAAGCGTTTGTTGATGAACTTTCTAAACATATTAAGATAACAAGAATATGCGAAAACGATGATATTACAACATGTTTTGCAGATACCGTAACCTGGGGTGATGAAGAAGTTGACATGTCTAAGATTAAAAAAGCAAAGCACTTTGGACAAAATAACTGGAATACAAATACAGTGGCCGTACAATTTGCAAACGGTGTAAACGGTGTAATGGCATACAATCCAAGTTGTACGCAGAACCAATTCAGTAATGATGTAATCACAGTAGGCGAAAACGGCATAGGCACAAATTGCCTGGCAATACTATATGACGTAGACGGGTTTAAAAACCCGAATACGGCAGATAAAGATATTGATAATTTAAATGTTAACAAACTGGCAGGCGCAATTAATTGCTCAATAGAACTAAGTGATGGCACATGTTTCACAGCACCGTTCACACCAACACCATATGTATGGAAAGGGTGTAATTTAGACGGAGAATCAAATGACCCGGATGACTTAGCATTTATGAGCGAATACAATATTCCATCTTGTCTGGACAGTGGTGAGGGTACTAACGATTCTTGGGCCGGTGCAGTAAAAGAATGTCAAGACATGGGAGCAAGTCTACCAAGCATGGCACAATTAGACCAATTAGCAAAAGATTTGTATCCGAATACAACCATAAGCACAATCTATGGATATGCTAGTCCTGGGGATAGAAATAATGACCTTGCAGTTTCTATGGGACTTATCACCTCTCCTGATGCAGGGTTTAATCTGTGGTCGGGTGAGGTGATAGACGAAGAACACGCTGGCTACCGCGCATTCGCCTCAGTTGGAACTAACCGGGGATACGGCACACGCTACCACGACTTCTATCAGGCGGTGTGCTTAGGTGATTAAATTTCTTTGTTTTAATAAAGCGGTATTTGTGACAATTCCACAAGTGCCGCTTTTTAACAGCTGAATTTCCTCTCCCCTTGTGGGAGAGGCAGAATTTCAACACGAGGAACGAGTGTTAGAAATTCAGGTGAGGGGTAATTTGAGAACTTCATGCATATTAGACCCCTCACCCGCATTTGTAGTTCACTGCGTTCACACAACTGCGGCCTGAAGTGTACCCTAAAAAGTGGACAGCAAAAATCCAAAACTTAATCTTCCTCATTTTTTCCATCAAATAAATGAACAAATATTCCAAACAAATCTTTATAATTATGAAAGAGATATAAAGGTTAGTTTATTTCTAAAAGGAGAAAAGATTATGACAGAAGAACAAAGAGCAGAAGAAAGACAATGCGATTGCATTTGCATGTCAAAATGGTTCAGAAGATTTTTGGCTGTAACATGCGGGTCATTTGTGGGTGTATTTTTAGCATTATGCTTATTCCATGCAATTAACAAACCTCCGATGCCGCCGATGCCCGGAATGTATCCTCCGCCGTATCATCACGAATGCAGATGCGACCACCACAGACATCACGGCGACTTCCACAAAAAAATGCCGCCCAAAATGGACCGCAAAGCTCCCCACAAATTTGATAAAAAAGACAGATAATAAAAACAGGGCGGAATTAAAATTCCGCCTTTTAATTTATGATTTATTACACAGACTACAGTTACCAGTTTGTTCTGATAACTTTTTGTTTTCCGTTTTTGTCGTACATTTTTTCTTTATACCAGAGCCCCTTAAATTCGCCGTCCGGTTCATACATGTACTGCATATCTTTTGATATAAAATGGATTGCGCTTATAAGTTTGCCGTTTGATTTGTACTGTTTTGAATTATACGGGAAATCCGGATAGTTTTCCGAAATAACATCCACGTACCTTAAACGTCCGTACGGGTCATAATAAAAAACGTTATGCGGATTATTTTTATATTGAAGCGCATAAATAATTAATATATTCTTTTTAAAGAAAAATGCGCAAATGTTTGCGTCCTCGGTTTCCTTAACATCATCTTTTGCAAGCATATAATGCTCTTTGTTGTTTTCGTCACGCAAATAAGGTTCAAATTTTTGCTTAAACTCTTTTTTAGTATAATTTCCGTCACTTTCATCGCCGAACAGAATATTACGGTAATGCTCAATGTTTGTGTCACGCTGAATCTGTGTCATATCAACCCAGTCAAAACGTGCTTCGCCCGTCAAAGTTACACCTTCCGCGTTAACAGAAAGCCCGAGAATAATAACCGATAATAATAAGATTAATTTTTTCATAATAAATATTCTAGCAAAAATTCCGGCATTTGGCAACTGTTTACATAATTTCCGTTTCTATGATTTGGCGCGGGTTTTCAGGCTGTGCCTAAAACCCGCGCAGATCAATATATACACTTTATGCCTTGACAGGCAAATCCGCTCACCGTCAAACTTTCAGACAGTACAAAAATCAGCGGAAAATATTGTAACAAAAATTTAACATTTTTCAAAAAATGAAACGAAATTTTCTTGACTCTATATATTGATGTAATAAGATATAGTAACATGGAAAAGTAAAGTGGGGGTGATTTGTGCCTCAACGCAAAAAGCCCCGAAAATATAATTATTTGCCGCTTTCAGGCAAAAGGTTAACAGCCTCAAGTTAGAATTTAAAAAAATTTTTTAGTACGTACACCATTTATGAAAATGAGGTAATTTAATGTCTAAGACAAAATACGCAGAAAGAGTAACTCCGATGGGTATTCCCCATACCAGATTGGATGATTTACCGGACCTTATTGAAGTGCAGAAAAAATCTTTTGAATGGTTTTTAAAAGAAGGTTTGAAAGAAGAATTGTTGTCTTTCAGCCCTATCAAAGACTATACCGGAAGATTGGAATTGCATTTCTTACCGAATTATACTTTCGACAACGCAAAGTATACAATTGAAGAAGCAAGAATTCATGACGCAACATACGCAAAACAATTACGCGTTATGATAAGACTCGTAAACCGTGACAGCGGTGAAATCAAAGAACAGGAAGTCTACATCGGAGATATTCCGACAATGACTGACAAAGGTACATTTATTGTAAACGGTGCCGAACGTGTAATCGTTTCTCAGATTGTCCGTTCGCCGGGTGTATATTTCAAACGCGAAGTATCGCCTGCCGGCAAACGTTTGTACAATGCAACAATGATTCCTAACCGCGGAGCATGGTTAAAAATAGAAACCGACAGCAATGATTTGATTTACGTAAAAATAGACAAAAACAGAAAAATCCTTGCTACAACTTTATTAAAAGCAATGGGTATCACGGTTTCCGAGATGGAAACATTATTCACCCACTTTGAATTTTTGAAAAAGACTCTCGAAAAAGATACTTCAGAAACCACTGACGAAGCCTTGATTGAAGTTTACAAAAAACTCAGACCGGGCGATCCCGCATCTCCTCAAGGCGGACGTTCAATTCTTGAAGCACGTTTCTTTGATGAGAAAAAATATGACATCGGCCGCGTAGGACGTTATAAATTAAATAAGAAATTAAACTTAAATATTCCTAAGAATCAAAGGACATTGACGGTTCAAGATATCGTTGCGTCAATTGAATACCTTATCAACTTAACCTATGATGAAGGAACTTTAGACGATATCGACCACTTAGGAAACAGAAGAATCCGTTCAGTCGGTGAATTGTTGCAGAACCAGTTCAGAGTCGGTCTTTCAAGAATC
Source organism: Candidatus Gastranaerophilales bacterium (assembly GCA_944323995.1). Lineage (GTDB taxonomy): Bacteria > Cyanobacteriota > Vampirovibrionia > Gastranaerophilales > Gastranaerophilaceae > SIG32. The sequence continues at coordinate 74,236 of CALUUN010000004.1, read as the reverse complement.
GAAAGAATTGTAAAAGAAAGAATGACTTTACAGGATTCCGAAACATTGACACCGCTAAACCTTTTGAACACAAAACCGTTGGTTGCTTCATTGAAGGAATTCTTCGGCAGTTCACAGTTGTCACAATTTATGGATCAAACAAACCCGCTTGCCGAATTAACACACAAAAGACGTATTTCGGCATTAGGCCCCGGCGGTTTGATGAGAGAACGCGCAGGCTTTGCGGTTCGTGACATTCACCCGTCACACTACGGCCGTATTTGTCCGGTAGAAACTCCGGAAGGTCCTAACGCAGGTTTGATTGGTTCTCTTGCAACTCACGCAAAGGTTAACGACTACGGATTCATTGAATCACCGTTCTTTGTTGTAAAAGACGGTGTCGTAACCGATGAAGTACACTACCTGACAGCAGATGAGGACGAAAACTTCCGCTGCGCTCCGGCAGATGTACAATTAAATAAAGACAGAACCTTCAAAGATGAATACGTTCCGGTGCGTTATCATTCCGAATTCACAATGGGCGATTCCAAAAAGGTTGACTATGTAGGTGTTTGCCCTATCCAGATTATATCTGTTGCAACCTCAATGATTCCGTTCATTGAACACGACGACGCAAACCGTGCCCTGATGGGTTCAAACATGCAGCGTCAGGCAGTACCTTTATTTATTACCCAAAGACCGGTAGTAGGTACAGGTTTGGAAGCAAGAGCCGCAAAAGACTCCGGTATGGTAATCGTATCCGATGTTGACGGTGTTGTTGAAAGAGTTGTGGGTGAAGAAATCGTAATCCGCGACAAACAGAACAATCCTCACGTATATCAGTTGATGAAATACGTAAGAAGCAACCAGGATACCTGCATTAACCAGCGTCCTATCGTAAACGAAGGCGACAAGGTTAAAGCCGGCGACGTAATCGCTGACGGTGCATCTACCTGCGGCGGCGAACTTTCTCTCGGCAAAAACGTAATCGTAGCTTATATGCCCTGGGAAGGCTATAACTTTGAAGATGCTATCCTGTTATCGGAAAGATGCGTACACGATGACATCTTTACTTCAATCCACATTGAAAAATTGGAAATAGATGCAAGACAAACAAAACTCGGGCCCGAAGAAATTACCCGCGAAATTCCGAACGTATCGGAAGATGCTCTCAGACATCTGGACGAACGCGGTATTGTCCGTATCGGCGCAAGAGTTTATGCTGATGATATATTAGTAGGTAAAGTAACTCCGAAAGGCGAATCTGAACATCCGCCCGAAGAAAAACTTTTACGCGCAATTTTTGCGGAAAAAGCAAGAGATGTAAAAGATAACTCATTAAGAGTTCCTCACGGAGAAGGCGGCCGCGTTATCGACGTTAAAGTATTTGACAGAGAAAAAGGCGACGAACTTCCGCCGGGAGCAAATACGGTTATCAGAGTTTACATCGCACAAAAACGTAAGGTTTCAGTCGGTGATAAACTTTCGGGACGTCACGGTAACAAAGGTATTGTATCAAGAATATTACCTAAAGAAGATATGCCTTTCATGCCTGACGGCACACCTGTTGATATCGTGTTGAACCCGCTTGGTGTTCCTTCCCGTATGAACGTCGGACAGACTTATGAATTGTTACTGGGTCTGGCTGCGTATCTGACAGGAAACTACTATGAAGCACCGTCATTTGACGAAATGTACGGCGAAGCTCAATCAGAAATCGCTACAAAATACGAACTTATAAAAGGTATTAAAGAAAGCGGCTGCGATTGGGTAACCGAAGACGGTAAAGTAAGACTTATCGACGGAAGAACCGGCGAACCGTTTGATGAACCGGTTGCGGTAGGGCTTTCATATATCCTTAAACTTGTCCACCTCGTTGACGACAAAATCCACGCGCGTTCAACAGGGCCTTATTCACTCGTAACTCAACAGCCTTTAGGCGGTAAGGCACAGTTCGGCGGACAAAGATTCGGTGAAATGGAAGTTTGGGCTCTTGAAGCATACGGCGCGGCTTATACATTACAGGAAATGTTAACTATCAAATCCGATGATGTAAACGGCAGAAACAGAGCCTACGAATCTATCGTAAAAGGCGATAACATTCCAAGACCGGGTATTCCGGAATCATTCAAGGTACTTGTAAGAGAATTGCAAAGTATCGGCCTTGATATTAGAGTAGCGAAAAAAGACGGTGAAGAAGTCGACTTAATGAGCGATATGGATGATTTGAGAAAATCAGCTCCGAAACGCACATTGTCAGACATAGATTCAGAGTTGTTGAATATCAACTTCTTTGAAACCCCGACTACTTTCGGTGATATTTAAGAAATAATTTCAGCGGGAGAAAATTCTCCCGCCCAATAAAAGGAGAAAATAATGTCAACAAGCATAGATTATTTTGACTATATACGAATAAGTATAGCTTCACCGGAAAGGATTTTGAAATGGTCCTACGGGGAAGTCACAAAACCGGAAACTATCAATTACCGTACATTAAAACCCGAACGCGACGGTTTGTTCTGCGAAAGAATTTTCGGACCGACAAAAGACTGGGAATGCTATTGCGGTAAATATAAAAGAGTAAGACACAAAGGTATTATCTGCGAACGCTGCGGCGTTGAAGTTACCGATTCAAAAGTAAGACGCCACAGAATGGGACACATCAAACTTGCGGCACCGGTTTCTCATATCTGGTTCTTAAAAGGTATCCCGTCTTATCTCGGTTTGCTTCTGGATATGACCTTGAAAGATCTTGAACAGGTAATTTATTTTAACAACTATGTTGTAATAGAACCCGGCGAAAGCCCGTTCAAAAAATTCCAGTTGTTAGGTGAAGAGGAATATGAAGACTATATTGCAGAAAACGAAGAAACCGAATTAAAAGTAGGTATCGGTGCAGAAGCAATCAAAGAACTTCTTTCCGAAATCAACACAAAAGAACTTGCTGAAGAAATCAGAACCGAGCTTGCAGGTAATGTAACCTCTGTTCAAAGAAAAAGCAAATTGATTAAACGTTTAAGATTACTTGACGCTTTAATCTCTTCAGAAACAGATCCGACCTGGATGGTAATGGATGTGCTGCCTGTTACGCCTCCGGATTTAAGACCTATGGTACAACTGGACGGCGGACGTTTTGCAACATCCGACTTGAATGATTTGTACAGACGCGTAATAAACAGAAACAACCGTTTGCAAAGACTTTTGGAAATGGGCGCACCTGAAATTATCGTAAGAAACGAAAAACGCATGCTGCAAGAAGCTGTAGATGCGTTAATAGATAACGGCAGACGCGGAAGAACGGTAGTAGGCCCGAACAACCGTGCATTAAAATCGTTATCAAATATTATCGAAGGTAAACAGGGACGTTTCAGACAAAACTTGCTCGGTAAACGTGTTGACTACTCAGGCCGTTCCGTTATTGTTGTCGGCCCGCAGCTGAGTCTTAACCAGTGCGGTCTGCCGAAAGAAATGGCTATCGAACTGTTTAAACCGTTTGTTGTTAATAAACTTATTGAAAGAGGATACGTTCAAAATATCAAATCAGCCAAGAAGAAAATTGAACGTTCCGAAGCAATAGTTTGGGATATATTGGAAGAAGTGATAGACGGACATCCGGTATTATTGAACCGTGCACCGACCCTTCACAGATTAGGTATTCAGGCATTTGAACCGAAACTTGTTGAAGGCCGCGCAATTCAGTTACACCCGCTTGTATGTACGGCATTCAACGCCGACTTCGACGGTGACCAGATGGCTGTTCACGTACCGTTGTCAATTGAAGCTCAGACAGAAGCAAGAATGCTGATGCTTGCAACAAACAACATTTTGGCGCCTGCAAACGGCAAACCTATTATCACTCCTTCACAGGATATGGTACTCGGTATGTATTACCTGACAATCCTTAAAAATCCCGAACAGGAGCCTAAAGGTTACTTCTACAGCTTCCAGGACGCAATTTCCGCACTTGAAGTCGGTGTAATTGATTTGCACGACAAAATCGTTGTAAGAAACGAAAAGGGCGAAAGAATGGAAACAACTGTCGGAAGAATAATCTTTAACGAAACAGTTAAAAACGCACTTGCATAGAGCAGGTGAGCTGAAAAACGGGTTCAAAAACCCTACCCGAGCTAGATGTTAAAAAGTAAAAAGGAAATATAGAATGGAAACAACTTACATACACGAAAAAAAGACTCCGGAATATATTAACAAACAAATGGACAAAAAAGGTTTGAACAATCTTCTTGCCCAGATGTATCTGGAGTACGGCGGCGCAAAAACCGCAGAACTTGCAAACGCCCTTAAGAATTTAGGGTATAAATATGCAACCAAATCAGGTACAACAATTTCCATAGCTGACCTTCAGGTTCCTCCGGCAAAGAAAGAACTGCTTCAGGAAGCTGAAAAAGAAATTGAACAATCAACAAACAGATACCTGAAAGGTGAAATCACGGAAGTTGAAAGATACACAAAAGTTATCGACACCTGGTCGGAAACAACTGCAAAGCTGACCGAACAGGTAGTTGAAAACTTTGACAAATTAAATCCTGTGTATATGATGGCATTTTCCGGTGCGAGAGGTAACTTATCACAGGTATCGCAATTAGTCGGTATGCGCGGTTTGATGGCAGACGCACAGGGACAAATTATCGACTTGCCTATCAAATCAAACTTTAAAGAAGGCTTATCCGTTACAGAATACATTATTTCATCATACGGTGCACGTAAAGGTCTTGTAGATACGGCGTTAAAAACAGCTGACTCAGGATACTTAACAAGACGTCTTGTTGACGTAGCACAGGATGTAATAATAAGAGCGGAAGACTGCCACACCACAAAATCAATTAACATGAAACCTATTGTTGACGGCGATACGGTTATTGTACCCTTAATAGACAGATTACTGGGCAGAACGGTTGCCGAAGATATAAAAGATACTGACGGAACAGTTCTTGTACAATCAGGCACGACACTTAACCGTGACGATATCAAAAAGATTGCACATTTGAATTTACAGCATTTGAGAGTAAGATCAGGCTTAACCTGCGGACTTGAATACGGTATCTGCCAGAAGTGCTACGGCTGGGCAATGACAACACAAAAACTTGTTGATGTCGGCGAAGCAATCGGTATTATCGCAGCACAATCAATCGGTGAACCCGGTACACAGCTTACGATGAGAACATTCCACACCGGCGGTGTATTCAAAGGCTCCGGTGCGATGAAACACATTGATGCAAAATCAGCCGGTGAAGTTATTTCTAACGTTAAAACAAGAGAACTGAGAACACGTCACGGTGATATCGTAAACGTAGCAAACTACGAAGCCGACATTGAAGTTAAAGGTGCAAAAAGAACCGAAAAATACCACATTCCGGCAGGCTCAACAGTATTTTTCACAAACGGAATGCAGGTTGAAAAAGGTTTCACACTTGCGACATACGAACCCGCATCACAGGGTGACGGTTCACGTTTAACCGAAAAAGCGACAAAAGATATCAACGCTGATTTAAGCGGAGAAGTTGTATACGAAGACTTTGTAGCCGACGAAAAGAAAGACCGTCAGGGCAACATTTCAAGAACCACGAACAAACAGGGTGTTATCTGGGTTCTCGGAGGCGACGTATATAACCTTCCGGGCGGTTCAAAAGTAATCGTAAAAGACGGACAAAAAATCAAAGCCGGCGAAAAATTAGCGGAAACGTTAACAATTTCGGAACACGGCGGCGAAGTTCGTTTCGGCGAAGATTTAGTAATAGAAGATGTAAACTTTGAAGGCAAAAAGATTAAGAAAATTGTTCAAGGTAAAGAAATAACAATTGTAATTGCTTCTTTAATGCCTGAAAATGCTTCATTTGAACAAACCAAAAAAGAACAAATCTGGACTGTTAAAAAGACAGGCGAAAAATACATAGTAAAAGCGCCGGTAGACACAACGGTTGAAAACGGCATGATTATCGCGGAACTTCTTGACGAAGAATGTGCTGTAACAAGCTCGGGCGAAATCAGATACGTTGACGTTGAAGTTGATGAAAACCAAATCATCACAAAACCCGGTACGGTTGTATTTATTCCTGAAGAAATCCACCAGATTTCAAAAGACAGTTCATTAAAGATGGTAGATAACGGAGCTTACGTTACAGCCGGAACAGAGGTTGTAAAAGACGTATACTGCCACATAGACGGTATTGTTGAATTTAAAGAATACAACGACATAATTCACGAAATCACGGTAAGACCCGGAGAAATCCACACATTGCCGAGCGTTTCGGAATTAAAAGTTGACGAAGGCGAAGTTGTTAAAAAAGGCACGGTAATCGCTGAAGGCATCAAGGCAAAAGAAACTTCAATCGTAACAATAATGGATTCATCACTTGATGAAATCGACATTGACGATCTGGATGAAGAACTTGACGCAGGACTTTCGCTTGATGAAGACAACATTGCAAACCAGCCTGTACAAATTCTTGTAAGACCGGTTCAGGTTCTTGATGTTCAACAAAAAGACGTATCAATCAAATTCAACACAACTGATGAATTGATTGACATTGTTCCGGTAACACAATTACAGTACAAAGACGGCGCAAGAGTAAGAAATCTTGACGGTTCAACAATCACAAGAACAAGCCTTGTTCTTCAAATGCAAGGATACCTGTCACACCTCAAAGGCATGGTTGAACTTGATGAAAAGGGCAACTTGAGAATTGTTGTTCTTGAAAACTTAATTGTCCGCCGTGAATTTGAAGGCAACGCAAAACTTTTATCAGCGCTTCAGACAGAACTTCTGGTAAAAGACGGTCAGACAATTGATGCGAAAACACCTATTGCAAAAACACAGGTTCTTGCAATCAATGACGGTGTTGCAGCAATTAACGAAGCAAAAACAGACAACAGAAGACTTCTTTTAACAAGCGAAAAGTATGAAGAAGTTATCAAAATAAAATCAGCCGCAAGCGTTAAGAAAGGCGACTTTGTAAAAACTGATTCAATAATTTCATCAAGCGGAGAAACCTCACCTGTTTCAGGTCTTGTAACAGCGGTTAACAAAGGTGAAGTAACAATCAGAACCGGACGTCCTTACTTAATCAGCCCAGGTACAATGCTTCAGGTTGAATCCGGCGCACTGGTACTCAGAGGCGACATGATTGCGACACTTGTATTTGAAAGACAAAAAACAGGCGACATCGTACAAGGTTTGCCGAGGGTTGAAGAGCTTCTTGAAGGCCGCAAACCGAAAGACTGCGCAATCCTTGCGGAAGAAGACGGCGTTGCTGAAATTGAAACAGACGAAGATCTGCCGAGATTGTATTTAGTAAACGAAAACGGCAGAGTCGAAATCAAATACGCAATAGACGCAAATATTATCGTTCACGATAAACAAAAAATCACAAAAGGCCAGCCTTTGACAAGCGGTCCTTTGAACCCGCATGACGTAATCAGACTTTGCGGAGTTGAAGCAGCTCAGCAGTATCTGGTTGATGAAGTACAGCGTGTATACCGTTCACAGGGTGTAGAAATTGCTGACAAACACATTGAAATCATCGTACGTCAGATGACCAAAAAAGTTAAGGTTATTGACGCGGGCGACACAAACCTTCTTCCGGGTGAACTTGTTGAACTTCAAACATTTGAAGAAACCAACAAAAAGATTGAAGAAGAAGGCAAAACACCTGCAACATGCGAATACATGCTGTTAGGTATTACAAAGGCTTCATTGAACACCGAAAGTTTCATTTCGGCCGCTTCATTCCAGGAAACAACAAGAATCCTGACAGAAGCTGCAGTTGACGGCAAGAAAGACATGCTCAGGGGCTTGAAAGAAAACGTTATTATCGGACGTTTAATCCCTGCCGGCACAGGTTTCCACCATCTTTCAAACGCTAACGAAGAAAAAGAACGCGAAGCCAGAAAACGTGCGGTTGCACAAAGAAATCAGGCAAGAAAACCGTCTGCAATTCTTGAAGAAATTGAAGGCATGTTCGGCTCACCTGATTTCCAGCTTGACGACAATGAAGATGAATAATTCATACAAAAAAATGCTCCCTGAAAAGGGGGCATTTTTTTATGCTTATTCAGATCTGAAAAATTATTTCTAAATAAAAAAGCGGATTTTGCAAAGGTTTGAACCGGAATTTGCCGTAAAAGAAAACAGAAAGGAAATTTTATGGCAAGAATAATAGAAGGCAAAAGAAGGCTTATAAAAATGAGCGTAGACGATGTACTTAACATTGTACGGGAATACCAGCAGATATGCCGCAATAGCTGCTGCTATGAACACACAAGGGAATTATTGGAAAGGGCTGATTTTTATATTCCGGAAGATTAAAACAGTTGCCAAAATCAAAAATTTCTGATATGATTTTTTTATGGAAGAGAAAACGGAGGAAAAACAAATGGCCAAAAACGCAGACTACATCACCTCCTTGAGTGGGGGGGGGGGGCTGTAAATCAGCTTCACATGCTGAACACAGCAGTTTAATAACCACAAAAGTTAAATCAGCTTTCACTTTAGCTGAAGTGTTGATAACTTTAGCGATTATCGGAATAGTAGCAGCATTAACAATCCCGACTTTAGTGCAAAATTATCAAACAAAAGCATGGAACACTGCATCACAGGTATTCCAGAGAAAACTCGGTGAAGCATTAAAAGTTATGAATGTTCAAGGAACGTTGGCAGGTTATACAACAACAGAAGCGTTTGTTGATGAATTGTCTAAACATATTAAGATAACAAGAATATGTGATAACGATGATATTACAACATGCTTTGCGGATACCGTAACCTGGGGTGATGAAGAAGTTGATATGTCAAAGATTAAAAAAGCAAAGAACTTCGGACAGGAAGATTGGGATACAAATACGGTAGGTGTTCAATTTGCAAACGGAGTAAACGGGGTAATAGCATATAATCCTGATTGCAGACAAAACCAATTCAGTAATGATGTAATAACAATAGGAGAAACCGGCATAGGCACAGATTGTCTTGCAATATTATATGACGTAGACGGATTTAAGAATCCTAATACCCAGCAAAAAGATTTACGAGGACTAAACGTAGCGAGTTTAGGTGGCAGCAACTGCGCAATAGAACTAAGTGACGGAACATGTTTCACTGCACCTTTTATACCAACACCACATGTTTGGAATGCTTGTGACACAAACGGAACAACAAGTGATCCTGATGACTTAGCATTTATGAGTAAATATGGTCTTCAATATTGCATGTATTCACCCTATGGCAAAAATGACTACTGGGCAGGTGCAGTAAAAGCATGCCATGATATGGGTTCAAGTTTACCGAGTATGGAACAGTTAAACCAATTAGCGAGAGACTTGTACCCCGGTACAGAAATAGCAACAAATGGATCAAGCTACGGCGCAAGAGATAACGACCTTGCAGTATCAATGGGATTTGTCACCTCTCCCGGCTCCGACTTTTGGCTGTGGTCGAGTGAGGAGGACAGCAAGGGCAGCGCGTGCAACCGCACCTTCTACTCCACTCTCACTGCCCGGGGCAACGCCCGCCGCAGCAGCGACTTTCAGGCGGTGTGCTTAGCGGAATAGCGTGAGTGCCGCAAAGTTGGAGAAGATATATTTAATAAGCGGTATTTGTAGCATTTCACAAGTACCGCTTTTTAACAATAGAACAGCCTCTCCCCTTGTGGGAGAGGCAGAATTTCAACACGAGGAACGAGTGTTAGAAATTCAGGTGAGGGGTAATTTGAGAACTTCATGCATATTTAGACCCCTCACCCGCATTTGTAGTTCACTGCGTTCACACAACTGCGGCCTCTCACCTTCACTTTGTTACGGAAGCAGGCTCACACAACTCGTTCCTCGTTGGTTCGCTTTGCTCCTCAAGGGGCGAGGCTGGTTTGCAGTAAAACTTGTCATGCTGAACTTGTTTCTGCATCTTGCAACCGTTATAGAATTGTGGGTCGGATTTACTAATCCGACAACTTTACACCGGAATTTCTAATCTGCGGAAACCCGCTATATCACGGTTAAAGCCCCCCCACCCCAGCCCTCCCCCTCAAGGGGGGAGGGAGTTTCAGGCATATCATTATGGCGATTATGCGATTACTACGCAGACTGCGTCTGCTCGTAATGACAAGACTGTGTTGCCGTGCCTCAGGCACCCTCGTTATGACATATTATCGTGCGGAGCGAAAGAAATGAACTTCACGACTTTAAAATTCCCCTGAAAATTTAGCCGACTAAGTAATATTTTATTTTTGTTTTATGTTAATATAAAATCAGAAGGAGCAAATTATGAAAAAAAATCTGATTACAATTTTATTAATTTTTGCGGTACCTGTTATCGCGTATATGGCTTTGACCCGTTCAAACGCAACAACCGCACAAACAGCCGAAAACACCGCTAACAAGCCTCAGGTTATAAAATTCACATCAGCAATGTGTCTTGACTGCCAGAAGATGAATCAGATATTCAAAGAAATCTTTCCGCAGTATGAAGGTGCAATAATCTTAACTGAAATTCCGGTGCAAGACAGCACTTCTTTTACAAATTCACAGATAGAAAAATATAACGTAACTCTTGTACCGACAATAATCCTTCTGGATTCAACCGGCAAACAGGTCAAACGTATTGAAGGCGCCATAGAAAAAGAAGAAATGGAAAGTTATCTGAAAGGTCTTAAATAATGGATTACACCGATATTTTCACCAACAATACAAGCCTTTTAATCCTTTTCGGACTGTCTTTTCTCGGCGGGCTTGTTGCTTCAATATCGCCGTGTTCGCTTTCCATGCTTCCTATAATAATCGGATACGTCGGAGGATATTCTGATGCAAAACCTGCCAAAACGCTTGTGCAAATGATATTTTTTGTTCTGGGTACGGCCGTTGTATTTTCAATTATCGGCATAATCTGCGCCGTTACCGGCAAAGTGTTCATATCTTTTGCCGGAGGTTATTTCGGGCTTGTACTTGCCTCTATAATTCTCGTTATGGGCTTGAAACTCATAGGATTTCTGGATTTTGAACTTCCTGTACTTATAAAAGAAATGCCGAAAAATGACGCACACCGCACATATATTTATCCTGTTATACTTGGGGCGGCGTTTGCGCTTGTCGGAAGCCCGTGTTCCACCCCTATTCTTGCAGGAATTATGGCTTTCGCTTCACTTTCCGCAAATATTATAAACGCAATTATTATGCTGTTTCTTTTTTCAATAGGTCAGGGCTTAATCCTCATCCTTGCAGGGTTTTTAACCTCCGAACTGAAAAACCGGAATAATTTTTACAAAATTTCGGATTCCCTGATGAAAATAAGCGGCGTTTTGCTTATTCTTGCCTCATTATATATTTTTTATAAGATTTTCCACCCGCTTATTGTAAATTAGCCCTCCGTGTTGTAAAATGTATGCAAAGGAGTATAAAAATGAAAACATTTGAAGGGCAGCTGACAACAGGCAATGAAAAATTTTGCATAATTATATCAAGATTTAACGATTTTATCGGTTCAAAATTATTATCAGGCGCGATAGATGAGCTTAAAAGACACGGCGTTTCAGACGACAATATTGACATAGTAAAAGTTCCGGGCGCTTTCGAAATTCCGCTTGCGGCTCAAAAATTTGCAAAAACCGGCAAATATAACGCACTGATTACTCTCGGCGCCGTAATCAAAGGTTCCACACCGCATTTTGATTACGTGAGCGCGGAAGTGTCAAAAGGCGTTGCACACGTAAGTCTGGAAACCGGTGTCCCCGTAATCTTCGGTGTTCTTACAACCGACAACATTGAACAGGCTATCGAAAGAGCGGGAACAAAAGCAGGAAACAAGGGTTCTGATGCGGCAAAAACCGCTATTGAAATGGCTAATTTAGTGAAAATGGTTTAGGAGGTCTCTATGAGTGAAGTAATTACCGAGTACAGAAACGAGAACACAAAGGATATCGACCTTTTGTCTACTATTGATATGGTCAAAAAAATGAATGAGGAAGATAAACTTGTGGCGCTGGCTGTCGAAGATGAGGCGGAGCATATTGCGCAGGCAATTGATTTGATTGCAAAACAGTTTTTAAAAGGCGGACGGCTTTTCTATTTCGGAGCCGGCACCTCCGGCAGACTCGGTATTCTTGACGCTTCCGAATGCCCTCCGACATTCAGCGTTCCCCATGACATGGTTCAAGGCAAAATCGCCGGCGGCAAAGACGCTTTTTTGTATTCGGTGGAAGGCGCGGAAGATAATTTTCAATTAGGTGTCGAGGACGCTAAAGTCTTAACAGACAAAGATGTCTGTGTGGTAATTTCAGCAAGCGGAAACCCGAAGTATCTAATGGGCGTTTTGCATCAGGCTGATGAAGCCGGCGCAAGAACAATTGCAATAACCTGCAACTCTCAAGGCCTTGTCGCGGAAGAAGCGGGACTCGTTATCTGCGTTGAAGTCGGCCCCGAAGTTATCGCAGGTTCAAGCAGACTTAAAGCCGGCACTGCTCAAAAAATGATTTTGAATATGCTTTCAACAGGTGCCATGATTAAAATCGGCAAAACTTATGAAAATTTTATGATTGATTTGAAAGCCGTTAACGAAAAATTGAAAGACAGAGCAATAAGAATTGTTGCGCAAATCGCTGACATAAGCCACAGCGAAGCCCTCGCAACCCTTCTTAAATGCAATTGGGAAATTAAAACCGCTATAGTTTCAACAATGATGAAACTTAGCATTGAAGAATCAAGAGAAGAATTGAGAAAACACGGCGGCGTATTAAGAAAAATAATCTACAAAAAGCCGCAGGCTGTTTAAGGAGCTGATATGAAATTAACAGTAATAGGCGCAGGCTGCTGGGGGTTAACTCTGGCATGGCTATTGACAGATAACTTTGATGAAGTGACCGTCTGGGGTCGCGCGCAGGATTTGTCGGAAGATTTAATAAAAAACAAACACGCTTCAAAACCGCTTGAAGTTCAACTGGCAGACAAAGTTGAGATAACATCCGACCTTCAGGCAGCGATTAAAAATGCGGATATAATTTTGAATGTTGTTGCAACATCAGGAACCCGAGATGTGTGCGAAAACTTGAAAAATTCCGGCATCAAATCCGAACAAATTCTTGTAAACGCTTCAAAAGGTATTGAGCTGCCGTCTTTGATGAGAATGAGCGAAGTTATAAAAGATGTTCTTCCCGAACAAAAACTTGCAATCCTCTCCGGCCCGACACTTGCAAAAGAAGTTCTGCAGGGCAAACCTACCGCAGCATCGGTTGCAAGCGATGATATGAGTATTGCGGAATTTGTCCAAAAAGCCTGCAATGTCCCCGGTAAATTCAGGCTCTACACAAACAGTGACGTAATCGGCGTAGAACTCGGCGGAAGCCTTAAAAACGTAATTGCAATAGCCTCGGGTTTTGCACACGCAATGAACCTCGGCGACAACTGCACCGGAACGCTTTTGACACGCGGTATGGCCGAAATTGTCAGAGTAAGCATTCAACTCGGCGCTAACCCTTCAACTTTATACGGACTTTCCGGAATGGGAGATTTGATTGCAACATGTTCAAGCCCGATGTCAAGAAATTACACCGTAGGGTCGCTTCTCGGTCAGGGTAAAAAAATCGACGATATTTTAAGAGAATTAGGTTCTGTCGCGGAAGGTGTCAAAACTTCAAAAGCGATTTGCGAACTTGCGAAAAAACTCGATATTGAAGTTCCAGTTTCAAACGCAATATACGAAGCCGTCTACACCGATATTACTCCGCAGGAATTGTTGGACAAATTAATGAACAGGAAGTTAAAAGAAGAAGAAAGATATGTCTAAATTTGCAGTAAGATACCTCAAAAACACCTTTTACCCCGTAAATGTGCCCGACACAATTAAATTAGAAGACGGGCAGATGGTTATTGTAAGAACCGAAAAGGGTGAAGAAGCTCTGAAAGTTTTTACGGTAAATCATGAAATAGCAAAAATCTGGGATGAAAGTAAATCAAAACCCGAACCGCTGCCGGTTATAAGAGTGCTTTCGCAGCGTGATTTACAAACCCTTGACGATATAAAAAAAGAAGAAGTAACCTCGTTTTTTAAATGTCAGGAACTGGTAAAAAAACACGGCTTAACCATGAATCTTGTTCAATGCCGCATAACCTTTGACAGAAGAAAAATTACTTTTTACTATACCGCACCTGAAAGAGTTGACTTCAGAGCGCTGCTAAAAGATTTGACACAGGTGTTCACACGCGTGCGCATAGATTTAAGACATATCGGCGTGCGGGATGAAACCTCAATCCTTGACGGAACCGGAATCTGCGGAAGACCTTTTTGCTGCTCGAGTTTTTTGAGAAAATTTGCAACCATTAACGTAAAACTCGCTAAAGATCAGGGAATGCCGATTGCTCCCGGAAAAATTTCAGGCACCTGCGGAAGGCTTTTGTGCTGCCTGACTTATGAATATTCAAATTATATTGATGCCGCAAAAGGTATGCCGCCGGTAGGCTCATCCGTAATGACTCCCGAAGGACTCGGCAAAGTCTGCTATCTGCAATTTTTAAGCGGAAAAGTTGCCGTAAAAACCGAAGACGGCAAAGTTAAAGAGTTTCCGAAAGGCGATATTGAAATGGTCGACGCTGATGTTAACGTGGAAATTGATGTTCAGTCACTAAATACCTCTTATGCAGAAGATGACGACATGAATATTGATATCCGCCAGCTTGAAGATGACAAAAACAGCTCAACAGGAAATATCTAGCGCACTGAAACTTCTTTAATACAGGGTTTGAGAATTTCAATGATTTCTTTAAATTCTTCATCCGTGTAAGTTTTTTCGCACATCATTTTGTCATCAAGCGTTTTTGAGGGAATAAATTTTTGGAGATAATATCTTTTTGCGCCATAAATTAATTTTCCGATGTTTTCAAAATCCTCATAAGCCAGTTGTGATTTCACAACCGTTGTCCTGAATTCGTAATCAATGCCGCAATTCATAATTAAATTAATACTCTGCGTAATTTTTTCGGGATTTATTTTTGAATTTGTAACAAGCGGATATTTTTCGACCGGAGCTTTTATATCCATTGCAATATAATCCAGATACGGCAAAACTTCTCTGATTTTTTCGGGGAAAGTGCCGTTTGTATCCAGTTTTACGAGAAAACCTGATTTTTTAATTTCTTTTACAAAATCCAAAAGATCAGGCTGCAAACAGGGTTCACCGCCTGTTATAACAACTCCGTCGAGTTTGCCGCGCCGCGTGTTCAAAAATTCAAAAAAATCCGGCACGGTCCATGCCGGATTTTTCATAACAATAAGTTCGGGATTGTGGCAGTATCCGCATCTGAAGTTGCACCCTTGAGTAAACACAATTGCGCTGAGTTTTTCGGGAAAATCAAGCAAAGATGTTTTTTGAACACCGCCTATTTGCATTCTTCAATCACAAATTCCTTTCTGTCTTTGAATTCACGTTTTTTGCCCTTGTTCCACTGTGTAACAGGTCTTATATAACCCACGACACGCGAATAAACTTCGCATTCTGCACCGCACTCGGGACAGGTGAAATGTTCACCTGCAATATAACCGTGGTTAGGACATGTGCTGAATGTCGGAGAGAAGGTAAAATAAGGCAGATGATAGTTATTGCAGACTTTTTTCACAAGATTTTTCATTGTTTCAATATTGTGAATTCTTTCACCGGCAAAAATGTGAACAACCGTACCGCCCGTGTATTTGGTCTGCAAATCATCCTGATGATCAAGAACTTCAAAGATATCATCAGTATAATTTACCGGCAATTGGGTTGAATTTGTGTAATACGGATATTTTTCCCTGTCTAATTTTGCAAGCCTGTATGAGGTTCCTTCACCCGGAGTTGCTTCAAGGTTATAGTTATGTCCTGTTTCTTTCTGGAATTCTATAATTTTCCCGCGCATAAAGTCCATAACTTCAAGCGCAAACTGTTTTCCGCGGAAACTTCCGATATCGTCAGCCAAAAGATTCAGGCACGCTTCATTCATACCGATAAGACCAATTGTTGAAAAGTGGTTCTTCCAGTAAACGCCGAAACGTGATTTGATATCTCTCAAATAGAATTTTGTATAAGGATAAAGATTTTTATCAGTCAAATCCTCCAGCAATGCCCGTTTTATTTCCAAACTTTCTTTTGCAAGTTCCATTTTTTCAGCGAGTTTAGCCATAAATTCGCCTTTGGTTTCGGAATTTTCAGCTATTTTCGGAAGGTTAATCGTCACAACACCGACAGAACCCGTCAGAGGATTTGAGCCAAAAAGTCCGCCGCCTCTGTATTCAAGTTCTCTGTTGTCAATTCTTAACCTGCAGCACATAGAACGCGCATCTTCCGGTGACATATCCGAATTTATAAAGTTTGAAAAATACGGGATACCGTATTTTGCGGCCATTTCCCAGAGGCCTTTAATATTTTCGTTATCCCAGTCAAAGTCTTTTGTAATATTGTATGTCGGAATCGGGAAAGTGAATACTCTGCCTGAATTGTCGCCTTTCATCATTACTTCAAAGAATGCCTTATTCAGCATATCCATTTCTTTCTGGAAATCTTTATAAGTTTCTTCCATCAATTCACCGCCGATTATTACAGGCTGTTCGGCATAATATGACGGAACAGTCAAATCCATTGTAATGTTTGTAAAAGGAGTTTGGAACCCGACACGTGTCGGAACATTCATATTAAACACGAATTCCTGCATTGCCTGTTTGACCTGTTCGTAAGTCAAATTATCATATCTTATAAACGGCGCAAGCAGTGTATCAAAGTTTGAAAACGCCTGTGCTCCGGCGGCTTCGCCCTGCATTGTATACATAAAGTTTACAACCTGCCCCAGAGCGGTTCTGAAGTGTTTTGCCGGTGCGCTTTCGACTTTACCTTTGACGCCGGTAAAACCTTCCGTCAACAAATCTTTCAAATCCCAGCCAACGCAATAAACAGATATTATATTCAAATCATGGATGTGAATATCACCGTTCAGGTGCGCATTTTTAATTTCGGCCGGATAAATTTTATTCAGCCAGTAATTTTTACTGATTTCGGAGGCTATATAATTGTTAAGCCCCTGAATTGAGTAGGACATATTTGAGTTTTCGTTAACTCTCCAGTCCAACTGTTTCAAATAATTGTCCACAAGAGCGATATTTGAATCCTTTTCTGTCTGTACAGGATTTGACATGTAAGCTCTTTTTGCGGAATCCAAATTGACAACTTTGTTGTCCTTCAAGATTGCATTGTTCATAAAAAAATCTCCCAGATTACCGTGGTGTACTCCAACCTATATAAGCATTCCGACTCTAACGGCTGCGGTCCAGTGCGGGATTTTCACCCATGCTTTCCTCATATAAGTAACATGATTTTATAACTTTAATCCAAATTTGTCAACAAATCAAAAGATTGATTATTGAACATAAATAAAATAAACAGACCCGTCTGTCAGATGTACCGAGTATTTGCTGCAGTTTTCATGTTCAATATTATAATCTTCTTTTGAGACATTAGACACAAGTTCATTGTTAACTAAATTCCTTAATTCAGCAACCGTAAAAAACTCTTTTTCCAGATATTCAGCTAATTTATCATATTTGCTGCCCATATTATACTCCTATTTAACATTCTTAAAAAACTCATCTGATATCAGCTGAGAATATTTATCTTTTTCGCTGATTGAAACAAGAAGTCTGTCTTCACCTTGCGAATCTTTTACAACAGAAATAATTCCGGCGACATCACCTATGGGGAGTTTTTTGACTTTGGCTTCAAATTTTACATAGGGCGCCGACTTTCCGTATGAATTTATATAGCCTCTTTTGGTAATTTCAAGGTCATCAACCGATACAGCCTGATATTTTATTTTTTTTATTGAATTTTTAAGTTTTTCTTCCACGTTATCGGATTGAAGATCTTCAGCCGTCAGGATTGGTTTTGAACCCGAATCAATGACAATCATTTTTTGTCCGGAGGCCTTGTGTTCGGCAACAACGGCATTATAGCCCATAATGCCTGCGGCTTTTTCTATCTCAAATTCTTCATTAATACCTGAAAAATCGCCGACTTTTTTTGCACGTTCAAGCATGACATCCTGTGACGGATTAAGCCAGTTTCCTATCCAGCCGGCTAACAAATCTTTACCTCCGAGTGACATAAAGCCCACAACCGCAAGGGTCAGCACTATCGCCCGTATTATATTTTTTAAACAACCCATAATATTGAAATCCTCATATTTCCCTGCTATAATTTCATCAGGGATAATAGTATTATATGACAAAAATAGAAATTAATAACATTAAAAGCTGGGAAGTATTACCCGAAGAAACAACGCCTGTTATGAGGCAGTATCTGGATATAAAAAGAGAAAACCCGAACATGCTTTTGCTGTATCGTCTGGGTGATTTTTACGAAACGTTTTTTGAAGACGCCATGCTTCTTTCAAAAGAACTTGAACTTACTTTGACAAGCCGTGATGCCGGAGGGCTCGGCAGAATTCCGCTTGCCGGAATTCCGGTAAAAGCTGTGGATTCTTATCTGGAAAAACTTGTTCAAAGAAATATAAAAGTTGCGATATGCGATCAGCTTGAAGATCCGAAATATGCAAAAGATCTTGTAAAACGCGGAGTTACCCGTATTGTTACAGCCGGAACAATTATTGAAAGCGGTTTTTTGGAACAAAACTCCAACAACTATATTTGTTCAATATACAAAGACGAAAAAAGCAATTTATACGGATTTGCATACACTGATGTTTCAACCGGAGAATTCAAAACGACGCAGGCTCCTATAGAACTTCTGCTGTCGGAACTTGCAAGATTAAATCCGGCTGAAATTATTGCACCGTCCGTACGTGAAGAAATTAAACCCTTCCAGATAGTTCCGGATGAAAAAATTAACCTTCCCGAAAAAATAACGTTGAATTATAATTGCACAAAAATTCCCGCGTCTGTTTTTGAACCGGCGTTTGCGGAAAATAATCTGAAAGCCGTGTTTGAAACTTCAAGCCTTGATGCTTTCGGCTATAACACGTATAAACTCGGATTCAGAGCCGCCGGAGCGCTTTTGTCATATATCTGGGAAACCCAGAAAGGCAACATGCCTAAATTTGAACGTATTGAAAGCTATGAACTTTCCGAATACATGATGATTGATGTAAATACAAGAAAAAATCTTGAACTTACTGAAACTATCCGCGAAAAAAGCCGCTACGGTTCACTTTTGTGGGCTATAGATAAAACAAAAACAAATATGGGCGCAAGAATGCTGAAAAGCAGAATCTGCCAGCCTTTAAAAAATTCCGCGGATATAATTTCGCGCCAGAATGCAGTAAGCGAGTTTGTTGAAAAAGAATCAATCAGACATGATATTCTTGAACAGTTTGAAAAGGTTCAGGATATCCAAAGGCTTTCCACCAGAATGAGCAACGGAACCGCAAGCCCGAGAGATTTTATAAGTCTTAAAACATCTCTTGCAGCTCTGCCGAAAATTCTTGCAATAGCCGAAAATCTTGAATCTAACCCGTTCAAAAAAATTGCATCCTACCGCCGTGAAATTGAAGATTATACAAACCTGATAGACAGAACCATTGTTGATAATCCGCCGATTCATATAAAAGAGGGCGGAATAATTAAAGACAAGGTTAACAGCGAACTCGACTACTTCAGAGATCTTTTAACCGGCGGAGAAAAATGGCTCAAAGATTTTGAAGAAACAGAAAGAGAAAAAACTGGCATAAAAACTTTAAAAGTAGGCTACAACAAAGTTTTCGGGTATTTTATCGAAATCACAAACACAAACATAAGCATGACACCCGACAACTACATCCGCAAACAAACACTTACCAATGCGGAAAGATTTATAACGGAAGAACTCAAAAAACACGAAGATGATGTTCTGTCAGCCCGTTTCAAATCAACCGAACTTGAATACAAACTGTTCACCGATTTCAGAGAATACTCAAAAGAATTTGTAACAAAAATAAGAGAAATCGCAGACGCCATTGCACAGGCAGACGTTGCGGCATCGCTTGCAGAAACCGCGGTTGAAAATAATTATGTAAAACCGATAGTTGACGAATCTGACGATTTTATTGTCAAAAACGGCCGTCACGCGGTTCTGGAAAAAATTCTTCCGCTCGGAGAATACGTTTCAAACGATCTGACTTTAAAATGCAATTCTGTTGACACAACACAATTTATGATATTGACAGGCCCGAACATGGCGGGTAAATCAACCTATATGCGGCAAAATGCACTCATTGCAATCCTTGCGCAAATAGGTTCATGGGTTCCGGCAGACTACGTAAAAATAGGTATTATTGATAAAATATTCACAAGAGTCGGAGCGTCTGACGATTTAACCCTCGGACAATCAACTTTTATGGTTGAAATGATAGAAACCGCCTGCATACTAAATTCCGCAACAGAAAGAAGCCTCATCCTGCTTGACGAAATCGGCAGGGGAACAAGCACCTACGACGGTGTTGCAATAGCCTGGGCAGTTGCGGAATACATTGCGACAAAAATCAAAGCAAGATGCATCTTTGCAACCCACTACCACGAACTAAACGTAATGACAAATTCATATCCGCAGATTAAAAATTACAGAATAACAATTTCCGAAGAAAACGGCGAGATTGAATTTTTAAGAAAAATTGTTCAAGGCGGTGCAAGCAGAAGCTACGGTATTCAGGTCGCAAAAATGGCGGGTCTGCCCAACAGCGTAATTAAACGCTCACAGGATTTGATGACAAGAATGCAAAAAGATCACTCCAACAATCTTTCGGCAAGAAAAAAAACAGATGTACCGACCCCTGCCGTGCCGCAGTTAAATCTTTTTAATTGATAAATTTTTGTAAATTTTTTTAAAAAAATACGCAAAAAATTCCTTTATGAGTTTTAATGTATATGGTAAAAAAAGGAGTGACAATGCAAGTTAGCTTTAATCCTGCAGTAAGTTTCAGACAACAAGCACCTGTAATAAATCCGCAGCCTGTAGTACAGAGCAATCAGGTGAATACCGTGCCTGAACAAAAAGTGAAACGTTCCGGTTTCAGGGAAGATATAAGTAAAATTGCCAAATTTTTCACTACCTTAAGCGAAATGACCAAAGCAACATTTAAGGCAGCAGGCTACGGTTTGTTGACCGGAGCGGTATCGCTTGCCGGCTTCTGGGCTTTTGGCGCAGTACCGAGAGGGTTTAAACAGGGCAACGCTCTGATTGACGTTTTCAAACATCCGGTGAGAAGCATTAGCAAAAAAGGTAAAGTTGTAACCGCACTTGCTACACTCGGTGTTGCGGGATACCACCTTATAAAAGGAAAACTTACCGCCAACCAGCGTACCGCAAACGTTGATCACCAGCTGAAAACAGGACACAGACAGGCTTAAGTTAAATTTAAATAATGCTCATTGTAAAAATCGCCGAATTTGTCCTGCAAAATAGCTTCGCGGCATTTTTGCGAAAATTCCACAAGAAACTGAATATTATGTATTGATAAAAGGGTTGATGCAGTGCTTTCGCCGCAGCGCCAGAGGTGTCTTATATAGGCTTTGGAATGGTTTTTGCAGGCGTAACACTCACAGCCTTCAACAAGCGGACGGGCATCATCATAAAATTCTTTATTTTTAATATTACGTTTGCCGTTCCAGGTAAAAAACGATCCGTGGCGTGCGTTTCTGGTCGGAAGAACGCAATCAAACATATCCACACCGCGCTTAATCCCGTCTAACAAATCCTCAGGCGTTCCGACTCCCATAAGATAACGCGGTTTATTTTGCGGCAGCAGCGGTGCCGTAAGTTCCACAAAATGGTTCATAATCTCTTTGGATTCACCGACGCTTAAACCTCCGATAGCATATCCCGGAGCATCATAAGAGGAAATAACACCTGCGCTTTCGCGTCTTAAATCATCAAAAAATGCACCCTGAACTATCGGGAAAAGTGCCTGACGGGGGTTTGTTTTGGCTTTCATACAGCGTTCAAGCCATCTGTGCGTACGCTCCATGGCTTTTTTCGCCGTGTCGTAATCACAAGGATAAGGTGCACATTCATCAAAAGCCATAATGATATCAGCGCCTATATCCTGCTGAATTTCCATTGAAACTTCGGGTGATATAAAGTGTTTTTTGCCGTCTTTAGGGTCACGGAATTCCACACCGTCCTCGGTAATTTTTCTTAAATGCGACAGCGAAAACACCTGAAATCCGCCCGAATCGGTCAGGACAGGTTTGTCCCAGTTCATCCAGCCGTGAATTCCGCCGAACTGTTTAATCAACTTTGTACCGGCTCTTAAATAAAGATGGTACGAATTTGCAAGGATAATCTGAGCACCTGTATTTTTCACCTGTTCAGAGGTAAGAGTTTTAACAGCGGAATTTGTTCCGACAGGCATAAAAATCGGCGTAAGGATTTTTCCGTGAGGAGTTGTCAAAATTCCTGCACGGGCGCCGGTTTGAGCGCATTCATGAACCAATTCATAGCTGAAAAACCCGCTCATTTATACAAGATCTTCCTTTTCTGTAACAAGTTCAGTCATATTTTTCCATTCAGTACAAAGCTCTTCGGGCTTGAAATATATGGCAATTTCGCGCTCGGCGCTTTCGGCGCAGTCAGAACCGTGGACTGAATTGTATTCTTTCAATTGTGCAAAATCCGCGCGGATAGTTCCTACCTGAGCTTCTGCGGGATCTGTTGCACCCATAAGCTGGCGGGCGCCTTTGATTACGTTATAACCTTGCAGAACCATTGCAACTATAGGGCCGCTTTGAATATATTTGATAAGTCTGTCGTAGAAAGGTTTTCCGTAATGTTCTGCATAATGCTTTGCTGCCTGTTCAGGCGTTACCATAAGCATTTTTAAACCGATAATTTTATACCCTTTGTCCTCAAATCTTTTAATAATAGTGCTGGTAAGCCCTCTTATAACCGCATCGGGTTTTACAGCAATAAACGTTCTCTCTTCAGTATGTGCCATGTTATTTCCCTCCGTATGAAGCAATCATAGCACAAATAAGAGTAAAAATCTAATATTCTTCGGCTATTCTGACAAAATCAAGGTTTTTCTTCATGTCGTTAATATATTTGCGGAGGATAACAAGCATAATGGTGCAGAGGATAATTGCCGCACACACAAGCCCGTACCAGAATCCCATAATATTCATATTATATTTAAAAGCAAGGGTATACCCGAGCGGAATTGAAATCATCCAGTATCCGACAAAATTTGAAACCATAACAATTCCGGTTTTTTTCATGCCTTTAAAAATTCCTGACAAAGAAACCTGCAGCCCGTCGAAAATCTGAAACATTGAAAGCACATACAAAACCGGCACACTAATCTTGATAAGTGCATCATCAGAGGTAAACAACCCGACAAGAAATTCCGGAAAACTTGCAAAAAATACTGAACTGACAGCCATAAACCCGACAGCCATTCCAAGCCCGATATAAGCGTAGCGCCTGAGTTCCGTGAGATTTTGAGAACCGTTCGCAAACCCTACCTTAACCGCAATGGCATTTGATATTGCCAGCGGAACCATAAACGAAACAGTAGTAAGCGTGCAGACAAGGTTTTGCGCCGCAGCATAAACACCTGACACGCGCCCCATAATTATTGCAACACAGTTAAATGCAACAAATTCAATTAAAATAGCAAACGATATCGGCATACCGATTTTCAAAAGATTTTTGAAATATTCCCTGTCCTGCTTATAATTGCGGAATTTCATCAACCTGAAACAATACCACAAAAGCACAAATCCCATAAAATACCTTACGGTAAAACTTGCGATTGCAAGCCCTATTGCGCCGAGCGAAGGTATCGGGCCGAAGCCGAAAACAAGAATTGCATTCAGTATAAGGTTTAAAAATACCGAAATCACCGTCACAATATTGGGCAGAAAGACAATTTCAAACGCCTGCAAAAACTCTTTCAACGCCGCATGCAAATACGCACCGAAAGTTGAAAACGCCGTGATAATCATATATTCTTTAATCGGCCGTACAAGCTGCGGCTCAAATTTGAGATAATCAATCAGCGGAACGCAGGCAAGAACCGCAAACATAATAATAAACGCCAGAATCATGGCAAATCTTATTGTGGGGAAAAAATATTTTTTTGCGGACTGTTTTTCGCCTCTGTAGTTGGAAAGCAGCGGCGACACGCTTGCGATTAACCCGATTCCGAAAGTCATAATGCAATTCGAAATAGCTGTCGCAATAGAAATAGCCGCAAGCGTATCAGTCGAATGCCTTCCGGCAATCAACACATCACCCGCACCTATCATAATGAACCCGAGGTTCCCCATAATAATAGGCATTGCTATATGCAGCAGCTCTTTTGCATAATGTTTAAATTCGGATAAACGCATGATTATATACTAACATAAAAAATGATAAACGAAGCAGATTAGGCATATAATTTACTAATTTGCAAGTTTAATGTTAATATACTTGCAGAAATTAAAAACTTCTGGTAAAATCTTTTTATGGAAGAGAAAACGGAGGAAAAACAAATGGCCAAAAACGCAGACTACATCACCTCCTTGAGTAGGGGGGGGGGGGCTGTAAATCAGCTTCACGCGCTGAACACAGCAGTTTAATAACCCCAAAAGTTAAATCAGCCTTTACACTTGCGGAGGTTTTAATTACCTTGGCAATAATCGGAATAGTCGCGGCATTAACAATCCCGACGTTAGTGCAGAATTTTCAACAAGAAGCATGGGATACCGCATCAGAAGTATTTCAAAGAAAACTTGAAGAATCATTGAAAGTAATGAATGTTCAAGGAACCTTAGCAGGCTATACAACAACGGAAGCATTTGTTGATGAACTTTCTAAACATATTAAGATAACAAGAATATGCGATAACGATGATATAACAACATGCTTTGCGGATAAAGTTACTTGGGGAACAGAAAACGAAGAAGTAGAGATGGCGGATGTAAAAAGAGCATCCCACTTTGGTCAGGAAACATGGGGAACAAATACAGTAGGAGTACAATTTGCAAACGGAGTAAACGCAGTAATAGCATACAACCCAACAGAAAGCTGTAAACAGGATCCATACTCAAACCAGATAACCGGCACAAGCTGTTTAGCAATATTATATGACGTAGACGGATTTAAGAATCCAAATACACAGAATAAAGATTTAAGAAGTATAAACGTATCAAGTTTAGGCGGAAGTTCATGTTCATTTGAAGTAGACGGAATATGTTTCGGAACTCCATTCCAACCGACACCGCATGTATGGAACGGGTGTGATGTTTACGGAACAACTAGTAATCCGGATGACTTAGCATTTATGGGCGAGCACAATATTCAATACTGCATGACATCAGCCTATGGAACCAATGACTATTGGGCTGGTGCAGTAAAAACGTGCGCAGAGCAAGGAAAAAGAATGCCTACCGATGCGGAACTAACCACATTAGCAAATGACTTGTATAACACCACAGTAAGCGGCGGTGACGGAGAATTCTTCGATGCAACCTTAGACACAGACAAAACAAGCTCATACGGCATCCCTCTCTATGGAGAAGGCGGAAGCGGCGACTTCCGCTTGTGGTCCGGTCAGGAGACGAACGCTCGCACCGCGCACGGCCGCGGGTTCAGCTCCGATGGCACGGGCTGGTACTCCCACGGCGCCAGAGACTTCTCCATCCCGCTCCTCTGGGCTGTCTGTGTAGGTGAATAGCAGCAGAATTTCCTCTCCCCTTGTGGGAGAGGCAGAATTTCAACACGAGGAACGAGTGTTAGAAATTCAGGTGAGGGGTAATTTGAGAACTTCATGCATATTTAGACCCCTCACCCGCATTTGTTGTTCACTGCGTTCACACAACTGCGGCCTCTCCCACATGGGGAGAGGCTATTCTTCTGTAAAATTTGTCATGCTGAACTTGTTTCAGCATCTGGCAACCGTTACAGAATTGTAGGTCGGATTTACTAATCCGACGACCCTTCACCAGAGTTTTAAACCTGCGGAAAACTGCTATATCACACTTAAAGCCTCCCACCCTAACCT
Organism: Candidatus Gastranaerophilales bacterium; assembly: GCA_944323995.1. Lineage (GTDB taxonomy): Bacteria > Cyanobacteriota > Vampirovibrionia > Gastranaerophilales > Gastranaerophilaceae > SIG32. The sequence continues at coordinate 48,268 of CALUUN010000004.1, read as the reverse complement.
CTCAAGTGTGGGAGGATTTCAGCCGCATCATTGCAGCGGGGTGTGTCATATTGCGTATTTCGGATTTTCATGGACAGATTTCATTACAGACTTTGCGGCTTGTCAGATGCTCGACTTTTTTCTTGTTCCTGTTATAATTGTATTATGAAAGATATGTTGGATAAAATTCTTCAGATAGAGAAAAAATATAAAGAACTAGGAGAAACCCTGTCAGATCCTGCAGTAATTCAGGATTACAACAAGTTTCGCGATTTATCAAAACAGCGCAAATCAATGGAAGAAACGGTTGAACTTTATTATGAATGGAAAAAGGCTGTAGATGCCATTGAAGAGGCAAAAGAGATGATTCATTCCGAATCGGATCCCGAGATGAAAGCGTTTTTGAAGTCGGAAATGGAAGCGAACGAAGCAAAACTTCCCGAATACGAAGAACGGATGAAAATACTTCTTCTTCCGCGCGACCCGATGGATGACAAAGATATTATGCTTGAAATCAGAGGCGGTGCGGGCGGCGACGAGGCAAACATTTTTGCGGGCGATCTTGCAAGGATGTATATGCGTTACGCGGACAAACAGGGCTGGCAGACTCAGGTGTTGAGCAAAACCGAATGCGAGGCGGGCGGAGTTTCGGAAATTATTATTTCGATGAAAGGCGACAGTATTTATTCAAAACTTAAATACGAATCCGGTGTCCACCGTGTCCAGAGGGTTCCGGCGACAGAATCTCAAGGCAGGGTTCACACATCAACCGCAACCGTTGCGGTTATGCCCGAGGTTGATGACGTTGAAGTCGAACTTAATATGAACGATGTTGAAATCACAACCGCGCGTTCAGGCGGTGCCGGCGGACAAAACGTAAACAAAGTTGAAACAGCGGCGCGTGTTTTCCACAAACCGACAGGCATTATGATTTTCTGTACGGAAGAACGTTCACAGCTGCAGAACAAAGAACGTGCGCTCCAGATTCTTAAAGCTAAACTTTACGATATGGAAGTTCAAAAGCAGATGAAAGAGATTACGGATTTGCGCCGTTCTCAGGTAGGTTCGGGCGACAGAAGCGAACGCATAAGGACGTACAACTTCCCGCAAGGAAGGCTTACCGACCACAGAATTAACCAGAACCTGAATGTCTGGACGGTGATAGACGGCGATCTGGACGAATTGATTAACCTGTTGATGGAACACGACCAGAAACTTAAACTCGAAAAACTTGCGCAGATAAATTAAGAGGCGGTGCGTATGGTTGAAAGAAAATGTGTCGGGTGCGGAGTTGTTAAAGACAGAAAAGATTTAATAAAGATTACGGCACAAAACCCGCACGGTGACCTGATTGTCAACGGCGGGCCAAAAATATTTGGCAGATCCGCATATCTTTGCTATAATAAAACTTGTATAGAGAATGCTTTTAAGAAAAACAGATTGAAAAAGATTCTAAAAGCCCCTGTACCGAACGAATTGAAAGGGAAATTGTTAAATGAGCTATGAAACAGTAAGGATAAATGAGTTAGCAAAAGAATTAAACCTGCAGAGCAAAGAAATTATCGAAAAATTTGCTCAGATAGGTATTACCGGAAAAACTCACTCCAGCACTGTTACGATGGATCAGATAAACAGATTAAAAGAATTCATGGCCTCAGGCGGCGTTAAAGAGGTTAAAAAACCCAAAGCGTTTGTTGTTAAAAAAGCAAAAGTTGTTGAGCCGCCGAAAGAAGAAGCTCCGCCCGAAAAAGAGGAAGTTAAAGAAGAAAAACCGAAAATTCAGCGCGTAGAAGTTGTAAAACCGCAGAGCAGGCTCGAAATCGTGCGCCGTGCTCCGCAAAAAGCTGAAAAACCGGCTGAGAAAAAACCTTTGCCGCGTGATGCAAAAAAATTCCCCGACAAAGGCGAAAAACCGCGCAAACCGTTTAATAAAGACGGCAAACCTTCCGAAAGACCCGAATCCGGCGAGAAAAAACCGATTCAGCGTCATATAATTTCGCAGGATATTTACGAAAATAAAGGCGGTTCCAAAAGACGCACCGACAACCGTAAAAAAGATAAAGATTTCAATTCCAAAAAAGAAGAGCAGGAAAGAATTTCGTTAGAAAAAGCCGCAGCGCAGAAACATAAAAAGAAAGTTCATAAAGACGAGGTTGTGGAAGAAGTAAAACAAATCGTTGTCAACCGCGCAATGACGATTTCGGAGCTTTCGGAAAAAATCCAGAAAACTCCGGCCGAAATAGTTAAGTTTTTAATGCTCAACGGAATTATGGCAACCGTAAACCAGCTTATTGATGTTGACGTTATCAAAAAGGTTTGCGCAGAATACAATCTCGAAGTTCTTGACGAGGACCTTGACGCTTACATTGAAGAAGAAATGGAAAAAGAAGAAAAGCAAAAGGCTTTGACAGAAGTTGATAAAAAACTGCTCAAACGCCGTGCGCCCGTCGTAAGTATTATGGGTCACGTTGACCACGGTAAAACAACTTTGTTAGACAGTATCCGTGCTTCAAAACACAAAATCGTCGCAACCGAGGTCGGCGGAATTACGCAGTCAATCGGTGCTTATACGGTTTATCTTGATAATAACAAAGAAAAGAAAATCGTATTTGTCGACACCCCGGGGCACGAAGCATTTACAGAAATGCGTGCACGCGGCGCAAAAGCAACAGACATCGCAATCCTTGTTGTTGCGGCGGATGACGGCATAATGCCCCAGACAATTGAAGCGATTAACCACGCAAAAGCAGCGGATGTGCCGATTATTGTTGCGGTTAACAAGATTGATAAACCCGGCGCCAATCCGGATAAGATTTTACAGCAATTGACCGAACACGGGCTTGTACCCGAAGAATGGGGCGGTGAAACCATTACGGTAAAAGTTTCCGCTTTGCAGGGAACGGGTATTGATGAGCTTCTGGAATATATTCTGCTCGTTGCAGAAGTTCAAGACCTCAAAGCAAACCCGAAAGCGGAAGCCTCCGGCGTTGTTATTGAAGCCAACCTTGATAAAGGAAAAGGCCCTGTTGCAACCCTTCTTGTTCAAAACGGTACACTTAGAGTCGGCAACTGTATAGTTGTCGGTACCGCCTGCGGCCGCGTAAGAGCTTTGCTTTCCGACAGCGGTGAAAAAATTCAAAAAGCAGAACCGTCAACACCGGTTGAAATTCTCGGTTTGACAGAAGTCCCGCAGGCAGGTGACTATTTTGAAGTGGTTAAAAACGAAAAAGAAATGAAATCAATTGTCGAAAAACGTAAAGAAAAAGCCCGCGACAAACGCCTTGAGGCCATGCTTCCGGCTCATATCAGACGCGAAGCCGTCGCAGGTGAAGAAGATATTCCGCAATTGAACCTGATTATCAAAGCAAATACCCACGGTGCGGCGGAAGCTGTTTCGCAGGCTATTGCGCAGCTTGATTCAAAAGAAATTAAAACAAAAATTATTCACGTCGGTGTCGGCGATATTTCGGAAGCAGATGTTATGCTCGCATCAGCTTCTGGTGCGTTGATTCTCGGATTTACGGTAAAAGAGGACAGCAACGCACTTGCTGCAGCCGAAAAAGAAGGCGTTACAATCAAAAAATATGATATTATCTATCAGATTCTTGAAGATATTGAAAAAACAATGCTTTCGCTTCTTGAACCCGAAGTTAAACAGGTTGAACTCGGTAAAGCCGAAGTCCGTCAGGTGTTTACAATCGGTAAGACAACCAAAATTGCCGGCTGTTACGTAACAGAAGGTAAAATAGTCAGAAGCAAAGACGCTGTCTTAATCCGCGACGGTGTTGAAATATTTAAAGGTGCTATTGACCAGCTGAAACGTTTCAAAGACGATGTAAAAGAGGTTGCGCAAGGGTTTGAATGCGGTATCTCTTTTGCAAAATGGAACGATATTCAAATTGGCGATATCATTGAGGTTTCAACAACCGAAGAAGTTGAACGCGCCTCGCTTTAGCAATTGCCGCTTAGAAATTCAGACGAGTCGGATTAGTAAATCCGACCTACTCTACCGTTGGGCTGCAAGCCCAACCAGTATGCTATTATTATCGTTCAATACAAATTGCTTGTTGTCTTGTCCATCTATAACTACCATTTTCAGGGGTATTAGCTGCTGTTTGATCAAATCTGCCATTATCCAAGTGTATTGAGACAGCCGAATAATAATTTGATTCAACGCCGCTAAAAAGAGTTTCTCTATTATTAAGATTTAATTTGCTAAGCATGTCTGAATACTCGCCTTCAGAATGTAAATATTCATATATTTCTTTTAAATTTTCTTTAGTAGGCATATTATCTACTCCGCCACATTGTTTGACAGCTCCGGCCCAATATTCTCCGTTATGGTTCCAAACAGCTTCTTTATAACATGTTTTAATTCCTAGTTTATTTTTTAATTTCATACACTCATCGTATGTTATATACGGTGTGATAAAGGCTTTTGAATAACAATTACCATTTATAGTAGCTACGCAGACGTTATTTAGAGAACTTATATTTATACTTCTAAGGTCTTTTCCGTTACTGTTAGGACGCATAAAAGCATTAATATCGTATAGCATTGCAATACAGCTTTTGCCTGTCACTTGATTACTAAACGGATTTTGTTCACATTTGGGGTCGTAAGCAATAATACCGATTGTACCGTTAGCAAATTGTAAACCTATTAATTCAGTATCCCAGTCGTCCAACCCAAAGTGTCGTGCTTTATGCATTTTTGTCATATCTATTTTTTCGGACTGTGTGCCCCAAAAAACTTCATTTTCAAAACATGAAGTTATATTATCACTTTTGCAGACTTTTGTTATTTTCATATGTTTAGAAAGTGCATGTACAAAATCCTCGGTTGTCTTATATCCTGCTAAGCTCGCCTGTGTGTTCATAACTTTTAATGCTTCTTCAAGTTTTTTCTCAAACACCTGTGATGCGGTGTCCCAAGCGCGTTTTTGGTAATTCTGCACAAGTGTCGGGATAGTTAGTGCTGCGACAATCCCGATGATTGCTAACGTTATCAGCACTTCTGCTAGGGTGAAACCGTTATTTTTTTTCATTTTTTTCTCCTTTATTGTTAAACAATTCTGAACAATATTTGTTGTGCATGAAATATATTCATGATTATATTATTTTTTTCATAATCTGTCAACAAAATAATATAATATTTGTATGGATGTACGTGATGAAGTAAAAATAATGTTAACTTCCAAAAGAATGACAATGACTGAACTTGCACGCAGAATGACAGAATTGAGCGGCAAGAATTATTCACAGAGTTTGATTTCGCATAAACTGGCAAAAGAGTCACTCAGATATACTGAGATGAAACTAATTTGTAAAATTTTAGGTTACAGAATTTACATAGACTTTGACGAAATCCGACTGGGGCGTTAAATTTTATTATTTCGTGTTATAATTAATTTTACAAAAGGAGAAGATTATGACATTACGAAACGAACGCGTCAGAAAAGAACTAATGAGAGATATATCCGAGATTTTGCGTAAAGAAATCCGGGGGCTTGAAGGTGTTGTATCGGTTGTTGATGTCGAGGTTTCTCACGACAACTCTTTTGCAAAAGTTATATACAGTGTTCTGGGTTCTGCGGAGCAGGTTGAAAAATCAAAAGAGGTTATTGAAAAAAGCACCCCAAAAATCCGCTACGAAGTCGGAAAACGTATAAGATTGCGTTTGACGCCGGAATTGAAGTTTGTTTACAGCGATTCTTTTGAAAAAGGTTCGCGCGTAACAGAGATTATTGATAAAATTTCCAGAGGGGAAATTTAGTTGTTCGGCTTTTTGAATATTTACAAACCCGAAGGTCTGACATCTCATGATGTTGTTGCAAAACTCCGCCGTGTCACAAAAATTAAACAGATAGGACACACCGGAACCCTCGACCCTTTTGCCGAAGGGGTTCTGCCTGTTTGCATCGGAAAATCAACAAGATTGATTGAATATCTGGAAGATGATAAAGAATATCTTGCGTCTGTTCAGTTCGGAAAAAATACGGATACTTACGATGTTGAAGGTCAAATAACAGCCGAATTTGATAAAAAAGTTACGCGTGATGAGGTTTTTGAGGCGCTGAAAATTTTTGAGGGCGAGATTTTGCAGTATCCGCCGGCCTTTTCAGCAATAAAAGTTAAAGGCAAAAAGCTCTACGAATACGCGCGTCAGGGGCAAAAGGTCGAAATTCAGCCCAGAAAAGTTTTTATTGAAAAAATTGAACTCAAAACATTTGATGAACAAAATCAATCCGCAAAAATCCTCGTCAAATGTTCAAAAGGTACTTATATCAGGTCAATCGCCTATGATTTGGGACAAAAACTCAATTGCGGCGGATATCTTACAAATCTTGTCAGAACACGGGCAGGTAAGTTTAAAGTTGAAAATTCCGTGCCGCTTGATTATTTTGACAGTGTTGAAAAAGCCGGCGAAAAACTTATTAACCCGCTTGATGTCCTTAATTTGCCGGTGCTTGAGATAAACGATTTTGAGCACAAAAAAGTTATTCAGGGACAATTTTTTGAAAATAGTTCGGTGCAAAATAACCATTTTTTGATTTTGATTTATAATAATAAAATAGATGCCGTTGCATTTGTTGATGACGGCAAAATTAAGGTCAAAAAGGTATTTGTATGAAAAAATTTTTGTTGGTTTTAGGAATTTTAATTTTCGGGCTTAATTCCTGTCATGCGGCTCCCTGCCGTTGGGTGGATTGTGTTGAACCGTACGATTTGAGTGCAGGCATATCAAGGTTTATGAGTAATGTTACGGGCTCGAATTTCCTCGGAGTGCAGGTGGCTCAGGCTATATTTAAAAAAGAACTCCGCAAAACCATGGACGGCAAATTAAGCATTAATATTGATTCCTACAGCGTTAAAGATTTGAAAAAAGGTATTTTTAAATCAATAAAACTCAAAGGCCGCAATATTTCTATTGAAGGTGTTTATTTTACCTCGCTTAACATAAATACGCTTTGCGATTTTAATTATATATCTCTGGCAGACCCGCAAAATCCCGTTTTTAAAGAAGATTTGCCGATGGAGTTTTCTGCTGTAATGAGTGAAGATGATATAAACAAAACCATGCAAAGCGCCGGTTATAAAAAGGTTATTGACGATTTGAACATGCTCGGCAGCAGCCTCGGCGTTTTCAGGGTTTCGTCAAGTGAAATAAGAATTAAAGATAACAAATTTTATTATATATTAAAGGTTGCAATTCCTTTTGTCAGAAATATTCAAAATATAGTTCTGGTGTCTGACATTAAGGTTTCAAGGGGGCAGATTGACCTTGCAAATACAAAACTCGCAAATAACAATATGCTTATTGACTTAAAACAAATTGACAGAGTTGTAAATTATCTTAACCCACTTGATTTTTCTTTAAATATACTGGAAAATAAACATGCACAGCTTGCCGTGCAAAATATAAAAATTCAGGACAATAAAATTTATGCAGGCGGTCTGTTAGTGGTACCTAAAGATTAAAAAGGATTGTTATTATGGACGGTAAACAAAAATGGTTTTTGGTTATATTAGGAATAATTCTTGTATTTGCTGCGGTAAGGTTCGGGCTTGATTTTCTCGCTCCCTCCGAAATTTCGCCGGAAGACGTGACTGTTTCCGAACGCACAACCGAGGAAGAAGAGGTCAAAAGACCCGATGAAAATTCCGAAAAAATTTATGTGAATGTTTTCTTTATTGGTCAAAATGAAAACCGTGAGGAGGTTTACAAAGCTGTTAAACGTGAATACGACCCTCAAATCGACGGTTCTAAACTTAAATTCGCTATCAATTCGCTGATTTCCGGCCCGAAACAAAATGAACAGGACAAAGGCGTTTACACCGAAATTCCCGAAGGTACTGATTTGATTTACGTCCATGAACTTCCGGATAAGGCAATTATAAATCTTTCCTCGGAGTTTGAAACCGGCGGCGGTACAGACAGCCTCTATAAACGACTTTATCAGGTTATTAAAACCGCAAACAGAAATTCCGATGTTCCGGTTTATCTCTATGTCGAAGGCCAAAGAGCCGATGTTATCGGCGGTGAAGGTATTATGTTGAATCAACCCTTAAATGACAGGTCGCTGGATGGCTGATAAAGATTTAGATTACTATTTGAATTTGAATTGGACTTTAATCGAAGGAGAAGATTTGGATTTCGAAGGAAATCCTTATCACTATATCGAAATTAAAGAAATTCCGAGTTTTGTGTTCTGCGCCAAAACAATTGAAAAAGCCAGAGAAAACTACAAACGCCAGCTGAAATTAACCCTTATGGTGATGCTTGAAAACGGCGACCGTATACCGGAACCCGGCGAACAGGACGATGAACCCGACTGGGAAAGCCTCTGCCCTTAAAATTTGCAGTTTAAAATTTCGTTAATATTAACATTCAATGCTTCCGCTATTTTATAAAGAGTTTTTATCTTTATATTATTTATTCCCCGTTCCAGAGTGCTCACTGAATTCATGTTTATTTCAGCCCTGAAAGCAAGTTCTTCCTGTGTGATTCCCTGCTTGAGCCTTAAATATCTTACGCTCTGTCCAATTTTGAATAACAATTCATCCTTCATATTTGTATTTTAAAGTATTGACAAAATCCGTACCAATCAGTATGCTATTTATATTAATAGTTTAATAGTAATAAGAGGTGCACATTATGAGAAAATTTGCAAAAGCGTTTACACTGGCGGAAGTATTGATTACTCTTGCTATAGTCGGAATTGTTGCTGCGTTAACCATTCCAACACTGATAACTGATTATCAAAAAAGAGTGACTGCCGTAAAAGTCAGAAAATCTTATGCGGAGTTGTCACAGGCTTTAAGACTTGCGCAGGCTGAATATGGCGATATTAACACCTGGAAAACAGTTTTTTCTTCCGATAACGCCGAAAATTCAAGGGCTTTTGCTGAAAATTATATTACTCCGTATATGAAGATAGCAAAATATTGCGGTGTTGGTTCTGAAGCCGATGAAAATTGCGGGAGCAGCAGTGTCGGAGCATATTCAAGTAATTATCTTTTAAGTAACGGTACAGGGTTATCAATTGCCGCATATAATGCCTCAGGTATTATTAATCTCCGAATTACAGTAAATATGAAAACCGGCAAGAATAAAATTCCCGGAACAGATTCATTTGATTTTGTAATACTGCCTGATGCGTTTGAAAAAGGAATTTTACCCTATGGTTATACTCAAAATATTACAAGAGAGGAAATAAAATCAGGTTATACGGTTAATTATGAAGATAGAAATCACCAGACAAATTCTATACGTATAGCCTGTCTGCCTGTAGAAGATTCGGATTATAATGAGGACACGGAAACTTATGTCCGCCATTCATGCACATATTTGCTGTTTGTGGACAATTTTGTATTTAAAGAAGATTATCCTTATTAATCTTTATACACCTGAGCGTATTTTGGGTTGACCGCAAGCCATTTGAACGCGTGTTCTTCGGTTTCCGGAATGTCTATTACGAAAGTTCCGCCGTAACGGCCGCGCGAAAATACAAGATAACCCTCTTTTGCAAGGTTGTGAAACGCTTTCCTGATTGTGTTAGGACTCAAATCCATCTGTTTGGAAAGTTCGCTGATTGACGGAAGTTTTTGTCCGATGGCGTAATTTTCCGATATCATTTTTTTGATGTGATTTTGAGTTTTTTCATAATAGTAAAATGCCGTATCCTGCGCAGGTGCAAAAATTGAGGTTTCACGGCGCTGCTCAACCGCCATTTCATAAGGCAGGCGGATTACGGTTGTCCCGTATCGTCCGCGTTTTGCAAGCAAAATCCCTTCGGCTATAAGAATTTTTAAGGCATCGTGAATTGTTTTTACGCTTACTTTTAATTTTTTTGACAATTCCGAATGCGCCGGAATTCTGTCGCCCGTACGTAAATTTTCCGAAATATATTTTTTTAGATCATTCTGAATTTTTAAAACAAGTGTTTCGTTTGAACTTTCTTCATTAATGCTGAAATCGCTGCTTTTTAAAATCCAGCCGGTTTCTCTTGAGTTTTTGAATTTGTGGGTAAGAATCCCGCAGGTACACAAATATTCAAGCGCAAGTCTTACCGTATTGGCTGAACAGCCCGTAAATTCCGCAATTACTCTTGATGAGGGCAGATGTTCGCCCTGCTGTATATTATTTTGTAAAATATATCTTTTGATTGATTCAACTGCAATCTCGCGTTTGGAAGTCAGTTTGCGCATTGCGGAATTCTTTTTTTTGTAATCTTTTACAAGAGTTCCGATACACTGTTTTGATTCCACAATACCTAAATCCTCAATATATCTCAATGCGTTCTGCATAGTACCTATGCTGACTCCGAGTGTATAAGCAAACTCAGCCTTTGACGGCAAAAGATTGTTTACGCTTATTGAACCGTCTTTCAAACAAGCCTTTAGTCTGCCGGCAAGCCATTTGCCGATTGCGACTGCTTTGGATTCTTTTATGTTTTTTAAATCCGGCAAATCAGTTGCGATTATATTGATGTCCGCTCTTTCAAGATTGTTCTTTTGTATATATGTCTGCATACACTACCTTTTGGTTTTAATGATACACTATTTATAAAAAAACATCAAGCTATTTTTTGCCGGATTATTAAAAATGTTTTACAAAACGGCAAATTATACCAATAAAGAAGCCCCTCGTTTTGAGGGGCTTCTATTATCCTTCCCAAATTCTTTTCCAACGACCTTACTTAAGCAATGCCTCTAAAATTTCGGCATTTTTGCCTGCGGTGGTTGATTCTCTCACCTTTTGTTTGTAGATGTAACTTCGCAGAGCTTCTCTAATCAGCTCGCTGCGCGAACGGTTTTCGCCGTCTGCAACCTGATCAATTTTGTTCAAAAATTCCTCGGGCATAGAAATCAATACTCGTGCCATATATTCTCCTTTTCATTATTGCTCTGATATTTATATAAAAACTTTTTGTTCTAAAAAAGTGCTATTTTTTATATGAAAAATATATACTATTTTTTTAAACGCTTTGTACGCGCTGATTTCAGGCGTGCACATATTCGTTACATAACTTAATAACATTAACTTCGGGTTACAGTTCTTGAAATGAAACCATGTCCGTGATATTCTTTTATATGCTGAAAGAAAGAGGAAAAAAATGACAGAAGTTAGAGTAAGAATTGCGCCTTCCCCGAGCGGTAATCTTCACATCGGAACGGCAAGAACGGCACTTTTTAACTATTTATTTGCAAAGAAAAATAACGGCAAATTTGTTTTACGTATAGAAGACACAGATGCCGAACGTACAAGTCAGGAATATATAGATAATATTTTTGACAGTTTAAAAGCTCTCGGGCTCAATTGGGATGAAGGCCCGGATATCGGCGGTCCTTACGGCCCGTATACCCAGTCCGAAAGATTTGACATTTACCCGAAATACGTTCAGGAACTTTTGGACAAAGGCTTTGCGTACGAATGCTTCTGCACGCCGGAAGAGCTTGAAGCGGAAAAACAAGAAGCCGCACAAAATAAAAAACCTTATGTTTATACAAAAAAATGTGAAAATTTAACTGAAGAAGAAAAGGAAAAACTCAGAGCTGAAGGAAGAAAACCTGCCGTAAGGTTTAATATTTCCAAAGCGCAAAAGGCATTTCACGATTCTTCAATGCTATATTTTGATGACCTTGTTAAAGGTCAGCTCCATATGAATACGGATTTGCTCGGCGATTTTGTAATAATGAAATCAAACGGATCTCCGACATACAACTTTGCCGTTGTTATTGATGATATGCTGATGAAAATTTCGCACGTAATCCGCGGCGAAGACCATATTTCAAACACATTCAAACAAATCCTTATATTTGAAGCCTTAGGCGCTGAAGTCCCGCGCTTCGGGCATCTCGGCATGATTCTTGCACCTGACAGAAGCAAACTCTCAAAACGCCACGGTGCGACTGCTGTTTCAGAATTTGTTGAAAAAGGTTATCTGACAGAAGCACTGCTTAACTTTGTGGCACTTCTGGGATGGTCGCCGTCTGACGGTCAGGAAATCAAATCCGTTGACGAAATCGCGCAAGATTTCAGAATCGGCGATTTGTCATCTTCAAACTCGATTTTTGAATACGACAAATTAAACTGGATGAACAGCCATTATATCAAAATGCTTGATATAGCAGATTTGAAAGAAAGATTGAAACCTTATCTTACTAAATACAATCTGTCCGAATTGAGCGATGCGCAGTATACAAGAATGGTTGAAATTACAAGAGAACCTTTGACATTGCTGTCTGATATTACGGATGCTGTTCCTTATTTCTTCGGAAAGGATGTTGAAATTGATCCCAAGGCTCAGGCGGATGTTCTTGATACAGACGTTTCGCAGGATGTTTTGAAAGAATTTGTAAATCGTGCTGAAAATTGGGAATTCACCGAAGAAAATCTTCACGAAAAACTTGAAGAATTCCGTGCATACTACAAGGAAAAGGGAATTAAACCGAAAGTTACAATGTGGGCTGTCAGAGCTGCCGTGACCGGAAGAACATGCGGAGCCGATATGACTGCAATTCTTGCAATCCTCGGCAAAGAAACCTCGTTGTACAGGGTTAAAAAAGCTATCAAGTAAGATGTTAAAATTTGTTAAGAAATCCGGAAAGTGTTCAAGATTTTCCGGATTTTTTCCGTATATACATGTGAACGGAGGTTTATATGGAGAATAAAATAACAAGAAAAACAACTTACGATGAAGTTATGAACTTTCTGAACACATTTGATGATGTTGACGGAATGCTGTTGGATTTCTTAGAAGATTCCAAACCCGAAATCAAAGTAATCAGCGGCAGCAATGAAGTTGCGTATGATTACGATAATTTTCTGAAAATATTTGATACAGAAGGGTTTGAAGGTCTGTAAAAAATGTAAATAATTGTAAAACAAAAACTGCTCCGGATTGAACTTTCGGGGCAGTTTTGCCGTATATATTATCGGGACTGCATTGGATATTAAGAAAAATGGAATTTAGGAAAAACATACTTGTCATGCTGATGAGTTGTATTGACAACCCTTCAGCCGAAGAAATTAATACTGCGGAGGATATGGGGAATATTCTCGCGCGTTTGCAAAACAAAAGAATGGCTGAAATTAAACAGATAATAAAAATTATTGACCCGGTAGATAATACCAAAATAACAACTTACACTTATGATAAATTTATAGAAATATATGACAATTACGGGCTTGGCGGTTTTATTTTTTGATGATAAAATCGTTTTATGGAAGAATTTAAGCACTATACGGTTATGAAAAAGGAAGCTGTTGACGCTTTAGAATGCCGCGACGGTCTTGTTTATGTAGATTGCACCCTCGGCGGCGGCGGACACAGTGAACTTATTTTGCAGCGTATATCTCCCAACGGCAGGCTTATAGCGTTTGATATTGATGATGATGCAATCGCGGCGGCATCCGAACGATTAAAAGGTTACAATAACTTAACAATTGTAAAAGATTCTTATACAAATATTAAGCAGGTGTTACAAAATCTCGGAATTGAAAAAATCACGGGCGGAGTTCTTTTTGATCTGGGTGCCTCGTATCACCAGCTGACCCGTCAGGAGCGCGGTTTTTCGTTTTTAAAAGATGCGCCGCTTGATATGAGATTTGATAAAAATTCTGATTTTTCAGCTTATGATGTCGTAAACAATTATTCCGAAAACGATCTGGTCAGAATTTTTTCCGAATACGGGGAAGAACGCTTCACCAAAAGGATTGCAAAGGCAATTTGCAGCAGAAGAAAATTAAAAAAAATTGAAACAACTCTTGAGCTTTCCGACTTAATCATTAATTCAACACCGAAAATAAAATCGTCTGTACACCCTGCAACGCGTGTGTTTCAGGCAATCAGAATAGAGGTTAATCATGAGTTACAAAATGTTAAAAATACATTAAATGATGTGTTGGATTTATTGGAGTTTGGTGCTATAATAAGTGTAATAAGTTTTCATTCTCTGGAAGACAGAATAGTGAAACACTTGTTCAAATACCACTCTCAAAGGTGCCATTGCGATAAAAATCAGTTAATCTGCAACTGTCCGCCTCCTGTATTGGAGTTGGTGAATAAAAAACCGCTGATGGCAAGCGATGAGGAGATTAAAGAAAATCCGCCTTCACGAAGTGCGAAACTCAGAGTTGCAAGGTGCATCAGAAGGTAAAACAGTTTTAGTTGGGGAAGAAAAAGTTGAATACGGCAAAAGCACATAAATTAGATTATTCTTATCAGCTGGGGCAGGAAAACACTGCAAACGAAAACTCCGAATACGGTAAATACGTACAAAACCCGATAGAAGAAACACCCGTTATAGAAGGTTACTTTTACAAGGAAAGCACGGTAAAAGATATGGCGATAAGAAAAGTTAATAAATCATTATGCGGCCTTTTGTTCGTGGCAATAGTTACGACTTTCGTAAGCTATTATTTTGTTATGTGTAACGAACTTACGCTTAATACACTTAACCGTCAGATTATTTCATTGAATGATGAAAATTCGGAATTGCAGAACAATCTTGACAGACTCAAATCTTTTAATAACGTGGATAATAAAATGATGCAGCTCAACCTGCTTCAAAAAGCCGAAAAAGTTATTGAAGTTCCGGCGGTGCATACTGCTGCTGCGGTTGATACAAAGCGTATTTCTTCTGCGCCTTTTAAATGGGCTATCGGTTATTAATTTTGAATTTAAAACCGCAAAGTATAAGGTATTTCACATTGCCCTGTTTTTCGATTGAAAACATTTTGTGGGCAAAATCTTCCAGAAGCAAAAGCGGAAGTTTGAGTATTAATTTTATTTTGTAATCTTTTTCAAAGGTTTTGTAATCGGTCAATTTGAGGTATTTGAAATATTCATTTTTTGCATACTGTTTAAAATCAGTGTGCCAGGGTTTGTGTTTTCCTATATAGTGGATAATTTTAGCCTGCGGCAGAAGTTTTACAAAATCTTTTGACGTATCGTATTTTGAAACCTGAACGTTCCAGCATCTGTCGACTTTCAGCATTCCGTCTTGAAGCACGCAGTTGATAATATCCTGATCGTGGAGCACAATTTTGTTCTGGTTTTTTGCCATCCAGTCAAAGAATTTTTCGGTAATATTATCTTCGCGCCATTTTTTGAGGTTTAACAGCAATACTCCGGCGTTACAATATTCTTTTATGCCTAAACGTGAAGCGTTTATTTTTTCTTCCGTGTCGGAAATCCCCGCGAAATATTTTCCGTCAAGATTTGTATTATAAAAGGATTTCAGGCTGTCTTTTACAACAATATCCACATCAAGGTATAAAATTTTATCAACATCTGCACATTGTTCAGCAAGCAAAAGCCTGTAGTAAGTTGCAAGGGTTACATGATTTTTTTTGCCTGCCGGAAATTTTTCGTGGAATTTTTTATCAATAGTTACGAATTTTATTTCAAAATCATATTGATTTTTTAACTTCAATATTTTGGATTTATTGTTTTCCGAAATCCCTCCGTCCAGAATATATGCAAAAATTTTATCGTCATCAGCCTTATTAGCAAGAATTGAAGCCAGTGTCACACAAAGATGCTGTGAATAATTATCATCGGTGGAAAGAGTTATTTTTATATCAGTCATTAGTCCTCCAAACGGGTAAAACATTAAACAGGCAGTATTTTTTTGATTTAATGCTTTCGTATACCGTCAAAAAATTAATTCCGCAGAAATTATACATTTTTTTTACTGCCCAGAAACTTTTATCCGGCACATTTATATTTTTTTCTTTTATGAACCGCATCATATTTTGGCGGTTTTTAATTTTGTCTTCTCTTTTTTTGGGTGTCATTGTTTTAACAATAGATTTTTTATTTTGAAAATAATAAAGATAGGTGCCTGTTACCGTAACCAGTTTATAAGATTCATATAACGCACGGATTGAATAGGGGCCGTCTTCAAAATAAACTCCTTCAATAAATCTCAAATGTCCGAGTCTGCTTCTTTTATAAAGCTTATTCCATACACAGCCTTCTTTAAAAAGGTTTGCAGCTTTTATTTTGTTTTCAATTGTCGTGTAAAGTTTTTCTTCATTCAGATTAAGCCTGATTTTATGCTTGTTTTTGCCTTTTCTTATAAAATCAGCCATTGCAATATCAGCATCAAATTCTTTTGCTTTTTCATAAAGTTTTTCATAAAAATTCAGGTCAATCCAGTCATCGCTGTCCAAAAACGCAAAGTATTCACCGCTCATAACTTCAAGACCGGTATTTCTTGCTGCGGACAGACCTCCGTTAGGTCTTTTTATTATCTTAATTCGTGCATCTTTTCGGGCAAACTTTTGTAAAATTTCACCTGAGCTGTCGGTTGAACCGTCGTTGACACAGATGATTTCCAAATCTTTGAAGGTTTGATTTACCACACTGTTAAGACAGCGTTCCAAATATTCTTCCACATTATAAACAGGTATTATAACACTTATTTTTGCCATAATTTTCTCTCCAGATAATTATACCATACTAAAGTAGGAAATTTTATAAAAAGTATTAAAGTTTTAACAAATTTATGCCGTATATAAAAACAAAGGCATGTATAGAAGGAAATTTTAATGAAGAAAGATGAAACAAAAAACGGTGTGTCCTTATTCGGCCAGTCTGAATATTTAATGGACGGTGATCCGTTAGAGGAAATTTTTGCACTCAACCTCGGCGATTTTGTATCCGAACATCTTATATCAGAGGATCTTGCAAAGAAAATAAGTTCAAGTGCCAAAGATAAAAGAGAGGGGCTTAAAAATCAGTTAAAAGAGTTGATTTCAATATATTCATCAAAAAACACCCTGCGTGTTTTAAATTTTGATTCATCGCATGCCGCCTATACATCCATTGCAAATACTGTTAAGCAGATGGTTGATGCCTCTGTGTGCCGTATTTACATGCTGCAGGATAATAAAATGATGCTGGTCGGGGCTTCGGATGAAAATACGGGGCATGAAATCTGCGTAAATTTCGGCGGAAAAGATTTTGCATTTGATGATGATACGACTTATGTTGCAATGCGCACACCCGCACATATTGCAGGGGTTATTGCAATTCAAACGTCTGATAATAAAATTCTTAACAAAGAATATTTAAAACTTGTCATAAGCATTGCACAGCTTTTTGCAACCTCAATGGAAATGCAGGAACAGGTTGATGAAGTGAATAAACTTATTGCGGATGTAAATGCAAATGTTTCCGACATGCAGCATTTAAGGGCTGAATTGACCGCTTTAATCGGTGATCTTTGCGATTATCAGCAGAATTTTGTTGTTGAACTTGCAAAAGCGGTTGATACAAAAGGCCAGTACAAGGTTTCGCATTCGCAAAATACCGCAAATCTGGCACGACTTGTTTGTAAAGAACTCGGTCTGAACGAAAAAACAACCGATTTGATTTATTATGCCGGACTTTTGCAGAATATAGGCAAAATCACGCTTCCTGAGCGAATTTTTGCAACAAACGGAAAACTTTCTCCCGAAGAATTGAAAAAAGTTCAGGAACACATCAATACGGGTGTAAACTTATTGATGAATATAAACTTCTTGTCCGAAGTTGTTCCTTATGTAAATTATCAAACAGAAAGATATGACGGCTCAGGCAAACCCGAAGGCTTGAAGGGCCAATCTATTCCGCTCGGGTCAAGGATAATAGCCGCAGCGGACGCATTCAGCGCAATGACTTCCGACAGACCTTACAGAAAGGCAATGTCTGTTGAGCAGGCGGTTGAAATTATGATGGCCGACAGCAAATGGGATCCGGTGGTTGTCGAAGCAATCGCAAAAGTTACTAAACCGTAACTATGCTGAAGGCGACGACTTCTGAAATATTTATATTCAGCCAGTCATATTTAAAGCAGATGTAGTCGTTGCATTCGCAGTCATCATTGCTGCAGGTGCAGTAATCTTCCAGTCTGCATACGGTTACGTCTTTCAATGAAATAAGACAGTCATGGCAGTCTGCACATCTGCCTTTGAATTCGTGGATTGTGCCGTCAATTTTCAGATGGTTTGTAAAAATTACAATATCCTGTGCGGCATTTTCTTTCATAATATTTAATATTGCATCGCTTAAGTTTTTAGACATAATTTTCTCCCTTTGTCCGGAAGTATAAAATATCTCTTAGTTTTTTAAATTCACCGGATGGGTATTACTTATGTCTGAAAAAATTAATATCTTTCAAGTCTTTGCGATTAACCACAAGTCCGCAGTTACGGCAGGAAAGGACTTCTCCCGAGCTGTCAATCGGCATAAAAATATGTTCGCAGTGTTCTTCATCTTCAAAGTTCTCTTGTTCAAGAGGGTTGAAAGAATTTTCGTCCTTCTTTTTCTTGCGGAGTTTTTTTACAAGAAGTTCGATAAAATACATTACAGGTTAAAGCCTCCGGGTAAGAGATCTTCTATTTTGTGTATTACAAGTTCATTGCCGTTTTTTAAAATTACATCAATCCCGTTTTCTGATTTAAATTCATGCAGAACCTGCCGGCATGCTCCGCAAGGGTAGCAGTTATCCCTTTCTGGAGAATAAATGGCAATAGCTTTTATTTTTCTTTCGCCGTCTGCAATTGCACTGCCTATTGCATTACGCTCGGCGCATATTGTGAGTCCCAAACTTGCGTTTTCAAAATTGCAGCCCGTGTAAATCTTATCATTTCCGGTCAAAATACAGGCGCCCACCGGAAATTTTGAATAAGGAATATAGGCATTTTTTGATGCTTCTATCGCTTTTTCCATTAAGGTATTGTAGTCCATAATATTCTCCTTTTATCATATATTTTATGCTTTTTGTTTAAAAATTTAATCCATTACCCGTATGAAAAAAATTGTGATATAATTCAGTTATGAAAGTTTTGGCAAGAATTATTGTTTTGATTTGTTTGTTTTTAGGAAACTGTGTAAGCGCGGAACCTTTCAAGGTGCTTGTTCTGCCGGTTGATTTGTTCTCTGTTTGCGAAAATTATTATTGTTTTCCTGAAGTTTCCGAGATTTTTGCGCAGGATGTTATTTCAAATTTCAACAAAAGCGGCGGAATTTTATCGCCTGATTTGTATACGGTTCGCAAAAAATTAACTTCAAATCAAACTCTGCAAAGTTCCGTGAAAGTTGTTCTTGATAAATATAAATCCTCAAACACGGTTGATTTTGCCGCATTAAAGGCTGTTTCAAAAGAATTTGACGCAAAGTCGGTGCTTTTGATATCTGCAGATGTCGTACAAAATTCCAACAAACGCAATGTTTGGGATGTGCTGGAAGTAACAAGCGTGTTTGAAGGCATAAATCTTTTTACAATGGAGGTTTCCGCTGTTTTGACCGATAATGTGAACGATGTTGTTATGTGGAGCGGAAAATATAAACGCACACTCGGCGATAATGAAGAGCGCTTCTGGGCTGAAAATACCGCGCAGGCTGCTTCACAGCTTGAAAAAATAAGATTTTTCTCAAAGGATATTGTTTCAAAAAATATCTCTCAGAATATAATTCTGCGTTTCTATCCTAAAGTGACAAAGCCTGTGATTGAACAAACTCCGGCAAAAGAACCTGCTGTTTTGCAGAATCCCGAAGGTAATATTAAGCCGCAAAAAGAAGATTACGGTGAAATTCAGAGCGAAACAATTTATAATTTTTAATTTAACGGATTATTTTGTTTTGTCTGCGGAAGGTTGTTGTTTTGCTGCTGTTTTAACCTGTTGTTAAACGAATTGTCAGGATTTTGCAGCTGCGGTTTGACTGATTGCGTGGCTGGATTTTGGGTTTCCTTTTGCTGTATAAGACTTTTATTCATCTCTACCTGAGCAGGTGTTTTTATTGCAATATTATCAAGTTCATTCATTCTGTCTTTTGCATCTATTGCTGCGAGAATTACTACTGTTATTATTGATAAAAATATCAGACTGTTTTTCATTTTTACTCCTTTATCTGAATATTTTATCAGGAATTTTGTATTTTTATATTACCTTTCTGTTTAATACTTGCACAAACTGCGGTTCAATGCTAAAATATACTTATAAAAGTGAGGAAAATAATATGGCAAGATTAGTAAGACCTACATGGGCTATCAGATGTGTTCAATCCGGCTGCAGAACTCTGTTTGAAGTTGCACAGCTTGAAGAAGGAAAACAGCAGGAAGTTGTTTGTCCGAATTGCGGTGAACACTATGTTTATCCGATTTTAAAAGAGAATGAAGAAAATTCTTAAAAATGTTCAATAATACTGATAAACGCTATAATCAGTATAGTGCACATTTGAAAAACAAATTCGGCGCTAAGGTTTACAAAATAACTCTTGACGCCGGTTTTTCGTGTCCGAATCGTGACGGAACAATTTCAACCGGCGGCTGTATATTTTGCGATGACGGCGGTAGTTTTTCACAGTCGCATTCAAATCTGCTTTCAATTGAACAGCAGGTTGAAACGGGTATAAAAACTCTTGCGGAACGCTTTAAGGCGGAAAAATTTATGTCGTATTTTCAGGCTTTTTCAAATACGTATAAACCTGTTAACGAACTTGAAAAAATTTATAACAGCGCCCTGAAAAACGAAAAAATTGTCGGTATTTCCATAGGTACCCGCCCTGATTGCGTTGATGATGAAAAACTTGACCTTATAGCATCCTTTAAAAATGATTACTACACCTGGATTGAATACGGCCTGCAGTCAATCCATGACAAAACACTTAAACGTATTAACCGCGGGCATGATATGGACTGTTTTTTAAAGGCTTATGAAAAAACAAAAGAACGCGGGATTAATGTCTGTGTGCATGTAATTTTCGGTATGTGGGAAACGCATGACGAAATTATGCAGACAGCGCAAAAACTTGCGGAATTGCAGGTTGACGGGGTGAAAATCCACATGTTGTGCGCATTAAAAGATACAAAACTCGCCAAAATGTACGAAAACGGTGAAATCAATTTTATGAGTGAAGATGAGTATGTAAATTATGTCTGCGATTTTTTGGAATATCTTCCTCAAAAAACAACAATTCACCGCCTTGCCGGCAACGGTTTTAAAGACACTTTAATCGCTCCGAAATGGCTCGGGGCCAAGTTTGACTGCCTTAATAAAATTGACCGTGAATTTATTAAGAGAAATTCATATCAAGGGTTGAAATTTATTTACAATTGAGTAAAAATGTGTAATAATTGAGTGGTTAGTTTGTAAAATTTTGTTAATCAACTCAAAACATCCTAGCAAAAAATCAGCTTCAGACGCTTTAGTCTGATTGCAAAGGAGAAAATATGTTAAGTGTACAATCAGTAAATTTGATGAATCAGCCGGCATTTGCTTCAAAAAGCCGTTTTGAAAACAATCCGTATATTGTTGATGTTGATTATGAACCGGTTGCAGGCGATTCATCCGGTGATGTTTATCATACATTTGAGCCGGTACAGGAAGAATTGAAGGAAGATGTTTATTACAGCAAAAAAGACTATGCTGCTGACAAATCCAAACTGGAAGAACATCTTGACGAGATTAATTCCGTAATTGAAAATACTGATGTACCTAAACCCGTTCGCGCTCTCGGCAAAATCGTATCCGTAGGTATAGGCGCGGCTCTCGGATTTGTCAGTATGAAATACGGTGCTCAGGGTGTGGCTAAATTCATCAAAAAAGGTGCTTCCTGGACAAAATCTCTGGCAGAAAAACCGTTTGCAAAAAATATCGGTGAAAGAACACAAAATATTATTAAATATGTGAAGGATTCCAAATTGACCGCGAGAGTTTCCGAATTTTTCCAAAACCTCGGCGAAAAATACAGTCAGACAAAATTTGCGGGTAAACTTTCCGATATCAACAATACAATAATGGAAGCAAAACCTGTCAAAGCGGTTCTGGCACAGGCATCTAACCTTAAAAAAGAAGCATTAAAATATGCAACAGCGGAAAATATTGAAAAAGGCGCCGTAAACTTGTTTGCATTCAGCGGCGGCGTTACGGGCGGAGTTACTGCATTACAAGAAGTCACTAAGGATTAAATATGTCATTAACGGTTAACAAAATATCATTTACAGGCAATAATCGTGACAACGAAGACCGCGTAAGAGCGACCGAAGTCGGTGTCGGTGCCGGTGCTACGGTCGGCGGTGCCAAATACGGTATTAACGCGTTTAAACGTTTCAAACTCAATAAAGTCGGCGACGTTGTACAATTGTCCGGCGAAACCACAAAAGCGATTAAAGATGCCGCAAATCTCGGCAAGCAGACTAAGTCTCTCTGGGGAAAAATGCTTGTTAACGCAAGAACTTACAAAGAAGGCATTATCAACTGGGGCAAATCTTTAAAAGTTGCGAAATGGATGAAACCGATTTTTGAAAGTAAAGCGTTTGCAAAAGTTTCCGGCGCAGTAGGCGGTATAACGGCAGCATTCGTATTTATTTCGGGTATCGGTGAAATGGGCAATACCTTCAGCAAATTAGCCCGCAAAGATGCTTAAAAAATATTGTTAAAATAATAAAATCGTGCTAAACTTCGGTTATGCACGATTTTATTTTGAAAGAAATTACAAACGCTGATTTTGAAAAAGAGCTTTCGGATATAGGTTTTGATAAATCTTATATAAAAAAAGCCCGTGATAAGTTTGAACATAAAAATATAAAAATTTTCGGCCTGACCTGTGCACAGGCAAATATTTTAAAACAAACCGCGATATCAACAGGTACGGATTGCGCAACACACAGAGAAGTAATTACGGGGAAAATCGAAACTTCAGACTGTATTTTGACAGGCAGTATTTCTCAGTTTGAAAAAATTGCAAAGAAACTCGAACATCAGCCGTTCGGCTTGAAAAAACTCGGTGAAATGCTGGCGGATGTCAAATCTTTCCGTAAAAATACCTGCAAAATTGCCGGTATTTTAAATCTTACAAAAGACTCGTTTTCTGACGGCGGCGAGTTTTATGAATTTGATTCCGCAATTGAACACTTAAATCAAATGATAAAAGACGGAGCCGATATAATAGATATAGGTGCCGAATCCACCAGACCGTTTTCTTGCGGTGTGTCTGATGAAGAACAGCTCAAACACCTTTTTCCCGTGTTGAATTACATAAAAGAGAATAATATTAAAGTTCCTATAAGCATAGATACAAGAAGTTCTTACGTTGCACAAAAATGTCTTGAACTTGGAGCCTCAATTATAAATGACGTTTCAGGTTTTGATTATGATGAAAACATGCCGGATATTGCAGCAAAATACAATGCAAAAGTTGTTATACAGCATTCAAACGGAACGCCGGAAACCATGCAGGAAAATCCGCAGTATAAAAATTTGATTGATGAGATATATCTGGGATTAAAAAGAAAAATTGATTTTGCCGTTTCAAAAGGAGTAAGCCGCGAAAACATAATAATAGATCCGGGGATAGGTTTCGGCAAAACGCGTCGGGACAATTTTGAGATTATAAACCGTATTGAGGAGTTTTACGGACTCGGGTGTCCGGTTATGCTCGGAATATCAAGGAAAAGTCTGCTTAATATGCCGGATGAAGATAATTTTACAAAAGATATTTACACAACGGCGTTGAATACTCTTGCCGTAACTAAAAAAGTGGACTGCATACGAGTCCACAATGTAAAAATGCATAAAAAACTTTTGGAAATGCTTAATATTTAAGCATAGAAACGATTTTCAAATCTTTGTCGAATTTTTCACGGCCTTTCAAATCTTCAAGCTCAATTAAAAATGCGATGCCGACGAGATTTCCGCCTGTTTTTTTGATAAGTTTGCATGCAGCCTCAGCCGTGCCGCCGGTTGCAAGCAAATCATCAACAATAAGCACGTTATCGCCTTCTTTTATCGCATCAACGTGAACTTCAATTTTATCCGTACCGTATTCAAGCTCGTATTCCTGTGAAATAGTTTCCGCAGGGAGTTTGTTCGGTTTTCTGATAGGTACAAAGCCCGCATTCAGTTTGTATGCCATTGGCATGCCGAATATAAACCCGCGGCTTTCAATTCCGGCTATATAATCAATTTTTTCGTTTTTAAACTGATCGCACAAATAGTCAATCATTTCTTTTAGAGTTCCGGCATCTTTGAGTGCTGTTGTAATGTCCCTAAAGATTATGCCCGGTTTCGGAAAATCTTTTACCGAGCGGATTTTGTCTTTAACATTTGCGACGGTGTCTGTTGTTGTCATTTATATTTCTCCTATTTGGTTAGTAATAATTTTTTTAATTCTTCTTTTGCGTTTCTGATTTTTTCTTTTGCTTTTTGGATTGCATGTTCTCTTTGAACAAGTCCGTGTGCGGTTTTGCCCCAGTTCATATCTTTTTTCATAAAAAGAATTTTGAACCCGATAAACAGCACCAGCGGGAACCAGATAATAAATAAATATATTGTGGTTTCAAATGCCTGATTAAAAGCGTCAAGCCTTGTGAGGTTTCCGTAGCGTCTCAAGCTGTATCTTGCAGCTACAAAAAATCCGACACCGATTACGCATCCTATTATCAAAGATGAATAGAGCATGTGCGGTGAGGCATCTTTAGCCAGCACTTTGAATCCGCGTATAACTATCTCCATAATAAACCAGGCAGGCATGATAAACTGCGATACGTATGCAACAAGATCAAGGCTTACCCTGAGCGGCATATCTTTTGATGTTAAAACATCTCCGGCATATTCAAGGTAACGTCTTATAGTCCCTTCAAGCCAGCGTCTTCTCTGCCTGTATAAAGGCCAGAGATACATTATGCCTTCTTCATATACAACGGCGTCTTTACAGAATCTTACGTCCCATCCTTTTATATGCAATCTTGTTGACATATCCAGATCGTCAGTAATTGTGTAATTATTCCAGCCGCCTATATCATCAATAGCTTCGCGTTTAATTAATTCACCGTTTCCGCGCAGTTCCACGGCGCCTTTGACCGAATCTCTGCCCACCTGAAAATGTGTATCAAGTGTCATCTCGTTATTCTGGCAGCGGGTTAAAATATTTTCGTCTTTGTTGCGTATAACTTTTCTTGCCTGAACCGCTCCGACATCTTCAGGCTCAAGTGCCGGAATAAGTTTTTTTAAAAAATCGGGTTCTACTCTTGCATCAGCATCAAATACAAGTATTGCTTCGCCTTTTGTATATTTTAAAGCATCATTTAAAACGGCGGATTTGCCCGGAAATGCGTCTTTTGATCTTATAACGGCAGTAACTTTTTCGTATCTTTTTTCCAAATCTTTTATAACTGAGGCGGTATTATCCGAACTTCTGTCATCAATAACAATGATTTCAAAAGGCTCATAATCAATATTTAAAATGTTTTCGACGGTTTGACCGATAACGCTTTCCTCGTTATGTGCCGGAATCATTACCGACACAAAAGGTTTGTAGTTTTCGTTAATATTCTGCGGGTATTTTTGCAGGTTACGGCTTTTGATTTTGTATGCAAGGTTTGTAAACAATGCATAGAGCACCATTGCCGCTATTAAAAACGCAAGTCCCCAAACGGTGTTAAAATAACTCTGGAAAATGTATATAAAAACTCCCAGTCCGAATACTATTATAAACAGTAATACTCTTTCTTTCATACTCTTCTTACATTGTATCAAAAAACAAAAAAAAATACTCAAAATTCCCGACATTATTACTTTTTGTATACAAAAACTCTCTATTTTTCATACAAACAGATGTTTTTTAAAGGTTAATTATTGTAAACTACTTGCACTGCGGAAAAATTAGGCTATAATTAAGCATGTACATAAAGAAAAGGAGTTTTATTATGAACAAAGAAGAATTAGTACAAGAAATTGCTAAAAAAGCAAATGTTACTCAAAAAGAAGCATCAGAAGTTTTGAGCGCTTGGGTTGACACAATCCAAAAAACAGTTGCTAAAGGCAAAAAAGTTACTTTGGTAGGTTTCGGTACTTTTGAAGCTCGCAAAAGAGCTGCAAGAATCGGCAGAAACCCGCAAACAGGTAAAGAACTTAAAATCGCTGCTAAAACAGTTCCTGCTTTCTCTGCAGGTAAAAAATTCAAAACTGTTGTTAACGGCAAATAGTTTTTGAAAAACCGATAAAAAGGAGTTCGTTTTTACGAACTCCTTTTTTTATAATTTTTTGATACTTATAATCAAATTACTTTTTGCCTTTGCGTTTATAGTAATCTTCAATAAATCCCGTGTTAAAGTTTCCGCTGATAAACACTTCATCTTCAACAATATCCTGATGGAACGGAATAGTTGTTTCAATACCCGTAACAACGTACTCTTTCAGGGCGCGATACATTCTGCGTCTTGCTTCGTTGCGTGTTCTGCCCCAGCAGATTAATTTACCTATCATTGAATCGTAATAAGGCGGGATTGAATAATCCTGATAAACGTGCGAATCAACTCTTACACCGAATCCGCCCGGTGTTACGTAACCCGTAATTTGTCCGGGATTGGGCATGAAGTCTTTTTCCGGATTTTCAGCGTTAATTCTGCATTCTATAGCGTGACCTCTTAAAACGATTTCATCCTGCGTAAAGTCAAGTTTTTCGCCTGCTGCAACCATAATTTGTTCACGGACTAAATCAACGTTTGAAATCATTTCTGTTACACAGTGTTCAACCTGAATACGTGTATTCATTTCCATAAAATACCATTTGCCGTCATGGTCAAGCAAGAATTCGCATGTTCCGGCGCCTTCGTAGTTAATGGCTTTTGCGGCTCTGACGGCAGCAGCGCCCATTTCACGTCTGGTTTCTTCATTAATTGCCGGAGAGGGAGCTTCTTCTATTAATTTTTGGTGTCTGCGCTGAATTGAGCAGTCACGTTCCCCGAGGTGCACCACGTTTCCGTACTGGTCGGCAAGGATTTGAACTTCTATGTGGCGCGGGTTTTCAAGATATTTTTCCGCATAAACGTCGGGGTTTCCGAAAAAGTTTTGCGCTTCAGACTGGCAAAGATTCATATTAGTTTCGACTTCGTCGTCGCTTCTTACAATTCTCATGCCTTTTCCGCCGCCGCCGGCCGTTGCTTTCAGGATAATCGGGTAACCGGCTTTTTTAGCAAATTCCTTTACTTCTTCGGGAGTTTTCAAAATTCCCGTTCCCGGAGTTACCGGCACGTTATTTTCAATCATTGTTTTGCGTGCGGTTGCCTTGTCGCCCATTTTGTGCATAGCATCAGGTGTCGGCCCGATAAATTTTATATTATGTTTTGCACAAATTTCCGCAAAGTCGGCTCTTTCCGACATAAAACCGTAACCCGGATGGATTGCATCCGCGCCGGATACGAGTGCTGCCGAGATTATCGCAGGAATGCTTAAATAACTCTGAGAACTTGCTGCAGGCCCTATACAGTAAGCCTCTGTGGCAAGTCTTACATGAAGTGAATTTGCATCGGCCTGAGAGTATATTGCAACTGTCGGAATACCGATTTCTCTGCACGCTCTTATAATCCTTACCGCGATTTCTCCGCGGTTTGCTATCAATACTTTTCTAAACATACACGTTCCCTTAAAAAATATAAGTGAGACTGTTATCTCACTTATATTCAACTATTCTATATACATTAATACCTGACCGAATTCAACGGGCTGTCCGTCATCAACGCAAATTTCAACAATTTTGCCTGAAAATTCGGTTTCAATTTCGTTCATAAGTTTCATAGCTTCAACAATACAAACAACATCGCCTTTAGAAACTGTTTGACCGACTTCGACAAACGGTTTTGCATCCGGTGACGGTGCTTTGTAGAAGGTTCCCACCATAGGAGAAGTTACCGGCTGGCCTTTTTTAACTTCGGGTTTCGGTGCAGCTGCAGGAGCCTGAGGTGCCGGAGCAGCCTGCGGAACTGCCTGAGGCGCCGCAACCTGAATTGCGCCGGTGAGTAATTCTTTTCTTATTGTTATTGCCTGATTGCCGTCTTCAAGAGAAATTTCCGTAAGACCTTTATCGGCAATTATTTCAGCTAATTTTTCAATATAATCCGTATCAAATTTCATTTTGTATGCCTTTCCTGATTTTATACACGGTCCAAATATTCATTTGTACGTGTATCAACTCTTATTTTATCTCCGTTAGAAATAAAGAACGGAACGTTAACAACGGCACCGGTTTCAAGAGTTGCCGGTTTTGTGCCGCCCTGAGCCGTATTTCCTTTTTCTGCCGGAGGTGTATCAACAACTTCCAGTTCAACGTGTGCCGGAATATCAACGCCGATAATTCTCGTATCGTGCATTAATACTTGAACAACCATATTTTCTTTTAAATATTTAATGCCGGCACCGACTTGATCTTCAGTCAGTTGTAATTGTTCGTATGATTCCATATCCATCATTACGAATTCTTTTCCTTCTTTATACAGATACTGCATTTCGCGTCTGTCAAGCATAGCCTTTGCAACTTTTTCGCCTGCGCGGAATGTTTTTTCCACAACCTGACCGGTTTCAACGTTTTTAAGTTTTGATCTTACAAAAGCTGCGCCTTTGCCCGGCTTAACGTGCAAGAACTCGACTACTGACCATAGACCGTTGTCCAATTCAAGAGTCAAGCCTGTTTTTAAGTCGTTTACTGAAATCATATTTTTCCCCTTTACTAAAATATATCTTTAATACATTGATAATACCATAAAAATTCAAAAATTCAAACAACCTTAACAATTCTTAGATTATGTGATAATATTAAACAGTAATGGCAGAAGGACAAATTTACAAAATTCACTCGGATTTTTATTACGTTAATGACGGCGTAAACAATTTTGAATGCAAAGTGAGAGAAATCTTAAAAAAGCGCAAAGAGCGCATTTTGGTCGGTGATTTTGTGGAATTCGGCAGCGGAGTGATTGAGAAATTAATTCCGCGGAAAAATTTCATTTCACGTCCGAGTGTAGCAAATATTGACAGAATTATTATAGTGTCTGCCCTGAAAGAACCGGATTTGAATTTTGAACAGCTTAACAGATATATAGCGCTTGCCAAATACCACAACATAGAGGCTGTTCTCTGCTTTAATAAAAGCGATTTAAAATGGGACAGACATGTGAAAAACAAAATTCTTGATATTTACGAACCGCTCGGCTACGAAATTGTTTTTACTTCTGCGACCGAACATAAAGGGTTGAAAGAATTTGAAAGATTGCTAAAAGACAGAACAAGCGTTCTTTGCGGCGGTTCAGGCGCCGGAAAGTCCAGTCTGGTTAATGCTTTGAATCCCGAACTAAATCTGCGCACAAAACAGGTCAGCGAAAAAATAGGCAGAGGCACCCATACAACCCGGCATTGCGAAATCGTCAAAATTAACGAAACTTCCCGAATTGTCGATACACCGGGCTTCAGTAACGTTAAATTTGATTTTATCATGCCTCAAGATGTGGATTTATTGTTTGATGATATTTCGCGTTTCAGCGGCGGCTGCAAATACAGCGACTGTCTGCACAAAAATGAGGACGGCTGTGCGGTTCTTGCAAATCTTGACAAAATTGATTTGTCAAGGTATGAAAGTTATCTTAATTTTGTTAATGAAGCAATGGAATTTAAAGAGAGAGTAAAGTATGAAGGGTTAAAAATTGAACATACTAAAAAGGTTGTTAATAACCGCGAAGTCGCAAAAATAAGCGGCAAAAAGCGCAGAAGCGCGCGTAATACTTTAAAACAGCAGCTATATAAGGAATTGGACGCAGATGAATAAACTGATTGATTTGGTAAATGAAAATTTAGACAGGTTCATGGAAATAAATTATCCCGAAAATATTTTCAAATCCATGCGCTACACAGTGCTTTTGCCGGGGAAAAGATTAAGACCCGTGATGTGTCTTGAAACTTGCAGAATGTTCGGCGGAAATATTCAAGATGCACTTCCGACCGCATGCGCAATAGAAATGCTTCATGCGCAAACTCTGATTCATGACGATTTGCCGTGTATGGATAATGACGATTTCAGGCGCGGCAAACCAACCAATCACAAAGTTTTTGGTGAAGCGGCCGCGGTTCTTGCGGGTGATGCTCTGCTTACATTTGCGCCTCAGATAATCACAAAACATTCAAAAAATTTAGGTGCCGAAAAGCTGCTCAAGATTTTGGAAGAATACTTTCAATTTGCCGGAGCATACGGTGTTATCGCAGGTCAGGTCGTCGACATAGAAAGCGAAAAGTCAGAACCCTTGAATCCTTGTGAAACTTTGAGTTATATCCATACCCATAAAACAGCCGACTTGTTTAAACTTTCAATCAGAACAGGAGCAATTATTGCGGGTGCCGGTGAAAAACAGCTTAATATTATGACTGATTATGCCCAAAAACTCGGATTTGCCTTCCAGATAGCGGACGATATTCTTGATGAAACTTCAACATTTGAACAGATGGGTAAAACTCTCGGCAAAGATAAAGCCGCCGGAAAACTTACATACACAAATCTTTACGGGCTTGACAGGGCAAAAGATGATTTGAATAATCTGCTTGACGAATGTGAAAAATTACTGTCTGAAAACGGTATTATATCGGATGTTTTCAGCCAAATAACCGGCAAAATCCGTATTCGGTAAGTTTTGTAAACTTGTTGCAACCGTAAAACCACTCTGTTATAATCAAAAAGAACGAAAGAGAGAAATATGCACACTTTGATTTTGAACAACGGCTATGAAGCCTTATCCAGCGGAATTCTTGCGGCATTTTTTGCGCAGGTTATAAAATTTTTTGTATTTACAATCCGTACAAAAAAAATTAATTTTAAAATATTTACCACAACGGGCGGAATGCCCAGTTCGCATTCGGCGGGTGTTATGGGATTAAGCACCTCAATAGGAATTATTGCGGGATTTGATTCTTTAATTTTTGCGACTGCTTTCGGCTACGCATTAATTGTCATGTATGACGCTGCTGGCTTAAGACGTGCTGCGGGAAAAACAGCGGCATGCTTAAACAGAATGATGGATGATTTTTATAAACATGACCTTCAGGCTGTCGGCGGCAAATTGAAAGAGCTTCTGGGACATACGCCTTTGGAAGTGTTTTTCGGTGCTGTGTTCGGAATTTTATTTGCCTTTGGATTTCATAATTTCCTTGTCAAATAAATACTTGCACTTTTAATATATTTATGCAATAATATCAGGTGTAAGGGCTTATAGATTTTAATCTATATCCGGCGTTGTACCCTTAGAAGAAGGAAGATTATACTCCACAAATGGGTGTAGAGGAATTTAATTATAAATTTATAAAAGAGCATGCAAGTGCCGGCAGCTGGCGCAGAGGTTATGAATACCATCTGAAAGATATGGTATTTGATGCTTATCCTGAAAAGAATTTTTATATGGCAAAAGTAAAAGGAAATTTTCAGGATCATTATAATACCGATTTAATATTCAAGAAAAACGGTGTAACTGCCCGTTGTAATTGCCCGTTAAAAGAGGAATGGTGCAAACATGCGGTTGCGGTGGCGCTCAAAGCTATAGACGAGCATGCTTATGAGGATTGGCTGGAAACCAAATTCGGAATTGAAGCTGATTTTCCGGACGAAAATACCGCCTTGGCCGTTGAACCCAAGGGCAACTATATTTTCCATTTCAACCCGAAAAGAAAGGCT
Organism: Candidatus Gastranaerophilales bacterium; assembly: GCA_944323995.1. Classification (GTDB taxonomy): domain Bacteria; phylum Cyanobacteriota; class Vampirovibrionia; order Gastranaerophilales; family Gastranaerophilaceae; genus SIG32. Next base: position 16,802 of record CALUUN010000004.1, on the reverse strand, counting down.
AATTTCTTTTCAATTCTTGTCATGTCGCGAGAAACAGGCAAGGTTGTAAGACAGATTGAGCCTATTTTGCGTAATCTTATTGAGGCGCAAAAACAGGATAAAAATTTTGAACTTAATAACACTCAAAAAGTTGAAATTAACATTTTAAAAGAACTTTTAAAAATTTCCCGTCAGGACAAAAAAGCGGGCTGGTACGACATTCCGATTACAAAATTCGGGCCGATGTTCAACTTGCTTTCGATGGCGGATGAAGTTCTTGACGAAAAGACCAAACAGCGTTTAAAATTCACCGACAAAGAATGGAAACTTGTTCTTTACGTAAACAGTTCGCAGGCCGGAACAATTTTGCTTTCTCTTGAATGGCAAAGACCGGACAAAGATGATGTTTATCCGTTCGAGGAGGTCAGATATTTTTCAAGGCATTTAAAGTGGGGAAGGTATAAAAACATAATTTTCCCGACAAATATTGCGATGCAGTCAATTCCGCAAAATCTTTTAAAATCCTCATTCACCGATTTGAAAGACGCTGAAGGCGGCAAATTTATTTATGAAGAACTGCCCAAACTCCGCGAAGTTATGGACGTAAAAATTGCGGATAACATTTCAAAACTCATGCTTGAAGAACGTCCGCCGTTGAATATAGTTACAATGGGTATAGATTACGACCAGTCGTTAAAAGCCGCGCTGGAATTTGAATATGACGGGGTCAAGGTGCCTTTTTCCAAATCCGCAAACGAAAAATCACCTTATATTACAATCAAAAAGCCCGATGAAGATTTGATATACTGGGTCAAACGCAATTACAAACACGAAATTGAAGCGTACAATATGCTTCTGGCATGCAAATTTGTGCCTATGCAGACCAATAACCTTGCGCTGGAAAAAGAAAACGCAATAGATTTTTATAACTATTACATCAAGCAGGCCGGTGAAGGCTGGAAATTTGAAGAAAAAGACGACATGAATTTCTTCAAACTTCTTGACGATCCTTTCAAACTCTGCGCGGAAATAAAATTCAGCGAGGAAGTTCAAGACAGTTTTGAAGTACATATTTTCGGCAGAGTCGGTGAAGAAATCATTAACTTTGACGATATTTATGAAACTATCCAGAGCGGTGAAAAATATGCAAGGATAAGGAGCCTCGGGTTTGTGGAATATCCTGCGCAGAATATTTACGCAATGATGCGAGCATTCAACTCGTTTGATGTTTACAGAACGCCCGACAACAGATTTACCGTAAAAACTTACCGTGCGGGGCTTATCAATGAACTCAAGAACCTTGGTGTGGAGCTTATTTTAAGCGAAGATTTTGAAAAATTCTGGCAGCAGATGTCAACATTCTCAACCGCTGAAGATTTAAAACTGCCCGAAGGAATTCATGCGGAATTCCGCGAATATCAGACCAAGGGTTTCGGCTGGCTGTGGTTTATGTATAAATACGGACTTAACGGAATACTGGCGGATGATATGGGGCTCGGTAAAACTTTGCAGGCGCTGACAGCTGTGCAAAAGGCAAAAGAAGAGGACGGCCCGATGCCGACACTTGTAATCTGTCCGACAACGGTTGTTTTCAACTGGGAATCCGAAATCCAGAAGTTTGCGCCGACTTTGAGCTGTTTAAAACTTTCGGGGATTGAAAGAAAACAGTTGTTCAAAGAAATCCCGAATTATGACGTTGTGATTACAAGTTATGCGCTGATAAGACGCGATATTGAAAAACTCAAAAATATTAATTTCAGATACATAATTCTTGATGAATCACAGAATATAAAAAACGCAATGTCACAGACCGCACAGGCGGTGAAAAAATTGCAATCTCAGCATAAACTGGCACTTTCCGGTACTCCGATTGAGAATAAACTTGAGGAACTCTGGTCGGTATTTGACTTTTTGATGCCTGGATTTTTATTCAGTGTTGCGGATTTCAATTACAGATATGTCAATCCGATTATGGAGCGTCAGGACAAAACTGTTGAAAAGCGTTTGAAATTGCAGATTTATCCGTTTATTTTACGCCGTATGAAACGGGATGTTGCAAAAGACTTGCCCGATAAGGTTGAAAACATTGCATACTGCGAACTTACGGATGAACAGCGCGACTTTTATCTTCAGGTTCTTGACAGTACAAAAGAAGAACTGTTCAAGAGCATTGAACAAAACGGACTTGAAAAAAGCAGGCTTTCAATATTTTCAGCGCTGCTCAGATTGCGTCAAATCTGCTGCCATCCGAGATTATATGACAAAGAAAACGTCAAAAATATTATGTCATCAGGCAAGTTTGAAAAACTTAAATCAATGCTTGAAGAAATTATCTCGGAAGGTCACAGAGTGCTTTTGTTCAGCCAGTTTGTGGACATGCTTGATATTGTCAAAGCGTGGCTTGAGCGCGAAGGTATTGATTACGAATATCTGACAGGTAAAACAAAAGACCGTCAGGCCGCGGTTGAAAGATTCAATTCAACGCCTTCAATTCCGATATTCTTAATCAGTTTGAAAGCCGGCGGAACTGGCTTGAACCTCACAGGCGCGGATTACGTAATCCACTACGACCCGTGGTGGAACCCTGCTGTTGAAGATCAGGCAACCGACCGTGCGTACCGTATCGGGCAGACTAAAAAAGTTTTTGTCTACAGACTTATTACAAAAAATACGGTTGAAGAAAAAATCCAAAAACTCAAAACAATTAAGCGTAACCTGGTTGACAGCGTAATTTCGGTTGACAGAAATATTACCAAATCGCTTACGATGGAAGATATTAAAGAAATCTTCTCTGTGGATTAGCGGACAGGTTTTAGTCCACCTGTCTTGCGTATGGTGAGGAAGATAACATATTGTCATTACGAGCAGACGCAGTCTGCGTGGTAATCGCAATATCGCCATAATGATATGCCTGAAACTCCCTCCCACCTTGAGGAGCAAAGCAAATCAACGTAAGCAAAGCCTCTCCCACAAGGGGAGAGGAAATTCTGCTGCTATTCACCTACGCAAACCGCCCAGAAGATCGGGCCGGAGTAGACTCTGTTGCCATTCGAGGCCCAGAGCGTGGTCACGGAGCCGAATTCGCGTGCGTGCGCGTAGCGAGCGTCCGTCTCCAGACCGGACCACAGGAGGAAGCCGCTAACTCCGCCACCTAAATCAGTGAGGGGAATGCCGTATGAACTTGCTTTGTCTGTGTTCATGGTTGCATATACTGATTCTCCGTCGCCGCCGCCTACTGTTGTGTTGTACAAGTCATTTGCTAAAGTTGTTAGTTCACTGTCGTTTGGTAGTCGCTTTCCTTGGTCTGCGCATGCTTTCATTGCGCCGCCCCAATAGTCATTATCTACTGTCATGCAGTTCTGTATACCGTATTTTGCTTTGTTTGCGTTACAATCTGCTGCTGTTAATGCTGTCGGTTGAAATGGTGTTCCGAAACATATTCCGTCTACTTCAAATGAACATGAACTTCCGCCTAAACTTGATACGTTTATACTTCTTAAATCTTTATTCTGTGTATTTGGATTCTTAAATCCGTCTACGTCATATAATATTGCTAAGCAGCTAGTTCCTGTTATTTGATTTGAATATGGATCCTGTCTGCATTCGGGGTTGTATGCAATTACACCGTTAATACCGTTTGCAAACTGTACTCCTACAGTATTTGTTCCCCAGCTATCCTGTCCGAAGTGTGATGCTCTTTTTACATCTGCCATCTCTACTTCTTCATTCTCTGTTCCCCAGGTTACTGTATCTGCAAAACATGTTGTTATTTCATCATTTTCACATATTCTTGTTATTTTAATATGTTTTGAAAGTTCATTTACAAACGCTTCTGTTGTTGTATATCCTGCTAAGGTTCCTTGAACATTCATTACCTTTAACGATTCTTCAAGTTTTCTTTGGAATACTTCTGATGCTGTATCCCATGCTCTTGATTGGAAGTTCTGCACTAACGTCGGGATTGTTAATGCCGCGACTATGCCGATTATCGCAAGAGTTATTAAAACCTCCGCAAGTGTAAAACCTTTACTCCAAAATACCCCGAAACCCGCACGGTGAGAGCTTAAAGAAGTACCCCCCCCCATTTAGGCTGAAATCCACTATTCATCATACTTTTAGCCCCTTTCGTTGTTCTTATGTCGTACTACTGTTTTAATATAGCATTTTTTTTGAATTTTGGCAAGACTACGGCACCGGATCATATCCGCCGGGGTTTAAGGGATGGCATCTGCAGACCCTTTTAATCCCGAGCCAGCCGCCTTTTATCACCCCGTATTTCCCGATTGCCTGCTTCATATACTCCGAACAGGTCGGTGTGAACCTGCAAACCGGCGGTGTCAGCCGCGAAACCTTTTGATAAAGATTTATTAACAAAATTAAAAATTTCTTAATCATTTTTTATTCCATTGCGTAGGCTTCGCCGATTGTGTCAATCGCTTCAACCTTGATATCCGTAATCAATTCAGAATATGATATTACGACAATAGTCGGAATATGACGTTCCAACAGCTGATAAAGCGGCAGCCTGATTCTCGGTGAACACAATATTACCGGCTGTTTGCCGCAAGTCTGGTGTGCACGCATCAGGGTCGTTGCCGTAGTTTCAATAAGCTCCTGAACCTGCATCGGATTCAACAGAAACATTGTACCGAGTTCGGTTCTCTGGCAGCTGTCGTCAAGTATTTTTTCCCACTCCGGCGAAAGTGTCAGAGCGTACAAAACTTTATCATCCTGAACATTTGACAGACAAATCTGACGGCCGAGCGCCGCACGCAATCGTTCGGACAATATATCCGGCTCTTTTGAAAATCTCGCGTAATCGCAAAGTCTTTCAAATACAAATATAATGTCTTTTATTGAAACTTTTTCTCTGATTAGGTTAACAAAAATCTTTCTTAAATCGCTTGTTGAAATAATCGTCGGCACAAGGTCATTTACAAGTGTCGGGTCTTGGGATCTTACAAGTTCCATTAGTTTAAGAACATCTGTTTTTGTCATGACATCATCAACGTGTTTTCGCACGCATTCTTGAAGGTGAGTTACGATAACGTCGGTTGAATCAACCGCTGTAACCGATCTTGCGGATTTTGCATCTTCTGATGTAATCCAGTAAGCCTGCGTTTGATAAGTCGGATCAATACCGATAATCGCATCGTCCGGAACTTCTTTTCTCATTGAATCCCACTGATCCGCTATTACCATTAATCTGCCTGGGTATACGTAACCCGTTGCAACAGTGTTTCCGCGGATTGATATCATGTATTCGTTCGCATCAAGTGCGGATGAATCCATAATTCTTATGTTCGGAATAATATACCCGAGTTCATCCGTAACCCTTTGACGTAACGCCGCAATTTTGGCAAGCAATTGTCCTTCTTGATCTGGATCCGCGATTACAAGAAGATTTGAGCCTACCTGCAAGCTCAAAACATCAACCCCGAGGCGCTCATACATCCTGTTCGGGTTAACAAGATCCTGCATGTTCTGACGCACGTTTTCTAACTGACCCAGTTGTGATTGTACATCCGCGTTAATCAATACCGAGAATCCTGCAATGCCGAGCCCGATTGAAAACGCCAGAAAAGGAAACCACGGCAAACCCGTAATAGGCCCTGTAACTGCAAGCAGCATCAAAAATCCCGAAGCAAAAAACAGTGAATACGGTTTGCTTAAGATTTCACCCGCAACATCCGCACCGAGTGAAGAACTTGCAGCCGACGACCTTGTCATAAATACACCGGCCGCTATTGACATCAACAACGACGGAACCTGTGACGCCAAACCGTCACCGATTGTTAATACCGTATATTTTGCAACCGCATCCGCTATCGGCATCTGGTTCATCAAACAACCTACGCACAAGCCGCCTACTATGTTTATGATTACAATAATAATACCTGCTATGGTATCACCTTTTACAAACTTCATGGCACCGTCCATTGAACCGAAAAGGTTTGATTCCCTCTGCAAATCTTCACGCTTTTTGGTCGCTTCTTCCGGTGATATTAATCCCGCGTTAAAATCCGCGTCGATTGTCATTTGTTTACCGGGCATCGCATCCAACGCAAACCTTGCGGCAACTTCGGCAATACGTTCGGCACCTTTTGTGATTACCATAAACTGTACAACCGTAATAATCAAGAAGATTACGCCGCCGACTACCATGTTTCCGCCCGTTACAAATGTTCCGAATGCATGAATAACTTCGCCCGCTTCGCCTTTTGCAAGAATTAATCTGGTAGATGCAATCGAAAGTACCAGACGAAACATGGTGCCAAGAAGTATAATTGACGGAAATGCTGCAAGTTCAAGCGTTTTTTGAACGTACAAGGCTATCATCAACAACACTATCCCGAGTGCTATGTTCAAACTTATTGAAAAATTAATAACCCAGGTCGGCATTTCAACAAGCAAAATTAACAGCAGTGTCAGTACAAATACTGCCAAGAAAATTTCACTTATTGGATTGCTTCCTGAATTAGCCTGTGCCATTAAATTTCTTTCAAAGCCTCGCTTATTATTGCCAATTGAGTTTCAATTGTTGCATCTACCACACCGTTTGTCGTTGTCACAACGCACCCGCCTTCCATTACGGAATCGTCCGGAATTACCATGATTTTAGCTTCCAGCCCCAGATTTTCCGCTATTTCGGGAACTTCACCTTTGAGCATGCTTACCTGAGACGGATTCGCCCTGATTGTTATCTTGGTTTCCTCTTTTGAAAGACCTTTCATAATCTCATGTACGCTCTCCAGAAGAATATCGGGCGATTGCGCTAATTCTTTTTTAATTATTTTTTTCGCAATATCAACACTTATTTCAAGAATCTGCGGAGCTATTTTATCAAAAACCTCCTGCTTTGCGCCTGCAAATGCCGAGATGGAATTTTTTAAATCCTCAATGTCTGATTTTGCCTGTTCTAAACCGTTTTGATATCCCTCTTTTGCCGCAGCTTCACGAATTGCGTCGGCCTCTTCTCGGGCACGCGAGATTAAATTTCTGTCGTCAATTCGTCTGAATCCGCGTCGTCTGTCGCCTCTGCGCCGCTCGTTGCGCTGCTTGAAATCAATATTGTCAAGGTTAAATAAGTCGATGGCATCTTCATCGACCTGTTGTGAAGCCTCCTGAGCGGCTTCCTGCGGTTTGAGCTCCTCCGGTTGAATTTTTTTCTTTTTAATAATCATGATTCAATATTATTATACACTATCTTGTATATGGGTGGCAATAATGTTTGCAACTTTTGGTGCAACTTCATAAAACTCACCCTCCAAAGCATTGAATACAAGGCGTTTTACCTTCATTCTCTCAGGTTTAAGCATTGTTTCCAATTGTTGCCGTTCTATCCCTTCTGTAACTTTTTGTAATTTTGCAACAATTTTGCTCGGACTTAACTCCTGCGGTTTGGGCAGATTTGTACGAATTTCGTTTAAGCATTTCATTGTGGTGGAAACGCTTACTCTGCTGCCTAAATCCTGCATGCCCATGTATTTTATGACTGTTGATGCGTCGTCAGGATTGAATTTGTCCAAAAATGTCTGAACTTTTTCCTGCTTCATTTTTTGGAAAAGAAGCGCTACGGTTGCAAGTTTCATAACCTTCGGACTTGAGCCGCCCTGAACAGGTGTACTCTGTGCTGCGGGAACAGCACCCTGCGCAGGATCTGCCTGAACCTGCGGCTGTTCCGCTGCGGCCTGCTCTTCGTTCATCTGCTGCATCATAGCATCAATATTAGACTGTTTGGAAGCCTGTTCCATCAAGCCTTCCGAGATAAAACCTTTGTCTTTTAATTCTGCCAGAGCATCAAGGTATGTCTTTTTTACATGGTGCTCTATTAATTGTAATATTTGATCCTGCGGAAGGCCCTGTTTAAAAGTCTGTTTTGCAATTTCAAAAATCGTAAACGCGATTTTCTGCATTATCGGATCCCAGTATTCCTGCGGGAGTTTTGAACGAATCAGGTCAACCGATTTGTGAAACGCCCATTCCGCAATAATCTGGGTTATCATCATTGCCTGATCGGCATTGAAGTTTGATTCCGTATCGTTGTATAAGGCTTCGCCCGCAAGAGCCGAAAAATTTAAAAGAGTGTTTACGACATACTGTTTTTCGTTATCGGCAAAATCTTGCGGCACAAGTTCCTGAGCCTGCGCCGTTAAATTCTGAGCAAATTCCTGATAATTAAAACCCTGTATTGCCATTTTCCTTTACCAAAATTTCTAACCCTGTTCAATCCAGCTCTTAATCTTTTCTGCAGCTTCTTCTGCATCAGCGTCTGACATTTCGGCAGAAAGATTGTTGAGTGATTCAAGGAGTTTGCCTTCATCCTGCTGCGGCAGATATTCTCTCTGCTGCTGCTCAAGAAGGTTCTGCGCAAGTTCGGATTGTCTTGCGGTTAACTGTGCCGCGCGTGAATTGATGTCGCTCAATTGTTTATCCTGTTCTGCTGTTTTTTGTCTTAATTGTTCGACTTCGCGTCTGTTGGCTTCCTGAACCTGTTTAACTTTATCCGAAACAACTTTGAAGAGGATTAACAAACCGGCACCGCTGAGTGCAATTGCAAGCCACCACGGATTGCCTGTTTCATCCGGTTTGGGAAGGTTAACAGGTCTGTCTGATGCAAGATAAGGATCTGTTGAATCTGAAAATGCAATTGATACATTTTCCGGATCAACTTTCGGACTTGCGGCATGCGCTATCAGTTCTTTCAATTCTTCAAGTGTTGTATTAGCGGGAATTGCGGATTTTTCAAGAGTAACTGCAACTGAAATTTCTTCAACAACACCCGGTTTAATATATTCATTAGTTTGAGTTTTGGTAACACCGTATTGAGTTTCGGTCGCTGAACGCGAATAGCTTCTGTTTTGCGAAGAATCAGAGCCGCCTTGAGGAAGTCCGTTCGGCAGATAAACGCTAACCGCGCTGACATTTCTGTTGGAATCCTGTGTTTGATCTCCAAGACCTTCGGTGAAATTTTGCTCGGTTACGGCTGTTTTTTTAGTCGGATCGTATTCTATGGTGAATTTTTCAACAGGTGCCTGACGCAAAAACGTGCTTACGGTTACGACGTAATTACCTTTACCGATGAGTCTGTCCAACTGCGCCGCAACTTTTTGCTGCATGTATTTGTCATTTTCCTGTAATCTCTCAAGCATTTCGTCCTGTGCGTCAATTATGCTTGAGTATACATTTCCGTTTGTGTCTGTAATTGCTATATTCTCCGCTGTCAAACCCGTTACGCTGCCAAGCAAAAGGTTTGTTATTGCTTTTACTTTCAATTGGTCAAGTTTATCTCCTGCCGGAATAGTAATCTGAACTGTTGCTGTTACCGGTTTTTGCATAGATGTGAACATTGTCTGTTCCGGAATTGAAATAAATACAGACGCATTTTCTATCGGAGGAATTTTTCGGATTAATCTTGCAATTTCGCCGTTTATGGCTCTTGCAAGTCTTATTCTTTTATCTTCTTTTGTCGATGTGAAATCGCCTTTGTCAAAAATTTCCAGCCCGACGTTTTGATCCATCAGACCGCTTTTAACTATAGCTAAAAGTGCTGCATCTTTTTGAGTTTGTGTATATTCTTTCAGGAAAATTGTTGATTTTGTACCGTCGAGTTTACGGCTGGCATCAATGCCTTCGCGCGCCAAAAGCGCCTGAATTTCTATGGCTTTGCCGATATTGTCCGTAGTCAGCAAGTCTAAAGGCTCTTTTATAACTTTTTCACTGACAACTTTTGCGGCACCGTTTCCGGACTTGGATGAATTTACAATTCCAATCGTAACAAACAAGGCCAGCAAAAGTACAATGCCGCCTATAATCCCGTATAATAAAGGTTTGTTTTGAAGAAGTTTTTGAAAATCCATTTCCGTCCCACTATTTAACTAACATTATTATTTTACACCTGAATCTGCATAATTCTGTCATACGCCTGTATGACTTTTCCTACCATTTGCGTTGCCACGTTAACGCTTATTTCGGATTTGGCCATTGCGGTCATAACATCGTGAATATCGACGTTGCCGTTTCCTGACATGGCATCTTTAAGCAAATTGTCCGGTTCATTCAGTTCAGCGTTGAAGTTTTCGACAAGACCCGACATAACCTGCTTGAAATCAGGCGTGCCGGCAGCCTCTACCCTGCTCATTCTTGCCGGAGGCATTCCGGTTGATAACCCTGTATCCAGCTTTGTGTGCTGGATTCTCCCTGCCAAGTCATAATGCGGATAAAAACTGTTGTACATTTGCCCTGCCTTTCTTTCTATATTTTATCGTAAATTATACAAATATGTTTAACATATCAGGCATAAATCATCTGTTTTATGTAGACAAAATACCTGATTTCATACAATTTATTTAATGATTTTCATAAAAAAGTAAACAAAATCTTTATTAATCGGGACGGGCAAAACAAAACCGCATTTTGCAAAAATATCTGATAACTTTATTGTGCGTTGAGTTCGCGTCTTATATCTTCAACAGAAACTCTTACTATCGGAGAGTTTTCGTCTTTTTTCAGAACACAGTTTTTAATTCCGGACTGAACAATAAATCTTTTGCACAAAATACATATAAAATTATGTCCCCAGATGTACATTGTAGCGTCTTTGCACCTGTCCTGACCTGCCTGAATAATAGCATTTTGTTCCGCATGAATTGAGCGGCAGGTTTCATAACGCGTACCTGATGGGATATTATTTTTTATTCTGTAGCATTCGCCGCGCTCAAAACAGGATTCAACTTTTGACGGGGTTCCGTTGTAACCCGTTGCTTTAATTTTCTTATCCTCGCCGACAATAACCGCTCCGACCTGCGCTCTTAAACAATTTGAGCGGCTTGCACAAGTTTTTGCAAGATCTAAAAAATAATCATCCCAGGCTTTTATTTCCATATTCCCTCTAGTATTTGTGATTTCTTATTCCTGTCATAATCATTGCGATACCGTATCTGTCCGCAAGATTGATTATATCTTCGTCCTTATGCGAACCGCCGGGCTGAATTATCATGGAAACCCGTCCCTGAACGGCTGCATAAATAGCATCTTGAGAATAAATTATTCCGTCGGTTGCAATAATTGCGTCTTTTGAACGGTCACATGCTATTTTCAACGCAGAATCTATTGCGGCGGCCGAATTTGTTTCGTTTTTAGCTATCCCGAGGGTTGCAAAATCTTTTACAACAACCGCAGAATCTGTGCTTGCATGTTTTATAACTTTCCATGCAAAAATTGCATCTTCAATCTGTTCTGTCGTGGGTTTTGTTTTTGTCACAACTTTGAACAAATCTTTATCAAGTTCGCTGTTATTTTTATCCTGAATCAACACGCCGAAAGGAGTTATCTTTATTTCTTCCGAGCACATTGAGCGTAAATCTTTTAACGGTGTATTCAGTTTGACAAGTTTTAAGCTGGGATTATCTTTAATAAGGTCAATTACTTTCGGGTGAAAGTCAGGTGCAATAATGGCCTTAACGCCCATTGAATTTACGTGTTTGGCAGTTTCGTAATCAAGTTCGCGAGAAAACCCGATTGTTCCGTAAAACGCACTCACAGGATCACAGTCAAAGGCTTTGTTATAAGCATCTTCTATATCACGCCCGAGTGCAACTCCGCAGCAAGAAGCATGCTTCATGATTGCAACGGCCGGTACATCATAAAATTCCCCGAGAATACGGGTTATCTCATACAAATTAAGAATATTGTCATAACTCAATTCTTTGTCAAATAAAACTTCATAATCGGCCATCTCCTCGCCGGTGCACAAACATGCTTTCTGATGAGGATTTTCTCCGTATTTTAATTCTTTGATTATGTCAAATTTGTACTCTTTCATCTCAGCCCTCAAAACCGTAATTATAATAACATAAAAAGTTAATTGTATCAATTACATTTCATATTATTAAGACTAAGGAGTAATTTTCTTGAATTATTTTTTTGTTTTAATTACAATTAAGCGTGTTCAGATATTAATTTGAGAGGAAAATATGGCTAATAACAGAATGACTGAAGGCGTTGGCAAAAAAATTGTTGAAGCACTTAAAATGCAGTCCGATATAGAAATTACTCCAATGGATACAAGCGCGGAAGAAAACGATTTTGATATGGATATGCAGGATTATAACCATAATGCGGATGAGCAGCAAAATATTCAGCAAGACCCCGTTCAGGATGATATCGACTTTGATGATGAAGATATATTCAATGAACAGCCCGCTCCGGCATTCACTGAACCGCAGCCGGTATTCACCGAGCCGCAGCCTGTGTTCACGCAACCTGCAGAGCAGCCGGCTCCGCAAATTAATATCCGCCCGCAAATTGTAACATCCGATCTGGATGATTTTGAAATTCCGTCTAACGTAGCGGTTTTGAAGCAATTGATTACAAAACTGCCGGCAGGGGTTACAAAACAAACCGGTGCTTTAATCATTAAACAAACAATGGAAGCACTCGGAATTTCAATGAAAAGTGTTTTGCAGGAAGCCCAACAGGTTCAGGAAGGTTTGAACAACTCTTCCCGCGAATGTCAGGCTTCAATTACGGAATATAAAAAACAAATAGGCATTTTGGAAAAACAAGCGCAGAAGTATCAAAGACAATATGCCGCTTTAAACGATATTATAAGCCTGTTTGTTCAAACTAATATTTAAACGTATATTGAATGCTCTTGTCACGCATTGCCGTGCAGGATTCAATTTCTGTCGTTACCATATCAAGACGGGCTTTGTACTGGTTCATCTGCTGAATTAATCTCTGCTCAAGAACTTTCAGCCTTGCCTGCCGCTGTGCAAGCATTTTTGCCATGGGAGAATCAGGGTCTGTATAATCGGTTCCGACCTGCAGCAGGTCACTGACCGATTGAGCCAGATTCATCTGGGACTGGGTGATTAACTGAATTTTATATTCCAAATCCAGCTTCTGTGCCCAGAGCATATTCAATCTGATTGTTGAATTAATTAATCCCATTTTTCTTCCTTCTATCTGGTTTCGTTGAGATTTTTTCCTTTTAAGAAGTTGTGTTCGTTATTTTCCGCAATCAATTGTTCCATCTTATGAAGCTGATGGCGGTGATAATTCAATCTGTACTGCGCCATTTTCAGCTTTTTTTTCATTGTCAGAAAATCTTTTAATCCGTCAATTATTGAGTTTTTCAATGATTTGACCGGATTTTTTCTTATCAGGAAGTTTTTTGAATATATCAAGAAATCTATCAATCTTTTTATATTCATCTCTAAAGTTTCTCGAAGCATATTACTCCTTTACACTTTAGACCTACATGTATATAAAAACCTGTTACCGTTAATAATTGCCATGAATTGTAAATCTTTGTAACATGTCTTAATCATTGCAAGTCTAAATGTACCAGACAGAAGGCAGTAACCTTCCTTAAAATATTATACGGCAAAAAATTGAAAAACTTTAATTATAAATTCTGGATAGCTTTGCTGTCGCCTTCGATGGATTCTTTAAGCATCTTTTTAACGACATCACCCTGCGTATCAAGCATTTTGCATACAGTTTCAATATTTCGTACTTTATTTGAAAGAATTGTATCAGCGTTAGCGGTAATATTGCCTGTAATGTTTTGATAAGCGGCAAGAGCAGCGGAAGTGGTTCCCTGCATAAGGTTACCCATAACAAGAGCGGGAAGTCCGTATTCACCCAAATAAGGCGCTGCAGCCTGCATGATACCGCCCCAGCCGGAGATACAGCTTGCAAGGGGAAGAACGATATTTTTGCCTATACCGAACCCGCTTGCGCCGCCTACGCCGTATGCTGCGGCACTTGCAACGTCGGCTAAACCGCCCATGCTTGAGGCAAAACCTGTTGCGACTCCGCTATCTGAACCCCAGCCGGTGATACTTGCGGCACCGCCGGTAGAATATCCGCTGAGCCCCCATGAAACAGGAGCTGCTCCGCTCGGAAAACCTGAATAGTTATACAACGAATTTAAGCCGTAAGCTGAGCCGCTTGTCATATTTGAATAATATGAGGTGCCGGGAATACTCATTGATTCTGATGCCCCGAAAACGGTAGCAAACGATGAAGGAGCAAAAAGGCTTGCGAGGTTATATAAAAACCCGCCGGTTGCTTCAAACCCCGTTCCCATGCCGCTTCCGGAAACCGTCAAATCACGCAATTTGTCGTAAGTTTCAAACAGCTGTGCCTTGGCATCCGAGCCTGCGGAACTGAATTTGTTTGCTATTACAAGATAACTATCGTTTTTGTAAGACATCTTTTAACCTCTTAATCATTATTCAAAAGTTTTGAAAGTAGATTCAATGTTCTTTTCAATAACTTTCTTAACTGCTTCCATCTCTGTTTGAAGTGCTTCCTGTTCTGTATCAAGCTGACGGAGTCTTAATTCAAGCGTTCTGTCCTGCTGTTGAATCTGTTCTGTCTGAGCGTTGATATTCTGGATTTCCTGTTCATAAACGGCCATATCGTAGTTATACTGGTTCATGGCATCGTTATAAGCATCTTCATCGGTAATTGTTTCCGTATTAAGCGGGAAAGTTGCGGTTGAATTTTCGTATCTGATGCTGTAAGGACGTCCCTGTTCATCAACATCAACAAAAGCTCTTTCCTGACGTTCAATTTTTGTTTTAATATCTTCTGCGTAATACTGCATCAGCGGTGACTGGTTTTCGGTAGGTCTTGTAGGATCAGTAGCACTGATTGCTGCAGTTCTCAAATCATCCGCGCATGCAAAATAGGTTCTGCCCTGATATTCATACGTATAAATCTGGTCTTCTGCGGCCTGAGCAAATGCAGAATCCGGAAATTCTTTTTTAATCTGGTCATAAGCCGCTTTTTGTATCGGATCATTCGGGTCGTACTGTGAAAGCTCGCTGTTACCAACATAAGTCGGGACACCGCTTTCAATGTGATATTCACGGGCATCGGCAGTACCTGCAATTGCGGCATCAAGATCCGATTTTGTTGCAAAATGCATTATGTTATCGTCATCAGTATACATATAAATATCAGCAGGATCCACGTCGGCAAGTTCGGGGTAATCTTTCAAGATTCTGTCGTAGTTCTGTTTTTGTTCAACATTAAACGGGTCATATTTAGAGGCTTCAAAACCGTTAATTGTATAAACACCCGTACCTTGATCCCGTGTAACATTACCGCGTGCAACAACATTGCGTACGGAAGTTGTATCAAGTATAACCTGCGGATTCGGACGTTTGGTTTCCACACCTGTATAAATATCAGAATAGTGGTAGTGGGTTACAAGATAATTGTAACCGTCCGGATCGTCGATTAACTGACTCATATCGGTAATGGCTTCCGCGTAAGTACCGTCCTGATAAGAGTATTGAAGAGTTGTGTAATCAGTTGTACTCGGAGGTGTCGGAACTTCCAGTGTTAAAAGCTGGTTAAACAAGTTCGCACTCTGATTTGCCAGAGCTGTACGAGCCTGGTTTACCTGCTGTCCTTCATATTCTACGTTTGTTTTTCTTGCGGTCAAGCCTAAATATCTTGCCTGTGATGCTGCCATACCCATATGTGTGGTCTCCTATTATTTACTTACTACCTTTTACCTGTTTAATGATTATTTTGAAAAAGTCAATATAATCTATAAAAATTATACGGCATATATTAAAAGATATATAGCCAAAATAAGAAAAAATCCTCCTTTCGGAGGATAAAAATTTTCGGATTTAATATAAATAGCCTAATTCACTACACACACCGCCTGACTAAGCCCATCATACCTACCTGCGCTTAATCTGTATGTTTCTTTGTAGTGGAAAACGCGATAAATTGCGTTGGTATTTATACTGCTATCCTCTTCATTTGTCCATAGCCAAAACGTAAGTGTTGAAACAGAACTTATTAAACCCATTTCATACGCTTTGTCGCTATATCTGTTATCGCTGAAGTTTCCATTTACATCTTGATATATCTCCATGGCTAATTTTCTTAAATCATTGTCATTCGGTAATCTATAACCCATATCATAGCATTTTTTTACCGCGCCTGCCCAATAATCGTTGTAAGTAATACATTTATTAATAGGATAACCATCCGCTACTAATTGGTCACATTCTGCCGTTGTTAAAGGTGTAGGGTGAAATGGTTCAGAAAAACACGTTCCGTCAGATAATTCAATGGCACAAGGATCACTTAACTCTACATTTAATCCTCTCAAATCCTTCTGATTTGTATTTGGATTTTTAAAACCATCCACATCATACAATATTGCCAAACAATCTGTTCCTATACCGTTTTCACCAATTGAAATAACATCATTTCTAAACGGGTCTTGAGTACAGGACGGATTATATGCAATTACACCATTTACACCATTTGCAAATTGTACGCCTATTGTATTTGTACCCCAGCCTACTTTATCATCACCAAAGTTTTTTGCCTTTTTGATCTTAGACATATCAACTTCTTCATCACCCCAGGTTACGGTATCAGAAAAGCATGTTGTAATATCATCGTTATCACATATTCTTGTTATCTTAATATGTTTAGATAATTCATCTACAAATGCTTCTGTTGTTGTATAACCTGCCAAGGTTCCTTGGACATTCATTACCCTTAATGCTTCACCGAGTTTTCTCTGGAATACCTGTGATGCTGTGTTCCATGCTCTTTCTTGGTAATTTTGCACAAGTGTCGGGATTGTTAGTGCCGCGACAATTCCGATTATTGCAAGGGTAATTAAAACCTCCGCAAGCGTAAAACCTTTACTCCAAAATACCCCGAAACCCGCACGGTGAGAGCTTAAAGAAGTACCCCCCCCCATTTAGGCTGAAATCCACTATTCATCATACTTTTAGCCCCTTTCGTTGTCCTTGTGTCGTACTACTGTT